>JAUSOY010000076.1 GCA_030656615.1 Bacteroidales bacterium | reverse complement strand
CATGCTCTCTTACTCCTCTGAAATGCTCTCTACAGCTATGTTCATCAGGAAACTCTTCGAAAAATTTGATTATATTCACGTCAAAAGATTTTCTATAAGATAGGAATTTATTTTTACCTGGCATAATTACGGACTAGCATATTAAGTAATGAGAAATTTCCGTGAATATGATATTTGGCAGGGATCCATAAAATTTGCAAAGGAAATTCATACTCTTACGAGTAATTTTCCTTCAGATGAGAAATTTGGATTAATATCACAAATACGCAGGGCATCGGTTTCTATAGCCTCAAACATTGCAGAAGGATCATCAAGGACATCTGAAAAGGAATTCGCACATTTTCTTGAGATTGCAATCGGTTCTTCATTTGAGGTGGAAACACAGCTTTTTATATCAAAAGAAATCGGCTATATTAAGGACTCTGAATTAACTAAAAGCATTAAGGAACTACACATTATTCAAAAACAAATCAATGCTTTAAGAACTAAACTTAGAAGCTCTTCAGTTTAATCAACATCTAACGGCTAATAGCCAATAGCTAATAGCCAACAGCTTACTAAAAAACCATCCACCATATGTACAAATCCTTCATAAAACGCCTCCTCGATATCCTTCTTGCTCTTTTAGCAATAATCGTGCTGTCACCTCTATTAATTCCTGTAATGATCATTCTGCTGGCAACCGGTGAGCATTATGTTTTTTACGGACAAAACAGAATTGGCTATAAAAACCGGACATTTAAAATCTGGAAATTTGTAACAATGACCAAAAATAGTCCAAATATAGGGACAGGGAGCATTACTTTACGTAATGACCCAAGAGTTTTGCCAGTAGGGCGTATACTACGCAAAACAAAAATCAATGAACTGCCCCAATTAATAAACATCCTAATGGGTGACATGTCCATTGTAGGCCCTCGTCCTCTAATGAAGGTGGATTTTGACAAATTCAGTGAAGATATTCAGTCCAAATTTTACAATCAACCTCCGGGACTAACCGGAATCGCTTCATTGATTTTTCGTGATGCTGAAAAATTACACTCCGAAACCAAAATGGATCCGCACGAATTTGACCGCATATTTCTGGCCCCCTATAAAGGGCAGCTGGAATTATGGTATCAAAGTAATTTAAGTTTCCTTACAGATATAAAAATTATAATTTTAACTGCAAGTTTAGTAGTTAACAATGATCCCCTCACTCCTTTTCGGTACTTTAAGGGTCTACCTAGTATGCCGCAATTTGAATAATTAATAACACCGCAATTAATAATTACCAATAATTGTATTCCGGTTTCAGAAGCAGATACAATCTCATAAAGGCAATACATCAAAAGCCACAGACCTGAAAGTCAAAAGTCTTTTTTTCAAACTACTGCTGGTCTTTTAACCTTCAAATTTCCTTTGTTCTTGTCTTTCGACATTTGACATTCGACCTTCGACCTTCGACAATTCTTTGTCACAAGTTAAAAGTCTGAAAGTCAAAAGTCTTTTTATGCACTGCTGTGTCTTTTGACGTTCGACCTTTGACGTTAAGACCTTCGCCAAATTAAAAAAACCGCCCTGCATTCACAAGACGGTCTTTTGTAAAGGCAAAAAAAGGGAGCTATGCACTACTGCCGATGGCTTGCAGACTTATCTGTAAATCCTCAGAAGCAGTTTCGAGGTCCACAGCGGGGAGCATGGCATCCTGGTATCCCGGTTTAAAAACCAGTATATCATAGGTTCCGGCGGGGATGCCTTCCAGGGCAAAGCATCCATCGGAATCAGAAAATGCGCCCACACTCAACTCCGGAATTTGTATGGCTGCGGATGCAATCGCGTCGCCACTCAGAGCATCCGTTATTCTTCCGCTGAGTTCGAAAAAGTCCTTGCCTTTTGGCTTCGAACGATTACGGTAACTACTGCGACGATTTAATGAATACGCATAAGCAAATTCGGCATTATCGCGCTGCAGAAATCGAACGAACTTATCGAGTTGCTCTCTCAAAATCCCATTGGTCTCAATAAAGAGATCCTGGATGCGCTTCGTTATCAGTCGCCTGCGTTGGAGTTCGATGCGGGGACTGCTTATAAGCTCGGCAAAATCATCGATTTTTGATCGAAGATCCGTCATCACAGCTTCCGTTAATCCGTATGAACTCAGCTCGGCGGTATAAGCCGTCAATTGCTGATATACATTTTCGGAAACCGTCAGCAGCATCTGGTCACGCATTCGGGAAATACCACTGAGGTAAGTGGAAAATTCACGATGCAGCACCGGAAGTTGATTTCTCCGGGCCATCAGTGCTCCCAGGTTCAGCACCGACTGCATTATTTGCAACAAAGAACTTTTGGCCTGTTGCTTCCCAATAGTGTGTCCCGTAATGGACTTAATTTGTGAACGATAGGCTTCTTCAATCGAAGCCAGATTGCTTAAAAAAGCATCGCGGCTACTGGCCGCTTCCGGATTATTTTCAAAAATTTCCGGATTGTTTTGAAACAAATGGGTGATCATTTTATACCTCCCCATTTGCATAAAGTGATATGAATTCATATCTTTATGGTATTATTTGATAAATTTTTTGCCACCATTGCTATCCCGTCCCCGGGAGCAACGTACGGGTGGCATCCCTGAGGGAGAATTCTGCGCTAACAGTCTTCTCCCTTTTCTGTTTTTAAATATTCTTAGTCTACATTGGTTTATTTGTTAAGTTAACATTATCAAAATTGTCGATCAAAAATGTAGCAATACTAACATAATCAATCGTATAACAATCATTCCATTTATCTGTTTTTTCATCATACACATACGCATACATTGATAAAATATTTGCATCCGTAGTGTCAGGAGATTATGGCTCATATTACGCTCTGCAATAACATAAAATCATTATCTCAAAAAATTCAAAAACAACAAATAAAAATCACATCTACAAAATTACGAAGACTAAACTATTTGTCAAGTATCAAAAATGCTCCAGTTATCCACAAGCCGATGTAACTATTTGAGTCACAAAAAATTGTTTTCTGAAAATTTTATTCGATTGTTAATAAATCACCGGTTTAATAATGATTTTGGGGCAAAAAACTGAAATAATGCTTTAAAATCATGTCTTTCAAAGCCCTCCAAATTGATGTTCTCCAATTCATAAAACAAACCAATGAGCAGGCATATGAGTAAGTATTTCTAGTCATCAGATTATTATTTAATTAATTTTCAACATATTACAAGTATTTAAAATATTTTATTTTCGGCATGCAACATAATAATAAAAAAAATTAAAAAAAACAAAATCCAGCACCAAGATCCCTGGTGTCAGTAATTTTAATTTCTCTTTTATAGGAATAGTAAGCGATCCCGCCAAAATCGAGGCTTGTAAAAAACGACTCGGGTATGGGCTGTTCATCACAAAAGCATTCTGGTTTATTTCATTTCTCATAATATAAGGTTATAAAGTTATGAGGTTATGAGATATTGGGACTGTTCTGTTCTTAGTTTTTAGTCCCGAAAGCTTTCGGGATTAGTTTTTAGTTCTTAGTTTTTAGTTTTTAGTTTTTAGTTTTTAGTTTTTAGTTCTAAGTTTATCTCCCACTCTCCCATTCTCATTCTTCAATAGATTCACACCTATGAATAATGGATACACACCGCTATCCGATCGATTCACGGCACTCTATAGTGAATACACATGACACGATAATGGACTCACAGTGGTTACTGGTTAAATTGCATTGCTCAGTGATAGATTCACACCGCGTGATAATGGAATCACAATGCTAAACGACGTACAATCACCGCTCTATGCTTATCAATGGGTGATTGAAGCAATTACGAATTAGCAATTACGAATTACGAAATCAATTACGAATTACGAAATCAATTACGAATTAGCAATTACGAATTACGAAAGAGGATGGGAGAAGTTGAGATGGGGTGAAGTGAACTAAAAATTAAAAATTAAAAACTAAAAACTAAAAACTAAAAATCGAACTGCAACCACCTTGTAACCTCATAACCAAAAAAGTGATGAGAAAATACAGACCCACAGATGACACTGATGAAAACACAGATGGACACAGATAAAACCCGTAACAAGCAACAATAATCGATAGTCAATAGACAATAATCAATCGAAAAAAGTGATGCGCCCTTCGGGCTGTGATGATGTGATGATGTGATGGGGAGAAGTTGAGGGAGGGAGAAAATGAGAAAATGCAGATCCACTGATTAATTCAAAAAATCATTATTTTTACGAAAATTATCGCAACGAAAATTATCGCAATCAATGCCAAAAAATCCATTCAAATTCGGTTCGGTCGTGGATACACCGTATTTTACCGACCGTAGGGAAGAGATGAGGCGGGTAAAAGAAATTCTGGCATCCGAGAATCATCTCATCGTAAGCAGTCCGCGCCGGTTTGGCAAGTCCAGTCTGATATTTAAAGCAGTACAGGATTTGGATCGTCCGGTGATATCACTCGATTTGCAACTGATAACCAGTACCACCGATTTGGCTTCTCAGCTATTACGGCGCATTTACCGGATTTATCCCTTCGAAAAAGTAAGGCAGTACGTACTGCATTTCCGGGTAATACCCACTTTGAAAATTAATCCTGTATCCAACGCGGTGGATGTGAGTTTTCATCAAGCTATTTCAGAACAGCCCTTGCTGGAGGATGTGTTGAATCTTCTTGAACAACTCAGCAGTGATAAAAAAAGGCTGATTGTTATTTTTGATGAATTCCAGGAAGCTGCGCGAATCAGTCCACAATTGCTTCAGCAAATGCGGGCCATTATGCAGCATCACAAAAAATTGAATTACATTTTTATGGGTTCACAGGAATCGTTAATCCGGGAGATATTCGAAAAGAAAAAATCATCCTTTTACCATTTCGGATTGGTAATGCCTTTGGGTAAAATACCGAAAGAAGATTTCGAGACTTATCTTGTCCATGGATTTCAGCAAATCACCAATAAATCCCTTAGGCTTGCAGAACAAATACTGCATTTTAGTGATTGTCATCCGTATTACACCCAGCAACTGGCTTATATGGTATGGGAAAAATGCCGTAGAAATCCTGATGGAACAGAGCTTGTAGCCGAAGCCGTTCAGGATCTCATTCGGCAACATGATATGGACTACGAACGGATTTGGTATAATTGTCAAAAAACCGATAAGAAATTACTGATAGGGATGGCGCTTTCGGGATTAACTCCATTATCGCAGGAGTTTTTTAATCAGTATGATATTCCGGCCGCAAGTACCGCTTATAGTAGTCTAAAAAGACTTGCCGTAAGCGGTATGCTTTCAAAATCCGGTAACCGCTATGAAATTGACGATCCTTTTTTTAGTTTATGGCTAAAACAAAAGCGGGAGGAATGAGATGTATAATGTTTATTGTTGATTGAATATTGATTCTTCGATTTTTCGTATTACGACCTCTCGATTGAGACAGTTCGCAACGGCCTTCGGCAATGTTTTGTCATAAGTCTAAGGTCGAAGGTCAAATGTTCAAAAGCCATAGGCGATGCCTCATAACCAAAAGCGTGATGAAGTGATGAAGTGATGAAGTGATGAAGTGATGAAGTGATGTTGTGATGTTGTGATGAAGTGAAGAAGTGACGAAGTGATGAAGTGATGAATCAACACTGCCGCGAAGTGCTTGCATTGTCACACCGATGAAGGGCGAAGCTGTTGTCACACTGAGCGGTGCCCTGAGCGGAGTCGAAGGGCGAAGCGAAGTGTCTGAGTTCTAAACGACTTTCGACAATTCTAAATAAGCAACAGCCTCAAATGCTCCATGGTAACGCAAAACGGGACGGAGCTATTTGATTTATAAATGCGACATTTTGCTTTTCGTCCAAAGTAGAAGGTCGAAGATCGAAAGTTCAACAGCCATAGGCGATGCCTCATAACCAAAAGCGTGATGTTGTGATGAAGTGATGAAGTGATGAATCAACACTGCCGCAAAGTGCCTGCATTGTCAAACTGAATGCCACCCTGAGCTTGACGAAGGGCGCAGCTGTTGTCACACTGAGCGGTGCCCTGAGCGGAGTCGAAGGGCGCAGCGAAGTGTCTGAGTTCTAAACGACTTTCGACCTTCTGACTTTCGACTTTCGACAATTCTAAATAAGCAACAGCCTCAAATGCTCCATGGTAACACAAATCGGGACGGGGCTTGTGATGATAATTGAAAAATTAAGAGGTAAGAATTAATCCCGAAAGCTTTCGGGATGCTTGAATACGAAGGGTGAACCGTCTTTATGAATCTCATTTAAATCCATATTGAATCATTTTTGAGCCAATTGAGCCAATTGAGCCAATTATGAGCCAATCAATTTGTACGCTGTCCCTGCTCCAACTTCTCCCGACCTTTCCAATAACTTGTACCTTTCATTTATTTCAGACATTTATCGGACATTCTTCAATTTTATCGGACATTTATCCGACTTTCAAGATATAATAAGTTCCTTTCCGTTCACCTACCTTTATTAAGATTCCTATTTCAATTAGTTTTTCAAAATCCCGAAAGGCAGTTTTTTCAGATAAATTATACATGCCTCGATAAATGCTATTTGTAATTTTCCCATTTTCTTTTACAAATTCATGAGCTGTTTGCCTTCCCCTATATTTTTTGGCCCAATTATGACCCAATTATGGCTCAATTATGGCTCAATTATGGCCCAATTACAATTGATTTTTTTTACTATAATTTGCTCCTGCCCCTACTCCAGATAATTCAAGAATTCTTTTATCTACCATTTCTTTTAATTCTCTGGAGGCAGTTCTTTTAGAAACATTGTTAATGATTTGATAGTCGGCATTTTTAATTTTTCCGTTATCATTGATAAATTCAAGAGCCTTCTGCTGTCTCTTATTAAGTTCTTTAGATTTATAAACATTGGCTTTTACAATTTTAGTCTTAAAAATTGTAACACTTATCCCACCCGAAACATTTTCAATTAATGGTTCAGGTAAACCTGCTTTTTTACATTCATTTATAATTTTAATCGTTCCCCGTCCCCAGGCTTCAATTAATCCTCCTTTAAAGAACGCACTCGCAAGAATTGGATTATGTGGTCGTGAAGAGTGTTTGATCTTTAAATCTTCTATTGTCAAATCTTCCGGTAAAGAACCTTCATTCCAGACAATTAGTTTATCATCATAAACACTAATTTGAATCGGTGCACCCATGTAATCTCTATGGACTACCGCATTCAATATTACTTCACGTATTGCTTCGTAGGGATATTCCCAACCTTCAATGCGCTGCAAACCGTCATATGTGATTGGGGAAACAAAAAACTTTCTATCAAGCACTTCCAACGTTTTGTCTGCTAATTGATAGGCATTACTTTCCACTATTTCTTGAAATTTTAAATCGTCATCTGTTTTACCGAAACGACCGATTTTTACAAAGGCATTGATAAAAAAACGGCAAGGATTTTTTCCAAACAAAAGAATTGCTGAACGTTTTAGTTTTCCATCTTCTAATAACAGCAAGTTATCAAGAATTCGCTCAATATTTTTTTCAGCTGCAATAAACGGCAATCGTTTGCTGCTTGTGGCTCCTTTTTTAAATGCTTCTATAGCAGCAATATCAATATTCTCAAGTTTTGCTCTTGGTTCAATTACATCATCCCATGTCTTTCCTGCTTTTTTCAACAGAAATTCATTTAACGCATTACCTTTTAACTCCTGCTTTGTACTTCCACTTCTGTAATGGTATTTGCCCTGGTATGAAATTAGTACATCATAAGGTTTTACATCAATTTCGATGTAATCTTTTCCGTCTTCATCTTTCAAATCAACATCACAAATTATCCCAAGATTGGTGACAATCTTATTTGGAAGGTCATCCATCAACCTTTTAGCATTAGGAATTCCCACGACTTCTCCTTTATCATTTTTACCAATAATAATTTTCCCTCCTTTGGCATTGGCAAATCCACAAATCCACTTGAGGTATTCATCCCTCCAACTTTCTTTCCATTCTATATTTTGATTTTCTGGCATCGTTATTTATTCAGTTTATTATAGTATCGTTTTCGTTGTTTAAACATTTTTTCAAAATAATCAATTTTTGAATCCCTGTAATCAAAAATCACAGGTGGTTTTTTTGAACGTTGAATTCTTCCGATGTATTGAATCAATTTCCCTTCGAAGGCAAATGGATAAACAATAAACAAGCATTCCAAATTACTAATATCGATTCCTTCACCAAAGTACTGACCTGTAGAAATTACTAATTTGAAATGACCCTGTTTTATTTGCTCAATTTTGCTTTTTCTAGCACTTTCTGAATCATCACCGTGAATTGTTATTGTTTCATGTTTATCCTTCAAATAAAGATTCAGGATGTCAACATGTGCCTTCCTCTCAGTCAAAATTAAAATGGTTTTAAATCTCTCTGCATTTTGCTCAATGTCATTTAAAATCAATGAATTTCGTTGCGTGTCGTGAATTAGAATGCGCGAAATAGTTTCGTATTTGTCTATTTTATAGTCGAATGGAGCAAATAGCTCGGTTTCTTTAATATTGATTTCGGTTTTAATGTTTCGTTCCGCTAAAAACTCTTGTTGATTAACTTGATGAAGAATATTTCCGATGTAAACAAATATCAATTTCTGATCGTTGTTTTTTCTTATAGGAGTGGCAGTTAATCCATACAAGTAGAATGCATTAAATTTAACGATAACTTCCCTAAACGATTTGGCAGGTATATGGTGGCACTCATCGATAATGATTGTTCCAAATGCATTGGATATTTCTTTATAATCATCAATTCTTGATAACGATTGAATCATTGCAATGGTAATATGCTTGCCAATTTTTTTCTTTTGATTCCCAATTTGTCCGATGTCTTTTTTAGGAATTTTCAAGAAGTTTTGAATTCGTTCAATCCATTGGTCAAATAGCTGTTTTCGGTGAACAATGATAAGCGCAGGTTGACGTTTTTCTGCAATTATCTCAAGACCAATTACAGTTTTACCAGAGCCGGGTGGTGAAACAATTACGCCAAAATCTTTTTCTCGTACTTTTTCAATCGCAATTTCCTGATGGTCTTGAAGTTTTATCTCAGACTCAAAATCAACAAAATCTTTTTTTTCTCTTTTATCGATAATTTTAAACGGAATGCTTTCCTTGATACAGAACTGAACTAAAGTTGCAGAAAATCCTCTCGGAATCATCACTTCACTCTCGGATTCTTCAATCAGCTTGAAAAACTTTTCAGTATTGAAAGTGCTTTTTCCTAAATTCTTTTTGGCTAAAAAATCTGAATTGTAGAAATTTAGTTGTTCCCTAAGAAATACGATTAATTTTCTGCTGAGTTGTGCTCTTTTAAGATAAATCTGATTGCTAATGACAATTTCGAGCTCATAAGGTTTATCGAATATCGGGCTTGAAATAATAACTTCGCTGGGCTTTGTGTCGAATAATTCTTCGTAAAGTATTTTCAAATTCTCAATTGAAAGTTTTTTTATCGATTCCAAATTTTTCCATTGATTTTCAATTGGTTTAAAGTTTTCGGGATTAATAAAACACGAATTGCTATTAGCTAATGAATTGCCCTGAAATGGCAGTGCGATTAAATTCCCCATTCCTTTCCCTGAATGGAAATCCTGATTTGGAAACAACCTGTCGAAACTTGGTTCTTTTTCAAAATGCGAAATTATGTTTGAATGGCGTAGCAACTCAAACATAATTTTTCGACTTTGCTGAGCAGGAAAAGCATCTTCAAAAAACACCCACAAATGACCTCCATTGCCTGAGCGGGAACGCTCAAAGTAAGATGGAATTTTATAGTTTGTACAAGTATTGTGAAGTTTAAGAATCGTTTCTTTCCAGTTTTGTTTGTCAAAATCAACAGCAATAAAATATGATGTGTTGTCTTCAAGTAATGGATAAATTCCGCAAGTTTCTTTCCCTGCAAGATGTGATTCTATTGCAGAATTATCGAAGGGTTGATATTCCTTGTTTTTATAATCCTTAAAAGTTCCACCCTGTGCTTTATGTTTATTGTAATCAGTCCAATCAATTTTATATGCTGGCATATATCCACTTCGTCCATCTTTTTCCCATCGAACTGCATAAATGTCTGTTCTTCCACGGAAAAGAGATTTGTATAAGTTGATATTTAGCTTTGAATCAGTCACATTACAAATATAAAGAATCTTACGTGTGGTTGGAAAGAAATAGCTCTTTTGTCACGATAAATCGGGATGTATTGGAGCTTGCAAATGTGCTATTTGTTTGATGGTTTATTGGTAAAAATCATTGGACAATTATTTTAATGAACAATGTATCCCGAAAGCTTTCGGGATGAACAACCAACAATGTCAATTACGAATTAGCAATTACGAATTACGAAATCAATTACGAATTAGCAATTACGAATTACGAAATCAATTACGAATTATCAATTACGAATTACGAAGCAATTACGAATTAACAATTACGAATTACGAATGGGAATAATAATTAGTGGATAATGACACTTCGCCCCGCTACACAAATTGAATGCAAAATCTTTGAATGCTTGAATCTTTGAATCTTTGAATCTTTAAGAAACCCGAAACAATAATCTATATCTGTGTTCATCCGGCTGGTTCATCTGTGAAAATCTGTGGGCCTGCATTGTCATACTGCCGAAGGGCGCAGCTGTTGTCACACTGAGCGGTGCCCTGAG
>JAUSOY010000059.1 GCA_030656615.1 Bacteroidales bacterium | reverse complement strand
TATCTGGTTAAAACTGGCCGAAAAACAACCTTGGTACTCTCAGCTAAAGAAAAGCGACGACAATTTCTTGAGAAATTGTTCGAAAAGGTATCATGTCTTTCTCCTCCGTTTCAAATTTCTAATGCATAAATTGGGTTTAATTTTTATCTGAGGTTACTTTATTTGTTTTGAGTCTGAATACTTATACGATAAATACATCTCTAATAAATAAACACTACTCATACCTACCGCATAACATACAAGCGTCATTTTCATACTATTAAATGCACTAAAACCAATTATTAGGGATGCAGCTGAAATTGTGAAATAGTATATCTGAAATAAAAAGTACAACCTCATTTTTTCAACAATTATCAAAACCCCACTAACTGTATTAGTTATAAAAGATAATGCAATCATAGGAGAAAGAATTTGCGAATACTCTCCTGCAATTATCCATTGTTCACCTAAAAATACTCTAAATAAAAATGGCAAAATAAATACCAAAGGCACAAATCCTATTAAAGTAAGAATAGATATTACTCTAGATGTATTAATAAAAATATTTCTGCATTCGCCTTTTCTTATATAGTCTTCATTTGCTCTTTGACGAAATGTATCCTTTACAGCAAACCCAATTAAACTTACAGGAGCAGCTAGAACACTCATTGTCATTGCAAAATATCCTAGTTCTGTACTATTAGCATATAATCCTATTAATAAAACAGGCAGTTGACCTCCTAGGTTATTAAGCAAAGCTCCTGATAGAGTATATTTTGGGAATTCTTTATACCTTATAGATAGTTGAACCATTCTTATGAATGTAATATTCAAAAAAACTTCACTATCTTTTCTCAAAGCATCATAAATACTTCTTACCGCGATGACGGTTCTTCCTAATAAATCTCCAATAATAAGCCCATTGCTCGAAACTTTTATAATTCCAAAGAATACTTTACTTAATGTGCTTGCTCCTGAATTCCCGATTTTGTTCCATGAAAGGCTAGAAAAATATTTATTCCTTACACACCATTCATTATAATTATTGAATATAATTATTGCATAAGCAGTTAATGGACAAACAAACAGCAATTTACTTAAATTTGGAGAGTTAAACCATACACTAATTTGATTTGAAAACAGTTCCAAAACAACAAATATAATAAACAACAAAAAGAAACTAATTGTAAGTATTAACCCAATAACGTTAGCACCATCCTGCTTGGTTTCAGTTATTAAAATACACGCATCATATTTTAAACTTGACAAAACAGCAATAATTACCGTTATGGAAGTTAAGGTAGCCAATAGACCAAAGTCCTCAGGAGTATAGAGCCGTCCTAATAGAGGATAGAATAACAGTGGGATAACTTGTGCTACAACTGTTCCTATAGAAAGTATAAAAGAATTTTTAAAAAATTCGCTATTAAAATAACTTTTGCCTAGTATTCTTCTCATTAACAATAATATAAAAAACCATAATTTACCCTAAATTATTACCTAACTTTAGCCTCCTTATTTTCTTTCGCCCATTCTTGTTTATTTTTTGATAAATACTCTTCTCTAAAAATCCCACCATCAGTAAAAACCGTTGAAAAGTCCCAAATAATCTAGGTCTTTTATATAGTGCTTTAATCAAAATATTCTAAAGCATGAAGTAAATATGGATATCAATGAACAAATAGATATTTTCTTGAAAATAATTCGATTAATGTGTACCAGTAATTCTATTGTTTTTAATGATGGTCTATTAGTACTGATGTGCAAAACAAACACCAGTATAAATACTCATCAATGAATTTTTATGTGACTAAAAATCAATGGTTTAATTACAATAATATTTTATTTCAAATCAAGTAATTATATTTTGTCAGCAAGGGCATTGAAATCAACACATTGTGTCTTGCTAAATATAATTACTGCATCATTAGTATTGGTTTATCACTAACGTTGCGTTGTTATTATTAACAGTTCTTTGAAAAGCTTGATATATCTACTTTTGCGGAGTTTTCATAGAGCAACGATTTGAAAATTGCTTTGTGTTTCTTAGCGCAAAATACTTGTTATGAATCAAGGCAAGATGGTCTTTACACAAATAATGGGTTTTGCACCCTATCACGTGTTTATATATTGTGTGAAGCGATATAAAAGTGATTACAACCCCCAAAATTTTACTTGCTGAAAGCAATTGCTGTGCATGGCATTTTGGGCAACTAACTTGTCGTGAAAGCCTCAGCGATACTGCTCTTTGTCTGAGACTTCAGAAAGAGAAGCTCTACCAGCTTGGTGTTGGCTCTCCCTTTCATTAGTCAACGATTGCAGGAGCCAATAAAACCAGAGATTGGCGGTTTTTTCGGGATTTTTAGATTAATCTGATTGAACAAGCCAAGTATTTATATTCTAAGGATAACCAACTGGATATTAATCTTAATGGTGGTATATATGTGCTCGATTTAACCATTGTTGACCTCTGTTTATCGGTTTTCTGGTGAGCAATATTCCGGTCCACTAAAGCAGCCGTTAAGATTCATACCCTACTTGATCTGACGCCTTCAATACCTGAATACATTTTTATTTCAAAAGGTTCTGTGCACGATATCAACATTTTTGACAGTATTTCTCTGCCCGGTGGAAGTTATCGTGTTATGGACATAGCCTATGTTGATTTTGAGAGATTGTTTCAACTGGCGAATGCCCGAATAAATTTTATCATTCGTGCAAAAATTAATCTGTAATACAAGGTTTTAAACAGTGGGCAGCCCATTTAAGCCACTGGTATTTTAAGCGATTAGTCCATTGCTCTAATGGGGGTAACCAGTACTCAACGGTATCCTGGATGTTTACGAACCGTACGTTATTATGACGCCGAAATCCAAAAGGCATTTATCTTCCTGACTAACAATTTTAAACTTTCGGCTTCCATCATAGCCGCTTTATACAAATCATGTTGGGGAATTGAAACTTTCTGAAAATGAATTAAGCAACACCTTAATTTCCAAGCGTTTTGGGGACAAAGTGAAAATGCTGTTAAAACGCAAATCTGGATTGCCATATCAGTCTATCTTATTGTCATATTTGCAAAGAAGCAGCTCGATTCTAAATACTTGCTCTACGAAATTCTACAATTAATCAGCTTGGCACCCTTTGACAGAACTCCAATGAAAAAACTCTTTGAGAACGCAGAATATCAAGATGTCAATGATCAAAAATTTAATCAATTGAAGTTATTTTAACTAAGACGTAGCGCTAGTGATGGTTTATAATTAAAAACATATGATAGAGAAAACCAAAATAGCCCAGTTGTTAAATAAGTACCTGAAAACAAGAGTAATGTTATAGGCAGTAAACTTATTGGTATTAATAAACCGTTCGTACTATTGTGTTTTAAAATGATTTTGAATTTCAAAAAATATTTCCACAGAATTAATAACCAAAAAATCAAATAGAATATCCCTCCCTGCAATAAAAATTCTAAAATAATGTTATGTGGATATGGTATTACGTCATCTATATATAAATTAAAGGTACTCACATATTTAAAAATCCCGTATCCAAATATTGGTTGTTCAATAAACATCTTCCATGCGACGGAATATACAATATTTCTACCCGACGTATCATTCATATCTATTCCACCAAAAGAAAAATATGAGATAAGTCTTTCCGTTCCTATCTTGGTTAAAGGAATAAATTCTTGTGGTAGTATAAATTGGAAAATATAAAATAAAATTACAAGAGATGTAATGATACGTATGTTTTTTTTAAAGCCAATTATGTTTTTAAATCGGTATAGTAAAATAACAATAGTTGATGTAATTAGTAATACTGATCCACCTCTTCCTGCACTTATAATTATGATAAGTACAATAAAAAAAAGTGAAACAGACGTCATTATTTTGTAAAACCTACTCTTAAATAATTTATATCTTTGATAAGAGTTTCCAAATAGTAAGGAATACAATCCTAAACTAAATGCAAATGCCGCGTTATATGATATTTGCTGATAAATCAAACCTCCAACCACAATTTCATTTAGATTTACCATTCTGGGTAACGAAGAAATAAGACCAACCATAATTACGATAAACACCACGTCTATCCATTTTGCGATTTTTATTAAGTAATTATTTGCCGCCATGTAGGTACCTACATATATTGATGACGCCGAAAATGCAAAAAAGAGTCTAAAAAATTGTTTTCCATTGGCATTAAGTGGGCTCTCAATAAGGTAAAAAACTATTGCAAGAAAAGGAATGCTGTAAAACAATATATTTGCTCTGCTTATTGGTGCCACTTTCTTATAGGTTGATTCGCCAAATACGAAAAACAAGCTTAATAGTACAGTTGCTACTGTGGAATATATGTATATATCGGAATGCTCTGCTCCACTGTAATCTCTTCCAAATATAGCGGCTAGTGAAAAGAACACTTCAGGGAAGAAGAGTAAAGTGATGAATATAAAATTTCTCATTTAATATGCTTATATATATACTTCAAGATTGTAATGATATGGTAAAAGTCTAAAAGATTAATACTTATGGTCACAAATAAAAGTTTACATTATAACCTTTAGTAAATAGATATTTGATAGAATAAATTATTTATTTCTATTAAATATACTCTGATCAAAACCACAGATTCAAAGCAGGGAAAATGGCTTAATTGTTATATATTTTTGCCTCGGAAACTAGGATTCAATATATGCACTGCGCGTAAAATCAATGAAAGCAATACCCGAAAGGGTTTTCGGTCACTTATCTATACAACTTATGCGCTTACCGTACCATTCGAAGGACTGTTGATAAAATTCCAACTACATCATGATTTTCAAAGTTTTGATTTAACAAAGAATGAGTCCAGTCCGACAACCCTATTTTTCTCAATTGATGGAGAATCGGGTATTTTCGGAACTTGACAGATTGTTTGGCAACATTGCCGTTAAAATTGATTTGATTGCAAAATAGAGTTCGGAAAATAATGAATTGACCGAAAATTTTGCAAAAAACAAAGTTCTTTGACATAATTGTTTTATGTATCTCAGAATTCGGACAAAGTTCACCCACAAACAGCGAATATTGGCCCACATTTGGTGCTTGATTTCACCTCGGTATCTGCTTTTTGCATTTGGATAATGGTAGCCTAACTGAAAAATGGTGGCTTCAACATTGTTACGGAATTGTAGAATTTCAATGGGCGTTTCTGCTATCTGTTTTCGGATTAGGTATCCATCAATATCTTTCTGGGTAAAGTAGCGGTAAGCTTTTTCTGTTTTGATGCGCCATTTTTTGATGTTATTTTTGCCAATAACATTCACATAATCAACAATTTTGTTGTCATTGGTGTCAAAAATTGAGAGTTCACCATTTTCGAGAAAATTGAATTGGTACCTGCCTTTTGCCCCTTGTATGGCATGGAGGTACAGATCAATCTCATTATCTTTGCAATAATGTTGATTATCAGTATTGTGGTAAGCCCCATCAGCGTGTGCTGCTTCTGTTTTATCGGGGAATACTTCCTGTGCTTTTTCTATGCCATCTTGAAGAAAATTAACGTCAGAAGTACTTGCTTTTCTCACATCGACATGGCCGATCAGGTTTAGTAACTTGCCTTCATCACAACTCTCAGTTACATTGATACTATAGCCTTTCATCTTTTGGTCATCCTTGTTCCTGTAGTGACAGTCGGTATCGTGTGGTGACTGGACCGATTTGGCCGATATCTCTTCTTTCTCACGGGCAACGACCACTTTTTTTTCATCGACCCTATACTGCTCGTTGAAAACCCGTTGGAGGATTTGATAATAAACACTTGTTGAGGATGAAAACAGAGGCAATATCTTGTATATCAATCCCCCAAGCTCTTGCAAACGACTTTTAACCTCTTCGCTGGAGCATGTGTACACAACTTTGTTGCCTTCCAATTGGAGTAGCTCGTCTAACCGATCTTCAATGGCGTTGTCGAGTTGGCCAGACTGTTTCACCTGGATATAAAATAAACGTAGTGTTTCATGTATCAATTCGTAACGGCTAAGCCAGGCGATATTGCTGCCCAACAACTTGCTATCCATACGGATACGTTTTCCACTAACTTCGAATTCGGCACATTGGTCTTTGGTGATTTGTGTAAAAGCAGTTTCGAAGAGGTTTTCGTTTTCTTCCTTTGCATATTCCTGAATGCGTTTGCGGAACAAGTAATAGGTTGATTCTGTGGGTAGTGGGTCATCTGCATTATGCAAACCTATGGCACTGCGAACCAGTAGGTTAAAACGGCAGTTCTCAAAAATCTTTTGGTCGCTTAAGCCTTCGGCCTCTTTTAGTACCATCATTGCAACCAGTACACGGACAGGAGCATTGGGCGTTCCATTGTCCAGACAATATAAAGGTCGAAAAATATTTTCATCAATGCGCATCGTAACCTGTTTGCGAAACTGGTTATGCCAAGCCTGCTCATCTTCGTACATTTTTAGCGAATTGCCAGAAAACAAAGATTTGGGAGATGTAAAAATGTTAAGTTGACTTGATTTTGAAGATTTCTTGAACATTTGTTGCTCTTTTAATTATAAAGCAAGATACA
>JAUSOY010000058.1 GCA_030656615.1 Bacteroidales bacterium | reverse complement strand
TTCAAAAATTGCGACATTTTAAAGTGCGAATTATAGGGATTTGTCCTTCATTTGAATGTCGTTTTCGCAAGATATCGTAACGGGTTCTTGATATCTTTCCGAAAATTTTGAAAAAAATGAATTTTTAGAACCCCCCTATAGCAAATTTTTCATTTTTAAACAAGTTTTTGGCAACAAATTTATATATATAAAGATTCTATGTATTTGAAAAACATTTGACTTTCAATCCCGTATAAACTTAATAAAACATACACCAGATTTTTCCTTGCTAAACTTAAATATGCAGATGGCAAAATGCGAAATATTGAAATGCATATGCATACCTTTGCAAAAAATTAACATAACCATATTGTCTATATTTGTATGATGCACGAAACCTACCGTATCACTGAAAACACAACCAACCCGGCGCCTTTGGGCCTAGCCGGATTCGGAATGAGTACCTTACTTTTAAACCTTCACAATGCCGGATTATTCGGGATGGATACCATGATATTGGCGATGGGAATCTTTTTTGGAGGTATTGCTCAGATTTTAGTTGGGAAAATGGAATGGAAAAAGAATAATATGTTTGGGCTTGTCGCATTCAGTTCCTATGGCTTTTTCTGGATTACCCTCGTATTTCTGATGTTACTCCCCAAACTTGGATTGGGTGAGGCCCCTTCTGCAATTTCTATGGGATGGTTTTTAACCGCCTGGGGTATCTTTTCGGTTGGCCTTTTTATTGCAACCTTCCGGATGACAATGGTCATGAGGGTTTTATTTGGAAGTGTCGTTGCACTATTCTTTTTACTGGCAGCGGCTGACTTTACGGGTTTTGCTCCATTAAAAACAACTGCCGGACTTGTTGGGATTTTTTCCGGTTGCCTGGCACTTTTCATTTCTTTATCAATGGTTATCAATGATACCCATGGCCGCGAAGTGGTTCGTTTGCGATAATCTTCATTAAGTTAACAAGATACATGGCTACTCCTTGGGGTGGCCATTTTTTTTAAACTTTCTCAAAAAGTCTTTTCTCCCTATCTTTGCATTTCAAGGAAATCTCTCGAGCATTCAAATACTATTCTAAGCATGGCAGACGAATCTTTAAAAGCAATTTCACCCATTGACGGGCGATATCAGTCGAAAACAAAAATTCTCTCAACATGGTTCTCCGAATATGCCCTTATACAGTACCGCTTAAGGGTTGAGGTAGAATATTTTATAGCACTCTGCCGTATTCCACTTCCTCAATTAAAGGATGTTGACAGAGAGCTGTTTCCTATATTGCGAAATATTTATCTACAGTTTGATGAAACTGCCGCGCTAAAAATTAAAGAAATAGAATCGGTTACCAATCATGATGTTAAGGCCGTTGAATATTATTTGCGGGAGAAATTCGAAGAATTAAAACTAAGCAAATATCAGGAATTTATCCATTTTGGACTAACATCTCAGGATATCAATAATACAGCCATGCCTGTAGCGCTTTTAGGATCGCTGAACGAGTGTATTATACCCGTTTATTCAAGTCTTAGGGATAAATTATATCAACTGGCCAGCGACTGGAAAGACATTCCTATGCTCGCCCGCACCCATGGTCAACCCGCCTCTCCTACCCGCCTGGGAAAAGAATTTTGTGTTTTTGCCGAACGCCTCGAAAAACAGATTTCGTCCCTCAATAATCTTCCGGTTTCCGGGAAATTTGGCGGTGCTACCGGAAATTTTAATGCGCATAAAGTTGCTTATCCGGAAATCGACTGGGTGGAATTTGGAAATAATTTCCTACAAGGAGTTTTAAATATTCATCGCCAGCAAACGACTACACAAATAGAACATTATGACGATCTGGCTTCCATCTTTGATAATGTACGTCGCATCAATACAATATTGATTGATTTTTGCCGTGATATTTGGACCTACATTTCCATGGATTATTTCACACAAAAAGTGAAAGCCAACGAGGTGGGTTCATCAGCCATGCCACACAAGGTAAATCCCATTGATTTTGAAAATGCTGAAGGCAATCTTGGAATAGCCAATGCTATCCTCGGACACTTATCAGAAAAGCTACCAATTTCAAGGCTTCAGCGAGATTTAACCGATTCTACCGTAACACGCAATATGGGAGTTCCGCTGGCTCATTCGATACTGGCTTGCCAATCGATAAGCAAAGGAATTGGGAAAATTATCCTCAATGAAAAGAAACTACAGGCCGACCTTGAAGCAAATTGGGCCGTGGTGGCCGAAGCCATACAAACCATTCTGCGCCGTGAAAATTATCCTGATCCGTACAATGCTCTTAAACAACTTACCCGAACCGGAGAATCCATCAACCAGCAAACCATTATTGTTTTCATTAATGAACTGGATGTTAATGAATCGATTAAAGAAGAATTAAGAGCTATTCGTCCTGATAACTACACGGGTATTTTCGATATGTAATACGGACAATGAAAGTATCAGGCTTCACCATCGTCAGAAATGCTGTAAAATTTGACTACCCCGTCAAGGAAGCCATACTATCTGCCTTACCGCTTTGTGATGAGTTTATTATTGCAGTAGGAAATTCAGAAGATAATACGCTTGAACTTGTAAAAACCATCGCCGATCCCAGGATAAAAATCGTTGAAAGTACCTGGGATGACTCATTAAGAAAAGGTGGAATGGTACTCGCTGCAGAAACGGATAAAGCCATGAAGAATCTCTCAGCAGATGCTGATTGGTTATTGTACATTCAGGCCGATGAGGTTATTCCGGAAGACAATTATGACGAACTTCGGCGCCAGATGTTATTATGGAAAGACGATGCAAATGTGGAAGGTTTATTGTTCAATTACAGGCACTTCTATGGAACGTATGATTTTGTGGCAAGCTCGCGCAAATGGTATCGCCGGGAAGTAAGAATTATTAAAAACATTGAAGGAATCCATTCGTGGCGTGATGCACAGGGTTTCCGGCGAAATGGCAAGCATTTACAGGTAAAACCCACATCCGCATTTATTCATCATTATGGCTGGGTAAAACCTCCTGAATTACAACAAACTAAACAACAGCATTTTCATCGCTTATGGCATTCGGATGAATGGATGAAAAAAAATATTGGCGATGCTGATAGCTATGACTATTCCGGCATCGATATTCTCGAACGATTCAATGGAAAACATCCGGTAGTAATGCAGGAACGCATTCGGAATTATCATTGCGACATCCCACTTAAAGAAGGAGTTAAACAAATGAGTATTAAAAATGCATTCCTGTATTTGATTGAAAAGCTGACCGGAATTCGTTTGTGGGAGTATAAAAACTACCGAAAAATCTAATAATTTCTAAACTTCTTCAGAAAGTCCATTCATCTCATTGTTGGCCAACAAATCTTCGTCCATTTTCATTGATAATTCTTACGTATTCACATTTCTTCCCGCCCGGGCAATATCTCCGCTTTCGAGGATGGATTTTGAATATCCAATACGACTAACCCCGAGCATGGCTTTTCCTAACTCTACTGAACTGATAAAAGTTGCCGGCCATAGTTTTTTCAATAATGGATAAGCAAAACCAAAAACTTCATACAATTTATTATAGAGGTTCACCCGCGATTTTATTCCCCGCAATGGTTGAATATAACCCGGCCGAAACATAAAGACTGAGCGAAATGGTAATTTTAGGAAATGATTTTCTGTTTTTCCTTTTACTCTGGCCCACATCATTTTGCCTTTTTCAGAAGAATCGGTGCCTGTCCCCGAAACATATACAAAACACATATTGGGATTTGCTTCCGCTAGAGTAGTTGCCGCTGCCATAGTCAAATCATAAGTAAGTCGGTGATAATCTTCTTCTTTCATTCCCATGGACGAAACTCCCAGACAAAAATAACAGGCATTGTATTCTTTCAGCTGCTCTTTAAGAGCTGAGAAATCGAAAAAATCATCATGAACAATTTCATGGAGTTTTGGATGTGCGTAATCAATTTTCCTTCGGTTAATGACTAACACATTTTCCACATCAGCACTATCCAGGGCCTCAAGCATTACGGCACGGCCTACCATTCCGGTGGCACCAAAAATTATTGCATTGATTATCATGTTTTAACGTTTTTTCATTTGAAAAAGAATGATGGAATCAAACCATCGATCAGGCAAAAAGCGTTTCCCGAATAAACCAAGTCCCACCAACTTCCCTTTGGCATAACGGGTCTTTGGGTTTTTAGCAACAATAGCTTTTTCCACAACTTCAGCAATGCTTTGAGCTGGTAATGCAAAATCGCCTTCATAGGATTTAGCAATTCCCTGTCCCATTATTTTTGCCATAATAGCATAAACGGTATTACCGGAATACTTCATTGCATTTTCAATGGCAATATTCGACCACTCACTATGTATTGCCCCCGGTTGAATAATAACGACATCGATTCCAAATTCTTTCACTTCCATCCGAAGTACATCCGAAAGTACTTCAACGGCATGTTTGGTCGCGTGGTACCATCCACCAATAGGCATGTAAATCTTCCCGCCCACCGATGATATATTTATAATTCTTCCTGCTTTTTGCTTGCGCATGTGAGGCAAAACCATTTGCGAAAGCCGCATCAATCCAAAGACATTTACTTCAAACTGTCTGCGGGCTTCATCTAAAGGAACATCTTCCAAAGCACCATACGAACCATAGCCCGCGTTATTTACCAAAACATCAATACGGCCTTCTCTGGCAATAATATCGTCAACAGCCTTTTGCATAGATGCCTCTTCAAGCATATCGATGTGTATAACCTGACCACCAGCCTTGGAAATATCACTCATCTTATCAATACTGCGGGCAGCTCCGTATACGGTATAGCCTTTTGCCAATAAATGCAAAGTGGTGGCTTTTCCTATACCACTACTTGCTCCTGTAATAAAAACGACTTTCTTCATAATCTATAAATTATTAATGATTTCCATATTATTATTCAAAAAATGCTTTCCAAGCAATTTCAAACGAATCGGATGCAATGCATTTCATTTCCTCACTGGATTCTGGATAATAAATCAAATATTCGGCAACCGCATTCAATTGAGCCGTTAGCATCCGGGTAAGAATTTCCGGTGATAAATTTCCGATGCTTTTTTGTTCAATAAGCTGTTGTATTAAAGCATAAATATCCTCCCATTTTCCATGTGCTTCTTCCATGGTAACGCGATGAATGAAAGGACTATTCTTAAAAATCATCATAAAGCGAAACACATCCGGATGAGAAATACAAAACTGGATCATGGCTATCCATATAGCTTTCAGCCGTAGTTTCGGGATTTCATTTTCCGAAGGCAAACATGCCATTACATCATTTGCCATCATTTCTTTACTCTCCAGATATAGCGTATTGATAAGGGCATCTTTGGATTCGAAATACGTAAAAAGTGTTCCTGTAGCTACCTCAGCTTCCCGGCTAATACGGGCCGTGCTTGTTGCCTGAAACCCTTCGGAACAGAATAGTTTTAGAGCTGTTTGAAGGATAAGGTTCCGCTTATTGATTTTAGTACTCATAATTCGATTGACTAATCAGTCAACAAAATTAATATAATTTAGTTCACTGAACGTCATTCCGGATAAAACAGAAGAAACAACAAATTAAGACAACTTTGAATCAGCAGGCCCAACGATAAATCCGGAATTTGTATATCTTTGCGGTCGTTAAAAAACTCTAGGAAAATTTTCGTATGGATTTGAAGAAAATAGTGGCCATTGCAGGCAAAAGCGGTTTATTCAGAGTAGTAAACCAAGCTAAATCAGGTGTAATTGTGGAATCACTTACCGATGGGAAGCGTTTCCCTGCTTTCCTTCACGACCGTATAAGCAGTCTGGAAGAAATAAGTGTATATACCACAGAAGAAGATCGTCCTCTTAAGGATATCTTTAAGGGCATTTATGATTTTACTGGTGGGAAAGAAGCCATCGACAACAAATCAGACAATAAAGAACTCAAAAAATTCTTTGCTCAGGCCATACCCGATTTTGATGAGGAAAGGGTTTATGTTAGCGATATTAAGAAAATCATCGGCTGGTATAATCAACTTCAAAAGAATAATGAGCTTGATTTCAGTGAAACCGAAGCCGAAACGGATAGTGGAACTCCGGAAGAAAGCGCATCTTAAATATTTATCCGTCCCATCGTGGACGGATTTTTTTTATCTTTCGGTTTCAATGGAATAATAATTCAGGAATGAAAAAATATCAGCACAATTTTACAATACTCAGCAATTCAGCTGTAAATGAAGAACATTTTATTATGGAACTTCAATGTCGGGAGCCTATGGGTTTGGTCAAACCCGGACAGTTTGTCCAGATTAAAATCGATGATTCTCCAACGACATTCCTGCGTCGGCCTTTATCAATTCACGACGCTGTTACTTCAAAGGGTATTTTAAAGTTACTAATTCAGAAAAAAGGCGATGGTACCCGAAAACTTTCCACCATTAAAAAGGGAGACATTGTAAATCTCCTGTATCCACTGGGCAATGGTTTCAGGCTACCTGAGAACAAAAACCTTCTTTTGGTTGGAGGCGGGTGCGGTGTAGCTCCTCTCCTTTTACTTGCCCGCGAATTAAAAGCCAGAAACTGTAAAATTACCACGCTTATTGGAGCCCGATCAGCCACACATCTTACCATTCCAGATGCGTATTCTGAATTTGGTGATGTACTTCTGACTACTGAAGATGGTAGTACAGGAACCAAGGGCTTTGTGATTCATCACGAAATATTTCGTCATGGAATGGATATAATTGATGGCATTTACTGTTGCGGCCCCGATCCCATGATGAAAGCCGTGGCTCGTCTGGCTAAAACACTCAATAAAAGTTGCCAGGTTTCCCTTGAACAGAGCATGGCATGTGGCATAGGTGCCTGCCTTTGTTGTATCGTCGATACAAAAAAAGGCCATGTATGCACATGTACCGAAGGACCTGTATTCGATTATCAGGAACTCAGCGGCTGGGGCGACAAAGAATAATACTAACCTTCAATAATTTCTGAACATGGGCAATTTAAGTGTAAATATTAAAGACCTGATTTTCAAAAACCCCGTTCTCACAGCTTCCGGTACATTTGGATACGGAGAAGAGTTTTCTGATTTTATGGATATTTCTGCTCTGGGAGGCATTGTTGTTAAAGGCACCACAGGAAGTCTGCGTCAGGGAAATCCGTATCCCCGAATGGCCGAAACGGCTTCAGGGATGCTTAATGCGGTTGGTCTTCAAAACAAAGGGGTGGATGGATTTATTAATGATATTTATCCCCGTATCAAAAACACGAATACGCATTTAATTGTAAACGTTTCAGGTTCTACGATAGAAGAATACCTTTCTGTGGTTGAGAAAATTAATGCTTTAGAAAACATTCCAGCCATCGAATTAAATATTTCTTGCCCAAATGTTAAAGAGGGAGGAATGGCTTTTGGCACCAGTTGTCCATCTGCCATTGCTGTTACCGAGGCTGTAAGAAAAGCATACGACAAAACCCTCATCGTCAAACTTTCACCCAATGTTACCAATATTGCTGAAATAGCAAAAGCGGTACAGGATGCTGGCGCTGATGCAGTTAGTCTGATTAATACTTTGCTTGGAATGGCCATCGACGCTGAAACCCGGCGTCCGCTATTATCGACCATTACCGGAGGCCTCTCCGGCCCGGCAGTCAAACCCGTTGCTCTTCGAATGGTCTGGCAGGTTTCAAAAGCTGTAAAAATTCCTGTTATCGGCATGGGCGGTATCATGACAGCCAAGGATGCCATAGAGTTTTTACTGGCAGGAGCCACTGCCGTTCAAGTGGGAACAGCCAATTTCATAGACCCGGCCATCACCTTAAAGATAATAGCTGGCATAGAAGAATACATGCTTCGGCATAATATTCAAGACATCCGTGAACTTATAGGAGGAATGAAAACCGACTAATATGCCTGACACAATAAAACCATTGCCTCTTTAATCAAAGGAGAATATCATTGATTAACAAAAAAACGGTTATCGTTTAATCATGCTAATGGTCTCGTGAACCACTACAATATTGTGTTCCCAGGCAAGCTTGCGGTGGTTGACTAAATCTACGATTGTTCCAATCAAACACAAACCAGCGGTAAAGAAATACAATATACCCATACCAATCTGATTCATAAGCATCCGATGGACTCCTGCGAGACCAAAAAATCCAAGTAAGCACGTCAGAAGAATAATCTGTGGATCTTTTCTTCTTGCCCTGTACATGCTGGCAAAATTATAAATTTGTTGTTCGTCCAAATCCTTCACCAAATTCTGAATATAGTTATATTCTTCGTGATCGAGTTCAGGCATGATTTGATAAAATGGTTGACTCATTTTTTTTGTGATTTAGGTTGATATCGTTTTGACGCAGGTTTATAAAGCAAGGTTACAATCCGCCAACTTAAAATAAGAACTGCCGGAATACCCAAGGGGTGCATCTCAAAAGAATTCCGAAACTGGCCATGGAAAAGAAGAATAATGCTTCTTCCTAAGCCACAACCAGGACAATATGCCCAACCAAGTGAATGGAAAGGGCAAATTGTGGCCGAATCAATAAAATCTGTACTGGCAAATGCAAACAGAATAAAAGCTGTAATCCATATTATTGCCTCCAGATTTCGCCAAAATAAGGAAAACAATTTTCTCATAATGCGATGATTGACCACACTCAAATGTACAAATTTTCCTGAAAATGAATCAAATAATATTCACTTCTGACTCCAGCCTGATTCCAAATGCATCATCAACTGACTGTTGTATTTTTTTTGCAAGTGCCCAGATATCCATACCTGAAGCATTCCCATAATTAACTAAAACGAGTGCCTGATATGGCCAAACACCAGCATCTCCTTCACGATATCCTTTCCAGCCACATTGTTCGATAAGCCAACCCGCAGGAATTTTAAAATTATCGGCATTGGGCCATGCTGGCATATTTGGGTACAATGCCTGAAGGCTTTCAAACTTCTTAACGGATATCTCAGGATTTTTAAAGAAGCTACCAGCACTACCCACTTCAGAAATGGAAGGCAATTTTCCTTTTCTAAGTGTGGCAACCGTTTCACGCATTTTTTCGAGGGTCAGTTCATCCTCCATTAAAATACTATCCTGTAATGCCTTATATGTAAGGACAGGATTAAAACGTGTTGATAACTTCAATATTACCGAGGTGATAATAAATCGATTACGCGCTTGCTGTTTAAAAAAACTATTACGGTATCCGAAATGGCAATCTTTCTTTTTAATTTCGAAAAACATGCCTTTGTATGTATCAAAAACCTCTACTGACTCGCATACATCTGCAAGTTCGACCCCATAGGCTCCGATATTCTGTATGGGTGCAGTACCAGCCAGACCGGGAATTAATGTCAGGTTTTCGATTCCGGAGAGTTGATTTTCGATAGCAAAATCAATAACTTTCTCCCACTCCACACCGCCACCAATCTGGATCCATGCATTATCGCCATATTGATCAAGAATATTTATTCCCTGTATATTCATTTTCAAAACCAGACCAGGAAAATCTGCTGTTAAAAGAATATTGCTTCCACCACCCAGTACCAGCAAATCCTGCCCCTCCATTTCCTCAAATATTTCGGTGATTTGCGACTCTGTTTCAATGATACCAAAATTTGCAGCAGAAACATCGATTCCGAATGTGTTCAGATTTTTAAGCGAATGCTTTTTCAGGAGTTTCATATCTGTATAATCAAGGTTGAAAGGGAATTAACCGACCCTTTCCATGATTCTCAATTTTTATTTCTTCCGGGCTTCCTATGTAGTAAATATTCCCAAGATTCCAAAGTTCAGCCCCTAAAAACTTGCTGGCGTTTACATATGAATGATTCGATGAACGATTAACCACATGCACCCTCTCTGCTTTGAGATTTTTGAAATCGAATGGCGCATAACCCGTATGATAAATATATGTATTCGGGCATACACCACTAACTGTAAAATCGACGGCACCAGTATGTTCAATAAACCAGCATTCCTTTGCACGAATATCCATTTTTAGAGAACCTCCCCCACTCCAGCATTGCACGGCCAGTGAATCGGATGTGAGTGTATTGGTAGCAGAAATGGTACCTGAACTAGAAAACTCAAGATACTTTAACTTTGGAAGCGTGAGATAAACGTCCATTTTTGGATTTAAATCCCGTATATAATCACATGAATTTACATCCTCAATCCTAAGACGTTTACCTGAAAACCCTGTTAGAATCCCTGGTAGTAAATTTTCTCCGGCATACACATACAATCGAAATACCGGACCTTCAGTAATATGCAAATTCATATTACCATATAAGTATACACTATCAAATTCGGAAATTATATTCCTTTCCTCATACCTTTCTTTACCTGTACTGGTAGGGCATTGCCCGCCTTCTTTCGCACATCCCGGCAAAATCAGAATTAATAGGCAAACAATTATAATATACAATCTGTTAATCTTCATAATTTTATGCGATATGCGCATCCAATTCCAATGTAATCGGCCTTAGCAAAATGCGTTTTCAATGTAACAGAAAGCATAAAATTACGGTATATATTATAAAAAACCGCTACCTTATCGTAATACTCACCATCCGATTTATCAAGCTGATGAACGTACCGGCCAAACTGTGCTACCCCGCTCATTTTACCCATTTCGACAGAGGTCGTAACATGAAGTCCGAGTTTTATGGTTTCAAGGTTATTATTGATGATTATATCATGGTCCTCCAAAATAATCCTATCTGATTTATCATACACAACATCTGAACCCAAGCCGCATTTTAAAATACGTAAAACAGGATATGTAAAGTCAATTGTGGTATTATAGACCAGATAAAGCGGTCCATCAACAGGGAAAATTTCTTTAAAGCCTACATATGCAGCAACAGTAAATTCTGGTTTTCTAACTACAGTGACCCTTTCAATGGGTTCTATTACCGGAGGCGATGGTCTTAAATGATAATTTAACCCAACCATTACTGAAGGCACATTAATTCCATAGTTTGGCATTTCGGTTCCTCCATTCGAAAAATGAAAAAACGAAAGTGATCCACTAAAATCTATATTTTGATATATGCGGCCTGTAAGGTTCATTTCCAATAATATTGCAGCATTAAGATGCGAGCCAATGGCTGTATTTTTATAATTATCGAAACGGTCAAATGGTTTCGAAATATAACCGATTCCAAGTCCTGCCCGGCCATTCAAACAAAAATCCTGATTACCAAGAAATGTTATTTCGCTGTATGGGTACACCGCTGCAGCATATCCCAGATATGGCGAAGCCCCTAAATCGGAATAGTACATACTCATGCCAAACCACGGGTAATTGTATCGGCTATTCCAGCTTTGCTCTCCGAAAGTTTTATAAGCTACCGAAGCCTCAAACATTTGAAAATGATGATTGGCATACACAGCCATTTCGGAGTGATGTCTAAGAATAAAACCACTACCGGTGCGGATACTAATTCGCAATCCGGGTGAAGCACTAACAGAATCATTCTGACTTTCAGCGAATGAACCGCATAAGGCGACAAAAAAAAGTAAATATATGGTGAAGAATCGCTTCAAATTCCTGAATTATCAAGACATTTACAAGATGAAAAGAAGCAAAATTAAGAAAAGCCACCCATAAAAAATCAATGTTTTTTATCTTTGCCAATAATGGTCTGTCAAATACTGTATGGTTGAAACGTTTTAAAATCGTTACTTTCCAATTATACTATCCCGAAGTTACTGATTTCCAAAAGTTGTACAAAATCATTTAAAAAAAGGGTTTTAAAACTTTACTAATAAAATTCTGTTTATTTTTTAGAAACAAAAGTTCAATTTCATGTCAATAATATCCACCATTCTAATTATAACCGGTATTCTTATTATTATTTTAACCATTTTGGGATATATCCAATGGCAGAAATTATTAAAAATGAAGCAGGGAGTATCGATTGATATACTTACCTCCTCTTTGTTAAGTCATCATGATTTTGAATCTTGCGTTGTTGTTTATAATTCGAGAGGTAAATTATTAGATATTTCTCTTCCGCAAGGGCAACTCTCTCTTCAATCGATATCACTGGCTGAAAATCTGGATAGCATATTTCCTGAATCTCTGAACAAATTACTCATTAATGAAACCTCTCCCGAATTTCATCATGAAATAGAAAATACGCACTTCCATATCAAGACATATACCTCTGAAAAAAAAATAACCAGTATCATCACCAAAGTAAGACAATTAAGTGATAATCAATCATCAGCACATGTAACGGAAGTCTATTATACCGCCCTGATTGACAACGACCACAACTTCCGGATTTCACGAATGAGCGGTAAACTCAGCGAAATTTTCGGCCTAACTTCTCAGGACATCACGGGAAATCCGTCTAAACTGCTTAATGTTATTTCAAAAGATGACACGAAGAAATTTGAAAATCTCATACAGGAGATTACCCATTCGAGTCTCGACTTTTTTAATGATGAATTTCGGATTGTACACCAAAAAAGTGGAGATATAAAGTGGGTAAATCATAAACTCACGGTACGACGATTGCAACAGGGCGCAAGTCTATCGGGTATTATTACCGATATATCTGACGACCGTTTAAACAGAATACGTAGTTTTTCATCCGTTGAGTTTCTTTTCGCGATCATAAATTCTATCCCGCAACCCTTCTTCATTAAAGATGAAGATTCTAAGTTATTGCTGGCCAATAGGGCATACAGCAAGTTATTAAATCGTGACATGGAGGAAATTATCGGCAAAACCGATCATCAATTATTCCCCGAAGCCCAGGCTGAAATCTTTATAGAAAGCGATCGGCAAGTCCTGAATTATAATTTCGACCGATACGAAAGTTGTATGGATTTTCTGGGTCATCCAAATACTTTTTATGTTACAAAGACCCTTTACTATCATGAAGACATCAATAAAAAGTATATTGTAGGGTTGATGCAAGATATTTCTGAGCGCAAATCCATAGAAGATGAATTATTGCTTGCCAAAGACAAGGCTGAAAATGCCACGCAAAGCAAATCCTATTTTCTGGCTTCTATGTCGCACGAAATCAGAACCCCCATGAATGCAATTCTGGGGATGGCTGAATTGTTGGAAGAAAGTAGCCTAAGCCCTGAACAACATGAGTTTGTAAGTGTCATCCGATCGGCTGGGGCTAATCTGGTATCACTGATTAACGATATCCTTGATTTTTCGAAAATTGAAGCTGGTTTTCTTTCTCTAAATATTAAGCCAATGTATTATGCCAAAGTGGTCAAGGAATCTGTTAAAATATTAGAGATAAAAGCATTAGAAAAAAATAATCAATTAAAATATCATTTGCCTGAATCATTACCAGAGAATTTGGGCGATGCCTACCGTATACGACAAATACTACTTAACTTAATTAATAACGCCATTAACTTTACTTTCAATGGTGAGATATCCGTGAATGTGGAAGTTTTAAAGGAAGATGCTTCTTCCATCATAATGCGCACAGCCATAACCGACACCGGCTCAGGAGTGGACCCCCAAGAACAGGAAAAAATATTCAAAGCTTTTGTTCAGGGCACACAAAAGGAAACATCTGTATCCGGGGGTACTGGACTTGGATTGTCCATTTCGCGTTCTCTGGTTGAAAAAATGGGTGGAAAAATGGGATATAATAATCGTCCCGAAGGAGGAAGTGAATTCTGGCTTACCCTCGAATTTCAAAAATATGACACACCACCAACCAAAGTTATACCTGAAGTAAGTGCCGAAGAATATCACTACAGAGTATTGATGGTAGAGGACAATCCAACCAATCAGCAACTCATTGGGGCATATCTGAAAAAAATGGATGCCTATGTTGAAGTGGCTAATAATGGTAAAATTGGTGTTGAAAAATATATTGCCGGCAACTTCGATTTAATACTGATGGATATTCAAATGCCGGTAATGGATGGGATGAAAGCTACAGAGCTGATTAGGAAACACGAAGAAGAACAAGGGCTCACACCGGTAAAAATTATCGCTGTTACTGCATTTGCCCTATCAGACGATAAATACAAATATTTAAATTCCGGAATGGATGGATTTTTACGTAAGCCATTTAAAAGTGGTGAATTCATCGAAACTGTTCTATCCGTCCTGAAAAATAATTCACAATAATAATGCCTTACGAATTAGAAAAAAATGCCTTTGGGGAACTTCTGGAAATTATGGATCAATTGCGGGCTGGTTGTCCATGGGATAAAGAACAAACCCTTCAAAGTCTTCGCCACCTGACCATTGAAGAAACTTACGAACTTTCTGATGCTATACTTTCTGATGATCTGGATGGCATTAAGAACGAACTGGGTGATTTAATGCTTCACCTGGTATTCTATGCCAAAATTGGAAGCGAAAAAAACAGCTTCGGAATTACTGAGGTTTTGAATGGAATAAATAAGAAACTCACCCAGCGTCATCCTCATATTTTTAGCGATGTCATCGTAAAAGATGCCAGTGAAGTGAAAGACAATTGGGAGCGAATTAAACTGGATGTGGAAGGAATACGATCGGTTCTTTCAGGAGTACCAAACTCACTACCACCCCTTGTAAAAGCATACCGTATGCAGGAAAAAGCAAAAGGGGTTGGATTCGATTGGGAAAAACCGGAACAGGTATGGGATAAAGTACTCGAAGAATTGCAAGAACTAAAGACGGAAGTCGATAATGGAAATACGCCTGGCCGAACCGAAGAAGAAATGGGCGATCTTCTTTTCTCTCTGGTAAACTATGCCCGGTTTATTAATGTAAACCCGGAAGATGCATTGGAAAAAACCAATCGCAAATTCCGTCAACGTTTTATGTATCTCGAAGAAAAAGCGAGGGAAGCAGGACGTTCGCTTCACGAGATGAGCCTCAGTGAAATGGATGTTTTCTGGAACGAGGCAAAAAATATTAAAAAATAATCGGACGCATACAAAACTGTAACGCTATCAATCATGCGATTAAAAACAGATTTTCTTGTTATTGGTTCCGGAATAGCCGGACTCAGTTATGCTCTTAAAGTTGCAGAACAGGGACACGTGATTATCCTTACAAAAAAGGACGCTGAAGAATCCGCCACAAAATATGCGCAGGGTGGCATCGCTGCCGTAACATACATTCCTGATAGTTTTGAAAAGCATATCCGTGATACAATGATAGCGGGTGATGAGTTAAATGATCCGGAGATCGTTCGCATTACTATCACCGAATCCACCGATAGAATTACAGAACTGGTAGATTGGGGAGTTATTTTCGATAAAACCAAGACAGGACTTTTTGATTTAGGAAAAGAAGGTGGCCACTCCGAATATCGGGTGCTCCATCATAAGGATCAGACCGGACTGGCCATTGAAAGAGCTTTACTCGATCGCGTAAGAAATCACCCGAATATCAGCCTGCTCGAACATCATTTTGCAATTGAACTTCTTACACAACATCACCTTGGATTACGGGTTGACCGTAATACACCAGATATTACCTGTTACGGCGTTTATGTGCTTGATGTGATTACCAATGAAATTAAAACCATTTTAGCCCGTACAACCATGTTATCGACCGGTGGCGCAGGAAATGTGTACAATACCACCACCAATCCACCGATAGCAACCGGCGATGGCATTGCAATGGTGCATCGTGCCAGAGGTGAAATTAAAAACATGGAGTTTATACAGTTTCATCCAACAGCCCTCTTTAATCCCAAGGATAAACCTGCATTTCTTATCACCGAAGCACTAAGAGGTTTTGGTGCTGTTTTAAAAACTTTTGACGGTGAGGAGTTTATGCAAAAATATGATGAACGCGGTTCTTTAGCTCCCCGAGATATTGTTGCCAGAGCCATCGACACCGAAATTAAAATAAGTGGCTACGAATATGTTCATCTCGATTGCCGCCATTTGGGAAAAGAAGAACTGATATTACACTTCCCAACAGTTTATGCCAAATGCCTTTCCATTGGAATTGACATTTCTCATGACCTAATACCTGTAATCCCTGCTGCACATTACATTTGTGGAGGAATCAAAGTAAACGAATTTGCTCAGAGTTCTATCAAAAGACTCTATGCCTCCGGAGAATGTGCACATACCGGATTACACGGTGCCAACCGCCTGGCATCCAATTCGCTACTCGAATCATTGGTATTCAGTCATCGGGCTGCACAACATTCCATGGATATGGCAGGAAAGCTTATGCATTGCGATGAAATCCCCGATTGGGATGCCGAAGGTATGGTGTTTAATGAAGAAATGATTCTGATTACGCATACCGTAAAAGAACTTCAGGGTCTCATGAGTTCATACGTTGGCATCGTTCGCTCAAATCTTCGCCTTCAAAGAGCATTAAAAAGACTCAATATTATCTTCCGCGAAACTGAATATCTTTACAAACGTTCCATTCTAGACGTCAATATCTGTGAGCTTCGCAATCTTATAAATACTGCCTATCTCATTATAAAAATGGCAATAGCACGTAAAGAAAGCCGTGGCTTACACTATTCGCTTGATTTCCCTCGTGAAGCGGGCCTCATCGACGAAAAAAAATTCACCGACTAAATTCTAACTTCCTATGGCACTTATTAAATCAGTAAAAAATATCCTTCCCACATTTGGAGACAATATCTTTCTGGCTGATAATGCAACCATTACCGGTGATGTAATTATGGGCCATCATTGCACCGTTTGGTTTAATGCGGTTGTAAGAGGAGACGTACACAGTATCCGTATTGGGGACTATGTAAATATTCAGGATGGAGCCATCATCCACTGCACCTATAAAAAACACCCGGTTACAATAGGAAATAATGTATCCATCGCTCATGGAGCCATCATTCATGGGTGCGAAATTCAGAATAATGTCCTTATTGGAATGGGTGCCATTATAATGGATGGAGTAATTATTGAAAGTAATTCCATCATTGCTGCAGGTGCAATAGTGTCAAAAGGAACCGTTGTGCCCTCCGGGAGTATATTTGCCGGTGTTCCTGCAAAAAAAATAAAAGAACTGGATCCGGAACTTCTGGAAGGTGAAGTCATGCGAATTGCCCGAAGTTACAATATGTATGCTTCGTGGTATGGACCCGAATCAGACTGGAAAGAAACGCCCGACCTCTAATTCTTACTCTCAGGCGTATAAGCAAGTGCCTTCCAGATCAGGATGATTGCAATGGAAAAAGTACCTATTGCAGCCAGTAATCCAAGCAATAGTTCACTACTGATATAGCAGAAGATGAATATACTGTGGAAAAAAGCGGAGGCAAATAATCCGGTCATTGAATCAATAAAACGCGTTTGCCGGCTTTTTCCAAGCCCAGCAAAAAAACCAACCGGCACCGATATAATCATAGCAGCCGGTGTATAAAGGTAAATCCATGTGTTAAAATATGGAAATTCGGCCATTGTTTCAGAAAAATATACAACCATAACGGCAGTAACTGCCAGCCCAATAAGGCATGAGTGGATTATCCCATGAGATGGCTTATTCACAAATTCATTCGGAATTGCATAAAACCTGAGTACCAGAAATTTAGCAGTCTCATGTCCAAATCCAACCACAACAAAAGAAAAGAACGCGACTCGTCTGATACTCTTCAGTTCGGCCAATCCCATTTGAGAAATAATATAATGTCCAAGAATTATTAGTGCACTTATAAAAAGACCTAAAACAAATGACCCAAGAAGTAACCGAAACCGTGAAGAATCGTACTTATATTGTCCAAAGACAAGTATGACCCCTGCCACAAGCAGAGGAGGAATGGAAGGAATGAGGCTGTGCAGAATCATATTATGAGTACTTTGTTCAAAAATACGCTAATTTTGCTTTGATACCAAATATTATTCTTGATGAATATGATAATTATCGAAAACCCTGATTCGGAAACCTTGAACAAACAAGGAGTTTTTTCCTGGCCCATTTGGGAAAAGGAAATTTCTGCCTTCGATTGGACATATGATAGCGATGAGGAGTGCTATATTATTGAGGGTAAGGTCATCATTACTACCCCAAAAGGCACCTATGAAATATCCGGCGGAGATTTCGTCACTTTTAAAAGAGGCCTAAAATGCCACTGGAATATTGTCCGGTCAATAAAGAAACATTATAATTTCCCTGAATAATATGGATTTTGAAGGAAGAGTTGTAAAATCGACCGGCAGCTGGTATATCGTCAGAACACCCGGCGGCAATGTTGTTGATTGCAGGTTAAAGGGGAAATTCAGAATGCATGATTTAAAAAACACGAATCCGGTAGTAGTGGGTGATTTAGTTACCGTAACCGCTGTTTCAGATACCGAATGGATTATCAGTAAAATTCATCCCCGCAATAATTATATCATCCGTAAAGCTACAAAGAGCTCCAAAACATTACATATATTGGCGTCTAACGTAGATCAGGCAGTAGTAGTAGCTTCTATTTGTAATCCACGCACGCCACCCGGATTTCTCGATCGTTTTCTGGTAACTGCCGAAGCATATAATATTCCAGGTATTGTTATCTTTAACAAAACTGATTTATACACCGAAGAAGATTATGATAATCTGGAATATTTTCGCTTAGTATATAATCAGGCAGGTTATAAAGTACTTACTGCCTCTGCCTTGGAAGGAAAAGGGATGGATGAAATAGCAGCGATTCTTAGTGGAAAAATAACCCTGATGGCGGGAAACAGCGGAGTCGGGAAATCAGCCCTTATAAACCGACTCGAACCGGGCTTAAACATCAAAACCCAGGAAATTTCTGACTACAATAGCAAGGGTAAACATACCACAACATTTGCCCAGATGCATAGCCTTTCCTTTGGAGGATATATTATTGATTCGCCTGGTATTAAAGAATTCGGACTCATCGATTTCAAAAAAGAAGAAGTTGGGCTATATTTTCCAGAGATGAAAAAAATACTCGAAAAATGTCAGTTTTATAATTGCACACATAGCCACGAACCCGGTTGTGCTGTTAAAATTGCCGTTGAAAATGGGCTAATTGCCCATACCCGATACACAAGCTACCTGAATATTATTGACGATAAAGAATTGGAAACATATAACTAAATTATCATGTTGGCAAAATCGCTCATATCCGACATAATAGTACCGCTTCGCACCTCTGACAGCGGCTTAATAGCCCTCAGTATGATGGAAGAATTCAAGGTAATGCACCTGCCAATTGTGAATGAACGTGATTATCTTGGATTGATTTGTGAAAATGATATTTTAAATTATAATCATCCGGAAGATCCGCTGGGCAATCATCCCCTTTCGCTCAATTGGCCAAATGTTCTGGAGAACAATCATATACTGGAAATATTTAAAACATTCACCAATAACAAACTTACCCTACTACCGGTCATCGATGATAAGAATGAATATATTGGTTGCATTACTTTGATGAGTTTAATGGAAAATTACTCGCGCATCGATCCCATCCTTAACCCCGGAGGAATTATTATTCTGGATATGAATTACAGGGATTATGAACTCTCGGAAATTGCTCAGATTATTGAATCAAATGATGCAACGGTCATGGGACTTTATACCGATACCCACCCCAACTCTACAAAAATGACCGTTACTATTAAAGTTAATAAAATGGATATTTCAGGAATTTTACAAACACTTCATCGGTATAATTATTCCATTGAAGCCTCTTTCGGAGAAAACGATTTCAATGATTTATTACGCGACCGTTACGATGGACTCCTGAATTTTCTTAATGTATGAAGCGATTTTTATTCCTGATATTTATCGGATTGCTTTCCTGTTCTGGTTTCGCACAGAATATTAAAATACTATTTTTTGTGGTAGATTCTATTACCATTCATGGAAATCATCAAACCCGTCAACACATTATCACGCGTGAAATCACACTAAAACCCGGTGATACACTTTTTGCAGATGAACTGACCAATCATTTAGCAAAAAGCAAATCAAACTTACTGAATGCTTCCATATTTAATTTTGTACACATCGACACAATTTCATCCACAAAACCAGGTCATATTATACTTGATATCAATGTAATTGAACGATGGTACATTTGGCCTTATCCCGTTTTTGAACTAGCCGATCGCAATTTTAATGCCTGGTGGAGAGCCCAGAATTTTGAAAGGGTAAACTACGGAACCTACATCAACATTGAAAATTTTCGTGGTCGAAAAGAGTTGTTGCGGCTGTTACTAAAATTTGGTTTCGATAAAAAATTCAGTCTGTTGTACGACATTCCTTATATTAACAAATCCCAAACACTTGGATTGAATATAGAAGGAGGCTTCACCGGAAATCACGAAGTGGCCTTAAAAACAAACGATCAAAGTGAAGTCGTTTTTTACAAAAATGAAGACATCTATCAAAGACGTGATTGGTTCGGAAAAATACTCCTAACATACCGTTCGGCGTATAACATAACACATTATGCAGGATTTTTCTTTCAGCAGACCCGCTTGAGTGATTCACTTCCGATGCTGGCCTCTGAATTTTGGCCTTCGCAGAAAAACCTATCAATGTACGGGTTTCTTTATCGCCTCAAAGCCGATTATCGTGATTACAAACACTATCCACTCCATGGGTCATATTACGATACCGAAGCCTATCTTGCCAGTGTAAGCAACGAATCAAATCCCTCATATTCACTGGAGGCAAACTATAGAAAATTCTGGTCTTTGGGAGGAAAATGGTATGCATCAGGAGGTCTATACGGGCGTTTAGCGGAAACACCATTTTTATATAGCCGGGGCTTAGGTTCTGACCGCTACTTTGCCAGAGGATATGAGTATTATCTGATTCTTGGACAAAAATATTTTTTAAGTCATTTTAACCTGAAATACAATTTTATTCCACAAAAAACCTTTGAAATAAAACCAATTCATAATGATAAGTTTGGCCTGATACACTTTGCATCGTATGTCACGATATACTCTGATATCGGTTATGTAGGAAATAATAAAGAATATCTCAATACTAAACTTAATAACCACTTGCTTGCCAGTATTGGCCTGGGACTTGACCTTATAACGTATTACGATAAAGTATTGCGCCTCGAGTATAGTCTTAATAAAGAAGGAGAACATGGATTCTTCGTTCACTTTATGGCCATTTTATAAGAATTCGATGTGTTGATATAGTTGCTGTATTGAGAATAATGAATTAGGTTTGTATACAATTAATGAAGGATTTAGAGATGAAAATTGGCATATTCGGTAAGGCTCTTAGTGAAGAAATGCTTCCACATTTATTGTTTTTGCATAGAGAACTTCGCGCTGCCGGGGTAAGCATTACCACGTACAAACCTTTCTATGAACTATTATATGAACAATTATATAATCGGGGTACTATTGTTCCCGATTCTGAAACTTTTAGTAAACCGGGAGAAATCAGGGGAAAAATAGATTATCTCCTGAGTATAGGTGGTGATGGCACCCTTCTGGATACTATTGGATTGGTCAGCGATTCAGACATTCCAATCCTGGGAATTAATCTGGGCCGACTGGGGTTTTTATCGGCCGTATCAAAAGATGAGATTCATGAGGCCGTTGCATGTCTGAAAACGAAAAATTTCTTAATCGAAAACCATAGTCTGTTATCTGTATGTAACGGATTGACAGACATATACAAATATGCACTGAATGAATTAAGCATTCAAAAAGACCATCCAACTTCGTTACTAACCATTAATGTATACGTTAATGGCGATTTCCTCAATTCATACTATGGCGATGGTATATTAGTTGCAACCCCAACCGGTTCCACGGCATATTCGCTCAGTTGTGGCGGACCTATTATCTCACCCGATGCCAATGCATTTGTAATAACGCCCATCGCCACCCATAATCTTACAGTACGTCCCATTATAATCCCCGATAGCAGTAGAATTACCCTTAAAGTTGAAGGACGTGACAATCGGTATATTTTCGGACTCGATTCACATATTATTCATAGCCATTCTGGTAATGAAATTCAGGTCTGTAAAGCTGACTTTAGCCTTAAACTTGTTCGTATGCCTCACAAAGATTTCTTTACCACTTTAAGGGAGAAACTTCATTGGGGAATCGACAAACGAAATTAAGTATCCGAAATTTTAAGTTTTTCTTAACGATTAATCTCAGGCATTGTCAGGTAAATAGGATAAATTTGCCGTCAGATAATTTCCGGCGCATTTTAGAGTTATACATTGTACCGAAAATTGTGGCCGTTTAAGACAATGCCACTTAAAAGTTTTAATTATATCTGGAATATGCTTCGAAAAAGTATTTTTCTCTTCGTGTATTTTATACTCATTACCATGAGTACAAAAGCTCAGTATTTGGAAACAGGAATTACCGGTGGCTTGTCGTATTATCTTGGTGATCTGAATCATGCCACGCAATTTTCTCAGGCTCAACCAGCGGGTGGAATCGTAGTCCGTTATAATTATACAACCCGGTGGGCGCTTAAAGGAAATCTTTTAATAGGAAGTCTTAAGGGAAGCGATGAGGCAACCGGAAAAACTCCAGGAAGGAATTTAAGCTTTCAAAGTTCTATTTCTGAATTCTCTTTACAGGCTGAACTGAATTTCCTTGAATATTTCACCGGTAGCAAACGTGACGTATTTACGCCCTATTTATTTGGGGGGATTGCCTTGTTTATGTTCAATCCTAAAGCGGAATTTCAGGGCAATTTGATTGAATTACAACCACTTAATACGGAAGGGCAGAACACATTAGCCTACCCCGACAGAAAACCCTATGTATTAACAAATTTCTCTTTCCCATTTGGAATGGGTGTAAAATTCAGTCTCAATAAAAAAGTTTGTGCAGGTATTGAATGGGGTATGCGCAAAACGCTAAGCGATTATATTGATGATCTCAGCACTACATACTATTTGGAATCCAGCATCATAGATCCAAATAATGCAGAACAGTTCATGTCTGATCCGGATATGACCCACAGGCCAGGAATGCAGCGCGGAACATCAAAAACCACCGATTGGTACAGTTTTGCGGGTGTTTTTATAACTTATAAATTTAGTCTGGCAAAAGAACCCACCTGTAATGATTTCCGTAATGTTCAGAGATTCAAGTAAAGTACACGAAGTTTCATACTTTGGCGAACTTATGGTAAATTTGCGGCTGCAAAAGATTTGTTCGGTATATAGTTTGTGCCAAAACAGCCCGATTTGTTGGTAAGAATTTAAGGAATTATGGATATTATCGATAAAATAGATATTTCACGTTTGCCAAAGCATATCGCTATCATCATGGATGGTAACGGACGATGGGCACAACAACAGGGAATGGATCGAATTTTCGGACACCAGAATGGCGTTCAATCTGTTAAAGAAACTGTTGAAACCTGTGCCGAACTTGGCGTGGAATATCTGACTCTTTATGCTTTTTCAACCGAAAACTGGCAACGACCCAAAGAAGAAGTAAGTGCTTTGATGGATCTTTTGGTAAGCACTATTAATGCAGAAACACCTGTTTTACAAAAGAATAACATCCGCTTGGCTGCTATCGGTGACATTGATAGCCTGAGGCCTAATACAAAAGCAGAACTTGAAAAAGCCATAGCCGAAACAGCTCATAATACACGTCTAACCCTTATACTTGCTCTGAGCTATAGCTCACGATGGGAAATTACCAACAGCCTACAAATTATTTGCAAAAAAGTACAAGAGGGAAAACTTAATCCCGAAAATATAACCTCCGATCTGATAAGCCAGCATTTAACAACTGCAGCATTTCCAGATCCGGAACTTCTTATACGCACCAGTGGCGAATATCGAATCAGTAATTTTCTGTTATGGCAAATTGCTTATGCCGAATTATACTTCACACCAAAATTATGGCCTGAATTTAGAAAAAATGACCTTTATGAAGCCATTATAGACTTTCAATCGCGTGAACGACGATTCGGAAAAACCAGTGAGCAAATTAATCCCTAATTCACCAAGATTATCCAATGTATCCCAAATATCCTTATAAAACCTTCAGAATGAAGTTTCCAAGATTCCTTAGCCTTTTCGCAATACTCTTCCTTCTAATTACTACGAATGTCTCCGCCCAGATTGTCATCGGACAAGACCTCGAAAGTATCGATTACAATTCTCCCAAAGAATATGCAATTGGTGGAGTTACGGTAAGTGGGGTACAATACCTTGATCCCAGTGTCCTTGTCATGCTCAGTAACCTCCGTATCGGAGATAAAATAATGGTGCCTGGAGAAGAAATTTCCAACGCCATCAACAAACTTTGGAAGCAAGGTCTCTTTGATAACGTTCGTATTGTTATCACCAAAATCGAGAATACAAATATTTTCCTCGAAATTCAACTTACTGAAAGGCCCCGGCTATCGAAATTTAATTTTACCGGTGTAAAAAAATCAGAGGCTGATAATTTGCGTGACGAAATAAAACTGACCAGTGGTGAAGTGGTAACCTCAAACCTTATCATGCGTACCACTGAAAAAACAAAAAAATATTTTACCGATAAGGGATACCTCAACGCCCAGGTTGACATCGCCGAAATAAAAGACACTACCAAGCTTAACAATATTATACTTCAGATACGTATAAACAAACAACATAAAATCCGTATCAATTCCATTGCATTTAAAGGCAATAAAAATATCAGCGCCTCTGTTCTTAAAAAGTCGCTTAAAGAAACCAAAGAAAGGAGTTCATTCCGTCCGCTCAACGCAATTGACACACTAGCATGGTCAATCGCAAAAAGTGCAGTTAAGATGAACATGAACGGCATTACTGATCACCTATACGAATGGGCTAACGACAATCTGAAGCTTCGCATTTTCAAATCTTCAAAGTTCATCAAAAGGGATTATGATGATGATAAACTGAATATTGTTAAAAAATATAATGAAGCCGGATTCCGTGATGCTACCATTGTAAGTGATACCGTTTATAAACACAATAATCGCTCTGTTAATATTGTCATGAAAATTGACGAGGGCCGCAAGTATTATTTCAGAAATATTGACTGGGTAGGAAATACCAAATATTCCAATGAGGTTTTAAACACTTATCTCAAAATTAAATCAGGAGACATTTACAATCAGGAACTTCTACAAACAAATCTTTCGTACAACCCGGCAGGTTTTGACGTTAGTTCACTTTATCTTGATGATGGATACTTATTTTTTAACGTTAATCCGGTAGAAGTCAAAGTTGAAAATGATTCAATAGACCTCGAAATCAGAGTATACGAAGGTAAACAGGCCCGCTTAAACAAGGTAACCATTAAAGGGAACGAACGGACCAACGACCATGTAGTTATCCGTGAGCTCTATACACGTCCGGGCGAACTTTTCAATCGGAGTAACATTATACGTACTCAGCGCGAACTTGCACAGTTACGTTATTTCGATGCTGAAAAACTTGGCATCGATTACACACCGAATCCAGCCGATGGCACGGTTGACCTCGAATATTCCGTAGAAGAGACCTCTGCTGATCAGATCGAACTTTCGGGTGGTTGGGGTTACGGTCGTGTTATTGGCACTCTTGGACTTTCGTTTAATAATTTTTCTGCCCGCAGACTCTTCAAAAAAGACGCCTGGAAACCAATTCCTTCAGGTGACGGACAGAAACTTGCATTAAGGTTTCAGACATACGGAGCGGGTTATATGAGTTATTCTGCCTCTTTTACGGAGCCTTGGCTGGGAGGTAAAAAACCAAATGCATTCTCGGTATCATACTACCATTCTAAATACACAAACAGCAAACCATCAACCGATACCACTTACGCAAAATTTGTAATCAACGGTCTGAGTTTTAGCCTGGGCAAACGCCTCAAATGGCCTGATGACTATTTTCAGTTATCTCAATCAATTAATATTCAACAATATAACCTTCATAATTATAGTCAGATCTTCACTTTTGGTAGTGGAAATGGTCAATATAATAACCTGAGTTATATTATTGCGCTTTCAAGAAAATCGGACGATTCGCCCATTTTCCCGAGAAGAGGATCCGAGTTAAGTTTACAAGTAGAATTAACGCCACCCTATTCATGGTTTAGCGGAAAAGATTATCCAAGTCTTTCTGAAGAAAAACGATATGAATGGATTGAATTTCACAAATGGAAATTCAATGGCAACTGGTATACAACCCTTGTTGGAGACCTGGTGTTGGCCACAAAATATAAATTCGCTTTTCTTGGTCATTACAACAACAATCTGGGAGCCACACCTTTCGAACGGTTTTATCTCGGTGGTGATGGATTATCCGGTTATGGAAGTTTAGATGGCCGCGAAATTGTTGCTCTCCGTGGATATTCCAATGAGTCTATTCTTCCTGAATATTTCGCTGACAAAACCATTGGCGGTACGATATTCAGCAAATATACCCTTGAAATGCGGTTTCCATTATCACTTAACCCATCAGCAACCATATATGCACTTGGATATATGGAAGGTGGAAACACCTGGAATCGATTCAGCAAATTCAATCCATTTAAAGTTTACCGTTCTGCCGGTATGGGTATTCGAATTTTCCTTCCCATGTTCGGGGTACTTGGTCTTGACTGGGGTTATGGATTCGATGAAATTCCAGGAAATGCCGGTGCCAATGGAGGACAGTTCCATTTCAGCATTAACCAATCCATCGATTAATATAACGGCATAGTATTTGTAAAATAACACCTAATGCCCGATAGTTGTAAATGATAAAACAAATTTAATCCTTGAAGGCGAAAAAAATTGTTGAACATTAAATAAACAAAACAATGAAAAGAGTATTATTAACCTTGGTTTTCAGTGCTGCCGTATTATTTGCCAGTGCTCAGAAATTTGCCTTTGTCGATTCAGAATACATCCTGCAAAACATTCCTGAGTACAGCGATGCCCAGGCACAGGTTGATGAACTTTCCGTTCAATGGCAACAAGAGATTGAAGTTAAATTTGCCGCTATTGATAAACTTTATAAAGATTATCAGGCAGAATCTGTCTTACTTCCTGAAGAAATGAAACGCAAACGCGAAGAAGAAATCATCAAAGCCGAAAGAGATGGTAAAGAACTTCAAAAGAAAAGATTTGGCAAAGATGGTGATCTGTTTAAAAAACGTCAAGAACTCATCAAACCAATTCAGGATAAGGTATTTAATGCTATTGAACAAGTTTCACAAAGTAAAAATTACGCCATCGTATTTGATAAAGCAGGCAGTGTAACTGTGATGTATGCCGATGCAAAATATGATATCAGCGATGAAATTCTGGATGAACTGGGCTACAGTTTCAATACCCGGAAAAACAAATAAAAGAAGATTGTAAACCATTGATTTCTTTTTATCTTTGCCCTTCTTAAAACGAACCTAACACTAATTAATCATAAAATGAAGCATTTAACAAAAGTTCTCTTTATTGTTGCAGCTATTTTGTTTACCACAAACGTATCAGCCCAGAAATTCGGACACGTCGACTTTGCAAAGTTGTATCAGTCGATGCCAGGTTTAGATTCTGTTCAAAAACAGTATCGCAAATATGCCGAAGGTCTTAAAAAACAGATGGATGTAATGCAGGGCGAATTTGAAAACAAATTTGCAGATTATAATGCGAACGTTACATCAATGTCGGCAATTATAAAACAGACGAAAGAAAAAGAACTTCAGGATCTGCAGAGCCGTATTGAAAGTTTTAATTCTTCCGCATCACAGGACCTACAGGCCAAAGAAGCAGAACTTACCACTCCCCTCATCGATCGGGCAAAGAAAGCAGTACAGGAAGTTGCTAAAGAGAATGGATATACCTATATATTCAACAGTGCTGAGGGCCTTCTATTATACGCCACACCTTCGGATGATGTAATTCTTCTCGCAAAGAAAAAACTGAACATCAAATAGTTTCACCGACAAAACTCTATAACCGCCTCATTAATTGTGGCGGTTTTTTTTTGCTTAACGCTGAACCATACGATACGATTTTCCAGGCATACATTTTACCAAACCTTCAAATTCCAGATTAAGCAGTGCAGCAGCAATGCGGCTCGGAGCCATTTGCGATAACATACATATTTCATCAATTGGTAACGTTATGTGTTCTTTTAGCAAATCAAAAATCTGCTTTTCTTCCGGTTTTAATTCAGGAAACAATAAAGGCTGATAGCGCTGACCAATGCCTTCGTTTAAATTCCAACCCATACTTTCCAATAAATCTTCAGCACTCTCTATCAAACCAGCTCTATTCGTTTTTATCAGCCAATTACATCCTTCGGATAAAGGATCGCCAATTCGGCCGGGAAGTGCATAAACATCACGGTTATATGAATTGGCTATATCCGCTGTAATTAGTGAACCACCTTTTAAGCCAGTTTCGATTACCAGACATGCATCGGCAAGACCTGCAATTATTCTGTTTCGCTTAGGAAAGTTTTCGCGATCCGGCGTGGTTTGGCTTGGAAACTCACTCAAAATACCACCCTGATCCAACATTCGTTTAGCCAATGAGCGGTTTTGCGAGGGATAAACTCTATCAAGACCGTGCCCCATAACGCCTACAGTGGCTATTCCATTATCCAGTGAAGCCGAATGTGCAATACTATCAATACCAAAAGCCAGACCACTAACCACTAAAACACCCTTACCAGCAAGCTTTTCAGCGATACTTTTTACAAAATCCTTCCCGTATTCAGTTGCTTTACGACTACCGACGATACTTATTATTAATGGGACGTTTAGATCGGTCTGGCCCTTGAAATAGATCAGGATAGGACCATCAGCGCATTGTTTCAGGCGATATGGATAAGCGTTCTCTGTATAAAAAAAAGTCTGAATTTTATACTTCTGTATAAATTCAATCTCTTCGTAAACCCGATCCATGATACTATCAATGTTAACCAAACGGGCAGTAGACTCTCCGATACCAGGAATTCGCATCAATAAGCGTGTTTTCTCGGTAAACACTGCTTCTGGTGAACCACATGCAGCAATAAGCTTTTTTGCATTTATATCACCGATGCCGGGAAGCATCGTCAATGCTATTTGATGAACTAACGACATAGAAATGGATTTTCTGGTTTTTGCTGCGATTACTTTTTCAAAAATAATGAAAAGGATTAGTTCCTTAACAGCTCCTAAAAAAAATACAGTCTTCGGTTTATAAAAAATTCTTTATCTGTCAATCCTTTGGTAAATTATGCTTTCTCAGCTACTAAGCATTTTACACCTTTGACAATATACAATACAATTTTTCACGATATTTGGACAACAAAAATGATGAACACAAAAAAAATACTGATTTCGCCACTCGACTGGGGCTTAGGTCACGCCAGCCGGTGTGTACCCATTATAAAAGCTTTAATAAACAGAAACCACGAAATAATTCTGGCAGGAAACGGAGCTTCTTTTCATTATTTATCAAAAGCTTTTCCTGAATTAAAAACATATTCACTTCCGGGACACGAGATAAAATATGGCCGTGGCTATTTTAAATGGATGAAATTATTGTGGCAAATACCCGCCTATTTACGCAATATCAAAAAGGAAAATCATGCCCTTTCAGAAATAATTAAGCATGAAGATATAGATGCCGTTATTTCTGATAACCGTTATGGATTATGGAATCCTACCATTCCATGCATTCTTATAACCCATCAATTACATCCCCGATCTCCAATCCTCAATTCAATTCTATTCGGTCTGATAAATTATTACAGTCGAAAAAAAATCAGTGTTTTTAATGAATGCTGGATACCAGATTTTGAAGAATCGCCCGGGATGGCCGGAAGTTTATCACATCCACCCTTTTCCGGAATTAAAACAAAGTATATTGGCCCTTTGAGCCGATTTGAAAAAATTACGTTATCAAATAGCATAAAAACATATCAAATATTAGCAATTCTTTCCGGCCCTGAGCCCCAACGAAGCCTATTCGAAGAATCCATAATCCAACACTGCCTTCAACATTCATTAACGCTTGCTTTGGTTAGAGGCTTGCCAGTTTCAGAAAACATACGCCAACTCGAAACAGGTAGTATTTCCTATAATCATTGTACCGACGCTGAAATAATTAATCTGATAAACCAATCCGAATATATCATTTCACGCAGTGGATATAGTAGCATAATGGATATGCATATACTTGGTAAAAAGGCCATTATGATTTCTACACCCGGTCAGAGTGAACAAGAATATCTTGCTAAAATACTTGTTATGCAAAAAAAAGCCATTATTCAATCACAAGACCGAATGAATCTTCCCCTTGCCATGCGTCAAATGAATCAACTTCCAGAAATTTTTGTAACGGATAAAGGATCACTTCTGGAACAAGCTATCATTGAACTGGAAAAACAAATCTGATAAACACCTCACTATCACTAATTACTATTTTTCCAAATATGCTTTAATTGCCTTACATTATTATAAACCACGAATAAGGTATATTTTTGGTTCCTGAAAGGGTGGTATCTTGAATAAAAATTCATAAATCTCTTATAAGTCTTTAATGAGTTTATAGATCACCAAACCATAAAACTGACAAACATCAAGAAATAAACATCATGAAATTACTTTCAATAATCTGGGATGTAAACCCGGTGATGATCGATTTAGGCATAACCAGTATACATTGGTATGGTCTTTTGTTTGCCCTTGGATTGTATCTGGGCTATTATATAGCCGATTATATGTTTAAAAAAGAAGGTTCCGACCGAAAGAACCTCGATCGTATTACGAGTTGGGTTATTGTTTCTACGATATTGGGTGCACGTATTGGGCATTGTCTTTTCTACGAACCCGACATTTATCTTGCCGATCCATTGCGTATTCTTAAAATATGGGAAGGAGGCCTGGCATCACATGGAGCAGGCGTAGGAATTATCAGTGGACTTATCATTTATTCTAAACTATATAAAACTCCCGTTTTATGGATTTTAGATCGACTGGCCGTTGTAACAGCACTGGCCGGTATGCTAATCCGTACCGGAAATCTTATGAATTCCGAAATTCTGGGTCATCCAACCCATGTACCCTGGGCCTTTATTTTTGTTCAAATCGATCAGGTACCACGCCATCCGGCCATGTTATACGAAGCCATTTGTTACCTCCTAATATTTATTTTACTCTTTACATTGTTCATGAAAGGCCGAATGAAAGAGCAAGATGGTCGCTTCTTTGGTGCTTTTTTGATATTAGTTTTTTCAGTCCGTTTTCTTATTGAATTTGTGAAAATCGATCAGGTGGCTTTTGAACAGGGAATGGCTCTTAATATGGGACAAATTCTCAGTATACCTTTTATCATTGCGGGAATCTATTTTTATTGGCCAAAAAATGCACTTAAGAATGAAAACATTTGATCTTAGTCACTTTCTTGACGATCATATGAGCCTCTTCCCTGGCTCTGAAAGTCCTGGTTTTATCAGAAGAAGTGATTTTCCATCCCAGCCTTACCGCGAAATGCATCTGAGTATGAGCACTCATAGTGGTACACATATGGATGCCCCGGCCCACATGATAGAAAATGGGAAATTCCTCGATGAATTCGAAGTTTCACAGTTTATGGGAAAAGCAGTAAAAATCAATATTGTGCGCTTTGAAAAAGAAAAATGGCTACCCGAGGGAACTGAATTTTTAATTCTGGAAACCGGATGGAGCAAACATTGGGGCACCACTGCGTATTTGGATGATTTTCCATGTCTGTCAAAAGAATCGGTGAAATTCTTAAAAACCAAAAACCTGAAAGGCATAGGTGTGGATGCCATATCCTTCGATCCTGTTGAGAGTACAAATTATTATAATCATTACCAATTGCTGGGCACAGGAATGATTTTTCTGGAAAATCTGAGCGACTTATCCATGCTCCCCGATGGAGAATTATTTGATTTTTTCTGTTTTCCGTTAAAAATCAGGAAAGCCGATGGTTCACCCGTAAGAGTAATTGCAATTATTTAGTTTGCATTGTTTAGGGTAAAGGCCACCATTTCTACCTCACGCATTACGCATAAGAAGTTTCCGCCCCAGATTTTCGCGATATCTTCCTTTGAGTAGCCCCTTCGGATCAATTCAAGGGTGATTCTCCACAGTTCCGACGAATCCTTACAATCAGCCAGGCCACCGCCGCCATCAAAATCGGTACCTATTCCTACATGATTTATTCCTATTGTTTTTACAATATGATCAATATGATCGACTGCATCAGAAATCGTAGCCAGCTGACGAGGATGTTTTTTATCGATTTCCTGACGGTCGACCCAATAGGATTTATACTGTTCTGGTGTCATTTTATCCCAGTCAACATATTTCCTCCAAAGTAAAACCATTGCAGTATCTCGTTCGGCTGATTGCTTTATACTTTTAACATAATCGCTTAAAATACATAGCTGGATTACACCTCCATTTGCTGCGAGGCTAATCAACATTTCATCATACATATTTCTTGGGCTGTCGCATATGGCCCTTGCACATGAATGACTTGCAATTACAGGCGCTTTAGACATATCAATAATATCATAAAAGGATTTATCGGAAAGGTGAGATACATCAACCATAATCCCCAGTTGATTCATCTGATCAATCATTAACCGACCGGTATCCGATAATCCATCATGCAATAAGGTATCGGTTGATGAATCACACAAATCATTGTTTTTTGTATGACATACGGTAACATACCGAATGCCTTTTTGATAGAAAAATCGTAAAAGTGAAGTATCCGTCCCCAAAGGATAAGCATTTTCCATTCCAAGAAAAATAGATATTATATTTTTCTTATGATTTTCGAGCGCTTGCGCTGAGGTAAGGCATAAATTAAGTTTATTCGGGTTATTTCGACAAAGGCTTTCAACAGAATCGCATATTTTAAGTGCGTCGTTGTATGCTTTTGTTCTTCCATCCGGGCTTAATGGCCCCTGACCGGTGAAAGCTGCAAAAAAAACCGCGTCCAGTTGTCCGTCCTTCATTCGGGGATAGTCTACCCTACTCCATGAATTTTCTGAATTATCGGCAAAAAAGTCAAATCCGGCACGGGTTAAGCGTAAGGGAGTATCCGTATGAGAATCGATCGTAAAAATTTTACGATGTAAGGCCATTGCCTTTTGTTCTTCCCTGGTTTGTTGTGCTTGGACCGAAAAAACACAAAGTATAGCTATGCAAATGCTTAAAAAGTTCTTCATATTCTTCTATTAGAGCCGGCCAAAGCTAAGCTTTTTTATAAAAAAAACCCGGAACGACCGGGTTTTTATAAGAAATTTCTATATAAATCTAAAGAGCATCTATGTTTTCATTAACCATTCTGAAGGTATCGGTAGCGATTACCAATTCTTCATTGGTTGGAATTACCATCACTTTTACCTTAGAACCAGGTTTCGAAAGCATTACTTCTTTGCCCTTAAGCTTATCATTGAGAGCAAAATCAAAATCAACACCAAGCCATTCCATGTCTGTCATGACTTTTTTGCGGGTATTAAAATCATTTTCACCAACGCCTCCTGTAAAGATTATCAAATCCACACCGCCCATAGCCGCTGCATATGAACCAATGTATTTTTTAATTCGGTACTGATACATTTTTAGAGCAACCTGAGCACGTTCGTTTCCTTCTTCTGCCGCAATCTCTACATCACGCATATCCGAAGAAAGTCCAGATACTCCGAGCACCCCCGAAAATTTATTAATGAGTGTATTGATTGTAGGAATGCTAATCTCTTCCTTATCGGCAATGCGAAGCAAAGCTCCGGCATCAATATCACCACAACGGGTTCCCATCATTAAACCTTCAATGGGTGTCATGCCCATTGAGGTATCGTAGGATTTTCCGTTTTTAATTGCTGCAACCGAACCTCCATTACCCAAATGACAGGTAATAATTTTAATATCGCGAATGTCCTGATTTAGAATTTCCCCCGCGCGATTCATTACAAATTTATGGCTGCTGCCATGGAATCCATAACGTCTGATTTTGTATTTTTCGTACAAAGAATAGGGAATGCCATACAGGAATACATGCTCCGGCATAGTCTGATGAAATGCTGTATCAAATACGCCTGTTTGCGGTACATCGGGCAGTAAATGCGTTATGGCATAAATGCCTTCCAGATTTGGTGGATTATGAAGAGGGGCAAGATCAACGCATTCTTCGAGTGCCGCTACCACCTGTGGGGTAATTTTTACACTACCACCGTACATTTCGCCGGCGTGTACCACACGGTGACCAACTGCGTCGACCTCTTTAAGGCTTTTCATGCTTCCATATTCCTTATGAATTAAAATTCCAAGGACATATTCAATTCCTTTCTGATGATCGAGTATTTCGCCTTCTACTTTAAATTCAACCCCATCATTCCGCTTATGCTTAATGGATGCTCCCTTAAGACCAATTTTATCGACCAGGCCTTTTGCAATAACTTCGGCCGTAGGCATATCAAAAAGCTGATACTTAATGGATGAACTTCCACAATTGAGAACTATAATTTTCATGTCTATCGTTTCGGTTTAATGTAATTATTCCCTTCCCAGATTGCTAATGGGACCTTTTTTTCCAACCTTGCGGCCATTACTCCATTTATAAAAACCTTCGCCTGAAATTTGACCATTCATACCTGCTCTAACGAGCCGTTTTATCAATGGTGAAGGTTTATATTTTACCTGACCAAATTCACAATAAAGATTTTCCATCCAGCGTAATAACTTATCAAGACCTACTCTATCAGCTATCTCGAAGGGGCCCATTTGATGACCAGAGGCTTCGCACATCGTCTCATCGATATCCGAAACACTTGCCACACCTTCCATTAGAATTTCACAGGCTTCATTCACAAATGGAATAATCATACGGGTACTGATATTGCCAGGAGATTCATTGACGTCAATACCTTTTTTACCTATCATCTTAACATACTTGGCCGCCATTTCATATGCTGTTTGCGAAGTACGTAATGAGCGAACTAATTCAACAATTTTTACATCCCTGACTGGTGCAATAAAATGCAAACCTATGGCACGTTCCGGATTCTTCAATACAGAAGATAGGTCTGAAATCATAAGGGTTGCTGTGTTACTGGCAATAACAGCATCCGGCCTAACATTTTCTTCGATTTTGCGAAATACATTTTGACGAAGCGGAAGACTAGTGCCTGGTTTACTGGAATTTATTGTTTCTATTATGACATCGCATTCAGCAAGAGCTGAAAAATCAGTCGTTCCATAGATACGCGACAAAATAAGTTTCTTTTCGCCAGCTGTCATACCCCATTTGTTAATTATACCATCAAGGGTTTCTGACATCGCTGATTTAACCTTTTCTACTAATTCTTCGGTGAGATCAACAAAAACAACATCAATACCATATTGACTTGTTTGCAATGCAATTTGCTGACCCATTATGCCACATCCAACGACACCTACCTTATGCAGGCTGCCTTTCAACATAACATCCGAACTCAAACTGAAATCTTCAAGCTTTATAGCCATTTCGATAAAATTGATTCTAAATGATTAATATTCGTGAGGATAATAATATTTCCTGACGGCGAAATTACAAAAAAACCACCGTTTGACAGGGATGCAAACGATGGCTTTATTAAATTATTCGGAAATATTATCGTGTGCTTACGAGCCGTCGGGTATCGCGTGCGATCACGAGTTCCTCATTTGTTGGGACAACCATTACGGCCACTTTGGAGTTATTTCTCGTAATCAGAAAATCATCGCCTCCATGAATATCGTTCAATTGTTCATCAAAATCAATACCCAGATAAGTAATGGAGGAACAAATGGATTTACGGAGACTTATGTCATTCTCGCCAATACCCCCTGTAAAAAGGATAATATCCACCCCATTAAGAACAGCAGCATACGCACCAATGTACTTTTTGATAATGTACGCATAAATCTCGAGTCCAAGTTTAGCCCGTTCATTACCATCGTTGGCAGCACGTCGAATATCACGCATATCCGATGAAACGCCTGTAATTCCAAGCATTCCGCTTTTACGATTTATCAAATCATTCAATTCACTGCAACATAAATCTTCCTTTTCCATAAGATAAAGAAGCACACCTAAATCGAGATCACCGCAACGCGTACCCATAATCAGTCCTTCAACCGGAGTAAATCCCATGGATGTTTCCACGGATATTCCATGATCTATGGCTGTAACGGATGCTCCATTTCCCAGATGACAAGAAATGATTTTCTTTTCATTAAAATTAACGTCCAGATGGCGACAGGCCTCATTCGCAACATATTTATGACTGGTACCATGAAACCCATACTTGCGGATGCCATATTTCTCGTAATACGAATATGGAATACCATAAATATAAGCATGCTTTGGCAAGGTTTGATGAAATGAAGTATCAAATACAGCAACTTGCGGAACGTTTGGTAAAACTTCCTGAATTGACAGTATTCCTTTCAAATTTGCCGGATTATGAAGGGGGGCAAGCTCCACGCAAGCTTCAATATCCCTGATAACTGAAGGATTTATTAATACACTATCGGTAAATCGCTCGCCTCCATGAGCAACCCGGTGTCCAACAGCTCTGATATCCTCAATCTGCCGGATTCCACCATATTCAGGGTGCACAAGCATCTGGAGAATGCGATTTATTCCTGACTGATGATCCGGAATTAATGTAGTCTGTTTAATTTTTTCATTATCACCGCACTGGTGTTGTAAAACACTATCGGGTAGGCCAATCTTTTCGATCAGTCCTTTACACAAAACGGCATTATTATATTCAGTTTCGAATAATTGATACTTAATGGATGAACTTCCACAATTTAAAACAAGTATATTCATTTTTGGTATATATTTGAGGGTATAAGATTCTGGTCAAGGGATTATACTCATCAATAACGTTGATTTTCGTAGCAAAAGTAAGGAATGTTCAATGGCCAGAAACCAGAAAACTTCAGAAGTTTTCAACCGATTTTCGGGATTTTTTTAATTAAAAATTCTCTAAATCCATCGTTCACTAAGAGATAGGTAATCCAGATAAAAAGATATTAACTATTTATACTCTTTATAAATAAAATCATGGGTATTTACATAAGCGTGTTATTATTTAATTTAGCGTGTTATTAAAAATTAAAGTTTCATTAAAAAACAACCTTATGAAAAAGTTTGCACTAGTTATTGTTTTGGTGTTCTGCGCTGCAGTTTTCACCCAGTCATTTGCTCAGGCAGGAGCAATGCGTGTTGGTCCAGTTTTGGCTTATGGCCTCGACATGAAAACTCTCGGAATCGGGGGCAAGTTTCATTATGGTATTACAGAAAAGATAAGGGCTGCACCCAGTGCTGTTTACTTTCTGGAAAAAAATGGATTCAAATACTGGGAACTCAATCTTGATGCCAACTATCTGTTTACAGACCCTTCCTCTATGGGAATTTATGCCTTAGCCGGATTGAATGTATTAGGTAGTTCTTTTGAATTTATGGGCGTTTCTGGATCAGCCACCGATATTGGTTTTAATGCAGGCGGTGGTTTTCAGTTACCCGTAGGAAACAGCATGTTCGGTTTTGCTGAAGCAAAATACCGGATAGGAGATGCAAGTGAAATCCAGATTTCCGCTGGCATACTTTTCAAACTCTAATATTCCTGATTAGGAAAAAGGAGGCCTGAGGGCCTCTTTTTTTTTGTCGTCTATTACAATAGCCCACTGTACTGTAAAATCCGTAATTTTGCATAATAAGACTCAGGAATGACCGGAAAAGAAAATCTAATTTATAAACTATCTGATCTTGGGACCAACTCGCAAGCGATATCTCAGGAATCATATAGTATATTGCAGGATAGCATTTCCACGCCAAATCATGATTCAATTAGTAAGGTAGAAATTGCGGGATTTTTTAATACCAGTTATACTCCTGATTTACCGGAGAAACCTTCCCCTGTACAAATAACCATATGGATACCCCTTTTATTGGTATTCATAATGTCTTTAGTAGCACTAATCCGATTTGTTTACGCAAAAAAACTCAGAATAGTTCTCAGAGCCCCTTTCTCATCCAGGTTTCGACAACAACTTAAGCGAGACAGCGATAACATGAGTGCCGCTATGAGTACATATTTAATGTTGATTTCATATATCGTATGGAGTATCCTCATTTATTTGATTTATACCCGGTACTCCCAAAATTATTTGCCTGAAGTACCAGCATACCTTCATTTTATAATCATTCTACTAATTCTGTTCTCCATTTCAAGATTAAAGTACGGAGTAATCAAATTTTGGGGTCATTTATTTAAAACCAAAGACTACGCTTTCAAGTATCGTTTTCACATTACGCTATTTTCAATCTTTGAAGGCATTATCATTTCTCCTTTATTAATATTGACCATTTATGGACCGAATTCCTTGTCAGAATATTTTATTTTAGCATCCGTAATGATCTTTCTAACGCTTTACCTAATGAGGGTTGTTAGAGGTTTACTAGCCACGTTGGGACAAGGGCGTTTTTTTATAATCTACTTTTTTTTATACCTTTGCACCCTCGAAATCCTCCCGCTTCTCCTGTTATTTAAATTAATAACGACGGAAGGTGGGCTCGGGATTAAGAGCATTCTTTGATTTAACAATCCTTAATTTGCTTCAAATTGAAGATCAAAAAGATCCTTGTATCTCAGCCCGAACCCTCTGAAGGTGAAAAATCGCCTTACGTACAACTTGCAAAAAAGTACAATATTCAAATTGACTTTCACAAGTTTTTCAAAGTTCAGGGGATAACCAGTAAAGAATTCCGTCAGCAAAGGATAAATATCCTTGATCATTCTGCCATTATTTTCACTAGCAGAAATGCCGTGGATCATTTTTTTAGAATTGCTAAGGATAATCGGGTTGAAATCCCCGACACTATGAAATATTTCTGTATTAACGAAGCCACCGCTTATTACCTGCAGAAATATGTTCAATACCGAAAAAGGAAAATATTCCACGGAAAACAAACGTTTGCTGATTTAGCAGACCTCATTAAAAAAAATAAAAATGAGTGCTTCCTGATTCCTTGTTCCGACATCTCGAAAAATGATGTTCCTAACTTTTTAGAAGAATATGGAATCAAGTATTCAAAAGCAGTTATATACGAAACTGTTGCCAATGATTTGTCCTTCCTCAACGTTGATGAATATGATTTAATGGTATTCTTCAGTCCCGTTGGAATAAAATCACTACTCAAAAATTTTCCTGATTTTAAACAGGGCGAAATTTTAATTGGAGCATTTGGTGCTACTACGGCTCGCGCAGTTACTGAAGCTGGAATGGAACTAAATATTAATGCGCCCACCGTTAACTGCCCATCGATGACTATGGCTATCGAAGATTATATTAATAATTCCTCGAAAAAAAAGGCCACCCCAAAGAAAAAGGAAATTAAAGCACCTGCATCCTCTGGAGAAAACGATAATAATGCCGCATAATCTTGCATGCAATAAATAAATATTAAGGTATTATATACAATCCAGGCCGGTGAATATATCTCCGGCCTGTTTTATACGCAGTCCAACTATCAGGAATCATCCAAAATGAACACTTTTAAAAAAGGTGAAAAACTTTGTTCGGAAAAAAAAATTCAAATCCTGTTTAATACGGGAGAAAGTTTTTATTGCTATCCATTCAAAGTGCATTATCTATGGATAAATGTAGCGGATCCTGACTTACCTCAAGTCCTTATAACCGTTCCTAAAAGAAACCACAAAAAAGCCGTAAACAGAAATCGAATAAAACGGATAATTCGCGAAGCTTATCGACTTAATAAACAACAACTTATTGATACAATTGCTCCCGATCAACAACTTTTACTTGGTTTGGTGTTCACGGCCCGAGAGCAAATTGAATTCAAGGAGCTTAATGAAAGAATTTCAATACTTTTGCGCAAACTTATTTCTATCATCGAAAAAAACCAGCAAAAATTGATGGAATAATATACTGTAATTATATCCAGCGCGTTAAAAGATAAATATAGTTTGAATGATAAAAAGCTTTACCCGTATTTTTATATTTTTTGTATTCATTATCGGCTTGGGTCTTAAAGCTCAACAAAACAGCAATTTCGAAACGACCAAATATCTCGAAATTTATTTCAGTCTTTTTAAAGAAATAAATCTGAATTATGTAGACCCGGTAAATCCGGGAACTCTTACTTCTTCAGCAATTGAGGCCATGCTTAAAACCCTTGACCCATATACCGTGTATATACCGGAAGGCAAGGTTGAAGATTATCAGTTTCTGACAACCGGCGAATTTGGTGGAATAGGCGCATCGGTGCACTCGTATAAAAATCAAATTATTGTCATGGCGGTTTATGAAGAAGGGCCTGCCATAAAAGCCGGATTAAAACCAGGCGATATTATCCGAGAAATCAATAATCGCGAATTTAATGCAAACAGCACAGAAGAATTTGATATCCTGATAAAAGGTGACCCCGGAACCCAGATAAGCCTGAGTATTTTTCGTCCATATCTGAAAGAGGAAAAGGTAATTCCAATTGTTCGTGAAAAAATCAAACTAAAGAACATTTCCTATTCGGCATTAATGGCTGATCAGATTGGCTATATCCGTCTCGAAAGGTTTGCCGAAAAGGCTTCTCAGGACTTTGGTCAGGCATTAAACAATTTACGGGCTAATACTCCTCTAAAAGGACTTATTATCGACATACGAGGAAATGGAGGTGGTTTGCTCAATGAAGCCGTAAATATCCTCGGTTATTTTGTTCCTAAAGGCACGTTTATTGTCAGTACAAAAGGTCGTGATTCGTATAAAGACCATAGCTATTTTACAACCACTACTCCCATAGAACCCGAACTTCCACTGATTATTATTGTGGACGAAAACAGTGCTTCTGCTTCCGAAATTCTGGCAGGTTCATTGCAGGATTTAGACCGTGGAATTGTTCTTGGTCATCAAACTTATGGAAAAGGATTGGTGCAAAATGTAATACCATTAGCCTACAAAGCACAGCTAAAAATTACCATTGCCAAATACTATATCCCAAGTGGCCGTTGTATTCAACGGCTCACATACAATCATAATCCTGACGAACCATCTCAGGAAGCAGTGCCTGATAGTCTGAGACATCCGTTTAAAACTCTAAATGGCCGTGTGGTTTATGATGGGGCTGGAATTGAACCCGATCTTTCAACCGGAATAGAAAAAATGCCTGAAATTGTCTGGCAATTATTATCGCAAATGATGATATTTAATTTTTCTACGGAATTTGCGTATAAAAACCCAAGAATAGATGCAGCCGAAAAATTCAATCTGATAGAAAGTACCTATCAGGACTTTAAGCAATTTGTTGTAGAAAATGGTTTTAAATACGATAGTTATCTTGAAGTTCAGGCTCAGTTACTTCAGAAACAATTTGAGGAAGCCGAATTTGACGACCATGGACAAATATCTACCATTCAGGAACTTCTTGCCAAGCATAAAGAAACGGAATTCGAAAAATACAAAGTTCAGCTAATGCGTATGCTTCAGGATGATATCGTTTCTAGATATTATCCCGAGGATGGCCGTATTAAAAATTATCTAAAAAACGACCCCGAACTCGAAAAAGCACTGCAGCTTTTAAGCACTTCAACAACATACAATTCTATTATAGACGGTAGTCATCCTGAATCGAAAAATAAAAAAGGTTCTCTATGAAATCGAATACCATCAAAGACTTACTGACACCATTTCATTTATACCTGTTTGGTATAGCTGTTATCAGTATTGGAATACCAACTTCCAATTTTTTGATGAGTATAGCTCAAATGATTATGCTTACGGCGTGGGTATGGGATGGAAAACTCAAATCAAAACTAACTTCATTTACGCGCAACAAAGCTGCCCTGGTGGCTGTATCAATATTTGCTCTGCATGTTTTATGGTTGGTCAATACCACCGATTTTGTTTACGCTGTTAAGGATTTACGCACAAAAATTCCCTTATTAATCCTTCCTCTGGTATTTTCGACCATGCCTACTCTTAGTCGTAAACAAATGTTGTTTTTCATCGGACTTTTCAGTGCCTCGGTTTTATTTTCAAGCATTTACAGCATATACGTACTGATTAACGAACATATAACTGATCACCGAAATATGTCGGTTTTTATTTCACATATTCGGTTCAGTCTGTCTGTTTGTCTTGCTGCCTTCCTGATGGCTTATACTTATACCCAACATAGTCTAAAACTATGGCTGAGGATATTGGCAGCTATCACAGCCATATGGTTTACTGTTTTCTTATTTATCTTGGGCGCTATGACGGGTATTATTGTTTTATTCAGTAGTATCGTCATATTAATGTTGATTTATATTTTCCGAAAAACCACGGCTAAGTATCGCGTTGCCTTTATTCTCATCCTGATCGGATTACCTACTGCTTTATTTTTTTATACCCGAAATATCGTCATTGAACTTACAACTCCTGTAATTATTAATTTTTCAGAGCTCGAAAAAGAGACGCCACACGGGCATTGGTATATACACGATACCATACATTTTGGTCGCGAAAATGGAAAATGGATAGGCCTTTACTTTTGTCCTGAAGAATTGCCTGAAGCATGGAGCAAACAAAGCGAACTCGATTATTTTGGACTCGATGAAAAGGGACAAGCACTCCAATCGACTCTCGTAAGATACCTAAACTCAAAGGGACTGAAAAAGGATGCCGAAGGAGTTGCACAATTAAGCAAAGAAGATGTTCGTTTTATAGAATCAGGAGTAGCCAATATTAATTATGTGCGAGGCAATCCAATTAAGAAAGCCATTTGCCAATTTCTATTCGGTTATGAGATTTATCAAAACAATAAGGATCCCAGAGGCAGTACTATGATGCAACGATTTGAACTCTGGCATGCCTCAACAAATATCATCTCTAAGAATTTTTTGACAGGAGTTGGTACAGGCGACCTTCCGATTATGTTTAAGACCGAGCTTAATCATATGGGTTCTACCTTATGTCATACCAGTCTCCGATCACATAATCAATTTCTTTCTATTTTTGTGGGATTCGGTTTATTTGGATTTATATGGTTTCTCTTTGCTTTGTTTTACCCGGGATTCAAACTTAAAAAATTCAAGTTTTTTCCGTTTCTGATATTCTTTCTCATCTTTATGATTTCCCTATTAAACGAAGATACCATAGAATCGCAAGCCGGTGTAACTTTTTTCGCCTTTTTCAATGCCTTTTTCCTGTTTGCCTGCAACTTTTCCACCGACGATACGAATAACAAATCATCCGCATTATCTCAATCATGAAAAAAAGAAGCATAGAAATACATTACTCAGAATACGATTCCAGAACTGAACTTCCCACGGATGACAGAAAGCTTCTCGAAATGGCAACGGATGCCACACATCATGCTTATGCTCCGTATTCAGGTTTCCATGTTGGTGCTGCAATAAAACTAAAAAACGGCAAATATTTCTTAGGTAATAATCAGGAAAATGCTTCCTTTCCGGCAGGTATATGCGCTGAACGTAGTGTTTTGTTTTATACTTCGGCAAACTACCCGGGCGAAGTAATTGAAAGCATTGCCATTACAGCCAAAGCCCGAAATTTTGATACGTCTGAACCTGTTTCCCCCTGCGGTATTTGCCGTCAGGTCATGGCCGAATACGAAAAACTTCAAAAGTCTCCCATCCGTATCATTCTTGCAGGTAGTACCGGCTCCATTTATATTGCTGATTCTGCTGCTGACCTTTTGCCCCTTCAATTTTCGGGCGAAAATCTCAAGAAATAATCAAAAAAACTTCACCACCAGAAGTTTAAGACTCCCAGTACCGGTATTTTTCCATGAGCGTTCTGCTCCAGCAGGAACATCAATACTATCATCCTGCTTCATCAGCAAATCGGATTCGGCCTGATAAAACATACCCTCCCCTGATAAAACATAAAACAATACTCTTTGTGGATTGGGGTGCAAAGGAATGCCTTCTCCGGGTAATAACTCAAGATGAATCGTTTCGAACAATTCATTTTTCATTAACTGATATGCATTTAACTCTTTGATTTTTAATGCGGTAGCAAGTGAGCTTTTTTTCATTTGATCAAGCTTAACCATTATTTCAATTTTTATACAAAGGAATAATAAAGCCGGCTATTTTGCCGGCTTTATTATTAAAAATTAGCAGGCAACTTCTTCGCCCATAAAAATCTTCATATCCTCATCAACGCTTCCAATACCGGCGATACCAAAAGTTTCGACCAGCACTTTAGCAACATTGGGTGACAGGAAAGCGGGAAGTGTGGGTCCCAAATGAATCTTTTTCACACCTAAATGAAGCAGGGCTAGTAAAACAATCACTGCCTTTTGCTCATACCAGGCTATATTGTATGCAATAGGAAGTTCATTGATATCATTCAATTCGAAAATCTCCTTTAGCTTCAGGGCAATAACAGCCAATGAATACGAATCATTACACTGACCTGCATCCAAAACACGTGGAATACCACCAATATCTCCTAAAGGAAGCTTATTATAACGATACTTCGCGCATCCAGCAGTAAGAATCACTGTATCCTTTGGAAGATTTTCAGCAAACTGTGTATAATAATCGCGACTCATCATTCGGCCATCGCAACCAGCCATCACGAAAAATTTCTTAATGGCTCCTGATTTAACTGCATCCACCACTTTATCGGCTAATGCAAAAACCTGGGCATGAGCAAATCCTCCAATAATTTCCCCTTTTTCAATTTCTACAGGAGTCTGGCAAGTTTTCGCATGCTCGATAATTGAAGAAAAATCTTTGCTGCCGCCCTCAGGACGATCTGAAATATGTTTAAATCCGGGATGTCCACTGGCACCAGTAGTGTATACTCTATTAGCATAGGAAGAAGAGGCTTTGGGAGGCACAATACAATTGGTTGTAAAAAGAACAGGACCATTGAACGATTCAAATTCTTCGTTCTGTTTCCACCAGGCATTGCCATAGTTACCAATAAATTGACTGTACTTCTTAAAGGCAGGATAGTAATTGGCGGGGAGCATTTCAGAATGGGTATAAACATCCACACCAGTTCCATCGGTTTGAACCAATAAATCTTCCATATCGCGAAGATCATGACCACTAATCAGAATACCTGGTCGTGTGCCCACACCAATATTTACTTTAGTAATTTCCGGATTACCATATCGGCTTGTATTGGCTTTATCGAGAAGAGCCATGGCTGTAACACCAAACTTCCCACATTCCAGAACCAGTGCTACCAGTTCATCCGCTGATAGTGTATCATCAAGCGTTGATACAAGACCTTTTTCGATGAAGGAATTTATACTTTCGTCTTCATGACCCAGATTCATGGCGTGCTCAGCATAGGCAGCCATTCCTTTAATGCCATATATCAACAGTTCGCGCAACGAACGCACATCTTCATTCTCCGTTAGAAGAATTCCGGATTTGGCTGCCTTAACAGAAAAAACGGAGGCATCGCCTTTCCATATGCATACATCATGTTTAGCTAAAGTGGGAACAATAGCCAAATTTTTAGCCATTGCTTTCAGTTCCTCCCTGGCCTGGAGAGCCAATTCAATTCTCCGGCTGATAGCTTCATCATCAAAATTGGCATTGGTAATGGTAGCAAACAATGCATCTATAATTAAGCGATTCGGAAGAATTTTCTTACTTCCGGCTTCACGTAAGGCCTTACTATAAACGGCCACACCTTTAATAGAATATATCAATAAATCCTGCAAATTAGACACTTCGTCCGTTTTGCCACAAACACCTTTTACTGTACAGGCAACACCTTTAGCGGCTTCCTGACATTGGAAACAATACATACTCATAGAATTAATAAATTAAAATGATTTTCAAATAATATTCAATCGAAATAAAAAATTGACAATAGGTTTTACAAATAAATACGTTTAACTCTTGCGGCGTTTATGAATCCAAAGCCATAAGCCCGTAATGAGAATAAATAGCATACTCAATCCTGTTAATGGAACAATTAAAATATAGAAACTACCAAGGGCAAACTCCCAGATTCTACCAGTATGAACCTCCAGTGCAAGATTCCATAATGAAATTGGCAGTTTATCAAGCCCTGAATCTCTCATACTTTTAATAGCATTTTGTTGAGGAGAGAGGGCGCCAAGTCCATAATCGAAGATGATGGGTGTTCCGTCTTGCTTTTCAATATAACCACTGATCGTATTCTTTCCTATGGGCGATCCACCACGATTTGCTTTATAAGGCTGAGCCGTGAAGTAATCCAGCACCTGACCAGAAGCCGGAAACCATCGAAACATCCCTGAAAAAGAACCGATGAGATATTCGCCATCTTTCACTTTCTTCAGGACATTGATTCCCATTACACTTACCGAAGGCTGATAGGTAAACGGATATAATAAAGCATCTTCCAAATGGCCAAAATACATACCTTCAGAGGTAGAAATCATAAATCCATTCTCAGTTCCATCATACACAATATCGCGCAGCTTATCGTTCCATGGATTCTCACAGTCAAGGACGGAAAAGGGAATAGGGCTAATTTTCGCATTGGCAATGGCAATTAAAAAGGGTGGACGGAGGAAAATCCCTGTAACTGATGTAACGATTAGAAAGCCTACAGACCACACACCCAACAGATTATGCCATTTCAGTGTAAAGCGGTTGACACGACGGATATTTTCTTTCCACTTAATAGACACCCGTTTTATAAGTGAAGGGGCAATAACATAAATCAAACCTGATAGGGTCAAAAATATACAAATTAGGGCCAGAGCATCAACCAATAACTTCCCGAAAAGTCCATAAATCTCACCACTGTGAATCATCCACAGCGTTCTGAATAAACCTGTTTTCGGCAGATAATCTGCCGGTGCAGGCAATTCAATCTTGCGAAATTCAGAAACCTTTGGATACTTTAAAAATAATTCGGACCGATTCATCACTAAAACTGAATCACCCATGGTCAAAACTTTAACGATACGCTCCGTTTCGGTTGGCAGTTCAAGCTTTCGCCATAGACTGTCGGTTACTTTCCGTTCATAAAGACCAAAATAACTTGCGGCGAATAAATTTCCGTCCAAATCAAGTGCGAGCGAACTGATTTTTCGAAAATCGGTTCCTTTGGGTAAACCCTGATTAAAATCGGCTAATTCATCAAAGTGATTATTGGTCAGATAGATTCCAATATTACCAAATATCAAGGTACTATCTCCACTTATATGCAAGCTTCCCTTAATGGCAGCCAGATTCCAATTATTAAAATGATATTTTGAGGGTAAAAAATTTCTCGATACATCAGTACCTGAAAAAGTTTTACGATGATTTAAAACAATACCTGAAAGTGAGAACAAGAGGATGAAAAGTGATAGAATCAGACTTACCCATTTATGGTATTTCTTCAGCCACTTCTTTAAACCCTTCTTCTTTGCAGGATTTTCTGTCCTTTGCATCGGGTTTATTTTTTTCGGAAGTAGGTTTTAAAAATTCCGGGAAGCGAATTATCAGTCCAAACATCAAGTCCTTTTAGTTCCATTTTATTAATCATCGGAGTAGGTAAAAATGGGGTTATCAGTTCAAAAATATCATTGCTGTTCAGCATATCGGTTTCATCGTTTACATAATCCAGCGGGTGACCGCCACCTGCCAACATCTGACGGGCATCAAAGCTTTTTTTAATCAATTCGGTAGCAAACCAACGTGGAGTTTCCATGGTAAAATATTTTAAAATAAAAATTAATCACTGACAATTCGTCATTTATATCAAGTCTATTTTTGATATGACAGAATTCTTTGTTCGCCTTGCAGTGCACGTTTCTCTGTTAAATCCTGAGAAACTTCCAGCGTTCCAAGATATTCACCCTGAGCTCCACGAAGTGCAAAATATTCAATATGAATAAACCGCCCTTTCATCTGGATCCAGAATGCGGCACTCTCCTGACGACCGGCTTTAAAATCAGCAAGAATATCTTCCACCACATGTACACTCGAAGGAGGATGGCATAGCCTGACATCGCGGCCTAATATGGCCCGGTTGCGATCAAACACGCGCTCTTTACCCTGACTAAAATATTTCACTTTATCATCTTTATCAACAAAAGTCATATCAATGGGTAACATATTAAGTAGGGCTAATATTTCTTCTAACCTAAAAGTTCCCGAAGGAAGTATAATACTGCCATCACTTAATGATGAAACTTCGGTTAGTTCAATCCCTTCAGGTTTCCATTCAACCTTGGGATCATAAAGACAATAACCTATTTCATTGGTTTGCCGGTAAATTTCGTACCATTCTTTTTCACTCAATTTATCGAGTGTCATTGGAAGGAGAATTTCTTCTTCCTTCATTATCATATCGGTCACAGCTTTGGATGCTGGATGGAATGTATCACGAATTAGAATGGCAATTTTCTGATTATCCATGCTTTCGGAAAACTGAACATTTGCCAGGGCTTCTTTTAGAAGTGCACGGGTTTCATCATGTTTTCCCCACATTACGGTGGGGGGGCCTGTTATTCCATAGCGCTCAAGATAAGGAAACAACAGATTTTCCTTGCGGCGATAGTGTTTATCTGCATCCATCAATGCATTGAAAAGTTGATGGATTTTATTTAAATATGCTGCAATCCCAATCGATTCAATCAATTCTGTAAAGCCAGAATAAAGTTCTTCCAGGCGCTTCACCTGAATTTCGAGTTCCCGGTTTTCTTTCTTAAACGTATCAACCGGATGACCCGGAGGTACGATTTTCATTTCCGACAAATCGATTTTGCCTTCCAAAACTTCTGTATGAATATCGCACAAACGAAGAACTTCGGTTTCAGGTAAGCCCTCACTTATAAGTTCCTGTTCTACTTCAACCACTTCGCCATAAGGGATTTTTGACATTAAGTCGCGTAAACGACCTTTTACTTCTTCGGGAGCTACACCTTCATGTAACTGAAGAATCATATGCTTAAGCAGATCTTTACGACTACGTGAATCATTAATAAGTTCACTCATGATTTCATTTTTTAAAATAGGGATTATATATCAAGGAGTATCTTTATTCGCGAAATGATATTAGTGTCAACAATACGAATTAATTCATTCTCCTTTTCTCATTATTAAGGTTTTCGAGAGATTTCTATATCGCTTCATCCCATGATTCAGTGATTAGAAAAAGTAAAAATCAGCCGTCAATGATTAAAAGACATCAATAAACGACTTATTGGTTTGGTTTAGCCTTTAATCATCGTCAATACCATTTTGAAACGTTCTGTGGCATTAACCGAGTGAGGAATATTAGCAGGCATTATAATTACATCACCGGCCTTTAACTGATGAGGAATTTTATTAATTATCACCTCACCTTCTCCTTCCATCACCTGAACCATAGCATCGAATGGAGCAGAATGCTCGCTCAGACGCTGCCCTTTATCAAAAGCAAAGAGGGTAACATTGCCAACTGAGCGATCTAAAACGCGCTTACTAACGATGCCTTCTGAGGAATAATCAACCTTTTCGTTAAAGCGAAAAATACTGGAGTGTTCGAATATACTTTTTTGCATGACTTGAATTTTTAATTAGGGAATTCCCTGTTACTGTATCAAAATTACGAATGAAACTTCTAAAATTTATCAGATGCTTAAACAATTACGCCCAATCTTCGTGCGTTACTTGTCCTTGTATGGAAACGATCACTTTTTTAATGGGGATGTTTCTGCCCGATTTACTAACTGCCATTTTTGCAACTTGCAGCAATCCTGAACAGCATGGTACTTCCATCATTACGACAGAAAGTGTATTAATGCGTGCCATCTCAACCATGGCAGCGATTTTCTCCACATAGACTTCCATGTTGGAATCGAGTTTTGGGCATGCAATGGCTAGGGTTTTTCCTTTGAGGAATTTGGAATGAAATCCACCCATGGCAAAAGCAGTGCAATCGGCTGCCAAAACTACATCCGCATTTTTAAAATAAGGAGCATTGGGGTTTAACAAATGCAGCTGAACAGGCCATTGTCGCAGTTCGGAGGGTGCATCAGCATGATTTGTTATTGGAGCAGTAACCGCCGGGGCTGCTTCTCTGAAATCCATGGCAGCTGAACCGGGGCAACCGCAGGTAGATCCATGTGCCTGTTTTTTTTCTTCTTCCATTTGTATATCTATATTATGTTCTTTTAAATAATCCAATGCTTGGTTTAAATATTCATCGGCACCATGATCCTTGAGGTGATTGAGATGGGCAACAATGGTGTTCTTCCCTTTCTTGACCATTTCCTTCATTACCTTAATTTCGTCATATGGTTCCGCTTCACGTTCAATCATTTCGATGGCGCCCTCGGGACAATGTCCAATACAAGCACCCAAACCATCACAAAACAAATCACTGATAAGTCTTGCTTTATTATCAATCATTTGCAATGCACCTTCGTGGCAATTTGGAATGCAAATTCCGCAACCATTGCATTTATCTTCATCAATTTTAATAATCTGGCGTTTCATTACTGAAGTTTTATAATTGTAAATTATTATATGAGAATTGTTTGTTTTTCGGGTAACTCAACACTCTTTTCCTTCATTAAATCTGATAAGCGACTCTGAGCTAAATATCCCCTGAATTCGTTGGTAAAGAGTACAGAAAAACCGCCAAAAACACATCCACTGGCCAAACAAAGACTGCACTGATTAGCACAAGGTTGTTGATTGATACTCCCATCCACCACTTCATATACCATCAGTAAAGTAATATCTTCCGGATTTTTTCTGAGAATAAATCCACCCTTCGGGCCTCGTTCCGAATCAAGAAACTGCTCACGGGCAAGAATATTAAGCACTTTTGATATGTGATTCTTTGAAAATCCGGTTATTACGCTTAATTGTCCGGCGTTCATCATTTCTCCTGAACGAGCAATTAAAACCATAGCATGAACCGCTATGGATGCTGCTTCGGATATGTTGATGAGTTTTGACATTCGATTTATGTATTTCGGTATTTCAATACGCAAATATAGAAATAAAAATCCATAACGTCCAAAAAAAAATTAAGAAAAAAAAGAAATTAATTTTCAAAAACCACAAATACTTAATGCTGAAGCATATCTGCGAGGGTGTGAGACTGAAAATATTCACGAATCTGAATGGTTGTATCGGTAACAATTCCACCCATGAGGCATTTATCGAATGGGCAGACCTGACGATCGAGGGGGCAACCCGTCGGTTGGATAGGACCTTCGATACATTCAAAAATTTGTAACAGCGTAATATCTTCCGGTTTTTGTTGCATGGTAAAACCTCCGGAAGGACCCCGGAGCGATTTAACAAATCCCTCTTTAACAAGGCGTTGCATCACCTTAGCTAGGTGATTCCGGGAGGAACCCATCAAATCTGCAATTTGACTCACATTGATTTGCTTATCTGATTTGGCGATTAAAACCATGGCATGGATGGCCAGTGAGGAAGCTTCCGAAAGATTTACAACTTTATTCATCCTAAAAGGTATTTGAATACGCAAATATCGCTTAAAATACGTAGCTTGTTATTGTTTTTCAGTAATTTATAATAATTATACATAAGGCACTTAATAATATGTCGCAAATTTTTTATTAAAAAATCGAAAACTAATCAAACCACTGACTATGCATTTTGCAAATCTCATGAGGCTCAGAATCGCGGAATTGCTGGTGGTAGAAATTCTGATGTTCTCCTGTCGCGATTGATGTTATTGTTTCACCTAAAAAAGCTTCCTTTATATAATTAATGTAAATTTCTTTCAGGTGCGTGTTTTCACGTAATTCAAGCGGGATGGATTCAATGGCACCAGCAATATAACGTACACTGTTAAGGTGTTTATTAAAATCAATATCAAACGAACGAACCAACTGTTTATCAATGAATTGTTTACCAAAAAATGGTTCGATAGCTCCAAAGCGGAAGCCCGGAATTGCTTCTTCCTTACAAATATCAAACACATTGCGAACACAATCAGCTGTATCGGGTGTTCGTGATTCAATATCCAAAATCAGCCAGCGTGAGGTGCCCCGGCAAACAACATCTCCTTTTTTATCATATAAGAAAAAATCACCAATTACACGAACTCCCAGCACTTTACGTACCCAAACCTTCATACTTAGTTCATCTTTCCAGACTGGCATATCTTTAGCAAACAAAACCTTTAGTTCAGTCATAACCCATGACTTACCAATTTCATGCAAGTGGTATGCTGCTACACCATTATCATCGCAATACAAGGCAAAAGCATCCAAAAACATGGAAATAGCATAAAAAGGTTTCAGGCGATACTTGTAGTCAATTTCGGACGACCGCACAGTATATGTTTTTGTAAATTGCATGAGATTTAAAATAAAATATGCAAATATATAAATCGATAGGAAACCTGCACTGATTTGTAATTCCTAAATTGAATTTCTGAATCCCATTATCGATGAAAAAGGATTTATGGACCTGCACAAGTTGCGGGCGTCAGTTTATCAACAAGAATCAGGATCATTCCTGTGGAACCAAGAATATTGAAATACATCTTGCCAACAAACCAGAACCTGTGCGGCAGATTTGTGGGCGATTGTTATCCTGGGCAATGACACATAAAGATGTAAGGATTGACGTTGTTAAAAATGCTATACTGGTCAGGCGACATAGCACGTTTTTTGCTTTGAAGCCCACCAAAACCTTCGTTAATCTTGAATTTGTTTTATCAGAAAACAAGGACGAGTTTCCAGTTTACAAAACTGTTAAAGTGTCAGCAAAAAAATATGCCCATTTTATAAAAATAGAGAATCCGGAAGAAGTAGACCATCAGCTATTACAATGGTTAGAGAAAGCCTGGGAAATAAGCTAACGTTTGAATTATTAATATCAACATTTCAGATATCATTGCATAGGCAGAGTCGCTAACAACTATAGAATCTATAAAACCATTTCAGGGATATCGCCTTCAATAATGAGTTTACCTTCGGTAGCCTGAATAATTTCTTCCACACTTACACCCGGTGCCCTTTCCCTGAGTTCGAAACCCCTTTCAGTTACCTGGATAAACGCCAGATCAGTTACAATTCGTTTTACACAAGCCACCCCGGTGAGCGGTAACGTACACTTTTTTAACAATTTAGAATTACCATCCCGATCGGTATGCTGCATGGCTACAATAATATTCTTTGCAGCGGCCACCAAATCCATGGCACCTCCCATCCCTTTAATCAACTTACCCGGAATTTTCCAGGAAGCAATATCCCCTTGTTCCGACACCTCAAAAGCACCCAAAACAGTAAGGTCTATATGTCCTCCCCTAATCATGGCAAAACTTTCGGCAGAATTAAAAAAAGATGCTCCCTCGATATATGTAACCGTTTGTTTACCAGCATTTATTAAATCAGCATCCACCTTATCTTGTGTTGGAAAAGGTCCGATTCCAAGCAGTCCGTTTTCGGAATGTAGCGTCAATTGCATCCCTTCGGGTATAAAATTGGCCACCAGGGTAGGAATACCAATACCCAGATTTACATAATAGCCATCCTGTAATTCGGCAGCTATGCGTTTTGCGATTCCATTCTTATCAAGTGCCATGTGTTTCCCTTATTAGTCGCTGGTGGTTGTAAATTCGATTTGCTTCTGATAATTAATCCCCTGAAAGATGCGTTGGACATAAATGCCAGGCGTATGGATTTGATTAGGGTCGAGACTACCTGCGGGGACCAATTCTTCCACTTCCGCAACAGTAATTTTCCCGGCAGTTGCCATCATTGCATTAAAATTATCAGCAGTATGCCGGTATATCAAATTTCCGGCGGTATCCCCTTTCCAGGCTTTCACAAAGGCAAAATCGGAATGTAAGGCATGCTCGAGTATATGCATTTTGCCATTAAACTCACGTACCTCTTTATCGACTTGAACTTCTGTACCATATCCTGCCGGAACGAAAAATGCCGGAATTCCTGCACCTGCCGCCCGAATTCTTTCAGCCAGTGTTCCCTGTGGTATTAAAAGCACTTCCAAATCACCAGAGAGTAACTGCCTTTCAAATTCCTTGTTTTCACCTACATAGGATGCAATCATTTTTTTAATCTGATGTTTACGAAGTAATTTACCAAGCCCAAAATCATCAATACCGGCGTTATTAGAGATGCAGATAAAATTCGAAAACCCACCCTCATGAATGGCATCAATGCTGTTTTCGGGTATACCACAAAGGCCAAACCCACCAAACATCACAGTCATTCCGTCTTTCAAACCCGCCAGAGCTTCTTTTGCATTTTTAAATACCTTATTCATACCAATAATTTTTACGAAAGATTATTGAAAATCTTATTATTCCATTCATTAACCAAGGGTATTACGTCCGTATGTATACCGGCATCAATTTCAGATTCTGTCAAGTATTGGATGAAGCTGTAATTGTCAAAATTGCCCAGCATTTCATATCCTGTAAGCGGACAACCTCCTTTACCAAACATAACCCCTTCGAAATCTGTGTTTCCGTAGTTCAAGGCAACGCTCGTTAGTTCTTTCTGATTCTCACGCTTTACGTGAAGATGTAATCCAAAACGAATATGAGCAAATCGGGGAGGGATGAGCGATAATACCTGTTTAAGTTTTTCTGTGGTAGCAGTTCCTATAGTATCTGATAAAACAATATATCTGACACCCAAACGCGACAATTCTTCCACGCAGGCCTCGAGTAAGTCTGTGTTCCATTCTTCGCCGTAAGGATTTCCAAATCCCATTGACACATATACCTTAAGCTCCTTATTTTTTATAAAACAAAGATTCAGGATAGCATCCATATTCATCAGCGATTTCTGAGGATCTGAATGAATATTACGTCGAAGGAACTCCGGAGAAAGGGCATGAGGATAACCCAGATACGAGATTTGTGGAAAAGAAACCGCAGCTTCAGCACCTTTAATATTAGCCGTAATCGCTAATAATTTTGAAGAACTACCGCTAAGATCAAGTTTATTCAAAACTGCGTCTGTATCACGCATTTGTGGAATGGCTTTTGGCGAAACAAAACTTCCAAAATCGATTACATCAAATCCCACTTTCAACAGAGTACTTATATAAGCAGCTTTATCGTCTGTGGGGATAAATTCATGAAAACCCTGCATGGCGTCTCGGGGGCATTCTGTTATACGAATTTGGGGTGATGGAATTGATTTCATTTTTATCAAAATTTTAAACTCCAATGTGTCTTGCTATGACTATTTTTTGAATTTCAGAAGTGCCCTCTCCTATTTGTAATATCCTTTGATCGCGGTAAAAGCGTTCGATATCAAACTCTTTAAGAAGGCCATAACCTCCATGAATCTGCAGTGCCTGATCGGCCACTTCTTTTGCAATTTCAGAACAATATAGTTTTGACATGGCTGCTTCTTTACCAAATGGTTTTCCGGTATCTTTCAGCCAACATGCTTTATACAAAAGAGCTCTGGCAAGTTCAATTTTTGTTGCCATATCAGCCAGTTTAAATGAAATAACCTGAAATTGAGCAATGGGGCGGCCAAATTGCTTACGAACCTTGGCATATTCAAGAGCCATTTCAAAAGCGCCCTGTGCCAGTCCTAATCCAATTGCAGCAATGGAAAGCCGTCCACTGTCAAGCGTTTCGAGCATAATTTTAGAACCCTGCCCAACTGAACCCAGTATATTTTCATCCGTTACTCGAACATCGTCAAAAAACAATTCAGCAGTATCAGACGCTCTCCACATCATTTTTCCGTGAATGGGAGAAGTACGAAAACCCGGAGTTCCTTTATCAACAATAAAATTGGTAAACTCTTTTTTACCACTTTTTTTGGTAGATGTTACAGTCTGAACGGTCGAACCAATCGATATGGATGCAGAGGCATTGGTAATAAAAATTTTAGAGCCATTGATTACCCATTCTTTTCCTTCTTTAAAGGCATGAGTTTTTGTTCCTCTTGAATCAGAACCAGCATCGGGCTCAGTAAGTCCAAAACCCCAAAGTGCTTTTCCACTACATAATTGGGGAAGATATTTCATCTTCTGCGTTTCGGTGCCATATTTATAAATGGGATTGATGCCCAGCGAATTATGAGCCGCCAGTGTTACTGCCTGACTGCTATCCACACGGGCCAGTTCTTCTACGGCGATGATATAAGACAATGTATCGAGGCCCTGACCGCCGTATTTTTCGTGAATGTGCATCCCAAAAAGTCCAAGTTCGCCCATCATGGAAGCCAATTCGACCGAAAACTCCGCTTTTTCGTCTAATTCACGGGCGATGGGTTTAATTTCCCTTTCGGCAAAATCACGAACTGTTGTCCGGATGAGATCATGTTCAGAAGTTGGATGCATATATTCAGATTTATTTTTACAACGTTCATAAATTAACCATTATCGTATATAGATAGTTCAATCTGAAATTTTCTCAGATAATACAATCAATTCAGTTTCGGTATCTACCATTTGATTTTCAACGATATATACATCGTCCACCTGCCCATCATATGGTGCCAGAATATTATTTTCCATTTTCATGGCTTCAACAATCATTAAAACCTGATTCTTAGATACCAATTCACCACTTTTAACATTCAGTTTAATCACTTTACCCGGCATGGGTGAAACAATTTTTCCGATAAAACTACCTGCTTCTTTTTCACCGAAATTAATTCCGTGCAACAATTTATCTTGACGAAATGCGTAAAAATCAATTGATTGAATACTAATGACCGTTTTGCCTTTTGCATCATCAGAGGCAAAAAATTGAACTGTTTCATCATTAATTCGAATCCGCCATGCTAAATCTTCCCTTCCAACAAATTCGACCTTGTACCCAATACCATTAATTTTACATTGAGTGATGTCTTTCCTTTTGTCAAGAATTTCAACTCTCAGGCTTTGATCATCCACAAAGACATTAAAAGTCATCATATGGCGCCAGTATCCTATTTCGTTCCAAACATTTTTCTTATAATTTTTTGAATATAATTCCTTTACTATCAAGGCAATAACAACCCAATCGCGGGAAATGCTTCTCTTTTCGAGATGCATGGCTTGTGAAATCTCCTGCATCATAACATCACAGAAAGCTGTTGAAATCTTGTTTTCCCGAAAATCATTCAATGACAATATATGTCGCAGGAAAACCATATTATTCATAATGCCCTGGATGTGAAAATTTTCAAGAGCAGATACGGAAGCATCAATGGCAGCCACTCTATTTTCGCCCCAAACAATCAGTTTGGCAATCATCGGATCGTAATTTCCGCTAATTTTTTCCGGACCATCAAGACTACTATCCACGCGAATATTTTTCCCTTTGGGTGGAGAATAAAGAAGGATATCACCGGGGGATGGCATAAAATTATTCAAAGGATCTTCCGCATACACCCTGCACTCGATGGCGTGTCCTTTCTGAATCACTTCATCCTGACGTATCGAAAGTGGAAAACCAGCGGCAATGCGAATCTGTTCTTTCACGATATCGATACCCGTTACCATTTCGGTCACAGGATGTTCTACCTGGATTCGGGTATTCATCTCGAGAAAATAAAAATCCATATTCTGATCCACCAGAAACTCAATGGTTCCGACACTTGAATATCCAATACTCTTAGCAATTTTTACTGCGGCATCACCCATTCTTGTACGCATAGAATCCGTCAGACTTGCTGATGGCGATTCCTCAATAATTTTTTGATAACGCCGTTGAATGGTACATTCTCTCTCGAATAAATGTATCACATGACCCTGATTATCGCCTAATATCTGAATTTCGATATGGCGAGGATTTTCAATATATTTTTCGATATATACACCTTCATCACCGAAATATGTCAGAGCTTCGCGTGATGTAGCTTCGAGAATTGACGGCAAATCTTCCGGATTACGAACAATACGCATTCCCTTTCCACCACCGCCAGCCGCTGCTTTAACCAGCAAGGGCATTTTTAATGTAAGTGCTTTCTCAATGAGTTCTTTCGTATTTCCTGTAATGCCTTGGGTCATTGGCAATCCTGCTTTTTTAGCCAGTTCCCTTGATGCAATTTTATTTCCCATGGCCCGAATCGCCTGGGCAGAGGGACCAATAAAAACAATTCCTGCCTTAGCGCAAGCTTCAGCAAAATCGGCATTTTCGGCCAGAAAACCGTATCCCGGATGTATTGCATCGCAAGAAGCTTTAAGGGCAATTCTAATAATCTGCTCACTGTTTAAATACGTTTCGGTGATGCTGTTACCTTGCAGTAAAAAAGCTTCGTCAGCCATTCGTACATGCAAGGCTTCTCTTTCCTGCGCTTCGAAAACCGCCACCGATTTAATATTCATTTCCCGGGCAGATCGTATAATTCGTACTGCAATTTCTGCTCGGTTGGCAATCAGTATTTTCGTAAATAATTTCATTGGTGATGATTAAGTTTGAACGCGTTTACTCGCTCCATTTAGGCTTACGTTTTTCGAAAAAGGCGTTCATACCCTCCTGACCTTCATCGGCCGCACGGATTCCGGCAATCATTTTAGAAGTATATACCGAAATATCAGCCGATGGTGTTTCATTTGCCAGTTTCCGCAACATTTGTTTACAAATTTTTTGAGCCAACGGAGCGCCACTTTTGATAGAAACCAAATACTCGGAAAGCCACTTCTCCATTTCTTTCTCGGGTACCGAATGACTAACCAAACCCATTTTTTCGGCTTCCGGAGCATAGAAAATTCGAGCCGAAAGCATTGTTTCAATTGATTTTACGGCACCACAGCGTGAAATAACGAAAGGGGCAATGGTTGCGGGAACGAGACCCAATTTCAATTCACTAAAAGAAAACCGCGTTTCAGATTCTGCAATAATAATGTCGCAGGCTGCTATCAGGCCAATGGCACCACCCATGGCAGAACCATGAACATAGGCAATAACAGGCAATTCACAATCGTAAACTGCCTGAAAACAGGCTGCAAGCTTATGGCTGTCCGCCAGATTTTCTTCATAGCTAAGTTTAGCAACCGATTGCATATAATTGAGATCGGCGCCGGCACAAAAGGCTTTTCCGTTTCCACGTATCACTAACGCCCGAATATCTCCAAAGCCGCTGATTTTTCTAAATACTCTGGTAATTTCTTCTATCATTTCGGAGTTCATTGCATTCCGAACTTCCGGCCGGTTAAGCTTCACATGTAAAACCTTGTCAATGATCTCCGTTTGAAGAGTCTGAAAATTTATTTCCATAATGTTTAAATTACATTCTGAATACTCCGAATTTGGGATCTTCAATTGGCCTGTTTAATGAAGCAGAGATACCCATAGCCAAAATTTTTCGGGTATCTACCGGGTCGATAATTCCGTCGTCCCACAAACGAGAGGTACTATAATACGCAGAGCCTTCCTTTTCGTACTTATCCATTATCGATTTTTTCATTGCATCCAAAGCCTCCCAGTCAGGTGTTTTGCCAGAGGCTTCATATTGGTCTTGTTTGATGGTAGCCAAAACGTTGGCAGCCTGCTCGCCTCCCATGACCGAAATTTTAGCATTGGGCCACATAAATAGTAAGCGTGGACTATACGCTCTGCCAGCCATTCCATAATTACCTGCTCCAAAGGAGCCACCAAAAATTACGGTAAACTTGGGGACATTGGCCGTAGCAACTGCATGAACCATTTTTGCACCATCTTTTGCAATTCCATTGCGTTCGTACTCTCTTCCAACCATAAAACCGGTGACATTCTGAAGAAAGATCAGCGGAATTTTACGCTCCGAACAGAGTTCAATAAAATGAGTTCCTTTTAGTGCGGATTCTGAAAACAATACTCCATGGTTGGCTAATATACCAACCGGATATCCCATGATTCTGGCAAAACCAGTAACCAGTGTGGGCGCGTACTTTTCTTTGAATTCGTGAAAATAACTCCCATCTACCATACGGGCGATAATTTCTCGTGGATCAAGCATTTTACGGAAATCGATGGGAGCCAGTCCGTATAATTCTTGCGGATCGTAAGCAGGTTCTTCAATAGGAAAACGTTGAAGTTTATCTTTTGAAATTGTCCCCAGATTTTCAAAAATATTCCGACAAATCTGAAGGGCATGCTGGTCATTTTCTGCCAAATGATCTGCCACACCAGAAAGGGAGGTATGAACTTCCGCCCCGCCCAGTTCTTCGGGGCTTACTACTTCACCCGTGGCCGCTTTCACCAGAGGTGGACCAGCCAAAAAGATGGTACCCTGATTACGCACAATAATTGTTTCGTCACTCATAGCCGGAACATAAGCACCTCCGGCAGTGCAAGAACCCATAACGATGGCAATTTGTGGCAATCCCATCGATGACATTATGGCCTGATTATAAAAGAAACGTCCAAAATGATCACGATCAGGAAAAACACTGTCCTGCTCTGGTAGAAAAACTCCACCCGAATCAACCAAATAGACACAGGGAAGATGATTTTCGATGGCAATTTCCTGAGCCCTTAGATGTTTACGGATTGTAAATCGCATATACGTACCGCCCTTCATGGTGGCATCATTTGCAATAATGACTGTTTCCCGACCATGAATTACTCCAATCCCGGTAATGATTCCTGCCGATTTAAACGCATTATCGTATTGATCCAGCGCCGCAAGAGGCGACAATTCGAGAAAGGGCGTGTTGGAATCGACGAGTTTATTGATTCGATCTCTGACCATGAGTTTACCGCGGGAAGTATGCCTTAGCATTGATTCATCGTCTCCGGAAGGAAACATCGTGTCTTTCATGGTCATTCTGAAATGACCCAATTGTTGCATGAAAGCTGCCTTATTGCGGAGAAAGTCCTCCGAAAGGACGTCAATTTTCGATTCGATTTTATACACTTCCGATGAGGGTTTTGTTAAGAATTAATAAATATGCAGAAATTTGAATATTATTTATATTACATAACAAATGGAGACGTACTATTTGTTCAATCGATTCGAGAAATAGTGGGATTCAGGAAGAAAAAATGATTAACGGTTCTGTGATGATACTGATTTTCTAAGAACAAAAAATAGCATAACACATTTGCAATTTATTCGAATGTCGTGTATATATTTCATTTCCTTACAACAATCAGACAGAAACGGAAGCAATTGATCAAAACGAACATAGTCAACGAAAACCTGAATATACTTGTGGCGATTCTAAAATTTATATCGAAAAACGATTAGTGGCAGACAATACAACACACAAAACCAGATAATTGTCCATAATACGTCGACAATTAACGCCAGTTTTTTATAATTACAAATCGCCAATAAACAGCTATTGTAATTTCACGAAATTATAAGAAATGTATCCTCTTTGCTCTTCGGCAGCAGAAGGATCGGCAGTAAATTTTGAGCGAAGCGCTGCCTGACGGGCAGCATTCCACAACACTTGATCCGTTGTGGTGGTACCAATGGTTGTTCCAGGAATTTTTTTACCAGCCGTAGCTCGTGTTACATTTCCCAGGCGGTCAACAATGATTTCGACCACAACCCTACCCTGTTCGCTTGAAGTGTAAGGAGGTTGATTGAGGTACACTTTTCCTCTACCATCCAGACTAAATGCTATTCCATTACCAGAACCACCCTGTCCATCATAATTATTTGAACCCGGGGTACCGTCAGGTTTTCCCTGATCTCCAACACCTCCGGATATTCCTTGATTACCAGAATTCTGTGTTCCCTGTTGCTTGCCGGTATACATTGCATTCGTATTTACCTTAGGTTCCTGAGGTTTCACTTCAGCAGGTTTTTGAACAGGAATGGTTGATTTTTTTTCTGATGGTTTTTCTTTCGCCTTTTCAGCAACAGCAGGAGCATCTTCGATATCTTGTGTAACCAAATCTTCTTTTTGAACACGTGTAGAGGATGGTATGGAAGCCTGCTGACTTGCCGGAATTTCCGGAGGCTGAATATCGCCCATGCCCTGGGTTGAATATCCGAGGTTCACCTCCACCCCTTCTTCACCTGGTAAAGGTAGTGGGGTGCGCAAGGCAAAATAAAACAACAGAAGCAGCAACATTGCATGAAATGCCAGCGTTCCAATAATGCCGTATGTTTTATTATTCTCCATTAAATATTACCGGATTTATCAGGCCGGGTTGCCAAAATTACTTTGTACTTCGTTTGATAGGTTTCGTTAATGCCATTTACAACATCAAAAATACTTACAACATACTGAACCGGAACTGTCCGGTCAGTACGCAGTACCACGGAAGCATCCTCTGCCTGAAGGCGAAGTTGATTTTCGAGGGTTTGGCGCATCAGTTCCAGATTAACCGGAACGGCATTGCCATTACCATCGATATCCATCATATATTCAAACCGCTCATTAATATAAACAGTAACTGTTTGCTTAGCCATGGTTTTACTGTTACTACTGGGAAGCAGAAGTTTTACAGCATTGGGACTGATAAGTGTTGATGATATCATGAAAAATATCAACAACAGGAATACCAAATCTGACATGGATGCCGAGCTGAATGAGGGGTCTAATTTGTTACGTGAGCGTATAGCCATAACAGCAATTTTAATCGTTTAGGAAGCAGGTTCCTGGAGCAAATCCATGAAGTCGGTTGCGCGATTTTCGAGTATAAATACAAGTTTTTCGATACGTGCTACCAGAATATTATAACAAACATAGGCCACAATACCAACGACTAATCCACCCACGGTAGTCACCATTGCCTGATAAATACCACTGGAAAGGATAATGATATCAACATTATTACCCGCCATCGACATATCATAAAAAGCCTGAATCATACCAATAACGGTTCCTAAGAAACCAAGCATTGGGGCCGCACCAGCTATGGTAGCTAAACCTGCTATATTTTTCTCGAGTCGGGATATTTCAAGTTTACCAACGTTTTCGATGGCTGTATTGATATCGCCAAGGGGTTTACCCAAACGCTGCAGTCCTTTTTCAATCATTCGGGCAATGGGGCTGTCTTGTGCACGACATAGAGCCAATGCAGAATCGATGCGTCCGTTATGAATAAAATCGCGAATGTTATTAATAAAATTGCGTTCCTCTTTGCTTGATTTTGTGATAGCCAGATATCTTTCAACAAAAATATAAACAGCAATCACCGACATCACACCCAAAATAGCCATGATCCAGCCACCTTTCTGGGCAAGTTCGAGAACAGACAATGAGATTTCTCCTGCCTGAGCAGGTGCATTTTGGGCAGACATTGAGCCTACGTTAAGTGCAGTGTCGGTAATCCCCGTCACAGCCTGAGTTACAAAAAGCATTACAGAAGCTGACATATACAATAATTTTGTGCTAAATTACAGTTTTTTAGTGCATTTGGCAGGGCAAAAACAGAAGGTTTTTAACAAAGCTTTGTTAATAATAATGTAGGATCTCAGCAAATATTGTACCGGGACGCTGTAGTTTTAATTTATTTATTTTTTACTGGTTTATAAATGTACTTTAATGAAGCCCTAGTAATAAACCTTCATTTAAATTACTACATTTATTCTCTGAGTACCACATAATTGATTTATTAATGAAGCATCTTTTCTTTATACTTTCTTATACCTGCTGTTTTACGATTTATGCCCAAAGCCAATCGAAAAGGATATTATTCCTTGGAAATAGTTATACCTATGTAAACAATTTGCCCGAAACATTGGCCAATGCAGCTTTATCTGCGGGTGATACGCTACTGTTCGACAGTAATACCCCCGGAGGATATACATTGGAAGGACATTCAACAAACCCCACTTCCCTTTCAAAGATTTCAGAAGGAGGTTGGGATTATGTTGTATTGCAGGAACAAAGTCAGCGGCCGGCGATGCCCATCGGTCAGGTTGAAATTGAAGTATTCCCCTATGCACGTTTTCTTGACAGCGTAATCAACAATCATAATCCTTGCGGCGAAACCATTTTTTATATGACCTGGGGAAGAAAAAACGGGGATGCTTCTAATTGTACTATGTGGCCACCCGTTTGTACGTATTTGGGAATGGATAGTTTACTAAATTTACGATACCGGATGATGGCCGATAGTAATCATGCTATTCTATCTCCTGTTGGTGCCGTTTGGCGTTATATCCGGCAAAATTATCCTGCCATCGAATTATACCAAAGCGATGAAAGTCATCCATCTGTAGCAGGCACGTATGCTGCTGCCTGTAGTTTTTATGCAGCGATTTTCAGAAATGACCCATTAAAAATTACCTATAATTCAACACTTCCGGCGAGTGAAGCGGCCGAAATCCGCAACGCAGCCCGATTGGTTGTTTACAATAATCTGAATATATGGCATATTGGCGAATACGATCCCAGATCCTCATTTAACTATTCGATTACCAGTGGTAATCAACTCAATTGCACGAATATATCCACCAATGCTACTGAATTCTTATGGGATTTTGGCGATGGGAATTTTTCCTCTGCCATAAACCCCATACACATCTATTCATTACCCGGAGTTTATACAGTAAAACTCATAGCAACCCACTGCGAAATGAGTGATAGCACATCCAGAGCAATTGATATTTTCGTCAACATAAATCAACCCAAAGAACCTCTACCATTGCGACTGTTTTATCATCCAATTATTTCAAAATTAGTACTGAATCAATTTCCGTCTGAATCGTTAAATTATCGTATTGCAGATATAAGCGGTCGGATTCATATGGTTGGAAGAATAAAGGTATCTGAAAAACAGATTGATATCCAAAAACTCTCTCCAGGCATGTATATCATTGAAATTAGTACAGCTACCAAACTAATAATCAGTTATAAATTTATCAATGATTCTCAGCATTGAACGCTGGTTAAAAAGCAATAACAAGAAGTATAATGCTGTACAAAACGTAACAATCAAATTGTATAGCCCCGTCATTAATTTATTGTCCAAAGTTAACAATCTCATTAAAAGACATTTAAAAATCATAATTCAGCTCAATTAATGCTTACAAAATTAAAAACACAAGATATCTAACTGGCTGCCATGAATTATTCTCAACACAAACAAATTCTGGCTCATCAAAAGACCGAAAGAAATAAATTTTACTCCTTTCGGTCTTTTGATTGAATTCATTTAAAAGAGCGATTACATTCTAAAACAGCTATTACTGCTGAAGAGCTCAGCTATTCTTTAGTTTCTTTTTTTTGCTGTGTTTCAACACATTGGCTTCTGTACAAAATACAATTTCTTCTGCGATATTTGAACAATGATCCCCTACCCGCTCCAGTTTGCGTACTATGCTAAAAATTTGCATGGTTTCATGTATTTCTGAGGGGTTCTTTCGGATGTAATCAGCCAGTGTATCATCAAGGCTTCGTGTAATCTTATCAATCAATTCGTCTTTGGCAAAAACTTTAAAGGCCAATTTGGGATTTTCTTCTTCAAAAGCGCTAAACACCTCAGAAAGCATACTCTGAAGCATAGCAAATAATTCCTCGATACGGCCGGCTGTTAGTAATTCCTGATTGAGTGTTTCTTTAGGCGACTTGGCAACAAACTTTGCTATTCCCTTTGCCACATCAGCAATTCTCTCAATATTCGTATTGATTTTAAGAACCGCTAAAACAAAACGCAAGTCCGATGCAACTGGTTGATACAGTGCAAGGATACTTTCAGAGTCCTTATCTATCTTTAATTCATACACATCGACCATTCGCTCCTTAAACAGTACCTCTGCAGCCAAATCTTTGTCAAAATTCATTAAGGCTTCACGGGCATTAGAAAGTTGGGAAATGACCATGGTCCACATACCAGAAATTTCCTCTTTCAATTTATTAATTTCGTTTTCTAAATGATTCATGGATATAGTTTTTAACCGAAACGTCCAGTAATATAATTCTCAGTATGCGGATTATCCGGTTTAGTAAATATCTTGGTTGTTTTACCGAACTCGATGAGTTCGCCCAGATAGAAAAAGCCGGTATAATCACTCACTCTCGACGCTTGTTGCATATTATGTGTAACAATTACAATAGTGATTTCGCTTTTCAACTGATGTATTAATTCTTCAATTTTTGCCGTTGAAATTGGATCCAAAGCAGAGGCTGGTTCATCCATTAATATGATGGATGGTTTTATAGCCAATGCACGTGCGATACATAGCCGCTGTTGCTGTCCGCCCGATAATTCATAGGCCGATTTATTAAGTTTGCCATCCACTTCTGTCCATAAAGCAGCCTGTTTCAAAGAATTAACTACAGATTCCTCTATTTCAGTTTTATCATGGATACCATTCACTCTGAGTCCATAGGCAACATTTTCGAAAATACTTTTTGGGAAGGGATTTGGTTTTTGGAATACCATACCGACATTCATCCTAAGTTCATCAATATTAATCCCCGACCTATAAATATTTTCACCATCAATCATAACATCACCCTGAATTTTTACATTTGGTATTAAATCGTTCATACGATTAAATACCCGAAGATAGGTTGATTTACCACATCCGGAAGGACCTATCAGAGCCGTTACTTTGTTGGCTTTAATTTCCATACTGATGTTCTTCAGTGCTTGAAATGAGCCATAAAACAAATTTAAATCCCTTGTTTGTATTTTTAACATGTAATTAATTCATTTTAACTTTTGAATTGAAATACCGGCGCAAGCCGTTGGCCAGTAAGTTCATTAGCAGCACGATAAATATTAGCACCAGTGCCGTTCCATACGCCATCGGTCGTGCCGATTCGATATCTGTACCACTGGTTGAAAGTACATACAGATGGTAAGGCAGGGCCATCACTTGATCAAAAACACCTGAAGGTAGTCTGGGTAAAAAATAAGCCGCTACCGTAAAAAGAATGGGAGCGGTTTCGCCAGATACTCTTCCGATGGATAAAATAAGACCAGTAATAATATTTGGATAGGCAATGGGTAATACAACCTTTCGAATAGTATACAGTTTTGAAGCACCCAACGCATAACTGCCATGTCTGAATGTATCATCTACAGAACGCAAAGCTTCTTCTGTGGTACGGATAATAACCGGAAGCGACAGCAATCCGAGGGTCAAAGAACCCGCCAGAATAGAATCACCAAATCCAAGGCTGTTGACAAAAAGAGCCATTCCAAATAGTCCGAATACGATGGAAGGTATTCCTGCCAAATTATTGGTCATCAGACGAATAAATCGGATAACCACCCCATTGCTTGCATATTCATTCATATAAATTCCTGAAAGAACACCAATAGGAAAACTGAAAATCATACTCCCGGCTACCAGACATAGCGTACCAACAATAGCCGGAAAAATTCCTCCCGACATCATCCCATCTTCAGGCATCCCCGTTATAAATTCCCAGCTGATAACAGAAATTCCATTATAAATTATGAATCCAAGAATGCTAAAAAGAACAAGAACAACCATCAGGCTCATCAATCGGAATATTCCGAAAGCGATCCATTCGCTTCTCTTTTTCCCTTTAGTAAGTATATTTTTCATCAATATCATAATACAGATTACAAAAAATAATTACCTCTTGCGGGTCGATAAATAATCAACCAGGAGGTTAATGCATAAGGTGATTACAAATAAAATGACTCCAAGTGTAAAGAGTGCTTCATAATGAATACCGCCCTGTGGTGCTTCTCCCAACTCAGCAGCGATGGTGGCAGGAATTGTTCGTACAGGTTCGAAAAAAGAATGGGGAATAATTGCAGCATTACCGGTAACCATCAACACAGCCATGGTTTCCCCAACGGCCCTTCCAACACCTAAAATGGCAGCTGCGGAAATTCCCGAAGCGGCATATGGAACAACTACCCTGTATATTGTCTGCCAGCGACTTGCGCCCAAAGCCAGACTTGCTTCACGCATGGAGCGGGGAACAGTACGCATGGCATCCTCTGCAATCGTAATAATAGTTGGAAGAGCCATAATGGCCAAAATAACACTCCCGGCCAGGGCTGTTTCTCCAACGGGTAAATCAAACCACCGCTGTATTATTGGTACAATGATTACAAGACCAAAGAACCCAAAAACGACCGAGGGAATACCAGCAAGTAATTCGATGAGGGGCTTAATAACTCTTCGAAGTTTATCAGAAGCAATCTCAGAAAGGTAGATTGCCACTCCTAAACCCAATGGCAACGATAATAAAATAGCCCCCAGACTTACCCATAATGTGCCCATAATAAGAGGCCAAACACCGAGCTGAGCTGCAGGCTCCGCCGTTGGAAACCATTCTTTTCCAAAGAAAAAACTTCCCGGGCTTACCTTTTCCTCGCTCAGAATCTTACCGGTAAATTCATTCGTAATATAATGCTTCGGAATAAAAGCCAACATGCCGGTCATCGTATCGGCCATAACAGCTATGCAATGGGGAAGATTTTCAAAATCGGCTCCCATTTCTTCTTCCGTAAAATAATATCCGGCATCTTCCCAACGGAAAGTAATAATGGTATCGTTGGGACCACCAAGCTGTTTCCAATTAGTAATCTCCTGATCAAAAACGAGCTTTATCTTCGTAGCATCGAGATGGTCAATGGAATTTGATTTATGAACTGCCATAACAAATTCCTGTGCTACCGTGGTTCTTTGAAACAACCCAACACTCTCTTTAAAAAGATAAACCACAATTAAAATTACAGCCAGACTGGTTACACCTCCACTTAGCGTTATCAGTCCCTCTGCAAACTTTTGAATAAATCTGGTAAAAAATGATTTGTTCTTTTTCATTGAAATGGATAAAAGCTCATCCGCAGCTGGGCCACGGACAAGCATTTACGTCAACCACTACTACTTAACTGGAATATATCCTACCTGCTCAACTATTTTTTGTCCTTCAGGCGACAAAACATAATCAATATACTTTTTGACTTTACTTTCATCCTTGGAATTATAATAATACATCAAAGGGCGAACGACTGGATACGTCTTATTTACTGCTGTTGCCATGGATGGCTCTATATACGTTTTACCTTTGTTGTAGGAAACATGAATGGCTTTAACCGAGGGATGAAGATATGCCAGGCCAACGTATCCAATAGCTCCGGCAGTTTGACCAACACTTTGAATAATAGCACCGGTGGCTGGCATCGATAACACATCGAGGGCGAAATTCTTACGATTCATTACATGATCCTTAAAAAATTCATAGGTACCTGAGGATGTTTCTCTGGAATAGACCACGATTTTCATATCGTCGCCACCTAACGCTTTCCAGTTATTAATTTTACCTGTAAATATGCCCTCAAGTTGTTCACGAGTTAAATTGCTTACCTTATTTTTAGGATTAACCACAACGGCAAGTGCATCGTTGGCAATGATAACTTCTTTGTAGCTTACCCCTGCTTCTTTCAGTTTCATTTTTTCGTCCATTTTGATTTTTCTCGATGCCTGAGCAATTTCAGTAGTACCATCAATCAGTGCCGCAATACCAACTCCTGAACCACCTCCGGTAACTGTGACGCGGGCCATGCTGCTGTTTTTTATAAACTGCTCCGCTTCTTTCTGAGAAAGGGGCAATACGGTATCACTACCTTTTATTTTCTGAGCCATTCCACCCATAACTGATACAATGGCGAATACTATTAATACTAATTTTTTCATTTCTTTAAATTTTTAATTCTTTACTAAGTGATTTCGTATCATTAAAATTTATACTGTAATCGCAATGTTATCACATTGTCTTTCAAATCTTTTGAATATCCACTGAGATTGGAAGATGTTTCATTTGTAACAATATCATAATAAAGGGTCATTCGGGTATTGCTATTTATGGCACAAATCCATCCAAGACCCAGCGTTGTATATTGAAGGTCAGCGGAGTTTGTGGCTGTTTGTCCGGAATCTTTCATTCCAATTTCATCGCCTTTTACCTTGGTGTTGGGGTCGAAGAAATCGTATTTGGCGATTATCGAATGGCGGGTACCTGCAATGGAGTGAATGAAATAAACATAAGCACCACTTACGTTTCTTAAATAGGTATCGTAATCCGGAATGGATTTGGAAGGGCTGGCATTCGATTTTAGTGCTGATGGTTGCGTACCACTTACATATTCGGCCATCACTGAAGTTATTCCTAAGAAGCTTTCTAGATTAAACTGGGCATCAACGCCAAGATATTCGCGTTTTAATAAGGTTCCAGGGATGCTATCGGCGTCAATTTTTGAAAATGCAGCAGAAGTGCCTGCATTATTCATTTCAAACAAATTATTGGTTCCTTGATAAACACGGCCATTATAATAGGACACACCTAAGCCGTATTTCATTTTTTCATTGCGGGTATTCCTTTCAATACCCAAACGGCCAATAATATCTTTTCCATTATCAAACTCTGATTGTGTTCCATTACCGGCAAAGATTCCTGCATCGAGTTTTAAGAAATGCCAGGGTGAGGCTTTGGGAGCCTGAATGGTAAGCATAGCACCCAAATCACGTTCTCCTGGAAAAAGAGTCTGAATAATGCGTGAACGCTCAGGACTTTCTCTTTTTGATGACGAATAACCAATTTCGTAACCAAATGGGCGATTAAAAACCCCGGAAGTAATACTAAATACATTAATAAGAGGATCAGTAAATTTTGCATACGCATCTTTAATGCCCATCCCCTTTTCTGTAATATCGAACTGTACAACAAACTGACTATAATCACCTGTATGTTGAAATTTGAGTCTTCCACGTCGTACTTTAAAAATATTATCGCTATTGGTTGGGAAGTTACCACCGGCCATGGATGAAATTCCTGCTGTATCAGCTTTTTGGTACTGTGCCTGAATATAGCCAGAAATTTTTAGCTTCTGAAATTTATCAAGCGTAGATGACAGTTTCGAAGTGTAAGCAGTAAGTGTATCCAGCGGACTGGGTTCATTCACCTGAGCTTTGGTCGATATTGCCATCATAAGGATGACAATGATGCTAAAGATTGATCGTGTTTTCATAAAAATCTTTATTGTTTTTGTTTTATAATACTGTTGAAATTGATTTATCATTTCTGGTCATTTTCATGCTGCAAAGTAATCGCTGTTACTTTATCCCAAAATTAAGGTTGTATTAAATTAATGTTAAAATCATCCATGAATTGCAGATCTAATCATCTTTATAAAAAAATTTAATAAGTAATTTATCATATCTTCGCCCATAAAAACATGGATGACAATGTTTGATTTTATAAGCGATACCCCTAGTAATTCAACGGCTGTTCGTCACAAACGCAATCATCTGAAGAAAAAAATAGTTCATCGGATGAATAGTTCAGGCCCTCAGACTATTCCACTTCTGTCGCGGGAACTTAAAATAAGTATGCCTTCGGTCGATCGGTTAATTAAGGAGTTAATAGCCGATGCATTTGTTGAAGATATGGGCGAAGGGCCATCAGAAGGCGGACGAAAACCACATCAATACAAAATTAAATCACGTGCATGTTATTCTCTATGTCTGGATATCAGCATTTCAGATGTTCGAATGGCACTCATTGATTTCAATAATGAAATACATCATCCCATAAAAACACATATTAAAAAATTAGAGGATAATCAGGCCTATGCCGAATGGCTTGTTTCGATTATTGAACTTTTTATCCTCGAGTCTGCGGTACCTTTTTCAAAAATTTCCGGAATCTCAGTTGCTCTGCCTGGTCTGATTGATCCGGATAAAAAAATATCGAGATCATATTTTACCGAATTAGAACCCAATTTATGGGATTTTCTCCACAATAAGTTAAATAAAGATGTACTGATTGATAATGATGCCCGGCTAATGACGCGGGGTGAGCATGTATTTGGGCTAGCTGCCGGAAAAAACGATGTATTGTGCATCAATGTTGGAGCAGGATTAGGTATGGGTATGATACTAAACGGACAATTATACCGTGGTAATACAGGTTCAGCTGCAGAATTCGGGCACACTAAAGGTACTAATTCATTAATACCCTGTTATTGTGGTCAGGAGGGTTGTCTTGAAACCATCGTAAGTGGACCTGCCATGGAAAAAAGTGCTATGGAAATATTATCCACAGAAGATGTTTCTGTGATTCAAAAAACAACCGCAGCGGGCAACAAAAACTTCTACGAAGGAATTCTGGAATTTGCCCAACAAGGACACGCATCGTGCAAAAAAATCATACAAGACACAGGTCATGAACTTGGATTGGGAATCAGCACATTAATAATACTTCTCAATCCGGAAATGATCATTATTGGTGGTTGTTTTGCAGGTACAGGCGACTTGATTATAAATCCAATTAAGCAAGCAATGCATAGTATTCCTGTTCAAAAATTCGCGGAAGGAACTGAAATAGTAACTTCACAACTAGGACATCAGGCCGTTCTTTTGGGAGCCCATGTAAGTCTGATTCAACACTTATTCAAAGATGTAATGTAAGACCAAATCAAAATCCAATACAAACCATGAAATTCAAAACTTTATTTACCGCCATCTTGTTCCTGATTTTGTCTGCAAATATCAATGGACAACGCGAACGTAAGCCTTTCATTAAAATACTTGAAACCAGCAACGAAAATATCAAGCTCGAACTGGCCATTGCCAACAATAAACTGGCATCCGGAACCTACACCTTGATTTCTGATAAGCAAAAAGCCACTCCCCCAATAATGATTGATACCGATGAAGATATCCGTATCGAAACGTTCTGGACATCATGGAGACCACCCAACAGAGAAAATAACGCAGACAATGATTACAATCTGGCCTTAAAAGATTTTACAATAAAAAAGATCGATCAATCCATTTCCGGAAGTATTACTCTTTTTCTGGATGCTGATGATTCAGAACTTCAACTAAAAATTGAATATCAAACGGTAGCTGGAAAACCCTGGGTCAGAAAGCGTATTTCTGTCCGCGATAGCCTTTATGGATATCATTTTATTAAAAAACTCTTTCCATACAATTCACGCATTCATAGCTCCATTGATGTAATAAAACGCGGTGGGTTCGGTCAACCCGTGGCAGCAACTTCCCACAATGGAGGCTTTTTTGCCGGTCTTGAATATCCCGCTGCTACAAATGAATTACTATCCGAAAACAATGTACCTCTTTTCCGTTGCGGACAAGAAATGGGTGAAAAGGCCGATGCCGAATGGCTGGCAAGCGACTGGACCGTTTTAGGCTTGACTCCAGACCATAATGTTAAATTACACTTTATGCAATACGTTATAGATATCCGTGTTGCACCCGCAAAACCCTACGCATTATATAACAGCTGGTACGATTTACGAGCAACAGAATATCCGCGCGTTGCACCCAAATATCACATGAATGAAGAAAACGTCATGCGAATCATCAAACTGATTCGTGAAAACATGATCGAAAAACACGATATTAAACTCGATGCTTTTGTTTTGGATGATGGATGGGATGTGTATGAAAGTGATTGGGTAACCAAGGCAAAGGAATTCCCAAACGGGATGAAAAATATTTCGGCAGAACTCCGGAAACTAAATACCGATTTGGGTATTTGGTTTGGCCCAACGGGTGGTTATTCATTCCGTATGAAGCGCATCGACTGGATGAAAAAGCATAATTATGAAGTTGTCGGAAAAACACGCGACGATGCCATGCTTTGTCTGGCAGGAAAAAACTATTCAAACTTGTTCGAAAAAAGAGTCGTTGATTTTACAAAAAATGAAGGGGTGCGATATTTCAAATGGGATGGAATTCAGTTTTCTTGCAGCGAAAGCGATCACGGCCATGCCATCGGCGAATACTCCCGAAGAGCCGTTATGGAAAGTGTTAAACGGATGTGCCGGTCGGTGAGGAATGTTTCACCCGATGTATATTTAAACATTACCAGCGGTACCTGGCTTAGCCCGTGGTGGGTCATGTATGCCAATCAAATATGGATGGATGGCGCCGATCACGACTGGGCAGATGTTCCTTCCATCAGTATGCGCGATGCAGCCATTACCTACCGCGACATGGTTTTATATGAAGATTTTAAAACCAAAGATTTATGGTTTCCCATTGCCAATCTGATGACTCATGGCATTATAAAGGGCGAACTGGAGCGTTTGGGTGGCGAAGTTGACCCCATTGATAAATTTACCAATGATGTTCTTTTCTACTTTGCCAGAGGAGTAAGTATGTACGAACTATACATTTCACCTGACATTTTGAATCCTGAAGAATGGACCGCCATATCACAATCGATGAAATGGGCACGCGACAGAGCAGATATTCTATCAGAAACCTTTATGATAGGCAGAAATCCGGCAAAAGGTGAAGCTTATGGATATTCACATTTCAAAGGAAACAAAGGGATTATCGCTATACGGAATCCGGTGATTGAAGAAACTTCCATAGAAATCGTTCTTGATGCTTCGCAGGGATTAAATGCATCGGCCAATGGATTGGTTCTGCATCAGGTTTATCCCTTTCATTTCATTTTTAAGGACGAATTCAAAACGGGTGATAAAATAATAATACCATTGAGTGGCTTCGAAACGGCCATTTTTGAACTCATGCCTCGTGCAGAAATAAAAGATAATCTACCGGTCAACACACCCTTTAGTATTGAATATAAAGACAATAAAATCCTGATTAACAGCCTAAAATCTTTAACCAAAAATGATTTATCGAGACCAGACAAAATCAAAAAACTTCGATTAACAAGAGCGGGAAAAGATGTTGCGGTAATTTCACCTGAAAGAATAAAAAAATCACTCATTTGTAAAAATCCTGAAGCAAAAAACAAGCTGATTTTAGAATATAATCCGGTGGAAGAAATTTCGATGGAAATGGCAATAAAAGTAAAGAGTCATTCTCCTGCAACCGAAACAAGTATTCCCGATTTAACCATATTTATCAATGGTATTGAAACAAAAGCATTTATCAACAAAGACCGTTTATGGGCCTGGTATACGATTCCATTGGGTTCAGAAAATGCCGAAATAAAACTTAACTTCGCAGTTGCCGGTAAAGATTTTACAGGCGAAACGGAAATTTGGCTACAACATTCACCTCAGGAGGAAGCCTATATTTATGAGACCCAGAATAAAGGCAACTATACGATTGGGATTTATCCTCCTTTGCCATCCGCACGCCTGTCAAAGTCCGAAAGTGTTATGATACATAAAATCCAAACCTCAGTAAGCATTCAAAAATGATTCGCATTGAAGCACTTACGGTTTCCATTGATTCTGTTCGCCGGGCGACCTCCGCTGGAGTAAATCGGGTTGAATTATGTGACAATCTTCCCGAAGGCGGGACCACACCTTCGGGCGGTATGATTCGCGCCGCTGTTGAAATTGCAGGAAGCGCAGTAATGGTCATGATTCGTCCACGCCCGGGAGACTTCCTGTACTCTCAGGCAGAAATTTCATGCATGGAAGAAGACATCCATCTATCCAAAAAGTATGGAGCCGCAGGGATTGTTTTTGGATGTTTAACACCCCAAGGGATGCCGGATGATGAGCTTTGCCGTCATTTTGTAAAACTCGCCGGCCCGCTCGATATCACTTTTCATCGGGCGTTTGACATGGTAGAGCGGCCGGATGAAGCACTCGAAATGCTGATAGATTGTGGGATACACAGAGTCTTAACCTCTGGCGGTAAAAAAGATGCAGAATCGGGTATTGAACAAATTGCTGCCTTGCAATCGCAAGCCAAAGGACGTATCTCCATTATGGCAGGAGGTGGAATTAAGGAACACAATGTTCTTAAAATCATTCAATCTACTGGTATTCAGGAAATCCATATCAATATTCGGAAAGAAATTCCCAGCCAAATGCAATTCAGAAATGAAAATGTAAAAATGGGGCAATTTACTACTACCGAATACATCCATTCTACATCAGATGAAGATGGACTGCGCCGTATCATCGACCTTTGCCATTCTTTATGAAAACAAATTCAATTATGATAAACTTACGTATTTTATTCAGTACAATTTTAACGGTATTATTTTCCACTTCCATACTTTTTGCCCAGGAGCTCCCTGATTGGCAGAATCCGAGAGTTTTCGGTATGAACAAAGAAGAAGCCCATGCCACGCTCTTTCCATACCCTTCAGAGGCATCGGCCATGCGGCAAAAACCATCTGAATCGCCGATGTATTTACTTATGAATGGGAACTGGAATTTCATGTGGGTTGATAATCCTACGAAGCGTCCGACGGAATTCTGGAAAGAAGATTTTGATGTAAGTCAGTGGAAAACCATCGCTGTACCCGCCAATTGGGAAATTAATGGTTACGGATGGCCGATATACGTAAATACGTCCTATGAATTCTCGGATAATCCCAAACCTCCGCTGGTGCCTGAAAATAATCCCGTTGGATCGTATAAAACATACTTTAACCTGCCAACTCATTTTGAAGGTCAGGAAGTTTTTATAACCTTCGGTGCCGTAAAATCAGCTTTTTACCTATGGATAAATGGTAAAAAAGTTGGATATAGCCAAGACAGTAAATTGCCTGCCGAATTTAATATCACCTCATACCTTCACTCGGGAAAGAATAGTATAGCGCTTGAAGTTTACCGCTGGTCAGATGGATCATATCTAGAATGTCAGGATTTCTGGCGTATCAGTGGCATCGAACGCGATGTTTACCTCACCGCCAGACCCAAGACTTTTATCCGTGATGCGGAAACCAAATCAGGGCTGGTAAACCAGTATACCGATGGCGATTTTAAAACTTCGGTGATTATTAACAACAAAGACGCTAAACCCTTTAACGGAAGTATCAGCATTTCGCTTTATAACGAAGCCGGACAAAAAACCCCGGTATTATACGAGGCCATTAAAGTTCAACTCTCTGCTTCACAAGAAGATACTTTTCAAACCAGCCGATTATTACCAAATGTTCGCCGGTGGTCAGCAGAAAATCCTCAATTATACTATGTTAGTTTATGCTTGCGCGATGAAAAAGGAAATGTGCTGGAAGCTACAGGCTACAGAATCGGTTTTAAAACGGCTGAAGTCAAAGATGGTCTGTTTTTGGTAAACGGTAAGCCGATAAAAATCAAAGGAGTAAACCGTCACGAACACGATATGATTAGCGGACATGTTGTAAGCGAAGCCAGTATGATTCGTGATATTGAGCTGATGAAGCAAAACAATATCAATACGGTACGTACGAGCCATTACCCCAACGATCCACGCTGGTACGAACTCTGCGATGAATACGGATTGTATGTTATCGATGAAGCCAATATTGAATCGCATGGCATGGGTTATGATGCTAAAAGTCTTGCCAAGGACAGTGTTTGGATGAATGCCCATGTGGACAGAGTCAAACGCATGATCGAACGGGATAAAAATCATGCCAGCATCATTCTTTGGTCTTTGGGAAACGAGGCCGGCGATGGCATCAACTTTAAGGCCGCTGCCGACTGGGTAAGAAATCGCGATGCTTCTCGTCCGGTTCATTACGAACGAGCAGGTCTGGGAGAAAACTCCGATGTATTCTGTCCGATGTATCCATCGGCATCATATCTTAAAAATTATGCTTCACGCAAACAACCCAAGCCACTGATAATGTGCGAGTATGCCCATTCAATGGGGAATAGCACAGGCAATATGATTGATTATTGGGAAGTTATTAATAGCCATGAGCAATTGCAAGGTGGCAGTATTTGGGATTGGGTTGATCAGGCACTTCTGAGTAAAAACAAAAAGGGTGATATTTATCTGGCCTATGGTGGCGATTTTGGCCCGAAAGACTTACCCTCTGATTCTAGTTTTCTGGTAAATGGATTGGTATTCCCTGACCGCACACCCCATCCGGCTCTTGCTGAGGTAAAGAAAATCTATCAAAATATTCAGTTTACCTGGGCCAACGATACCAAAAAATCAATTCGCATTAAAAATCTTAACTATTTTGATGATTTATCAGGAAATCGATTGCTGATTCAAATTATTGCCAATGGTACAGAAGTTCTTAACAAACAACTGGATTTACCCATCATTGAACCGCAAACTCAACACATTTTAAATCTTGATTCAGAACTATCCTTCTTATCCATAAATCCAGACAAGGAATACTTTCTGAATTTGTATGTACTCACAACAAGCGCCCGTCCGGGTATGGAAGTGGGTCATATTATTGCCTCCGAACAATTATATATATCAGGCAAATATTCAAATTTGGATTTTTCAGAAGGGAAATTAAAGCTTTATGACCAAAAGGATCTGGTTATTATTGAAGGTAAAAACGTCAAAATCACTTTCGATAAATCCAATGGATTTCCTCAATCTTACCAATTCAAAAAAGAAGAATTGATTTCACAAACCCCGATCCTTGAATTCTGGAGGGCTCCCATTGATAATGATTTTGGAAACCGAATGCCTGAAAGGTGTAAAGATTGGAAATCGGCCGGAAAGGATGCCAAAACCAAATCGTTTATAGCTACTCATGATACCGATGGAAAAATCCGAGTTAAAGCGGTTTACCTACTGCATCAGAGAAATGCTGAAGTAGAATTGAGCTATACCATCAATGGAAACGGCAGCATGGATGTTAATTATGCTTTTAAACCCAATCCTGCACCGGCCCGTGAAGGAAAATATATCGTCACATCCTACAATGCCCTGGCCATTCATTTTTCTGAAAAAGAACCGGTACGAATGGATATTCCGGCAATAAAAAGCAGTTCTATTCAGGATTTTAGTTTTGGTGCCGAAATTTACATCGAGAAATTTACTCGCCGTTCTACCATTCTAAACACGCAAAATTGGTCACCGGGTGCTTTTCACCTGCAGATGCATCAAAACAAATTGTATTTATTCATCTATGGAAACGAAACCTGCGCTTTTGATTTCGAATTTGAATCGATGAAGTGGTATAAAACATTGGTCGTCTATAGCAAAACTGAAAAGCTGGCCATACTATACATCAATGGTGAAGAAAAATCCAGAAAAACATACTCGGTGGCAGAATCAATTACGATGGAGGATGGGTTATTCATTGGTGCTTACGAAGATGGCGAACGTAACTTCTACGGAATGATGCGTAACATCAGAATCTATAAAAAGGCAGTCGCAGATATTAATTCAGAAGAAGGGCAAATTGCTTCCTATAATGCTGCATTATCACAATCCAACATTTTGGATATTTCAGGCCAGGGGCATGATGCACAGCTTACTGAAATTCAAAAAGCCGGGGCAGAAATACCACGCATCGGAATTCGTTTTCGCATCCCTGAAAAGTTTGAAAACCTGAAATGGTATGGCCGCGGTCCTCACGAAAACTATATCGATCGCTGCGAATCAGCTTTCAAAAATGTGTATTATTCTACAACATCACAGCAATTTGTTCCTTATATTCGTCCTCAGGAAAATGCCTATAAAACCGGCACCAACTGGTTGAGTCTTAGCAACGCCAAAGGAGCAGGTTTGTTGATTGAGTCGGAAAATGGAATTTGTTTCAGTGCTTTAAATTATACCCTTGAAGATTTGGATTACACTCAAACCATGCATAAACACAGTGCCGATTTACCCAGAGTTCCTTTCATAGAACTGAATTTTGATTATGGTCAGACCGGTGTTGGTGGTGATGATTCGTGGGGTGCTATGCCTCTCGAAAAATACCGATTAACTGAAAAACCCTACGAATACCATTTCCGCATTACCCCTCTCGACCCCAGTGAAAAAAAACACCAACCGTATCAGATAAAATTCTAAGCAATTATGCAAGCTACCCAACATCGTCTGCGTCCAAACTATGCCTTATCCATCGGCATCATCGGAACCTTATTTTTTATTTTTGGTTTCGTCACCTGGCTTAATGGAATACTGATTCCCTACTTAAAGATTTCATGCGAGCTCAGTAATTTCCAATCGCTCTTTGTGGCTTTTGCATTTTACATCAGCTATACGGTTATGGCACTGCCATCATCCTGGGTTTTACGAAAAACGGGTTTCCGTAATGGAATGATGATTGGTTTATGGGTAATGGCTTTGGGCACACTGGTATTTATTCCCGCCGCCCTTGGTCGTACTTTCGAATTATTTCTTGCAGGATTATTTATAATGGGCAGTGGATTGGCTCTTTTACAAACAGCATCCAATCCTTACATCACCATCATAGGTCCTCTCGATAGTGCAGCAAGGCGAATCAGCATTATGGGAATTTGCAATAAAGTGGCCGGTGCCATTGCTCCTTTAATTCTGGCCTATTTTATTCTAAAAGGTGGAGATGAATTGGTTTCAAGTCTCGAAACCTTACTACCGGGTGAGAAAACTGCTGCTTTAGACGAACTAGCCGCCAGAGTTATAAATCCATACATCGGAATGTCCATCGTCTTATTTTTGCTGGGTCTGATGATACGTTTTTCACCACTTCCGGAAGTTGAAGCAGAGGAAACTCAAAATGAAGAAATTAACAGTAAAACGGGTATTTTTCAGTTCCCACAGTTGATTCTTGGCGCTCTTGCATTATTCTTTTATGTAGGTGCAGAAGTAATTGCCGGTGATACCATTATTGCATATGGGACTCAAATTGGAATTCCCTTAGGCGAAGCAAAAAATTTCACCACATTTACGCTCATCGCTATGGTTGTAGGATACATTGGCGGTATTATTTTTATTCCTAATTTCATTTCACAACGGTTTGCTTTATTAGTTTCTGCCATTCTGGGTTTGATATTTACCGGAGGCATTTTACTGACAAAAGGATATTATTCAATTGCTTTTATAGCTGCCTTAGGCTTCGCAAATGCATTGGTATGGCCGGCCATCTGGCCATTAGCCATTCACGATTTAGGAAAATTTATTAAAACAGGCTCTGCCATTCTCATTATGGCCATCGCAGGTGGAGCCATTTTGCCTTTAGTTTGGGGATTTTTAGCCGATATCACCAGCCCACAAAAAGCGTATACGATCCTAATTCCTTGTTATCTTGTTATTCTTTTATATGCCGGTAAATGGTATAAACTAAGAAAATGGTAATTCTATTCAGACTATGACAAATACATCAAAACCCACATTATTAGTACTTGCCGCAGGTATCGGAAGCCGTTATGGTGGCCTCAAACAATTGGACCAATTAGGGCCATCCGGCGAAACAATTATTGATTATTCGATTTATGATGCCATCCGTTGTGGATTCGGAAAGGTCGTTTTTATAATCCGTAAACAAATTGAACAGGAGTTTATTAGTTTTTTCGGAACGCGTTATGGCGATGCCATTGAAGTAGACTATGTTTTTCAGGAAATTGATAAGCTTCCTGCTGGATTCAATGTTCCGGCAGAAAGGACAAAGCCATGGGGAACCGGACATGCCGTATTAATGGCGAAAGACAAAATCAAGGAAGCATTCGCAGTAATTAATGCCGATGATTTTTACGGCAAAGGTGCTTTTGAAGCACTGGCCGCATTTTTTAGTGAAACAGCGCATCAATCCAAAGAATATGCACTAGCTGGTTATCGTATTGCCAATACATTAAGTGAACATGGTGGTGTTTCAAGAGGCGTGTGCGAATGCAATGACGAAGGCTATCTTATGACTGTAACCGAAATAAAAAACATTCATAAAACCCATAAACTTATTGCATATCCCGACGAAAAAAATCAATTGGTTTTCCTTCCTTCCGAAACATTTGTATCGATGAATACCTGGGGATTTTTTCCGGATATTTTTGAGGATTTTGAAAAGATGTTCATCGAATTTCTTCAGAAAAATCAGAATGATCCCAAGGCAGAATTTTATATCCCCACGGTTGCTGATACGCTCATTCAAAGTGGAAAGGCCCGGTTTAAAGTTCTCGACATCGACGAACAATGGTTTGGCGTTACTTTTCCTGAAGACCGTCCGACGGTGGTTAATAAACTGATTGAACTTACCCAAAAAGGGATATATCCCACACGTCTCTGGTAGTGAATGCTCACAACATAAAAAATGAAACTATCGAAGAGATGGCTCTGCGATTCGATTCGCAGAAGCTGTATTCGATAGAATCCTATGGCTCAGGGCACATCAATGATACTTTCCTTGTCAATCGTGATCAGTCCAAGCCATTCATTCTTCAACGCATCAACACAAAAATATTTCGCGAAGCCGAAAAAATGATGTGTAATATTGAGTTGGTAACACAGCATATTGCCCAACAAAGTACTTCCTCAGAAAACGCGACCATTCAATTAATATATGGCTCAAACAAGGAAATAATCCAATGGGATGAAACAGGCAGTGCCTGGAGGGCAATGAGCTATATTGCCGGCAGCCAAACCATTGACACCGTAGAAAATGATGACTCTGCTCATGAAGCGGGCCGTATTACAGGTCTTTTTCATCAAAGCCTTAAAAAACTCGATGCTCAAAAACTTTATACGACTCTTCCTGATTTTCATAGCCTGATTTTGCGAAAAAATCAATTTGAAGATGCTCTTGACAAGGATGCTTTCCAACGGGCAAAAAACATTCCAAAAGAGCTGGAAGTCGCTGAAACAAACATCGATAGGCTTTTACCGTATGATCTGGCTATCGCCAATCTTCCAAAGCGTGTAACCCATAACGATCCCAAAATCAACAACATTCTGTTTGATAAAAACATGAAAGGGATCTGCATGATTGATTTGGATACCGTAATGCCGGGCTCCATACTGCACGATTTTGGTGATGCCATCCGCACTTCTGCCAGTAAAACTTCTGAAGATGAAGTGGAAACCAGTAAAGCCGGTATCCAATTAGAGTTTTTTGAAGCATGGACTTCGGCCTGGCTTTCACTGACTAAAAACATGTTAAGCCCTGAAGAAAAAAACATCCTGCCAATAGCTCCACAATTGCTTACTTTTATCATTGGATTAAGATTTTTAACTGATTATCTCAACGGAGATATTTATTATAAAACAACATATGAAACCCATAATCTTGTGAGGGCTCGTTCACAATTTGCCATGTTGGCTGATATGGAAAAGAATCAGGCCATCATTCATGATATAATCAAAAAACACGATCGATGAAAACATTACAATTCATTTTAATAGGGATTATTTTCTTTGGATTTTTCTCGGCCTGCAGTCCATCCAAAAAATTTGATGATGAAAAGTACCTTATCCCTAGGCCAATGCGCTTTGGACATAACGGACCAGATGGTTTTGTCGTTGATAAGGAAACACCCATCATCTTACAATCAGACCAAAAGGAAACCAAAGAAACCGCTGAATTACTGGCCGGAATTATTGAAAAAATCATAGGCACGAAACCTCAGATTCAACATTTCGAAGACATCAATGGTTTTCATAACAGTATTTTACTCTCTACATATAATGCCGATTCAGCGCTGGGAGCAGAAGGATATAAACTCACATCCTCCAATTCTGGATTGGTGATTCAAGCCAATACACAAGCTGGATTATTTTATGGCATTCAAAGTTTATTACAACTCATACCGATAGAGTTTCACTTCCCAAATACTCGGACAGAAAGGATAAAACTTCCAGCCATTAATATCACTGACAAGCCTCGTTTTTCGTATCGTGGAATGCATCTGGATGTTTCGAGGCATTTCTTTGGTCCTGATTTTATCAAAAAGTACCTCGATTTGATGGCTACTTTTAAAATGAATGTTTTTCATTGGCATCTTACCGATGATAATGGCTGGCGCATCGAAATAAAAAAATATCCCGAGCTCACTGGCATTTGTGCCTGGCATGTTGACAGAGATCAACAGAACTGGAGGCAACATGAACCTCCAAAACCCGGTGAGAAAGCTACTAAAGGAGGATTTTATACACAAGATGAGATTAAAGACATTATCGCCTATGCTGCAAAACGGCACATCTTAATAATTCCTGAAATTGAGATGCCCGGGCATTCCAGTGAAATTTTTGCCGCTTATCCCGAGCTTTCTTGCCGTGGAAAAAAACTTGACGTTCAATCAGGCTCATACTGGCCAAATACGGATATTTTATGCGCCGGAAATGATGGTGTTTTTGAATTCATAGAAAATGTACTGGATGAAGTAGCTTCTCTTTTTCCGGGCCCATACATCCATATCGGGGGTGATGAGGCAGACAAAACCCAATGGAAACAATGTAAAAAATGCCAGACGAGGATAAAAAAGGAAAATCTTAAAGACGAAAATGAACTTCAATCATGGTTCATTCATAAAGCAGAAGAAATATTGACGGCAAGAGGCAAAAAACTTATCGGTTGGGACGAAATTCTGGAAGGTGGATTATCACCCGGTGCCACCGTAATGTCATGGCGGGGAATGGAAGGAGGCATTGAAGCGGCTACACAAGGCCACGATGTTATCATGACGCCCACTTCACACTGCTATTTTGATTATTATCAGGCCGATCCGGAAACAGAACCAGAAGCCATCGGAGGTTTTCTAACCTTAAAAAAGGTCTATGAGTTCAATCCGATACCCCCTTCTTTGGATGAATCAAATAAAAAACATATTCTGGGCGCTCAGGGCAACATTTGGACAGAATACATGGCCACCGAATCGCATGTATTGTATATGGCTATACCCCGCATGTTAGCCATGGCCGAAGTATGCTGGTCGCAAGAAAATCGGATTGACTATCAGGACTTCCGACGACGACTTCGTCATCATTTTCAGATTTTTGATTCTACAGAAATTAACTATTCAAAAGGTTCGTATAAAACAGATATGACACCAGCCTGGAACTCTACCGCATCGGTATACTATATTAATCTGAATTCAGAACAATTCGAACCCCTTATTAAATACACACTCGATGGCCGTGAGCCAAATATGCAATCGAAAACCTACGATGGACCAGTCCGCATCGAAAATTCACTCACAATTAAATCGGGTATTTTCGAAAACGATAAAATCAAAGAAAAATCCACCTCTTATGATATTATTATTCATAAAGGGCTGGGTGGTAAAACAAAATTAGTTTCTGACCCATACTTTAAGTATTCCGCACAGGGGGGGCAAACACTTACAGATGGCATATGTGGTGGCTTAGTGCACAATAACGGGCAATGGCTGGGATTCAAAGGCGATGATCTTGAATATTCTCTTCAATTTGATCAACCAAAATCCGTTGACAGCATCGCTATTAGTTTCCTCGAAAATCAAGCTGCCTGGATTTTTAAACCTACCAATGTAGTTATTGAGGTTTCTGATGATGATAAAACATTTAAACCTCTGACAGTGAAACCAATCCTACTGAACAAAAATGAAAAAGCCGGCTATTGGAGGTATTCTACCAAAGTTAACGCCAATGTTAAAAGTATACGCTTAAAAGTTAAAAATCAAGGTATTTGTCCTGAAAATCATATTGCTTCGGGAGAAATAGCCTGGCTTTTTGCTGACGAACTTATTGTTTATTAGAATGAAAAAAACAATATATTCCTTAATAATTATCTTTTTCCCACTCATCGGTTGGAGTCAGGAATCGTTGGGAGTATATAGCCTTCAGGAAAGAATAAAAGACACTTTTTTTTTCAGTCGATCGCTGGAAGTCAGAATTTTTCCTTCAGATAGTGTCTATTATAGTTTCGATGGCACATCCCCCGACTCTGCCTCGGGTGCATATAAAAGACCGATATTAATTAGTCGTAGCTGTGGTTTAAGAGCCATTAGTCATAAAAAAAATGTTTTAAATAATAATGCCGCATATACATTCAGGCGCATTCCCCATATTGAATGGGTCTCTTCATCGGCATTATACGATTCGGTCTATGGTAAAAGTACACTGCTCAGCCTTTTCGATAGCATTCCTCATAATCCAATTCGCTTTTTCGGGGATAGTGTACTTTTAAAAATCTCGCTGGGAACCTCTGTCAATATTTCTAAAATAATAGTCAAAACGGCTTTCGATAATCAACAAATTAAAATAGATTTTGCAGTTAGTACAGATCCATTAGAAAAAATTCACTACCAAAGTCTGAAAAAACTTGTAATAGATTCAGAGATTCACTATATTTACAATAAGAATACTGAAGCACGCTGGGTATACATTTTGTGTTACAACATATGCACAAATGAACAAAATACAAAGCAAGGTGTTCTGATTGATCAGATACAAATAATTATCGAGCCTGTATCCTCCAGACTAATGAATTAACAGAGGTTTGGAGAATAGTTTGTTTAATTGTGAATGGATAAACTGCGAAGAGAAAAAAGAACTTTAATCGCATTGACACGAATTTATTGCAATGCCCATCACGGCAAGAAATTCGGCATGTGTTGCGAGTGTAACGAACTTGCTATGTATGCTATGGGTAAAATTGGTCGTTGCTCTTTTGGTAAAAACAAACCCATTTGCAATAGGTGTACAGTACATTGTTTTCATCCCGATTATCGCGAAGAAATGAAAAAAGTTATGCGATATTCTGGTCCCAGAATAATTTGGCGACATCCCATTCTCGCCCTTCGATATTATATTCGAAAAATCAAGCCGTAAATCACGAACTTTCCTTCTGAATAATTGTTGAAAATACCGATGAATACGATTAAAAGAATAATCCCGGTATCCGGAATGACTTGTGCCTCCTGCGTAAGTGGTATCGAAAAGGAAGTTGGTAAAATGAAAGGTGTGGTGAACGTTGCTGCCAATCTTGCAGAAAACACGGTACTTATAGAATTTGAGGACGAAACCACTAAGCTTTCTGACATCTCAAAAAAAATCAAAGACATCGGTTATACTCCTCTGGAAGATGATGCTCAGGGAAATAATTCGATCAATCATCGCAAAAACGAACTCAAGCAATTGCAAAAGAGGCTAATATTTGCATCCATATTAGCAATACCTGTTTTTATACAGGGAATGTTCTTTCATCATTATCACAATCTGGCCTATTTCTCATTCGTTCTTACCTTCGTTTTGATGATATTTCCAGGTAGAAGATTTTACACATCTGCCTGGCGACAAGCTCTTAAAGGACGATCAACCATGGATACACTTGTAGCCCTGAGCACAGGTGTTGCATTCGTTTTTTCATCCTTCAGTCTTCTGAATCCTTCCTTTTTTATTGAAAAGGGACTGATGCCGGCCGTTTATTTTGAATCATCCGCGATAATTATTGCCTTTATACTTCTCGGTAAATTTCTTGAAGAGAAAGCCAAAACCAAAAGTGCACTGGCCATCCATTTATTAATGGATCTTCAGCCCCGACAACTAACTGTAGTCCGCAACAATGAAGAAATCACCATTGGAGTTGATGAAGTAAAATTATATGACCGGGTAAGAATAAAACCTTCCGACCGTATTCCCGTGGATGGGAAAGTCATCAGCGGGCAATCGTGGGTAGATGAAAGTATGTTTAGTGGTGAGGTTTTGCCTGTTAAAAAAGAAAAGGGACAGGAAGTAAAGGCCGGAACGCAAAACCAACAGGGAAGTTTACTGATTTTAGCAGAACATACCGGCGATGATACGCATCTGGCGCATATCGTACGTATTATTCGTGAAGCGCAGGCATCAAAAGCTCCAATTCAAAAACTTGCGGATAAAATCTCAGCCTGGTTTGTACCCGTGGTAATTTTGCTTGCCGTTATCACTTTTGGATTATGGCTGGCCATAGGCGGACTTGAACACCTTAATCATGCTATTCTCAGCATGGTCAGTGTACTAATTATTGCTTGTCCGTGTGCATTGGGCTTGGCAACACCGGCAGCCATCATGTCGGGGATTAATCGTGCTGCTTTGGAAGGTATTTTAATAAAGGATGCGTCAAATCTGGAAATGGCAGCCAGAATAAATAAATTGTTTATCGACAAAACCGGAACTCTAACCTTCGGAATGCCCACGCTAACAAAGGAAGAATGGTGGACGGATGACCAGCTGGCTTTTAAACACGTTGTAGCGGCCATGGAACGACTTTCAGAGCACCCGCTTTCAACAGCCATTGTTGATTTTTACAAAGATTTTGGACAACAGTTGGAAATAGAGAATTTTGAGGCAATTCCTGGCATGGGAATATCCGGAAGTTATCAAGGGAAACGATATTTTATCGGGAGTAATCGATTACTTATTAATAATAACATTACCATCGATACATCAAAAACAGGAACAGACTATGGCCTTTCTGAAGTTTATTTCTCAGACGAATCCAAATGCCTGGCCCGTTTTCTTATTAATGATCCTGTTAAACCAGAAGCAAAATCAGTGGTAGAGCAATTAAATGAATTCAACATTGAAATCGAAATTTTAAGCGGTGACAAAGAAAGTGCAGTAATGCGGATAGCAAATGAATGCAACATTACTGCCTGGCATTCAGAATTGCTGCCTGAAGATAAACACCAGATTATAAAAGAAAGTCAGGGTAAAAATTCAATAACGGCAATGGTGGGCGATGGCATCAATGATGCTGCTGCACTTGCCGAGGCCAATGTAAGCATTGCCATGGGACATGGTAGCGACATAGCCATGGAAACTGCCGGCATAACCCTCATGGGGGCCGATTTATTACAGATACCAAAAGCCATTAAAATCTCAAAAAGAACACTTAGTATCATTCAGCAAAACTTATTTTGGGCATTTTTCTACAATATTATTTGCTTACCACTAGCGGCAGGACTATTATACCCTTTCGGCGGATGGCTGCTAAGTCCAATGATTGCCGGTGCAGCCATGGCATTTAGTTCGGTTTCAGTTGTAAGTAATAGTTTGCGCTTAAAATTTATAAAACTATAAGATATGGCTAACCACCTGTTTAAAACAAACATTCATTGCAATTCATGCATTGCCAAAGTAAGTCCGGCGCTTAATAAAAGTCTGGAAATTGAACATTGGGAAGTTGATACTGAAAGCGATGAAAAAATCCTGACGGTAGAAACCTCGCTAACAGCCAGGGAAATTGAGACCATTATTCAAACATTAGGTTATCAGTGCGAAGAAATTATAAAATAGAATACACGACACATTCATTATCATCAAATAAGTATGTTTTTGTTTTTTTCAAATATATTTGAATTAATCATGAATCTATGTACATTTGAAAAGATGTAAAGACCAATGGAGGATAAAATTCGATTACTACGATGAGCATACTAAGCGATAACTTTTCATCCGCATTGATTTCTCAGGTTTTTGGGAAGTTTAAAATGGGATATGCGCTTCATCAAATGATTTATGATGCTGATGGAAAAGCAATTGATTATACATTTCTTGAAACCAATGCGATATTTGAAGAGTTAACGGGATTAAAAAATGCAGTAGGTAAAAATGTTAAAACCCTGATTCCGGGCATTGAAGAATACTGGTTAGAGCGATATGAACAAGTTATTAGTACCGGTGAAGTTGCCGATTTTCAATCATATTCATCAATCCTGAACAAAACATTTCATGTATTAGCATTCCCCGAAAAAGATAAAACCTTTTCTACCTTATTTACAGAAGTTACTTTACTTGATGACTTAAATTCTGAGTTAAGTGAAAGCGAAGAAAAGTTCAGGATGTTATTCAAACTCTCCAATGATGCAATAATATATCACGATTTTGACGGCCTGATTTTAGAAGCAAACGATAAAGCTTCCACACTGTTAGGTTATTCTGTTGATGAATTAAAAAGAAAGAAAATTACATCATTTAGGGCCGATGGCAATCTTGAGGTATCAAAAAACAATATCAATCAAATAAGAACCAAATCGCCATATTTATTAGAGACAATCTGGAAAAAAAAGGATGGACAATTTATTCCAGTAGAAATATTAGCGAGTATAGCCAATCAAGAGAAGGACCTTATAATCGCCAATGTACGCGACTTGACCGAACGTAAAAAAATACAACAGGAACTTGATCATACCCGGGTAAATATTGAACGGGTTTTTGAAGATCAAACAGAGTTTTTAATAAGGTGGAAACCCGACGGTACCATCACCTTTGTAAATAGAGCATACTGTACATATTACAGAACAACCGAAGGAGATATTTTAGGGAAAAATTTTTACGATTGGATACCTGACGATAGCAAAAAACGTCTATTGAAAAAAATTGACCGGATAACGGTTGATAATCCGGTAGAAACTGACGAACATAAAGACAAAACATTGGATGGACATATTGTATGGCACCAATGGACCGATCGTGGATTATTTGATGATGCGGGAACTTTAGTAGAAATACAAAGCACAGGGCTCGATGTATCTGATCGCGTGAATGCCCTTGAACAACTGAGGATTCAGCATAAATACTTCGAATATCTTTTTGATTTCGCACCTTACGCCATTGCAATTCTTGATTTAAAGGATCGCATCCTTAACGCGAATAAAAAATTCACGGAACTTTTTGAATATGAACCCGACGAATACCTTGGTATATTTATCAATAATTTAATTGTCCCGGATATCCTATCCGGAGAAGGTTCAGAAGCAACAAATGCAGTGATTGAAGGGAAGGTAATTGATTTAGAAACCAGGCGCCGGACAAAATCCGGAAAATTAATCGATGTTGCCATTATCGGAAAACCCGTTTTCATTGATGGTGAACAAAAGGCCGTATACGGTATATACCGCGATATTACACAACAAAAACAAGCAAAGGAAATTATTCTCAAAAATGCTGCCCGTCTCGAAACTTTATTAAGTATTGCTCAATCTCAGCATGAGAATATTGAAAACCTCAACCAATTAGCTATCACTGCTGCCATTGATATTACAGGAAGTGTAGACGGCATGATGATTTCACTTAACAATAATTTTAAAGAGATTAAACCCTTATTTTTAAGCCCTGGGGCTCTCACAATTTATCAAAAACTTACGGATGGTGACAAAAACAATACAAAATCGATCCTTAAGCATATCAGTAATAACAATCAGCCACTTATCCTCAACACCGAATCTCAAATTCGTGAATTGGCCTTTGCCGATTCGTTGGAAGGTGTAACACGAATCATGTGCGTCAATTTTCCGATCGATGAATCGGGATCAAATTTGGTGTGCCTGTATAACAAAGCTTCCGGATATGATGCCGCAGACGTTCACCAGCTCCGCTTATTAATGGAAGCATCTTTAAATATCGTTGCCCGACAGAAAAGCACTGCCGAATTAAAACTCGCAAAAGAACGGGCCGAAGAAAGCGATCGGCTTAAATCGAGTTTTTTGGCTACCATGTCACACGAATTGCGTACCCCGCTAAATGCCATCATCGGGTTTTCAAATCTGATAGATGAATCATACTCCACCGAAGAAATCATTGATTTTGTTAAAGTTATTAATCACAGTGGCAATCACCTGCTGGGGATTATCAATGATATGTTTTATGCATCTGTACTCGAATCTGGGGAAATCAGCCTCAGTAATGAAAGTATTGAACTCGACTCCTTCATGCGTGAATTGAATGACCTGCTCATTGGCGAAATTGCGTCATCCAATAAACCCAATTTATTGATCGATTATCAACCTGACCCATCAAACCCAGGAGTTTGTCTGGTGACGGATACAGCGAAGCTTAACCAGGTAATGATGGCCATTTTTCGTAATTCAATCAAATTTACAGAGGAAGGTGGGATTACTTTTGGGTATCGCATGATAGACAAAGAAACTACTGAATTGTTTATAAAAGACACAGGCATTGGAATTCCACCGGAAAAACAAAAAATTATTTTTGAAAAGTTCAGACAAGTAGACGATACCTCTACCCGTAAATACGGTGGTTTAGGACTTGGCCTCTCCATTTCAAAAAAACTTATTGAATTAATGAATGGTGAAATTAATTTTGAGTCCAAAGTAAATGAAGGCACCACTTTTACAATCCGATTCACCGTTCCTTCAATCCCGGAACCCGAAGATGTACTTCCATTAGATAAAGATAATAATGATTGGAGTAGTATATGTATACTTATCGCAGAAGATGAACCTTCCAATTATTTGCTCCTTGAAAGTATGCTCAAACCAACCAATGCTAAATTATTATTTGCACTAAATGGCTCGGACGCCATTCGCATTGTCAGGGAGAATCCAAATATAGACTTAATATTAATGGATATTAAAATGCCATTGATGGACGGCCTGGAAGCAACTAAAATTATTAAATCGGAAGGATTTAAGGTTCCCATTGTGGCCCAAACAGCCTATGCCATGTCAGGCGATCGAATGCTTGCACTCGAATCAGGATGCGACGACTATCTTCCGAAACCCATACGCCGTGATGCCTTATTTCAGGTAATCAATCAATACGTTAAAGTAAAATAAAAGACCCTGACTGAATCGGGGAAACAGAAATTTTAGGATTCCAGTCGGCCTAAAATAGGAAAAACGGGAGTCCCCTCCCGTTTTTCCAAACTTTAACCAAAAACAATTTACAAACCAATGAAAATAAAAATCATAAAATGATTTCTTTCTTCGATGCAAAGATATGACAATATTTATGCATTTTACAAGACGATAAAAAAGAAATTTCTTTTAAGTGAATATTAATAATGTAATTGTTGATAATGAGTCGTTTAAAACATGGATTTTAACAACTTAGGAAACAAGATAAGCTCATATTTTAATCGATAATTTCTTAGTATATTTGTTGGTATGAGGTCTCTGATTATCAATCAATATAAAAACATAATCCTTTGCATTCTTCTGATGGGTTTGCCTTCACTTATTATTAAAGCGCAGGACCATCATCATTCTATTGAATACATAGAAAATATTGGCCAATGGCCATCACAGATTCTTTTTAAAGCTGACGTCAACAGTCAGACCGGGATTTTTATCGAAAATGACGGAATTACGGTAAATATATGTCAGAATCCTTTGAGCGAGATAAAGCAAAATCCGGGAAACTATCAACAATCTCCATTTCAAATAAAAGGCCTGGCTTACAAAATCAAATTTCTAAATAGCCAGGAGCCTCAGATTGCCAAAAAAGGCGCATCCGACGATTATATTAATTATTATAATTCTGATAATCCATCAAACTGGAAATCAGGAGTAAAAAAGTATGATGAAGTCCGGTTAAGCGATATTTACCCTGGAATTGACATTCGTTTTTCGTCCGGCGAAGATGGATTAAAGTACGATATCATCATTCTTCCGGGCGCAAACCCATCATTAATCAAAATGCAATATGAAGGCATTAAAAAGCTAACAATAAAGGATAAAAAACTAATTATCCCCTGCGATTTTGCATCCCTTGAAGAGGATATTCCAAAAGTTTGGAGGGGCGGGAGCTCCTTATTATCAAACCCTTTAGTCCAGTTTTCTGTAAAAAATAACATCGTCAGTTTCGATATACAAAATTATTCCTCCGAAGATACCTTATACATCGATCCCTCTTTAATATTTTCGACGTATTCCGGATCATCCTCCGACAATTGGGGATTCACCGGCACATTCGATTCTGAAGGAAATGTTTATTCGGGAGGCATTGTATTTGGTTCGCTTTACCCGGTTAGCCTTGGTGCTTATCAAACTACTTTTGGGGGCAATTGTGATATTGGAATTATAAAATACAATCCATCGGGAACCCAACGATTATTTGCAACCTATCTGGGTGGTACCTATGCCGATTTACCTCATAGCCTGATTGTAAATCAGGCAGGTGATTTACTGGTTTTTGGCAGTACCGGTTCTGCCAATTTCCCGGTTACCAACGCTGCTTACGATCAGAGTTTTAATGGTGGACCTTCCATATCATATGGATTTGGAACCAATTTCCCTTTAGGTTCAGACATTTTCGTTTCTTGTCTTTCTTCTTCAGGTACCCAGTTAAAGTATTCCACGTTCATCGGAGGAAGTGGAAATGATGGCCTGCATTATCGCTCAAGATACAATGCATTCAATACCATTGGAAATGATTCGTTGTATTTCAATTATGGTGATGGAGCAAGAGGAGAAATAACGATAGACGAAAACGATAACATTATTATCGGCAGTACGAGTTTTTCGAGTGATTTCCCTTTACAAAATCCTTTTCAGAATACCCGAAAGGGTCAACAGGATGGAGTTCTTTTTAAATTAAACCCACAACTCAGTACGCTGTTATGGTCTTCATATCTGGGAGGCAACTCCGATGATGCCATTTATTCGGTGGATGTCGACGAAAACAATCAGATATATTGCAGTGGCGGCACATTAAGTTCAAATTTCCCGGTAAGTCCGTCAGCCTACAAAACCAATTATCAAGGAGGAAGTGCTGATGGATTTATCAGCCACATAAGTGAAAACGGCCAACAAATAATTTCATCAACATATTTTGGTTCATCTTCATACGACCAATGCTTTTTTATGCGAACCGACAAAAAAGGCAGCGTCTATGTATATGGGCAAACAAAGGCAGCAGGAAGCAGTTTGATGATTAATGCCACCTATGGACAGCCCAACAGCGGACAATTTATTGCACGGCTTCCATACAATCTCCAAACCTTGAACTGGAGTACCGTATTTGGTACCAGTAATGGAAAACCCAATATTTCTCCAACAGCATTTATGGTTGATAAGTGTAAAAGAATATATGTATCTGGTTGGGGCAGAATTTGGGGAAACAGCATTTCAGGCGGTGTTTCTTATCCCTGGGGCTCTGTATTTGGAACTGTCAATATGCCACTAACCCCCGATGCTATTCAACCACTGACCGATGGACAGGATTTTTACGTAGCGGTATTTGGCCAGGATGCCAGCCACCTCGAATACGCTACTTTTTTTGGCGAACGGTATTATACCGGGTGTAGTTATTCAGGCCACGATCATGTGGATGGAGGAACCTCTCGATTCGACCCATCCGGTAATATTATTCAATCGGTTTGTGCCTCCTGCGGAGGATGTCAACAGTTTCCCACCCAGCCCAATCCAGGAGCCTGGTCCAATGTAAATGCCTCGAGTAATTGCAACAACGCCATATTCAAAATGAGCTTGAAATCCGATTTTGCCCTGGCTTCTTTTATTCAACCTTCCGATGGATGCGCTCCTTATTCCGTCCAATTCCAGAACCTCAGCCGTGGCACTTCCTATCTGTGGGATTTTGATGACCCATCATCCGGTAGTTTAAACACTTCTACATCATTAAATCCTACTCATATATATCAATCGCCGGGAACATATACAATACAATTAATATCCTATTTACCCGGAAGTTGCAATTTATCTGATACAACCTACCGAACACTCTCCATCGGTTCCGATTCAACCCTGTGGCTCGACAGTATTCAAAAATGCAATAACACGCCCATCAGCATCGGCTGGACAGGAATTGCGCCCAGCAATGCTACCTTTAACTGGGTTCCTTCCACTGGCCTCAATAGCAGTACCATACAAAATCCTATGGCAAATCCTGCTTCAAGCACGCTTTATACCTGTTATATGCAAACCGCTGCCTGCCAGGATACATTTCTTCAACTTGTTGAGGTGGCCAGTTTTTCAGCAACTGCAGGAACTGACACGGTTTATTGTTCTTCACCCGTCACTTTGACCGGAGCCTCCACTTCACCCAACTCATCTTTTTTATGGTCGAGTAATCCTGCATTTTCAGATACATTAAATAATTATCCTTCCGACAGTCTGATAAACGTCAGTGCAGGCAATGGGAGTTATACGTATTACCTGAAAGTAATCAGTTCATTTGGATGCATTATCACAGATTCTGTCAGCATTCAGATTACTAACCTCGAAATGTATATTACTAATCCTGGAATCATATGCAAAGGAGATACGGCTCATGTTCATGCCATCTCCATTTTCCCGCCTCATAATCTTGAATACTTATGGTCTCCCGCTTCGATGATCCTTGGAAGCACAACATACCAAACGGTAATCATACAACCCGATACTTCATTCTGGTTGGTCCTTAAAACAAAATCGGCTGACGGTTGCGTGGCTTCTGATAGTCTGTGGATACAAGCCGATTTATTTCATGTGCTCCTGCGACTATCGCATCCCGCTTGTTATGGGCGATGTACCGGGTCGGCAGCACTTAATATTATGAATGGCATTTTACCATATACCATTCAGTGGAGTACCGGCGATTCGGGCAGAAGTATTTCCAAACTATGCCCTGGAAATTATCAGGTTTATGTACAAGACCTTGGAGGATGCGATACCTTATTATCATTCGAAATACAAAGCAAACCACCATTACAGGCTGTAACTGTAATTCAGAACCCCAATTGTTTTGGTGATTCTACAGGCTATATCCATGTTCAGGTCAGTGGTGGGCTTCCGCCTTATACCTTCCAATGGTCGAATGGATCTACTTCACAAAATCTGAATGCCATTCCAGCCGGGGTTTATCATCTGACAATAACGGATAATAATCACTGTGACACATCCTTTTCATTTACCCTTACGAATCCACCACCATTTGTTATGGGCACATACAAGACGGATGTTCTTTGTTACGGATTTGCCACCGGAAGAATTTCATTGATCATTTCGGGAGGGAATCCACCTTATAGTATATATTGGTCGAATGGAATGACCGGAAACAACATCCACAATCTCCAGGCTGGCGATTATACCGCCCAACTAATCGATATATCGGGTTGCGATACAACATTTACGATAAGCATTAGTCAACCCCCTGCCCTACTCATCAACCCCGTAATTACTCCTCTTATTTGCCATAATTCAAACAATGGAAGTATAGAACTTCAGATAAGTGGAGGAGTGCCACCCTATTCCATTCTCTGGAATAATGGAAATACTGGCTCTATGCTGACAGGACTCAGTAGCGGACAATACGCTGTAAATGTTATAGATGCAAATAACTGTAGTGTTGATAGTATTTTTATGCTGGAATCACCTCCGGCATTCAATATTGAGAGTATATTAAACCATGTAAGTTGCAAGAGTTATCAGGATGCAAATATTCAAGTCATTGTAGAAGGTGGCAGCCCACCATATATATATGAATGGTCAACAGGAAGCAATCTGTCTTCTATCAGCGGATTAGGACCCGGAATATATACATTAACAATATCTGATAATCACAATTGCGATACAACCTTATCATTTAATGTTCTTGAGGCTGCTGACAGTCTTCATATACAGCTGATTCCTAAAAATCCCACTTGTGCAGGTTCGTTGGATGGTGAAATTCAAAGCATCATCACTGGAGGACAGTCGCCATATGGATTCCTGTGGAATAATGTTTCATTGACCCAAAACCTGAGCGAAATACCAGCCGGAAACTATCAACTAACTGTCAATGATGCTTTTGGATGCATCCGTCAGGCCAGCATAAATCTGATAGACTATCCCGGCATTACCTGGGAATCGGAGGTATCAAATCAAAAATGTGGAGGCGGGGTGCCGGAAGGATCTATTAAACTTCAGTTCTATGGTGGATTAGCGCCCTATCAATACCTGTGGAGCGATGGTGAAACCACCGCCAATTTAAATAATCTATCAGCAGGCCCGTACAATCTTCAAATGACTGATGCAGCAGGATGTATTAAAGACCTTAGTTTCATCATTACGGCTCCTCCTGTGTTGGATTTTGCTCCATTATTGAATGAACCACCCTGTTTTGGTTCGAACCTGGGAAGCATTACCGGTTCCATAGAAGGAGGGACTCCTCCCTATCAAATAATATGGAATAATGGTCAACACGAAACATCATTATATTACCTCAAAGCCGGAATTTATTCATGCATCATTACTGATAAAAACAATTGCCGGCTCGAAAAATCATTCTCCTTATCACAGCCCGATTCAGTTATTATTACAAAAGAGTATTCGGAAGAAGTTTGCCAGGGTTTCACAGATGGATTTATCATCCTTGAAGTGGATGGAGGCACACCACCTTTCAATTGTAGTTGGAATATTGGCTGGATGGGATTATCCATCAACAATCTTACATCCGGTTTATATCTTGCAACACTTACCGATGCAGAAGGCTGTCTGACAAAGGACTCAACCCGTATTCTTGAAAAAGATTGTGAACTTTTCATTCCGAATGTCATCACACCCAACTCCGATGGTTATAATGACTATTTCGTTATCGTCAACATCGAATATTATCCGCAAAATGAATTAATTATATTTAACCGCTGGGGAAATGAATTGATACGATACACCGGATATATGAATCAGTGGGACGGAAGAAATAGTGCTGGCGAAAAAGTATCGGACGGGGTATATTATTATTTGCTAAGTCTTGGGAATGGAAGATTATATAAAGGAATTATAACCGTAATTCGCTAAATATTTTCCCTTGTGATTTAAACAGATATTATACCTTTGTTGTATAAAATGACCAATCCGCTTTAAAAAAACAACGATATGAAAAAAATTCTTGTAGTTACTGACAAACCATTTGCAGCATCTGCCGTGAGTGGTATTCGTAAAATTACCGAAGAAGCCGGTTACCAACTTGGCCTTCTCGAAAAATACACTTCAAAAGAAGAACTTCTGACCGGTGTCGCCGACGCCGATGCCATCATTATTCGTTCGGATATTGTTGATAAAGACGTTATCGCTGCTGCTAAAAACCTTAAAATTGTTGTCAGGGCCGGTGCAGGATACGATAATATCGATTTGGCTGCCTGTACTGAAAAAAGCATTGTAGCCATGAATACCCCGGGACAAAACTCAAATGCTGTGGCTGAACTGGCATTGGGAATGATGGTTTTGCAAGCACGAAACCAATACGATGGTTCATCGGGCACCGAACTTCGCCATAAAAAATTGGGGATCCATGCCTATGGCAATGTGGGACGTTATGTTGCAGAAATTGCAAAAGGATTCGGTATGGAAGTGTATGCCTATGATCTTTTCGTTGACGCAGCAAAAATGGAAGCCGAGGGTGTAAAACCAGTAGGCAGTGTCGAAGAATTATACAAAACATGCCAATATGTATCTTTACATATTCCGGCCAATGAAAAAACAAAAAAATCAATCAATTTCGAATTGCTTTCAATGATGCCAAAGGGCGCTACGCTTGTAAACACGGCACGTAAAGAAGTGATTGATGAGGCAGGATTACTGACTATGTTTACTGAAAGACCTGATTTCAGGTATTTAAGTGATATTGAACCCGCAATTAAAGCTGAATTAGCTGATAAATTTGCCGGTAAATTCTTCTTCACCCCGAAAAAAATGGGAGCTCAAACATCGGAAGCCAATAATAATGCCGGGATAGCTGCTGCCAAACAAATTGTGGGATTCTTCGAAAAGGGAGACAAAACTTTTCAGGTAAACTAAGATGTATTGGGGGAGGGATTCCCCCATACTTCCATTGAGGTATTATAATAAAGGTAAAACTGAGAGAGAAATGGAACGACATGAACACAGAAATCTTCCTTTTTTTAAATTCGAGGATTTAAGAATCTATCACAAAGCCATTGACTACTTAATTTGGGTACAATCAAAAGGGAACAAACCATTTGCAGCAGGAGAGGCTGCCGTGTATAATAAGTTTATCGAAGCAGCCTATCAGGTCATCACAAACATTGCCGAAGGCTCTGTACGTCCGAAAGACGATTTTTTACAGTTCCTCAGAATGTCGAAAAGCTCCGTACGGGAATGTTTAGTCGCATCACATGTTATGCACCGCGGTGGATTGTTCTCTGATGAAGAACTTGAGGAATCAAAATCAGTATTAATTGAAATGGTGAAAATGCTTGGTGCCATGATTAGCTCCATCCACCGTTTCGCAAATGAACAGGAAGAAGAACCAGTAACAGCAAACCAACCAAATCATTACGATCACAAAAACTATTAAAAACCCCGAAAACTAAATTTACATACGATGGCAATTTTGAAACCATTCAAAGGACTGAGGCCCCCGGCTGAAATAGCTAAAGAACTAGCTTCCAGACCTTATGATGTACTTAACTCTGCTGAAGCACGTATTGAGGCCGAAGGCAATCAATATTCACTTCTGCGTATTACAAAACCCGAACTCGAACTTCCACTTGATATGGACGAGCATGCACCGGAAGTGTATGCCCGGGCTGCATCGAATTTTAAAAAATTCGTTGATAATGGATGGCTTGTTCAGGATAATGAAGAAAAACTTTATATCTATGCCCAAACCATGGATGGTCGTACACAATATGGTATTGTTGGTAGTGCCGGTGTAGATGATTACCTGAATGGGGTCATTAAAAAGCATGAACTGACTAGACGCGATAAAGAAGAAGACCGGATGATTCACGTAAGGGTTACCGATGCAAACATTGAACCTGTTTTCTTTGCTTATCCTGCTCATGCCGAAATCGATAAAATCGTTGATTCAATTGTAAAAAATCAAAAACCGGTATATGATTTCATTGCCGATGAAGGTTTTGGACATCACTTCTGGACTATCGATGATAAAGCAACCATAAACCGTATTGTTGAAATTTTTGCCAGCATCCCTGCCACCTATGTTGCCGATGGACATCATCGTACCGCTGCAGCTGCACTTGTAGGAGCCGAAAAACGCAAGAATAATCCCAAGCACAACGGAACCGAAGAGTATAATTTCTTTATGGCTGTTCATTTTCCGGATAATCAGTTAAAAATCATCGATTACAATCGGGTGGTTAAAGACCTTAACGGACTGAGTCATGAAGATTTTCTAGCGAAACTTGCGCTGGTTTTTGATATTAAAGAAGTAGGTACGGAGATTTTTAAACCCGAAAAACTACATCAATTCAGCATGTATCTGGGTGGAAAATGGTACAGCCTGGAAGCAAAGCCCGGTACGTATAACGATAACGATCCCATAGGTGTTTTAGACGTTACCATTTTATCAAATCTTGTATTGGATCAAATACTTGATATCAAAGACCTTAGAACATCAAAGCGTATCGATTTTATTGGTGGTATCCGTGGTTTAAATGAATTGAAACGCCGCGTTGATAATGGTGATATGGCCGTTGCATTTGCACTTTACGCCGTATCGATGAAACAGCTAATCGACATTGCCGACACCGGAAATATCATGCCTCCAAAAACCACCTGGTTCGAACCAAAGCTTCGCTCCGGACTGGTAATTCATTCGCTCGAATAATTAATTGACAATTTAAAGCCTCCGGTAATTCCGGGGGCTTTTGTTTTTACACAGTATGAATCAGAAAAGTATTATCTGGGACTGGAATGGCACGTTGCTAGCCGATGTGGAATATTGCATAAAAATTATGAATGTTCTGCTTTCTGAAAGAACGCTTCCACTCCTCAACGCCGATCGTTACCGTGAGGTTTTCGACTTTCCGGTTAAAAAATATTATCAGGATATTGGCATTGATTTTACTAAAGACCCATTTTCAGACATCGGTTTACGTTTTATGGATATGTACCTCCAAAACGTAGATTCACTCGAATTAGTCGATAATGCTCATGAAGTGCTCAGCATCTTTAAGCAGCAAAATTATTCTCAGTTCATTTTGTCAGCAATGGAACAGCAGGCATTGTATGATGCGGTTCATCAACGAAAAATAGGATCGTATTTTTCACGGATTGATGGCATTGATAATCATTACGGTGGTGGGAAAGCTGAACTTGCTAAAACGCTTATTTCGACGCATCATCTCGACAAAAAAAACACCTGGCTCATTGGTGATACCTTGCATGATGCAGAAGTTGCCGGTATTATCGGATGTAATTGCCTGCTTGTTTCTTATGGACACCAATCAAAAAGCCGCTTAAAAAGCAGTGGTTTACCGGTTTTTGACAATCTTTCAGATGTCAAACAATTCCTGTCACAATAAAAAATTAAAATCCTTCATTCTTTTCCGGATCCAGTGAAGGATCAAGGGGTTTGTCTACAATCGGTTCATCCGGAATATATATTTCTTCTTTTAACAATTCACCTTTTTTAAGCCACTCCTCCCTTTTCAGACGGCCATCATTGGTATAGTACTTCCATAATCCATCAGCAAGTCCGTCAGTATACCTTCCTTCATTCAACGCTTTGCCATCCGGATAATACGAGCGGTACACACCTGAAAGAATATCATTTTGATATTGTCCCTTAACTTTTATACTTCCATTCGAAAAGTACTGGATAAAATCGCCCTGCTTCTTTCCATTTTTATACGACGTTTTTTCTGCAGCCAGCGTATCTCCGGGATAATATAAAACCCAACAGCCATTTGCTAAACCCTTGTGGTATAATTCTGTGGAAATAATTTTATGGTTTTTATCATAATAATTCCAAATGCTATCTTTTTGCTGACTGAAATAAAAGCCTTTGGCTGTGGTATCACCCGCCTCATTAAAAACAGAAGTTGAAGCATGAATGCCATTGCCTTTATGATTCACGATGGCATTTAATTTACCATTACTAAAAAAATACCGGAACTCACCTACCGGGATATCATTCAAAAATTGTCCGGAATAACGGATCTTTCCATTGGGATGTTTTTTTTGCCAGCTTCCCTGCTTCTTTCCCTGAGCATCCGATTTATTAAATGCGAGCGTGTCGGTTTGCGCATTCGCCTGAAAAACAATCATTAAGACAAAGAGGCAACTATATATCAAAGGTTTCATACGTGTAATATCTGGTATTAAAACGCAAATTTCGTGTATTTTTGTCTACACTTATTTAAAAATTATTATCCATTGGTTCCATATCCTTCCAAACTACTCGAAAATGCAGTAGCCGAATTTTCAAAACTTCCCGGAATTGGTCGTAAGACCGCCTTGCGTTTATGTTTGCATTTATTAGCCGAAGATACCTCAGAAGTAGAACAGTTTAGTAAAGCCATGATGGAAATGCGTACAAACATCGGTATATGCAGCATTTGTCATAATTTAAGTGATAAAACCATCTGCGATATCTGTAGCAATGATAAAAGAGACATCTCGATGGTATGTGTGGTGGAAAGCATACGCGATATTATGGCCATAGAAAATACCACTCAATATAAAGGCGTATACCATGTTTTAGGAGGGAAAATTTCGCCCATTGAAGGCATTGGCCCCAACGATTTAAATATTCACAGCCTGATAGAGCGAATCAGCAAGGGAGGCATTCATGAAGTCATTCTGGCTTTACCGGCTACCCTCGAAGGCGATACCACCAACTACTATCTCTACCGGAAAATGGCTCAATATAATATTCAATTTAGTACCATTGCCCGCGGTGTGGCTGTAGGCGACGAATTAGAATTTACTGATGAAGTTACCCTTGGAAGAAGTATTCTACACCGAACCCCTTACGAAGCTGGTGGAAGAAAATAGCCGATCCTATTCTTCTCCGAATAAATCAAGTTGATTGACAACCACCGGTTTACGATCGCTCATTTCCACAAATTTTGAAAGAAATGGGTCCATACGCTGTTTTATTACCTTAATCGGTGTTGTATTATGAATTCGGCAATAATTTTCAAGCGAACGACGCTGACGTGCCGTAATTTTAAATGATATCGTTTTGAAACGGGTCGATTTTCTTTTGCGAGCACTCGTCTTCATAGCAAAGGATTTGTAATAGGGTAAAAATAGAAAAGAATCCCTATATGCCTGGTTGAAAAGTTATGGGGTTTTCCAAAACTTATTAACGCGCTTGTTAATATTATTACCGCTGCATAGCAATTTCCCGAATGTCGTCTTTAATCTTTTGACCAAGTCTGTCAGCGATCCCCTGCGAATCAGCCTCGGCATATATGCGGATAATGGGTTCCGTATTCGACTGCCTCAGATGTACCCATTCTTTCCCGATTTCAAAACGAAGACCGTCAATATCATTCAAAGGATAATTCGAATATTTCTGACGCATCGCTTGCATAATGGAAGAAATATCCATTTCGGGTAGTAATTCAATTTTATTTTTTGAGATAAAATACGATGGATATGAAGCTCTCAGAGCGGAACAGCTTTTCCCTGATTTCGCCAGATGGCTGAGAAATAAAGCGATACCTACTAAAGCATCGCGCCCGTAATGCAATTCGGGTAAAATAACTCCGCCATTGCCTTCACCGCCAATAACCGCATTTACTTCCTTCATTTTTTCAACTACATTCACTTCGCCAACGGCTGACGCATGATATTCATATCCGGCGGCAAGTGTTACGTCCCGCAAGGCCATGGATGATGAAAGATTGGAAACCGTATTTCCTCCCCTGCGTTGTAATATATAATCGGCAACCGCTACCAGCGTATACTCTTCACCAAATACCTCACCATTTTCACTCACAATGGCCAGACGATCCACATCCGGATCAACAACAAAACCAACATTAAACGAGCTACGATTCATCAGTTCACAAATACCCGACAGATGCTCTGGTAAAGGTTCAGGATTATGAGCAAATTGTCCGTTAGGTTCACCATTCACCATTTCAAATACCTTTACACCCAATGCCTTCAACAAATCCGGAATTACAAGAGAACCGGTAGAATTAATGGTGTCCACCACTACTTTAAATCCGGCTTTTGAAATTGCATCCTTATCTACATCTGGCAGAGCCAGTATCATTTCGATATGCCTGTCGAACATTTGCAAATTTATCTCATGCTTACCCAACTTTTCGACGGCAGCAAAAGTATAATCGCCATTGTTTGCTATCCGAAGCACTTCCGCTCCATCGGCTGCTGAAAGAAATTCACCATTATGATTCAGGAGCTTCAATGCATTCCACTGACGGGGATTGTGGCTGGCTGTCAGAATAATGCCTGCGTCACATTTCAAATGAGTAACGGCAATTTCGGCGGTAGGCGTTGTAGTAAGGTCAACATCAACCACATCAACACCCATGGCTTGCAAGGTACCAGTAACAATATTACTGACCATACGTCCCGAAATACGGGCGTCGCGGCCGATAAGAATTTTAATCCGGTCTTTTTCGCGGCGGCGTGAAATAAATGTTGCAAAAGCTGCTGTGTACATTACTAAATCATGAGGACTTAAGCCTTCCCCTGATTTGCCACCGATAGTTCCCCTAATCCCTGAAATCGATTTTATTAAAGTCATTGTTCGTGCGTTTTCGACGACAAATTTACATTTTTTTTAAACAGAAGTATTCCATTTCACATTGCAGCAATTACCGATAAATACACCTCCCTTGACTAATGCAATCTTTATTACTAAGACTCGGGAAGCTTCCACGGTTGCCTCTGGAGAAAAAGTTCCATTAAAACCCTGAGCTCATCTTCCGAATTTTAAGTAAGTTTGCAGCCGAATTCAAACTATGAACGACGACTTTTTTGACGAAACCCAGGACGAGTCCGAAATGCTGAATATCAAGCGTTTCGAAGAGATGATCCGGCAAAAATCTGCTGAATTCTTCGACGTGGAAGAATTTGAGGATATTATCAATTATTATCTCGAAGGGTATAATCTTCCTATGGCAGAAAAAGCCATTGACATTGCTTCGGCCCAACACCCCGATTCCACCGCATTTATGCTAAAAAAGGCTCAGTTATGCGCGGCCTCAGATAAAACGGAAGAAGCCATGCTCATCATCGATGATCTTGAAAAGATGGAACCTTTCAATTCAGAAATATTTCTTACTAAAGGTGCCATTCTGAGCAAACAAAACAATCATCAGGAAGCAGTTGTGTTCTATAAAAAAGCACTGGACCAAACCGAAGATAAAGACGAAGTTTTTCTGTCGATAGCATACGAGTATCAAAAGCTGGGCGAATACGATCAGGCCATCGAAAATCTTCACAAAGGCCTCGAATTTAATCCCGAAAACGATAGTCTCATTAATGAATTATCATTTTGCTACGAAATATCCTTCCGGTTAGAAGAATGTGTCGAATATTTTAAGAAATTTCTGGATGAGAATCCTTACTCGGTCTATGGATGGTTTAATCTGGGGATAACCTTCAATAATCTTTCTTTATACGAAAAAGCGATAGAAGCATTCGATTTTTCTCTGGCCATTGATGAATATTTTTCTGAAGCACTTTTCAATAAAGCCAATGCTTTTTTCGAATTAGAACAATATAAAAAGGCGATAAAAACATACGAAGAAGCACTGGAAATTGAAAACGCTGATGCACTTACCTACTATTATATTGGCGAATGTTATGAAAAAATGGACGATTACCACAAATCGGCCGAAAACTTCGAAATAGCTGTTCGCCTCGATGATTCCATGGCCGATGCATGGATAGGACTGGCATTGAGCTATGATAGTATGGGACAAGTAAAAACAGCGCTCCGTCATGTAGAAAAGGCGATTCGCCTCGATATAACAAATCCGGAGTATTATCATATTCAGGGCGATTTACAACTCAAACTCGGCCTTACCGAAAATGCACTGGTATCGTATAATATGGTTACCCGACTTAATCCGGGTCATAAAGGTGTTTGGCTCGAAATAGCATCCATTCTCGAAAAAACAGGAAATCTCGAAGGCGCCATCGATTCATTAAACACCGGATTAAAACAACATATCGATCAGGGAGCCGATATTCTTTATAAACTCGCCTCTTTGCTTTTTATGACCGGAAGAAATGAGGAAGCCAGCCTCACCCTCACCGAGGCGGTAGACACCGATCCGGATGGATTGTTTAAACTCATCGAAGAAATGCCCGGATTACAATATCATCCGGAAATTCTTCGGCATCTGCAGTCCATAAGACCTCCTGGCGATCAACCCGAAAATAATTAATGCCACAAAGGAGTATCAATTATCCAATTGGTCTCAGTATTTTTGTTGCTTACGCAGTAATCACATTTCATCCTTTCTTGAATGAATATTTTCAGAAAATTATATGATTGGGTTCTAAGTTGGGCCAACAGTCCATATGGAGCCATAGCTTTATTTATTCTCAGTTTTGCTGAAGCCAGCTTTTTTCCCATTCCTCCAGACCCACTGCTCATCGCTCTTATTCTGGGTATGCAGAGTAAAGCATTCCGATATGCAGGAATTTGTACAATTTCCTCAGTATTAGGAGCAGTAGCCGGTTATCTGATTGGGCATTATATCTGGTGGTCATCGCCTAGTGAATTTTCATCGCTTGCAAATTTCTTTTTCGATATCATCCCCGGATTTACCCACGAACTATTTTACAATGTTCAGGGAATGTACGAAAAATGGGACTTCTGGGTAATTTTTACGGCCGGCTTTACACCCATTCCTTTTAAAGTATTTACCATCTCAGCAGGCGCATTTAATATCAGCGTGATAATGCTATTAGTAGCTTCACTGATAAGCCGTGGTGCACGGTTTTTTCTGGTAGCCTGGCTCATATGGAAATATGGAGAATCGATAAAAGCATTTATTGATAAGTATTTCAATTTACTGGCCATTGGATTTACGGTTTTACTAGTGGGAGGATTTGTATTGATAAAATACCTGGTATAGCATGCGAATTTTCGGTCTGATCGGTTATCCTCTATCTCATTCATTTTCACCGGCATTTTTCGATGAAAAGTTCCGGAAAGAGAAAATAAACGATGCAGATTACCAGCTTTTCCCACTTGAAAATTTACAGGATTTTCGACTGTTGATTTCTAATAATCCCAAATTATCGGGACTCAATATTACCATTCCTTACAAAAAAAACATTATTCCTCTTCTGGATGATATTTCAGAAGAAGCCACCGCCATCGGTTCTGTTAATACCATAAAAATACTTCGTAATTCAGATTCTGTTTTTTTAAAGGGATATAATACTGATGTGATTGGTTTTTATAAGAGTATTTTACCACTCATTTTCCCTATGGATAAAAAGGCATTGATTTTAGGAAATGGAGGCTCAGCTGCTTCGGTAAAGTACTGCCTCGAAAATCAATGCAGGATACATTGTACAGTAGTTTCCAGACATCCCGGACCCGGTCACATTATTTGGGAAGAAATTGACAGAACGATCATTGAATCACACACCATCATTATCAACACCACACCTTTGGGTATGTGGCCTGCTTTAAGTGAAAAACCACCTCTGCCCTACCATTTTATACATTCCGGGCATTTGTTATTCGATTTAATTTACAACCCGGCCATTACAGGGTTTATGGCAGAAGGTTCAGAAAGAGGCGCCAGAGTACAAAATGGTCAAGCGATGCTTGAAATACAGGCCGAAGCCGCCTGGGAAATCTGGAATTCGTAATTTTATCAAAAAAAACTATGTCAATAATCCTTCAAATGGCCATGTTTCCAACCGATAAGGGAGACAGCGTGAGTCCATACGTCAGCCGTATCATTGCCATGATAAGAGAATCGGGAATACCATACAGCCTGACGCCCATGGCAACCATTATTGAAACAGAAACACTGGAAGAAGCTCTGAAAGTGATTAATGATGCCTATAAACTTTTAGAAAATGATTGCAGCAGAGTATATGCCACGTTCAGTCTTGATATCCGCCCTGGCCAGCAAAACCGAATGGATGCCAAAATTAAATCGGTAGAGGATAAGATCGGAAAAGACATACATAGTTAAGAGTTAAGAGTTTTAAAAGGAGCCTTCGAGTGCAGTTCGACAGGCTCACTGCTTGCCTCTGGTTCCGAGTCTCAATCATAAAACCGCCAGTTCACTCCAAAATTCAATCCGGCGTCTTTTAAGGGGTAGCCTGGAGCCGCATAATAATCATACGGTCCCCAATGGCTGTTAACATGCCGGTAGCGCACAAAAATACGGGCCCGTTTAATCTTAAAGTTGGCATAGATATCGGCATTAAAAAAATTGCCCGTAGTTTCCGTATTTTGGTGATAGAACACACCCGTAGCAGGCATGTAAGCATTGCTGTAATATGCAGTATTATACGAAACATCAATGCCCGGCTGAAAAATCAATGCGCCTTTAAAAACGGAGAGGGTAAAATACCAGGTAGAGCGCGCCAGTATTTCGGGCAGTCGCAAAACCGTTGTATCCGTTGGTTTTTGAATGATAACATGATTTTCGGCGGTAAATTTTCTCCATTTCAATACATGCTTCAAATTTAGCCGAAGAAGCGATGTTTCCCCATTCTTCTGACTTGGCCTTCCATTTACATCATAAAAAACAGCCTCATTCAGCAAATAATATTCGAAACCGGCATACAGTGTAAACCACTTCATATTAACCCAAAGCCTGTAATACTCTGAACGGGCAAAATCGTTATTCCAATAAAAATGATTTGAATAATGATATTGCGAATAAAAATCGGGCTTGGAAGATCCCAGATTCAGCCCTCCGGAAAGCAAAAGCTTTTTCGCGAAAGGAAGATCAATGCGGGCCGCGATGCCCAAATCGCCATCATTATAATCGCCTTTGATAATAAAAGCATCACCCGAAAGTTGAAAACCCCGGGGTAAAACAATTTTTGCAGAACCTTTAAGAATCACCTGATTAAAATTCTTTTGCAGTGAATCGGCCCTGAAAGCCACTGCCTGATGTTTAATTCCGGCATATAGTTCAACCGGAAATTTATTTTCGAGAAGATAGGAAGCGTTTGTCCATCCGATTTCATTTTCAAATCGTTGTATATGAACCGAATCACGGGTTTTCAACGAATCGATAAGAATGTTGGAATAAAACCCGGAGTTTGGACTTCCATCCTCATACTCATACCAGTCATAACCATAGGTAAAGGTATGAACGATGCGTCCAAAACGGGTAAATTTGCGTAATGCCTTGATTATTTTATCATTAGCAAGGGTATCCTGCGCTATGGAATCGGTTTTAAGGTAATCTGCTGCCGTTACCTGTTCAGCAGGCAAGGTATCGGCTTTGATTTTTTGCTGACGAGAAAATCCCAATTCATAAAACTGCGAAAGCATCACCCGCACATTTCGTTCTGTATTGGATGCCAGTTGAAGATTTACGGGAATTACTGAACGGTTTAATTCCGTACTTCCTTCAAACATCTCCCGGTTGGCAATGCCACCATTTTCCTGAACAATGAATTTATTGCTAACAAAGGCGGCTTCTCCCCCATAACGCTTATCGGGCGAAAAATACCGAAGGGTAATCGCAACATTATGATCGCTGACTTTTTGGCGTTGATAGGCTCCGGGCGACGAGGTGAGGCGATAATTGATGCCACCGGTCAGTCCCTTATAAAAATTCTGCGAATGCATGGCCTGAAGATTATTTTCCTTACCCGGTCCACTCACCCATAATATTTCAGTAAAAGGCTTTCGGCTTTGATACCAGGGAACATTTTCCACTGTATACCGATATGCATCAAACGCTTTTCTACCGTACCTGAATCCTGCTTCAGGAACAAAATCGGGCAACAGATCCAAAGAAGCCAATCCGGTATTTCCCAATGCGGCAAAAAACCTATCCCCTGAAATAACGGCATCATAACGCTGATTATTAACAGGCATGGTATCAACCAACACGGGTGTCCAACGATTTAACGTATGAAAATCGGGCTTAAAAACATAAACAGCAGAGGAATCGGCAGAGGATTTTTTTTGAGCCATTAATGAAAAACTTGCCAAAAGAAGCATCACACCAATGATTAATAATCGCAAAAATCGATAATGTATACTTCCGTGATAAAAAGAAATACCTTTTATGAACGAATGCAACGATTGGAGTCTTATGAATTTTATGGAAGTATTTTCTGGCATATTATAAAGAATGATGACGAAAATCGCGCTGGCGCATGGCTTCAAAAGTAAGAATTGCCGTGGCATTTGAAACATTTAGTGAGTCAATTTTGCCCAGCATCGGAATAATAATGTGTTCATCGGCCGCACGAATCCAGAAATCTGAAAGTCCTGTGGCTTCGGTTCCCATCAATAATGCGGATGAATTTCGATAATCGGATAAATGATAGGGTGACGATTTTTCTGAAAGCAGGGAAGCAAATATCCGAATCGAATGTTGTTTAAGCCATTGAAGTGTTTCCGTATTTCCGGCAGAGAAAACAGGCGTCGTAAAAACACATCCCAAACTGGAACGAATTACGTTGGGGTTATATAGATCGGTGGAGGGATCACAAACAATCACAGCATCCACTGAGGCTGCATCGGCCGTACGTAAAACGGCACCAAGATTTCCAGGTTTTTCTACCGATTCCAGAATTAAAATCAATGATTCGGAAGGAGGAATAAACTCTGAAAGCTCATTCCGTGGTGCTTTAAAAAGACAAATAATTCCATCAGAACCATCGCGGTATGCCAGGCGCTCAAATACATGCTGACTTAATTCAAATTGTTGATGACTATCAACGGCTTTCAAGAGTTCTCCTAAGTTTTCATCCAAGGGATGCATTCCCGGGCAGAAAAAAACACTTTGGGGCAAAAGTCCGGCAGATAAAGCAATAAGCGACTCACGCAAACCTTCCACCATTGCCACACCTTCGTCACGACGAAAAGCTGACTTTGTCTGAAGCTTAATCAGATACTTGACTTTTGGATTTTGAAGACTGCTAATGAGCATATGCCTGTTAAATGCTTTAATGCAATACTGCAAAGGTATAAAATACGGCAATGCTTTGCCTCAGCACGAATTAATATTGAGTGAAACAGAAACTATAAAGGTGTTTTACGGCCAATTACGGCATAAAGCCCTCTGTTTGCCATAAAATGAGGATATTTGCACCGAAAAACAGGCAGATGCAAAAAATAGAACTACTGGCTCCGGCTAAAAATGCCACTTTTGGAATAGAGGCCATCAAACATGGAGCTGATGCTGTATACATTGGAGCCTCCGGTTTTGGAGCCCGCTCGGCTGCAGCAAATTCTGAAGACGATATTAAAGAATTGGTTGATTTTGCATCCATTTATCACGCTAAAGTGTACGTTACCATCAACACGCTTTTGTTTGATTCTGAACTGGAAGAAGCCCGTAAGTTGATGTTTCAGCTTTATGAAACAGGCGTTGATGCATTTATCATTCAGGACATTGGACTTTTGGAAATGGATCTGCCTCCCCTGCCTCTCATTGCCAGCACTCAAACGCATAATACCACCCCTGAAAAAGTATTGTTTCTCGAAAAAGCAGGTTTTAGTCGGGTAATTCTTGCCCGTGAACTGAGTCTGGAGCAAATTAAAAATATACGAAAACAAAGCAGCGTACCCCTCGAAGCCTTTGTACATGGTGCATTATGTGTATCGTACAGCGGACAATGTTATATGAGTCATGCCATTTGTGGCCGCTCGGCTAACCGCGGACAATGTGCGCAGCCCTGTCGCTCTTTTTATACATTACTGGACGGCGATGGAAAAGAACTGATAAAAAACCAGCATCTTCTTTCGCTCAAAGACATGAACCGTTCAGAATCCCTGGGCGAGATGATTGATGCCGGTATAAGCAGTTTTAAAATTGAAGGCCGATTAAAGGATATTGGATATTTAAAGAATATTACCGCCTGGTATCGCCAGAAACTGGATATTGAAATAGAAAAACGGGAGGGATTTTCCAAATCGACTTCCGGAAAAACGAGCTACAGCTTTACACCCAAACCCGAAGCCAGTTTCAATCGTGGCTTTACAGAATATTTTCTTCATGGCGCTGAAAGTGGTCAATGGTCGCCGGAAACGCCCAAATCGATGGGTGAGTTTATGGGAAAAATCAAAGATTCCGGTCCGGGATGGATAGAATTGGATGGAAATTCCACGCTTCATAATGGCGATGGCATTATGTTTAAAGGAGTCAATGGGCAATGGGAAGGCGTAAGAATTAACAAGGTCAGTGATAATCGTTTATTTTTAGCAACACCCATACATCCCGAACGCAAATCGGATATCTATCGAAATCATAATCAGGCTTTTGATAAACAAATGGAAGGTTCAACTGCCAAAAGAACCATGGAAATTAAAGGTGTTTTAAGCCTGGAACATTCTTCATTGGTACTCAAAGTAATCGATAATGATTTATTTGAGGCAAGCGCTGAAATTGAGATAGCACCGGAAACGGCAAACAACAAGGAGGCAAATCTTGCTAATATTCACAGGCAAATTTGTAAAACGGGTGATACGCCTTTTATCTTTTCGGAAGTTCAAATCGAATGTCCCGAACTATTTATCCCGGCATCAACACTCAATGCATTACGCCGACAAGCCATAGATACACTGCTTTCGCTCCGCAAAGCAGGAAAACTAAAGAAAGAGAGCCGAATCAATCCCACAAACCATCCTTACCCCTTCGCTTTAGACAGTTTTCACTCCAATGTATTGAATGCTAAAGCAGCTGATTTTTACCAACGGCATGGCGTAGAGAAAATTGTTCAGGGATTTGAAGAAGGAAAGGTGAAAAAAAACGATATTCTCATGACGACCAAACACTGCATTTTGCGTGAAACCGGACAGTGTTTGCTTGAAATGAAAAATCCTTACAAAATGCCTTTGTACATCACCGATTACCGCAACCGTTTTTTGCTTCAGTTCGATTGCAAAAACTGCGAAATGAATGTTATTGCTGATAATGTATACAAGAAATAAGAAAGAAAACAAGCCATGAAACTCTTTACACCCCAAAGCTGGACCGATTACGAACTGATGGATACCGGAGGTTTTCAGAAACTAGAACGATTTGGCAATTATATTCTTTCGCGGCCCGAACCCAAGGCCATTTGGGATAAAAACCTCAGCGATGGGGAATGGAAACGTTTGGCTCATGCCACTTTCCGCATGAAATCAAGCACAGAGCAATCCGAAAATGAAGAAAAAGGCGAATGGTTCAGGCGAAAAGAAATGCCTGAGCAATGGTTAATTACTTTTCCATGTCATGATTTTCAGCTTAAAATGCGCCTGGGTCTTACCCCCTTCCGTCATGTGGGAATTTTTCCTGAACAGGCTGCCAACTGGACGTATATTTATGAGCAAATTAAAAATATGCCGGTAGAACGCCCACGATTTCTGAATCTTTTTGCCTATACCGGAGCGGCATCGGTGATAGCTAAAGCAGCAGGAGCTGAAGTAACGCATGTAGAAGCACTCAAACAACTCATCAGTTGGACACGCGAAAACATGGAACTAAGCGGCCTCGATAACATCCGCTGGATGCTCGAAGATGCCGTAAAATTTGTAGAACGGGAAGTTCGAAGGGGAAATACCTATCACGGTATTATTATGGATCCTCCGGCATATGGCCGTGGGCCCAAGGGTGAAAAATGGAAACTCGAGGAAAGCATCAACGAATTATTAAAGAATTGCCGACAGTTGCTTGCACCCGAAAACCATTTTACAATTATCAATTTGTATGCTAAAGGTACTTCTCCCCTGATTACCGAAAACCTTTTCGATACCATATACGGAGAAGTCAGTAATAAGGAATGCGGTGAACTGTATCAGGCTGATAATGCCGGACGAAAACTGCCTTATGGAAGTTTATTGCGATTCAGTCAGTAATCTGCCCAATTGAAATTTTCTAAAGGGGATTCTACTACCTTTAAATAAACCATCTGCTTAAATATACTGGGCGAGATTTGTCTAAATTGCTACAACATACAATCTTTACTTCTGCTTAATAATTATTTTTCATCATTTAACGAATGATAACCCTTTCTACTTATATTTGTGGCGGGTGCATGCATGTTATCCCAACATTCTAGACAGTAATAATTTAACTTATTACAATAATGAAAAATACTTGCTATTCGATTGTAATTATATTTTTATTTGGGTGTACTAGTACGAAAGATTATTTTTCAACTATTCAACAATCAGAGCAAGTTGATTATGGTTACTCTGCTGAAAATCCTATATTGATAGGTCATTATAACAATTGGGAGAAAAACACACAATTGGCTTGGCATTATTTATCAAAGTTGAAATACAATGAAAAAGCATTTCAAGTTATTGGTCATGCAACCGTAAAGAAACCTGCTAACCAGCCAAGAAAAAAAACTATTCCTTTGAGGTTTGGGAGTCCGCAAAGTCTAGGTGCTGAAACCCTTGATTTATTTGTTTTAGTAACAAGAGGTGAATCAGACACTATTATGTTGTATTTTGATGTTGAGATAAAAGGAAAAACAAATATTCCTAAAGGACTTGTATTTGATCATCTTCAAAACAATGATATTTTTAAATGAAAGATAAGATGGAATACTGGCGTCGATTGAGAATCCAGCCAAAACACATTAATTTTGAAATTCATTACAGACAAATATCACTCATCATTATTTACAAATAATTACGATTCTTGAGAACGATAATCACATTATTACTTTTTTCTCTTAACACACTGATATATAGTCAGGACCTAATAACTCTGAAATCGTATTATTACAATACAAACCAAGTAGAGAAGGTTTATCAGGTATTGAAAAAGAAAACCCGGATAAAGCATGGCACATATGTCGTTCTTAACAATGACTCAACATTAAACACATCGGGTTGGTATAAAATGAATAATAAAGATAGCCTTTGGAAATTTTACAGCCCTCCGGGCGTGGTAATGATTGAAGGGAACTATAAAAACAACCGGAAGCACGGTCAGTGGAATTACTTTAGAGAAAACGGTGTACTTGAATCGACAGGCAATTTCATTAAAGACCTTGAGGAAGGACATTGGTTGTTTTACAATGAAACAGGAAATCTTATATGTGAGGGAAATTATAAGGCAGGGAAAGAAGTTGAAAATTCTTTTGTACATTTTGACAAAAGTGGAGTGATTATAGACTCTCTTATAACTGTAAATGACCCAATAAATTACCCTAAAAGCAGAACAATAGAAGATTTGCTTGAAACAGAATACGGCAATGTTTATTATAGTCATTTTCGAATTGGCGAAGAAGCTCTGTCGTCTCACATCCAAAACACGTTGCGTATTACAAATTCGATCAGAATGTCTGATTTATATGGTAATGCTGTTGTAATTATTAAAGTTAAACCAAGTGGAAGAATTGAAATAGTGAAATTTCTGGGGAGCTTTTCAAATTCATACGACAAGGAACTTCAACGGGTTTTATTGTCAATGCCACGCTGGATTCCCGCCACTAAAGATGGCAATCCCGTCAATTCAATTTATGTTTTACCATATTCATATTCCCAGCATATGCGTAATCCAAATTAATGAAGACATAAGGATGCAATTTTAACCCGTTTTAATCACATATATTGTATATTTGGATCAGTTTCACATAGTCTATGTGAGGTAGGAAAAGGTTTATTCAGAATAATACGATGCCGTATGAAAATAACGCGACTTCTGTTTTTAATAATTCTATCTATTTCAATCCCCATTACTATTCTAGCCGATAGTATAGAAAATGTATCATTTTTCGGACAAACGAAAGACACTCTAAATAATTTCTCTTCCCGTGATGCCACCATAATCAATGATTCTAATTCCATCATTATATCCGGGAAAAAGGTAGAATTTATCATTTTTACCATCACACGGAAAGTCCGGTTTAAAGTTAATTCGGAAGCAGGCATTAATAAATTTTCCACGTTCATTTTACCTGAGAGCTTTGACCCAACCTATATTCTGCATCAGCCGATAGAAAGTGCCCATAAAAAGAATTATTCAGACCTGCAAGTAAATTTTTTCAAGGCTACTATTACCAAACCCAATGGAGAAATGATTCCTGCAAAAATAAATGCAAATTGCAGTATTGTTAAAAATATAGCTGAAAATGGGGAGGTATACGGCCAACATTATGAGTATTCGTATCGTATCGAAAATCTGGGTTTAAAAGATGAAATAACAGTAGAGTATAACTATGAAGTAAAATATGAATCGAATTTTGAAAAGTTGTCATCTTTCAGAATTTTCTTTCACGGAGATACTTATAAAGAACAATATCATCTGAGGATATCGCTTCCATCTGACCTCTATCTGGATATAGTTTATAAAAACAAAGGAGAGCCCGATTCGGATGTTGAGAGCAATTCAAGGAAAGTGTATAGCTGGTATAGAAAGAAACTTCAAGGCTGTATCAGCGAAAAGGGTAGCCGTCCATATCTAGAACTTCCGAACATAATTTTTACGATAAGACCCTACGGCTTAAGGCGCAACGCATATTTCATATATGATGACAACAAAACTCCTTTATACTTGATTATGACGAGCAATCGAAGTAACATCGCCTGGGGCGAATCGGCATCCATTATCGAAGGAGTGAAAACCAAACAAACGAGCTTAATTGACCAATTTGTCAAAAAGGAAACTCAGAATATTACAACCGATAGCACAGGCTTCGAAAAACTCCAAAAAATACATAATACCATTGTAGATAATTTTGAATACGAAGACAGCAGAATCCTCAGAAAAGTCGATCCCACAGCCCATAGAGTGGGAGAATATCTAATGAGCAATAAAATAAGAGAAAGCAATCGCTATGCAATTTACTACTCAATTTTTGCAAAGATGAACTGGGATGCTTCCTTTATTTTTTTATGCGATAAACGCTGCGGAGAAATTGACAACGACTATTTTGTCCCCATATACGACAGTGATTATATTTTTGGGGTATGGCTAAAAAACAACAATCTACTGTTTATACATCCAAAGCGCGCAAGTTTCGGGTATTATTTGAATGAATTCCCTTTCTATCATGAAAATATCTGGGCAAGATTGTTCAATTATGAGGATTTCATGTTCTATCGAACTGTAAGTACAAAACTTAATCAGGTGATTACACCCTCCAGTAACCTCAACAGTAATTCCCGAATGAGCAATATTATGGTAACTGTAAATGTGAATGCCCTATCTGCCGTTTTTGATGCTCGAATCAATGTTTCGGGTCAATACTCCACACTTACTCGAGGATTGTATCAATGGGATGTAAAAGATGAAACTATAAATACAATTTATAACAAAAGAATATGGGAATTGAATCCTCAGGTTAAACTAATAAGCAAAAAAGTCCTAATCAAAAGCAAAGATTACCCATTTCAAGCAATAATTAATACACAATATAAGGCCGATAATATCATTCAAAATAAAAACGACACTCTTTCTATAAACCTTAAAAACTGGTTTAACCACATTATTTATACGGGTTTCGATACGCTTAATCGTCAGTTAGATTTCTATCCGGATTTTAAAGGAAAAGACACCTATGTATATTTATTGAAGTTTGATAAAAATGTGCGCTTATTGAATGCTCCCGTTGATGTTTCTATCACAAATGAACTGGGAGAATTGACCATCCTTTTTGAGCAGCCATCTCCGGATGCTTTGAAAATATCAAGTTATTATTCTGTTGTTTCGCCAAAAATCTCCCGCAGCAATATCCGTGCGGTGAAAGAACTTTATGAAAAAATTGAATCGCTGAATAATAGTACTATCATATTTACTGTAGAGTAATATTTTATATTGAGAATGGAGATCTTGTTTTTAATCAAAGACTGCATTTCGCTAACAATGCAGTGTAGAAAGAATGAAAAGCATCAACTAAAAAATTGATATTATGGTCATCTACTCACAACTAATAAGTTATAACCTGCAATTTTACCCCTTTATTATAATAGAACCATACGCAACAATAGTCAACATTACTCCACACAAAATCACCTCTGAGATCCGTGGCTTTTTCGCTGCGGCCTCTTCCCAGAGCTAAAATTACGATGACTTCCCGGCATTCTCTTTTTTGGCTGATATTCCGGGGTTTCCCCAAATTCTGCTGATAAATGATCTTTATAGACTTCCTGTCCTAAAAATTCTTCTATCCTTAAAAATTTCGATTGTTCCTTTTCACTAATCAGTGTAACAGCCACGCCTTCGGCATCAGCACGTGCGGTACGGCCAATGCGGTGAACATAATCCTCGCTGTCATTGGGAACGTCAAAATTCACAATCAAATCAATATTATCAACATCTATCCCGCGAGAAATAATATCAGTTGCCACAAGAATATTGAGGCTACCATTGGTAAAACTCCGTAAAACATCTTCCCGGGCTTGTTGATCCAAATCGGAATGTATGACATCCACAGGGAGTTTATTACGTTTTAAATCAGCCGAAAGCTCCTTCGCCTTAATTTTGGTAGAACAGAATACAATAACCGATTTTAGTGATTGATGCGACAGCAATTTGCGGAGGAATGGTATTTTTTGATTTTCGTAAACAACGTAAGCCACCTGAAGAACACGTTCGGCTGGTTTTGATACCGCCAGGCTGATTTCTTCGGGATGATTCATGATTTTTCTTGCCAATTCCTTGATTTTAGGTGGCATGGTAGCTGAAAACATCAATCGTTGGCATTGGGGCAAGCGGTTAAGGATTTTCATGATATCATCAAAGAAACCCATATCAAGCATACGATCGGCTTCGTCCAGTACAAGTGTTTGAAGTCCTGAAAAATCAACATAACCCATATTAATATGAGCAATCATTCTGCCGGGCGTACAAACTACAACGCCAGCACCAGTGGTAAGTGCTGTTTTTTCGCGGCTAAAGGAAACGCCGTCGTTACCACCATAAACCGCGATGGAACTCACCGTAGTACCATACGAAAAGCCTTCCATTTGCTGATCGATTTGCAAAGCCAGCTCACGTGTGGGAACAATCACCAACACTTTCACCAGATTATCAACCGGGGTATTCATCAATTTTTGAATAAGAGGCAGCAGAAATGCGGCTGTTTTTCCGGTACCCGTCTGGGCGGAGGCAATAAGATCTTTACCTTCGAGAATTATGGGTATTGCTTGTTCCTGAATTGGGGTTGGTGTATCGTAACCCATAGAGTCGATAGCATCCTGGAGCATTGTATCAAAACGAAAATCACTAAATTTCAAAATAAACGTAGATTAAAGGAAAAATAAACCCAAAAGTTTAAAGGGCAAAATTAGGTATAAAATAGACAGCTCTCAGCCGTGTTCAGAAATACTGTGTAATCGATCAGAATCGATTATGGTAATTCGTTTCCCTTCAATGCCAATAATGCCGTCTTTTCGGAATTCTGATAAGGTACGGATGACGTTTTCGGTGGTCATTCCAATATATTCGGCGATTTCTTTGCGCGAAAGGGGAAGTTCAAAAACAGCCGATTTATAGATATCATCAGAAAAAAACAGTAATACATGAGCCACTCGTCCATGAAGATGTTTACGCTTAATTTCCAGTGAATTAAGAATAATCTGATCTGAGGTTTCTGATAATTTTTGAATTAGATCGAGTGCAAAACTTCCATTCTCCTTTACCAAATCTTTAACCATATTAAAATCAAGAACACAGGTTAAAGAATCAGAGATGGCCGTAACAGAATAATTAAATTCAGAAGCTGAGAAAACACTTAAAAGGCTAACAAAATCAAAGGGTTTTGAAATACAAAGTATTTGATCGCGTCCGTCGGAGGTCTTGCGCGAAAGCTTCAGCAAACCTTTTTGAAGATATAAAAATCCCCCTATTTTATCTCCTTCTTTAACAATAACATCTCCTTTTCCATACGCCACCTCTGTTTTTAGACTACACACTTTTTGTAATTCGTCTTTTGAAACGTGTGCAAAAAACAAGGTGCGCATATGACACTCGGCACAAGTACATTTTTCGGATAATTCGTCCATATTTTTATAAAAAACGAAGTTACTAAACAATTCCATGATAAATATCATACGGCCAAAGTATATCTAAATCAGTCTTCCGAACTAACTTTGATGGCGTCTTATAATTACATAGATACATATAACACAATAACCAATACTCAAACCTAATGAGAAGAATACTAATTCTTGGAGCTGGTACAGCGGGTACCATTATGGCGAATAAGCTGGCCAAAGCCCTCGACATGGAAGAATGGGAAATAACGATTGTAGACCAACACCGCAAACATTACTATCAGCCTGGTTTTCTTTTTATTCCATTCGGAATTTATCAGAAACATGATGTGATAAAACCCAAAGGCGACTTTTTCCCGGCGGGTGTTAAGGTAGTATATAGCAGCATCGATCGTGTGGAAGCTGAAAATAACAAGGTATTTTTAGAAGAAGGAAGGGTATTACTATACGATTTTTTAATAATCGCCACGGGCACCCAAATCAGACCAGAGGAAACGCCCGGATTAAAAGATAAATTATGGCATAAAGAAATTTTTGATTTCTATACCGTAGAAGGTGCTGTAGCCCTGCAGAAATTTTTTAAGGGATGGGAAGGTGGAAAACTGGTGATGGCCATTGCAGACCTGCCATTTAAATGCCCGGTTGCTCCATTGGAGTTTGTTTTTCTGGCTGATGCCTACTTCACTGAGAAAGGGATACGCGACAAGGTGGAGATAAGCTTCGTTACACCCCTTTCAGGAGCATTCACCAAGCCCATTGCTACAAAGATGCTGAGCGAGCTCATGCACGAGAAAAACATCAATATCATCCCTGATTTTTATATTGAACACATTGATAACGAAACCAAAGAGTTGGTTTCTTATGATGAAAAAAGAATTCCTTTTGATGTGCTGACGATTGTTCCTGTGAATATGGGTTCTGAAATGGTAGAGCGAAGTGGTTTGGGCGATGATTTAAATTTTGTTCTTACAGATAAATACACTCTTCGTTCAGAGAAATTTGAGAACATATTCGTTTTGGGCGATGCCGCCAATATCCCAACATCCAAAGCAGGTTCCGTTGCACATTTCGCAGCTGAAATTCTCTTCGAAAACCTGATGAGTGCCATGGAAAACCGTCCGTTGATGGCAAAATTTGACGGCCACGCCAACTGTTACATTGAAACAGGTTTTGGAAAAGGAGCACTCATTGATTTCAATTATACCACGGAACCACTTCCGGGCACCTTCCCATTACCGGGTATTGGTCCTTTCGGACTTCTAAAAAACACACGCATTAATCATTATGGAAAAGTGATGTTCCGGTGGATTTACTGGCACATTCTTCTGAAAGGAAAAGAAATGCCAATAGAACCCCTGATGACGATGGCCGGTAAAAAACGTGACATATAATAAGGAGTAGACATGGATGAAAAATCATTGCAAGAACAGATAAACGCTCTGAATGGCAAGATGGATTTGCTACTCGAATATGTGAATCAGCAGCGGCTTCAGTCATCAAAAATGGAAGATCTGGTATCGGATCTGTCTATTGTTGGTAAATCGATTTACCAGTATGCCGAATCAGAATTGGAAAACCGAATGGTTGAAATTAATCCCGATGAAATTATGTCATTGGGATTAAGGTTACTGAGAAATATTCAGAATATCAACCGCTTTCTCGAAACCTTTGAAAGTATGATGGATTTTCTGAAAGATGCCGGTCCAGTGGCCAACGAAATGATAATCACATATACCCAGAAGCTCCATGAGTTTGATCAGAAAGGTTATTTCGAATTTTTCGCTGAAAGCACCCGAATTCTTGATAATGTGGTCAGTCATTATAAACCGGAAGATGTAAAATCTTTGGCCGATAATATCGTCACCATCATTGAAACCGTACGTTCGCTCACTCAGCCGGAAATGATGACGGCCGTGAATAACGCAGTAAAAGTTTTTGGAAGCATGGAATATGAAAAAACACCGGAGTATTCGATTTGGAAATTAATGCGCGAACTCAATCAACCAGAAATGAAGCGGGCTTTAGGCTTCATGGTCACTTTTATGAAAAACCTATCCAATAATAAATCATTGTAAAAAACCCTAAATAATTCCATTATGAATATTAAACAATATGTCGGAAAAAGTGTACAGGTGACAGAAGAAGGATATCTAATTAATTCTGAGGACTGGACCAAAGAAATGGCCGTTGAAATCGCAAAAACGGTAAATATTGAGTTAACTCCAAAACATTTTGAAGTATTGGAATATCTCAGAAATGCCGTAAAAGCCGGAGAATCTCTGACTCTACGTAGAGTCGGCAAATCAGGTATTGTAGATATCAAAGGTCTCTACGATTTGTTTCCTGGTGGTCCGCTGAAGAATGCGTCGCTGATAGCAGGAATTTCCAAACCAACCTCTTGTGTATAACCCAAAATCAATCGAATTATGACAGACAAACCATTAAAAAAAGTCCTGATAGTATGTGCCAAGGGCGCCCTCGAAGATGTTTATGCTGCGATGGTACTCGGAAATGGTGCATTGATGGAAGGCATTGAAGCCAAAATGTTTTTTACCTTTTTCGGGCTCGATGCCATTACTAAAAAGCAAATGAATAAACTTCATACCGCTACCTTGGGCAATCCGGCGATGCGTATGCCCGGAGGTCTTCCCTTTCCAAGTATTTTAGGAATGTTACCTGGTGTAGAAGCTGGTGTATCTCTTATGATGAAAAAGGAAATGGAAAAACTGGATATACCAACCATTGAAGAATTTCTCGAAATGATAGTAGCAGGCGGTGGTGAAATTTTTGCATGTAAGCTTGCTGCGGATATGTTCAAACTTAAGAAAGAAGATTTTTCGGAACATGTAAAAGACATCATTACAGTAGGGCAGTTTTATCAACTGGCTTCGGGTGATGGCACACAGATAATTTTTGTATAAGCATATCCGAGTCAATCGCTATTCAGAGCCGCTTTATCCGCAAGGGTATAGTGGCTTTTTTTATCAGAAGAATTTTTTGAAGCGCGATGTGAATTCAGAGTTGGGAGCTAAGGTATGGTAGTAGAATCAACAAGAATATTCGGATTGAAAGATATCGTTGAAATACGAATAAAGAGGAGGATTTATAAAATAGAAAAAACCCGGCTCAAATAATATGAACCGGGTTTTAGTGTAATATTGGCGACGACCTACTTTCCCACCTTTCGGCAGTATCATCGGCGCTGATGGGCTTAACTTCTCTGTTCGGAATGGGAAGAGGTGATCACCATCGCTATAGCCGCCATAAGATCTTTTGGGTTTTTGGATATTACCCGAA
>JAUSOY010000057.1 GCA_030656615.1 Bacteroidales bacterium | reverse complement strand
GGTATTAAAATAGTAATCCAACAACGCCCTGTAAGGGCAGCTAAAAGCCCAGGCCTGTATAGTAAGTTAAATTCCTCTCCGTTGGCTTCGAGAGCCTCAGCCACCGATGGAGAACCACAGCCCGAGGCAAGCGGTGAGCTTATCAAACTGCACTCGAAGGCTCAGTTACTAAAAACGAATTAACAAATTATTCCCGCCAGCAAAGTCACCCTTCCACCAATTGGGGGAAGGGCCGGGGATGGGGGCTGAATCTGTGGACATTGGTTTTAATTGAACAACCAATTTTTCTTAATTACGAATTACAAAAGCGTCTTCGACAGGCCGCTCGAAATCGCTCATGGCAATGCTCAGCATCCGAATAAAAATAATTATTGAATATTTGAATTCTTGAATTCTTGAATCTTTGATCCCGATAGCTATCGGGACTGAATCCTTGAATGTCTTTTCACTCGGTCAAACCCCAAAATCACACAAAAAAACGCGTACTTCACAAAACAACCAACACTCGAACGAAAAATTCAAAAAAAATTATCATTTTTGTCTTGCGAAAACAACAATTATCGAGTAAGTTTGTTACTCATTCTTTAAAAAACGAATAGGAATGTCGAGTACACCCGGTCAATGGCATGCAGTATATACCCGCTCGCGCAACGAAAAGATTGCTACTGAGCGCTTATGCGAAAAAGGCATCGAAGCCTGGATTCCGCTGCATAAAGTAATTCGCCAGTGGTCGGACCGTAAAAAGCTCGTCGTGGAGCCCCTTATCCGCTCCTATGTTTTTGTAAAAGTGGTTGACGGACAACATTACGAAGTCCTGAATACCCCCGGCATTGTACGTTATCTCTATTTCTGCGGCAAACCCGCCACCATCCCCGAAAAGCAAATCAACACCCTCAAAGCCGTCACCGGACATAATATTCCTGTGGAATGCCTTGATGAAGTGGCTGCCCCGGGCGAAAGGGTGATGATAAGCCGCGGTCCCCTCAAAGGACTTGAAGGAGAACTCGTCCGGCATCATGGCCGCTCAAAAGTATTGGTCCGCATCGACCACCTCGACAGCAGCATCATGCTCAACCTCTCTCCTGCCCTGCTCATCCCGCTACGCGACAATTGAGCAAACCACATAGCGCCCTCTGTACTAAGCACATATAATAGAATGATGTGACTGAAAGGGCGAAGCTGTGGAAGGAGTTAAGAACTAAGAACTAAGAACTAAGAACTAATCCAGAAGGCTTTCGGGACTAAGAATTAAAAATTAAAAGCGTACACTAAAAACGATGGGGTAAGGAGCTTTGTAGGTTCTAAAAATATAATACATATTGAATTCGGTGAAAAATAGTACGCTTCATTCCAAGTCATATGCATTTGCGCTAAAAATTATTGAAGTTTGCCGCGATTTGATGTCAGACAAGAAAGAATTTGTTCTTAGCAAACAATTGTTAAAAGCTGGAACTGCCATTGGAGCCTTAATTCGGGAAGCCGAATATGCTCAATCCACTGCCGATTTCATCTCCAAATTAAGTATCGCATTAAAAGAAGCCAATGAAACGGAATACTGGATTTCGCTTCTGAAAGATAGTAGTCTATTAAATCCGACAAAAGCAGAAAAACTTGAATCAGAAATAGATGAACTTATCAGGATGCTGGTTGCTTCAATTAAAACCCTGAAAAACAAAAAACTAAACCAGAACAAAGAATAGCCCCCTTAAGAAAAACTTGATATAAACAGAAGTGTAAACTCTTATCTCTTAACTCTTAACTCTTATCTCTTAGTTCCCCCATGCTCGACACCCTCATCACCTCCAAAACCCGCATCAAGCTGTTGTTGAAGTTCTTCCTCAACAGCAATTCTATTGCCTGGTTGAGAGGACTGGAGACAGAATTGGGGGAATCATCCAACGCCATACGCATTGAGTTGAACCGCTTTGAAGAGGCAGGACTGCTGACATCTGAACATCAGGGTAACCGAAAGGTATTCCGGGCCAATACAAAACACCCCCTCTTCGGCGACATCAACAGCATCTTATTAAAATTTACCGGCATCGACCAGGTAATTGAGCGCGTTTTACAACAACTTGGAAACCTCCAGAAAGCCTACATCACCGGCGATCTGGCCGCAGGCCGCGACTCCATGCTCATCGACCTGGTTCTCGTGGGCTATAACATTGACCGCAACTTCCTTTTACAACTCATCGATAAAGCCGAAAAATTCATACAGCGCAAAATCCGCTACTGCATCCTCGAACCCGAAGAAACCCACACCTATCTGGAGCAATTCCCCGAAGCGCTGCTGCTTTGGGAAGAAAATTAATGTTACAAGTTATGGGTTCATTAATGTGATTATTAATCAGTAAATTTTATTTGTGAAATTACGAATTACGGAAGAGAATGGGAGAAGTTGAGAAGTCTATTCTTGACAAGTTTGTGAAAAAAAAATAACAATACTAGTTGACTCAGAAAAATACCGGTAGTGGTTCTGGCTGAAAGCCCAGCTAAATTGAGACCCGGGAGAATCCCGTGGTATTAAAATAGTAATCCAACAACGCCCTGTAAGGGCAGCTAAAAGCCCAGGCCTGTATAGTAAGTTAAATTCCTCTCCGTTGGCTTCGAGAGCCTCAGCCACCGATGGAGAACCACAGCCCGAGGCAAGCGGTGAGCTT
>JAUSOY010000001.1 GCA_030656615.1 Bacteroidales bacterium | reverse complement strand
CACCTGATCGCTGCGTAAGCGTTATCGAATATTTTTTCGAAGTAAAAAATTCTTCACGCATTGAAAAAAATTATCAGAAATCATGAAATGAAGGACTTTATGGACAGACACTAAATACACCCCAAGTAACAGCACTAACTTTCAAAACACCTAACTCATCTTCATTTAGATATTCTTTTTGTTCACCCCCATAACTTGAACCTGCAATAATTTTATCGACAAAATCTCCAAACCTACATTTGACAAATCCCTTCTCATATTTCACCGGGTCCCCAAACATCTCCAAAAACGTACTTTTTAAAAACTCATCAAGCAAGGCAATGCTTTGTTTACGCTGGGATATCAGGTTTTCGGCTTTGCTTAAAAGGTTGGCAATGTGGAGTTGATATGGATAATCTGGTACAGGAATTATAACTTGTGCTAAATCTTGAAAAGTAATTGCATCTAATCCTGTCGTCTTTTTTGTAATCGAAGAGAAGTTTATTGTTGTCAAATAATAGTAAAGGTATTCATTTGCTAAAAGATTTGGGTTTTTAATTTCTAAAGCACATATATGACTAACCATGTATGCATCTACTCCTAAAATTGCTCTATGGTTTAATGCAACAGAACCACTTCTTGGAAGAAGTATAGATCCTTTTTTTATTGTTTTTAATCGGTTTGATTTGGCAACTTTATTAGAAACGCGATTCTCAATTTCAATTAAATTATTAGTCAAATGATATCTACCTAAATCTTTCATTTTAACGAATGGTAATCCTTCTGCCCCAAATGCATCATCACCTTTTGGAGCAGGATTCCCACCTATAATTTCTGTAATATTTCCCAGTTTTTCAAATCTCATGCTGTTTGATTTCGTCGTTTATGAGTTTTTCAAGTTCTTTAACCGAAGGTAATTGCAGCAGGTATTGGTTAACAAAAACTTCCTGGGGCAATCCGCCTGTGGCATAATGTACCAGGGTTTCATCTTTTTGAGAACAAAGGATGATTCCAACCGGAGGATTATCGCCTTCGTTCCATTCATTCTCTTTGTAATAATTCAGGTAAACGTTCATTTGTCCGGCATCGGCATGATCGAACTCGCCCATTTTCAAATCAATCAATACATGGCATTTCAGTATTCGGTGATAAAAAACCAAATCGATCCGGTAATGGCGGTTGTTGAAAGTGATTCGTTTTTGCCGTGCTTCAAAGCAAAAGCCTCTGCCCAACTCAATTAAAAAATTTTGCAGATGATCGATAATGGCCTGTTCCAAATCGGTTTCAGAAAATTCGCTTTTTACTTCGATACCTAAAAACTCAAGAATATATGGGCTTTTTATAATATCTCCGAATTGCTGGAGACTATCGTTTTTGAGTTTGGACAGCATGGTTTCTTTGTCTTTACTCAAACCAACACGTTCGTAAAACATACTGTTAATGCTGCGTTGCAGTTGCTTCACATTCCAGCCATTTTTGATTATCTGCCATTCGTAGAACGTTCGTTTAACGGGTTCCGATATTTTAAGGAGTTCTACAAAATGGGTATAATTAAGTTTGTCAACGAGTGTTGCAATTGGGATAGCCACCTCACTTTGAAGTACTACATTGGCGGTATGAGATTTGGCAATTTCCGATTGCCAAATTGCAATCTGTTGATTATCTGCATCTTGAAATTTGGCAATTATGAATTGCCAAATGTTTGGATATTCGAGATAAAACTGACGACATAAACGGAGGTTTCGGTCGGAGAACCCTTTTACATCTGTTTTACCCAGTCTTTCGGAAAGTGTTTTAAGTGTTTTTTTTCCATATTCAGCCCTGTCCTTTCCCGATTGCTCATATTCAACAAGATAATATCCAACAACCCAATTTCTCAGTGTAAGGGCATTGTTTATCTGTTTAACTGCATAATTTTTAAAATAACTGTGTACTTCAAAAATATGACTCGATAGATCATCTAGATTTTCCATAATCAAAGCAGGCCTTTAATTTCTTTTAAACCATTTTCAATACCTCTTTCCAAATTTTCCAATTTCCCAAAAATCACTTCCGGTTTTTCATAAACCACTTCATTATAAACTTCTTCCTTGTATTTGCTGATGCTTAAATCGTATTCGTTTACAATAATTTCAGCTTTGGGAACAAAGAAGTATTTGCCACTTCTGTCTGAATCATGGTTCAGACGGTTTTTGTATTGTACCACAATGTCGGGCAAATCGCTGGCTTCAATTTTATTTCGCTTATCATCGAAGGTGTAACCGTCGGCCTGCATATCGTAAAACCAAACCTTGCCGGTTTCGCCTCCTTTTGTAAAAATCAGAATGGCGGTACTTACCCCGGCATAAGGTTTAAATACGCCGCTTGGCATGGCAATCACCGCTTTCAGTTCTGCTTTTTCAATCAACATTTTCCGGAGCGTTACAAAAGCGTTTCCACTTCCAAACAAAACGCCCTGCGGCACAATTACAGCAGAAGTTCCACCCATTTTCAGCATGGTAAAAATGCGTTCAACAAAAAGCAGTTCGGTTTTGGTGGTCGGCAATTTTAAACTTGCGTTAATATCGCCTTTGTCGATGTTGCCCGTAAATGGCGGGTTGGCCATAATAATGTCATACTGCGCATCTTCATTGAAACTCTTGCTCAGCGTGTCTTTGTAATCAATCCGCGGTTCGTCAATACCGTGCATCATCAGGTTCATTAAACCCAGGCGCACCATTGTGGTGTCGATGTCGAAACCAAACATGCTTTGCTCCAGTATCTGCTTTACCTCTTCGGTCAAAAAAGCGCTCATGGTGGCGCGTTCAAAGCCATCTTCGTCTTTTATCAGTTTGCCTTTGTCGCCCGTGCTGAGCGAAGTCGAAGCATTTTTACGAACTAAGTCTGTAAGCATGTATTGATACGCACCCAATAAGAAACCGCCTGTTCCGCAAGCAGGGTCGGCAATCTTTTGTCCCAATTGAGGTTCAACCAATTCAGTCATCAGTTTTATAATGTGTCGTGGAGTCCTGAATTGCCCGTTTTTGCCTGAAGTTGCAATTTCGCTTAAAAGCATTTCATACACATCGCCTTGTATATCCTGAAAGGCATGTCCGCCTTCGCTGGCATCTTTTTCAATCTCTTTAAAAAGCTGTTCGATAATATTAATGGCTTCAACCAGTAATGATGCTTTTGGCATAATAAATACGGCATTGGCCATGGATTTGGTAAAGGCGGATGTTTCCCCGTTTAAATCCTTTAAAAATGGAAAGACTTTGGTTTGCACATGCAGCAACATTTCATCAGCAGGTCGGCGTTTGAAATTGCTCCAGCGCAATTCGTTTTTTTCAACTTCTTCGGTACTTCCCGGTACTTTATAATTTCCGCTAAAGCGTGAGGTATATTTTTCTCCTGTAAAATCGGCATCCCGTTCGCGTTTGGTTTCCAAATCATCCAAACGTTTCATAAAAATTAAATAGGTAATTTGCTCAATGGCCGTAAGCGGATTGCTTATTCCACCACTCCAGAAGTTGTTCCAGAGTTTGTCGATGAGTGATTTAATGGTTGAGTTGTTTTGGAGCATACTATTTTTTGCGTCTTAATAGTTGTTGTAAAGCCTTTCCCTTTGCGGTGAGGCGGTATTGTTGATTCGGGTCATTGGGATTTTCAGGTATGGTCATTTCAATCCATTCGCCCTCAGTGGCAGGCTGAATGTAGGTATATAGAAACGAAGGCCTGTGTTTCAAGACAAGTTTATCCATTAATTGCTGTCTTGACATTTCATTTGTCATAATTAGTATCAGCCTCTTAACTTGTTCGGTAGCTTGTTCGGTAACTTGTTCGGTAGCTTGTTCGGTAGCTTGTTCGGTAACTTCCCCACTAACTTCCCCATTAGCTTCCCCACTATCTTGTTCGGTAACTTGTTCTCTTGCTTCTTCAGGTTGTAATCTCCAAATGATAGTTCTGAAAAATTCTTCCTGAATAAATTCAGGCGCTTTTAAATGTTTATCATGGCACAAACGAATGATATCACCCGTTCCTGTACCCATTCTTTCGATATAACCGCTCAAATACATTGGTTCAGCCAGTAATGGATTTGCCGGAATGGAATTATGAGGTTCCCGGAGCTTGGCTGTGGTTAAACCGTAGGGCAACTTACCGGGGTTCCAGTTTATTTGACTTATATTACTCATGAGTTTCACTTATTATTTGCCATTAACCTGCTTTTGTTAAACCTACCCTTTTTATTACAATATCCTCTTTCAGTTTTTTAATGTCTTTTTCTATGGTTACTTGAGCGAAACCTAATTTTTGAGCTAATAATGATGTAGTTATACGAGGATTTTGATGAATCTGAATTAAAATATCAAAAGACCGGATTCCATATTTCTTCCATACTTCTTCCATATTTCTCCCGTATTTCTCCCATCGAATTTAGCAATCTTGTTCATCTATTTATTGAAACCATTAACTCTTTTAATAACAAACCTCTCTCTGTGAGTAGATACATTTGCATTGGGTGGTTTGGGTTATCGGGATACTTTAATATCATGTAACCCTCTACCATAGCTGGGTTTAGGTAATTTTCTATGAAATTTTTGCGGTCTCTAAGTTCTAACATTCCTTGAATTTCCTCCCTTTTCATTTCACCTGTAGTTACCATTATTACTCTTTTAATATATTCTGAAACTTGGGGGGTAGCTTGGGGGGTAGCTTGGGGGGTAGCTTGGGGGGTAACATCTTCAGCATGTGATCTCCAAATGATAGTTCTGAAAAATTCCTCCTGAATAAATTCAGGCGCTTTTAAATGTTTATCATGGCACAAACGAATGATATCACCCGTTCCTGTACCCATTCTTTCAATGTAGCCACTTAAATACATTGGTTCTGCCAGTAGTGGATTTGCCGGTATTGAATTATGTGGTTTACGGAGTCTGGCTGTGGTTAATCCGTAGGGCAACCTTCCGGGATTCCAAATTTCAAGACGGTCTTTAAACAACATAACCTGAACACTGCCATTACTGGTATAATCCCTGTGGGCAACAGCATTCACAATGGCTTCCCTGACCGCTGCCTGAGGGAGTTCATATTCCACTGGTACCTGTGTGCTTAAATCCCTTGTTCCAACTGATACATTAATTTTGGATAGCACAAAATCAACTGCCTGATCAACCAAAAGAAACACATCTCCCTTATAAACCTGATATGACGGAATTGGTTTTGCAACTTCCGTTCCGTGAAAATGAGCACATCGTATTTCGGAACTGATAAAGAAGCGTTGGGGTTGTTTGCCAAATAATAAAATTGCGGCATTACTGATACGCTTATCCGACAATAAATTAAGATGTGTAAGAACAATTTCCGGCGATGATTCAATGGCTAATGGAAAATTTCTTTTTGCCCTGGCAATATGCAAAAACTCCTTTATTTTATCTGTGTCCAAGTCATCAATACTTGCTGAGGAATTCAAGCTGGCATCGAACGGAGATGTTCTAATAACTTCGTTTTCTTCCAAATATCGTATCAATGAAGCATAAACAGCTGATTTTAAATCAGAAATGGACGTAAATTGTCTTCTGACAAGCACTTGTTCAGCTTTTCTAATCAGAGCCAGCTCTTTAGGGTTTCTTTCAGATGGAAGATGGTTACTCAGGAAAATTAAGCGGGTTTTATAATGAAGTCCGGCATGGTCAAACTCCCTTTCGGTGGGCGAAATTCCTTCTGTATCTTCATGACCATAATCCTTCCCAAAAAGCCCCAAATAAATATCACAGTGTTCCACTTCCTTTATAAAAACCGAAGAGGCTGAATAATTTACAGCGGGTAAATTTTCAAAAATAAACGGCTCGAAAAACTTTCCCAATAAAGCATCCTGTGTCAAATAATCAAATAACATCTGCCTTTCCATTGCAAATTCAACCTGAACACTACTGATGAAAATCCTCTTTTTTATCATTTTATGCCGCCAGTGCTTTTTTAGTTAATTCAATAATTTCACCAATTTCCTTTGGATTGAATACTCCCCTGATTCCTTCAGGGTGAAGCAAAGTAAAAGGTGATTCGATCAGATTTCTTTTTGTCAACGCTCCATTTTCAATAATATACTTGCGAAGCAAATCCAGGAACTGCAATTGACGGCTGCTAAGATATGAATGTATTGCAATAAAGTCATTGAAGGCATTCGATACTGATTCCGGAAAAGATTGTAAAATTTCAATCCCCAGTATGTGCTTTATGAATTGCACCAAAGCAGCTTTGCGATGGTTATAAACCCTGCGAAGTAAGTCTATGGTAATGTGTGGGTGTTCATTATGTAGTTCTTCTGCCAATTGCTCAGTCTCGGATTCGCTTAAATCCTTTCCTTCTTTTAGCTTTTGTAAAAGTGGATTGCTGAAAACCAATTCATTCACCTTTTGTTCAACCAATTCATTCACCTTTTGTTCAACCAATTCCCTGTATTTGGCTGTACTCAGGGCTTCGTGCTGGGGTCCAAATTCAACATATTCCTTTTCACTGATAAAATCTTTCAGATTGAATTTTGCAGGACCAAGCGGGGTAACTGATTCCCAATATTTCATTAAAGGTGAAAGTTTCAAAATTAACTCATCAAATTTTTCTTCTGAAATAGTACTCCAATAATGATTGGTTTGACTTTGCCTGATAAGTTGCTCTTCTTTTTTTACAACATTAACAGTTAAAGGAAGTTCGCCAATTATTTCAATAATGCTCAATTTCAAGGTCTCATATTTCGATAAAATGACATCGTCACTTGAGAATGGCTTAACATAGGGAGTTTCGTCACCTTTCATCCATTCCAGCGAAACTTCTACTATGTCTTTTTCAAATCGCATGGCTTTATAGTCGGCATTCGAAACTGTTCTAAATAAGGGTTTTACAACTGATTTAAGGAACTCCAGTTTGTCATCACTTAATTGAACCCAGAAATTTTCATCATCCAACCTTTGTAATTCATGCTTTGCATCCATTACCACTATAGAGTTTTGCGGAAGCATAGCAATTTGCTTTCTTAGGTTTTGAATTTCTTTTTCGGTTATTTCAGTAATGTTTAATTCGACAGCTTTTTCAATCTTTTCCAAACGCACACCAAATAACCTCACGGGCAATGGTATTTGTGGTTTAATTTCTTTTCCTCTTGGATTAATTTTAAAATATTCAAAATTATCCCAACAGTCCAATATCAGAAATTCATCTTTTGTAGTGCACCAGGGCTTTATTTTCTCGCTTTCGAGCAATCGTGTGCCTCTGCCAATCATTTGCCAAAACTTTGTATAAGAGTACACAGGCTTAGCAAAAACGAGATTCGTTAACTCCCTGATGTCAATTCCTGTATCAAGCATATCCACACTTAATGCAACACGTGGCATATCGTTATGTGTGAATTGGTCAAGCAGACCACCTTTACCATAAACACGCGGGTCATCGCTTACCAAAACCTTAGCTAATTCGCCTCTGTATTCAGGGTAAAGTGAATCAAAGATCTCTTCCATTCGCCTTGCGTGAGCCATGCTAATGCAAAAGAAAATTGTTTTTCCGGGTAAAACACCATTGCTGTCTTTGATAGATTCTTCCATAAATTCCCGAACTATCAAAGCATTTGTACCTCTGTTTATTACCTTTTTCTCAATTTCAGTTCCTTCGTAATTGATTTCTTCAATTTCCTTTCCATCTATAATCAACTTCTGTTGGTCTTCTAATGTAATGGTTCTTTTATTGATTCCTTCATCCTGAAACTTGGTTTTGATTTTCATTACCTGAAAGTTACACAGGTATGGCGGAATATGGTTAATTGCTTCATCATAAGAATATGCAAACGTAGGAACCCCATCATCGCATTCAAACAACTGGAAAGTGTTATGGTCAATTATATCGGTTGGTGTTGCTGTCAATCCCAGGGTGATGGTATTGAAATAATCCAAAATTTCTTGGTAAGTATTGTAAATGCTGCGGTGACTTTCATCAACCACTATCAAATCAAAGAAATGTGGTGACAAGGTTTTTTCATCACTTCGTATGATGTTCAGCATACTTGGGTATGTGGAAATATAAATTCTCCTGTCGGATGCAATTTCCTTTTCACCTGGTTTTGGCCATCGTGGCTCGTTAGGCAAATGTTCTTTAAATGCATCAAGAGTTTGAATCTGTAAAGCAATTCTGTCAACAAGAAATAAAACTCTTTCAGCCCAGCCAGCTCTCATTAAAGCATCAACTAAGGCAATGCAAGTTCTTGTTTTTCCTGTTCCGGTTGCCATCACCAACAGAAATTTCCTTTTACGTTTTTCAATGGCCTCCATTACCGCACGTATAGCCTGAATTTGATAATCCCGTCCGGCAGTTTTTGTATTAATTAGCTCACCCGCTAAAGATTTCCGTGCTTTGCGAATATATGAATAGCGTTCAAGATCGTCACGTGTCGGAAAACCATAGACTTTCTTGGGTGGATAGTTATCCAAATCCCAAAAGTAAATGTCATGACCATTAGAGTAAAAACAGAAAGGAAGTTCACCTCCTTTTGTTTTCAAGATATTGTTACAATACTGTTTTGATTGTTCCCTACCGATAGCAGCATCAACCGAGGTCTTTTTTGCTTCTATAACAGCAAGAGGATTGCCGTCTTTTCCTAATAATACATAATCGCTGTACTGATGCCCTTTGTACGGGGTTTTGGGTTCTTCTACTATTCTAAGCTCAATATCAAATTCTTCGATTACCTGAGTACGGTCAGTAACATTCCATCCGGCTTGTTTAAGTCGGATGTCAATGATTTCTTTTCGTGTCAGTTTTTAGTTTTTCATTTATTATTTCAAAGTCTCAAAAATACTGAAAATGCTTCAAATTAGCAGCGTGGGGCATTTCAATCCAAGCCACTTCCAAAAATGTGTATTAAACTATCGCATCGTACGGCTTTTATATATTTAATCCTATTCAATTTCAACTCAAGGAGCCTTTCGAAGCATGGTTGGAGAGTTCGTCGAAGTTTCTCTGGATTTCTGCTTGCAGGACAGGCCGCTCAGGGTTATAATTATTAGTAGATGTTGTTTTATGTCACAACTGCATTATACAATTGTCTACAAACCTCATCCTTACCGAGCTTATTCCAATCTAATCCTTTCACATTTAAAAGACTAGGACTGTATTCATAAACATCATTTTTTGTCACGTTAAACCAAACTGGTAAAACAAGTTTTTGTTCTTCTATGATTTGTCGAGTAAATATTGATTCAAATTCAGTCTTTCCCCATCCCTTATTTGCAATGAAATTTGGACTTAATACTAAAATACATTTTTTACATTCTTTAAGACCCTTTTCAATACTTTCTCTAAGATTATCTCCAACTTTCAAACTGAATTCATCATACCAAACAGGGCAAATCATTTTTTGAAGATGAACAGCAATTATTTTAGCAACAGCCTCTTTGTCATGACTATCGTGGCTAATGAAAGCCAAGGGTATTTCATGTTTACTTCTTTCCATGGTAAATTTGTTCGAACGAAATTGCAATTCATGCCCACATTCTTTTGCAATTGTTTTTAATTTTAAAATATCATCATCTGATAAATTTGTTTCTGAATAAATAAAAATTCGTCTTGATGCTTGAATATTTTTTGTACTTATCCATTCAGTGTCGCCAAAATACTGTCCAAGAATTTCAAAATCGTCTTTATTCTCAATTCTGAGTTGTCCAGGAAATTCTTTTACTAGAGGCAAAGTTATTTTTCCGTCAAGAGTTACTTGACTTTTTCCGTAACTTAAAGTTTTAATAAAATCGGAAAAATATTTAAGTGAAATATCACCTTTAGGAATATAGCAAGTAACAAACGCATAATAGCCAGAAAAATCGTATAAAATAGCTCCTTCTATTTTCTCATTATTGAATGGAAATAGAACATGCATTCGAACACAATGCCCAAAATCCTTCTCATAATATTCTCTTATTGTTGCCATTTATTTAATCTATACTAACGTTTTGGCGCTTGCCACAGGTGGCGATTTGAAAGCGCTATATTGTCAACCTGCACAGAAAGTAAATAAAACCACAAACGATCTAACAAGCAGTTCACTGCCACTTGTGGCAAGCGCCAGATAGTAGGTCGATTTTCTTTTCTTCCGTATGTGTTAGTCTTCTCCAAAATAGTCGCCGTCAATTTTTTTCAATTCATAAGTTTGTTGTGTCGTGCAACCAAGATTGTAGTCAATCATTAGTTGAGCCAACTCTTCACCGTCAATAAGAACAATTTTGGTCTCGTTTCTCGGTGTATATTCTAATGCTTCCTTTGTAAAGTTAGAAGTCATGATAAAAATTCCCTTTTTAGCCCCTTGTCCGGCAAGTGCGCCAACAAATTTTTGAATTTCTGGACGCCCTACTACGTTTCCGGGTTTCCACCGCTTAGCTTGAATGTAAATAATGTCAAGCCCAAGTTTATCTTCCTTAATTGTCCCGTCTATCCCTTCATCACCGCTTTTCCCCATTGCTTTGCCTGCATCTTTGATAGAACCACCGTAACCCATTTTTACCAAAAGTTCAACAACAAGTCTCTCGAAAAATGCTGGTGATAAATCAACCACTTTGTTTAAAAGTTCAGATGCTAAAGATTTTCTTATTCTCTGATATGCCTTGTCTAAGCTCTCTTCTGGTGTCTGCTCATTGGTCGCAATATTTGATGTGTCTTCTTCTGTTTCGTTATCGGTACGAGATGCGTTCTGAAATTCTATAAAAGAGGGAAACTGCCTCAAATATTTAGAGTCTATTCGGTCAAGATTTTTGGCTAATGTTTGTTTGCCAATTTCAGTAATTACAAATGATGCTCGTTTTGGTGAGTCAAGCAATCCTGCCTTTTTTAAATATGTCTTTGCCCAACCAACTCTATTGTCAAAAATTGCTTGATTTCCACTTGCTAAAAGCTCCTTTCTTTCTTCGTCCGTTACCTGAAATTCTATTGCCAGACTCTCAATCAAGTCTCGGTATTTGTGTTCTTGCCCGTTCGAAACAAGTTTTAGTAAAGGAAGCATTAATGATTGGTAATCTGGTATCATATTTTTGCCTTATTAATAATTTGAATTTTAGGTATCGTTATGGTCTTTTAAGCTGACCACTGACTATCGAATAACCCAATTGCCATTATTTCCGCTTTAATGCTCCCTAAATACTGGAGGTAGATCGCTTATTCTGAATTGTGTGAAAGTGGTTCATCATACGGCAGATCTTCTGTCAATTGTTTTGTTCGAATTTTTTTAACAAAGATATAAGAGAAAACTAAATATCCAAATTATCTGACTTACTATGAGCATTTTTCTATGTATTCATATTTACCAAAAGCTGTGCATTGTTATTTACCGATTACAGCTTCACGAACACATTCCCAAAATATTTAAAAAGACATATAAAACGACAATTAAAAGATGGGTTAACCTTCGACGATATATTCGTGTCGGCAATTCAATGCTACTACATGATATTCCTTTGATACTGCTCCACCTTACCTCTAGAATGAAGGTTCAATAAACACTATTACTGATATAAATATCGTATAGTCTTTAACTTAAATAGTTGTTGAAATCGTGGGAAGTTGAACGTACCTAGCAATGACTTTGTCAAACACATTCGTACCCTATCTAGTACCCCAAGCAAAAACCCCTCAATAATTCGTTGATTATTAAGGGGTTATGTATTAGACTGTTGTCCTGCTAGGGGTCGAACCTAGACTCTTCTGATTCAGAGTCAGACGTGTTGCCAATTACACTACAGGACAGTATTTCCGGCCACAAAATTAACAAAACTTCATAAATTGCCGCATGTTTTATCAATTTTTTTCGGCTTATAATTGAAATTACTTTTACTCATCAGTTTTACAGGATGGTACGTTTATCAAATCGCGTATAACGACCGAAGCCAGCATACATCCAAAGATTGCAGGCATGTAAGAAATGGTGCCTACCGTGGTTTTTTTATTGGGTTCATTCTCCAACGGCATTCGTGCCTCCTCCGGGATGGTTTCAGGTGAAAAAACTACTTTAAATCCATTTCGTATTCCCCTTTTATGAAGCCTCTTTCGAATATAAAAGGCTAAAGGACAGGAATGAGACTTGGAAATATCAGCAATCTGAACCATTGCGGGATCTTTTTTCCCACCAGCGCCCATAGAACTAATCAATGGATTATTTGCCGCGAGAGTGTCGATTATTAAAAAAACTTTCGGAGAAAGCGTGTCAATAGCATCCACCACGTAATCGTATTTGCGGCTAACCAAATCCTTTAATTTTTCGTCGCGTAAATATTCATCAATGCTTTCAATTTCGAGGTCTGGATTAATGTCTTTCAGGCGCTGTTCCATCAACATGGCTTTGGATTTGCCTTCAGAGCTTTTTAAGGCCAGCAATTGTCTGTTCCGATTGCTGGGATGTATAACGTCGCCATCGGCAATCGTTAATCTTCCAATTCCGGCACGGGCCAGATTTTCGGTAGCATAAGCCCCCACGCCACCAAGCCCAACCACAAGTACATGAGCCTGACTTAACAGAGTCAATTTATCCTTTCCCAATAATAATTCAGTACGTTCGTCCCAGTAAGTCATCAATGTAAAGGTTTAAAGAGTCTTTTATAGTTTTCGAAAAGTTGGATTTTCAATGAATCCATACTAAGCCCTGTATGAATGCAGGCTGCCTCATATATTTCTTCTATCGAAATTTCGCTTGCATCCGTTTCGAGAAGAATCTGGGATATATCGAGATTTTTGATCAATCGTAAAGCATTTGGGCCAGAAGTAATAAGTGCTTTACCAAAGGAATAATAAACATTATCATCGGGTATAAAACGATGTGGAAAGCGACTGTTAAATCCATGAAACAAAAAAGGATGGTCAGGGAAAAAACGTCTTCGCAAATCCAGTATTTCCTGCATAGCCCTTACCGAATGAATAATAACTGGTTTCTGAAAACGTACGGCAAGGTGCAGCTGTCTCTCAAAAATCTGCCATTGACGGGAGACTGGTCCTCCCTTTAAAACATCAATACCACATTCGCCCACTGCCAAACAATTTTCTGCGCTTAAAAGCTGCTCAAGTCTCTCAAAACCCTTTTCGTCAGAGGAAGAAGTATACCATGGATGTATACCCACACTGAAATAAGTATTTGAGGGAACCTCGTCGGTGGGGTATATATTACAAATACAGATAGTATCTGCTTTTGGATCTGAATTATGAGAGTGCACATCAATGAATGGAATCATAGATTCAGTTCCGGTTAAGATGATTAAATAATCGTATCAAATCTTCTTCTTTGCGTATATTCAGACTATTCTTTAAAGAAATTTCCTTAAGACTATCTTTGCTGACATTAATAACTTTAGAGATATTGCGCAGACTATTCTTGATTTTCTCAGCGGGTTTAACTCCCTGCTGTACATAGTAAACTTTTAAAGGCACCAAACGGTCATACTCATTTGCAAATTGCAATAATGCACAGGTAGGATTTGCCCGATCAAAAGTTAGTGTGTGTTTAATTAATAAACGGTATTTCCCTTCGGTAAGAACCTGAAAATAACCGTCCGACTGCTTATCATTTTCCAAATAAGGAGCAAAAATAAACGTTTGAATACCCAGCTTAAGGTATTTAATACTTTCAGGCGAATTTAATACACCTGTATCCTGACCGTCGAGTACATGAAATTCGCTTCTAAGAATATTATAACGATATAAGAGCGTCGTTTGTACTGAATTATCATTACGGATAAGAACTCCGGGTTTGAATGCATCATCAAGGTAAATGGTTCCTTCTACCAAATATCCGTTGGGAAGCGAAACCAGATATCGTTCGAGATTATTTATGCCCCGTGATGCCGAATCTTCAATGGGTTTAATAAGCGTATTAAGGCTACTTCTCTGCGAAAATGCAGGAAGTATACTAATAAAACAGCTAATAAAAATAAAAAGCTTTTGTTTCAAAACGGTAATGGAATTTCCTGCAAAGGTATAGCATTTGTTTAAAACAAGAGAAGGCTGATAACAGAGGCATTCATTGGTCAATGTCGTCTGTTATCAGCCTTTACAAATGAAAATCAAGCAAATCAGATCAATCCGTTTTTATGTTTTTCGCCTAAAACACTAAGCATATCGCGGGTCATGGCATCTAAATCGTAATCGGGTTTCCAGCCCCATTCTTCGCGGGCAGCCGTATCGTCAACGCTGTTAGGCCAGCTGTCGGCAATTAACTGACGGAAATCGGGTTTATATTCGATTTCAAAACCGGGAATATATTTTTTAATGGAAGCTGCTAAATCGCCAGCCGAAAAACTCATAGCACCCACGTTAAAATCAGAATGGTGCTTCAATTGCGAAAAATCAGCCTGCATCAGATCGATGGTCGCTTTCAAGCAATCAGGCATATACATCATTGGAAGACGGGTATCTTCTTTTACGAAACAGCTGTATTTTCCGAATTTGATGGCGTCATAATAAATTGCAACGGCATAATCGGTTGTACCACCACCCGGAAGGGCTTCATTACTAATGATGCCCGGATAACGCAGTCCGCGCACATCGAGTCCGTATTTATTAACGTAATAATCGCCAAGTAATTCTCCGGCAACTTTAGTAATGCCATACATCGTAGAAGGATGCAAAACCGTTTCCTGAGGTGTATTGTTAAGTGGCGTTCCCGGCCCAAATGCAGCAATGGAACTGGGGGTAAGTACCTGTTTCATTTTATGCTCACGGGCACATTCCAAAACATTGATGAGACCGTTCATATTTACATTCCATGCGAGCATTGGATTTTTTTCACCGGTAGCTGACAAAATAGCCGCAAGATTTACGATGGCATCAATACCATATCTGTTGACTACCGTTTCAAGTCTGGCCCTATCGGTAACATCCAGAATTTCGGACGGACCATTACCACATTTTTCAGGAAGATGGATATCGCTGGCGATCACATTATCAGCGCCATATATTTTGCGAAGAGTTAGGGTTAGTTCCGTCCCTATTTGACCAGCACATCCTACCACCAGAATTTTCTTCATAGCTGCTTATTTAGATTTTTGTGTTATTCGATTCACAATTTGCCGCAAAATTACTGAAAACCTTTTACAGGCAATAAATAAAGCTTCGCTAAAACGTCATCGTATTTTCATTTTCAACAGAAAACTTACTTTTTGATTGTTTCGGATGAGTTTTGGTATCTTTACAGCCCAAAACCACCCAAGCATGTATTCGAAATATCAAAAACATCTGCAAGACGAGCTCAAAGGCATAGCCGAGGCCGGCTTGTTCAAAAATGAACGCGTTATTACCAGCCCACAGGGAGCTGAAATCAGCGTCAGCAGCGGACAAAAAGTATTGAATTTTTGTGCCAACAACTATCTTGGCCTTTCAAACAATCCAAAACTAAAAGAGGCCGTTAAGCAGGCACTCGATTCGCATGGTTATGGCATGTCATCTGTACGCTTTATATGCGGGACCACCGATTTACATAAAAAGTTGGAAGAAAAAATTGCCGAATTTTTTGGCACAGAAGATACCATTCTGTATGCCGCCTGTTTTGATGCCAATGGAGGCGTATTTGAACCCCTGATGGGCGAAGAAGACGCCATCATCAGCGATTCATTAAATCATGCTTCCATCATCGATGGAGTAAGGCTTTGCAAAGCCCAGCGTTATCGTTATGCCAATGCCGACATGGCTGATTTGGAAGAAAAACTGAAGGAAGCCCAGGCACAACGCTTCCGCCTTATTGTTACCGATGGCGTTTTTTCGATGGATGGTAATGTTGCACCGCTCGATAAAATATATGAACTGGCCAATAAATATGATGCCATGATTATGGTTGACGAATCACATTCTGCCGGTGTTGTTGGCCAAACAGGAAGAGGCGTTACTGAATTATATAAGCTCAAAGGCAAGGTGGAAATCATTACCGGGACTCTGGGTAAAGCTTTTGGTGGTGCCATTGGCGGTTTCACTACGGGTAAAAAAGAAGTAATTGACATGCTTCGTCAACGCTCCAGACCTTATCTCTTCTCTAATTCCATTCCTCCATCTGTTGCTGCAGCAGGTATAAAAATGGTTGAAATGATGAGCGAAACCAACGAACTTCAGGATAAGTTACACGAAAACACCGCCTACTTCTCCGAAAAAATGATTCAGGCAGGATTCGATTGCAAACCCACTCAAAGTGCAATTATTGCTGTAATGCTTTATGACGCAAAACTTTCACAGGATTTAGCAGCCCGCTTACTCGAAGAAGGAATTTATGTTATTGGATTCTATTATCCCGTGGTGCCTAAAGGTCAGGCCCGAATTCGGGTTCAGATTTCAGCGGCTCACGAGCGTGCACATCTTGATAAAGCGATTGCGGCATTTACCAAAGTTGGAAAAGAAATGGGGATTATTAAATAAATCCCATATTAAATCCTTAATCTTTGCTTGCAAACCCGCCATCCGTGGCGGGTTTTTTTTATCCCTCCGCCCTTCGTTCAATCTGATGAATAAGATTTTTAAAGATGACTCCGTGAAATGGCAGGAAATTATACCAATATACCACACCCTTCCAATTCGTGGGTTCAAGATATGCATTGATGTTCAGCCGGCTTATACCGCCCTCGGTGTCTGCAATAAACTCCAACCAGGCCATACCAGGCATAATCATTTCGGCACGCAGAAGCAATCGTTTGTTCTCTACCAAATCTTCTACCCTCCAAAAGTCAATTACGTCATTAATCCGTAATGTATCTGCACTTCTTCTGCCCCGTGACGAACCCACGCCCTGAATCAATCGATCAAACATTCCGCGTAAACGCCACATCCAGTTACTATGAAACCAGCCATTTGTTCCCCCCACCTGACAAAATGCATCAAAAAGTGCTTCCGGCGACTTATGCGAGAGTAAAATATGGGAACTGATATAACGTGGACTGTAATTCAGTTCATGCAGTTTTACTGCCGAGTCGTAATCGGGCGGGTACGCATCAGACCAACGGGTTTTCACCTGATCGGTCTCTTCGGCCGTCATCGCCTTTAACAAAGCCTCCTGAAACGACAACCTTTTTAGTGGAATAATGTCAAGGATATCATTGTTCTGACAAATTACCTCATACTTACAACTTTCGATGAGCACCTTTGTTATTGGGGCGGGGACGGGTGTTAACAGACTGGCAAAATAACCATACAAAGGCGTATAATTAATGGGGCCAGCCGGGATATAATAGCGTTTTTTACCAAGTAAAAAAGCAAGTTGGCGCAGCATGTCAACATACGTTAGTACATCTTTACCACCAATATCAAAGGAACGGCCTGAAGTTTCAGGCTTTTCCAGAACACCAACCAGATACTTAATTACATTACGGATTCCAATAGGCTGACCATTGGTTTTTGCCCACTTGGGAATCAGAAAAATCCGGCTGTTTTTAACCAGATGACGAAGAATTTCGTAGGAGGCGCTTCCAGAACCAATAATCATCCCTGCGCGAAGCAACGTTACCGGAACCGCACCATCCGAAAGAATTTCAGCCACCTTCATGCGGTTGGCAAGATGAGGAGATAAATGCGAATCTTCGCGTCCTAAGCCCGTCAGATAAATAATTCGGTTTACACCATTTATTTCTGAGGCACGCTTAAAATTTTCTGCCATCTGTAAATCAGCCTTCTCGAACTGCTTTTGGCCTAACTGCAATGAATGCAAAAAATAATATGCTACTGAAATCCCTTTCAAAGCATTACATAGGTCTTCAAAATTCGAGGCATCTGCAACGACAACACGGGCACCCGGAAAACGATCCTTAATCTCTGGAGATGCTTTTCTAACCATAACACTGACCTCATACCCCCGGTTTAACAGTTCCGGTGTAAGTCTTCCACCAATATAACCCGTGGCTCCGGTAATTAATATCTGGCCAATTCCAGGCAGGGGGCCACCAGGAAGATCCGTACATAAATAGTCAATGGTTTCTGTCCGATGTTTCAAAGTAATCGATTTTGTATTACGAATATACGACAAATTTTAAAATATTCAATTACCTACATATTTATTATTCAAGATATTAATGCCACTTTTAGTTCAAACCACAGAATTACAATTTGGAAAAACATGCAGGTATTTGTATATTTGGGATGAACCAATCAACAAATAGCACTATGAAACTTCCAACCTCGGTCTACAACTGGTTGTCGCTCTCTGGAGTGGTGATAGCCATTTTCAGCCTTTTTGCGATACTATTACTGCTTGCACTTACGCTTGTATTTGGCGAGGGTGGCTCGTATCTTGGGCTTTTTGCCTTTATCATTCTTCCTGCATTTTTAATTATCGGATTGGTTTTGATTCCCATTGGTATGATTCGCAAACATAAAAAAGAGAAAAAAACCGAAACAAATCTGGAAAAAAATTGGCCGATCCTCGATCTAAATGTTTCTCCACAGAGAAATGCCATTATTATATTTTCAATAGGAACCGTCGTTTTTCTCTTATTAACATCCATTGGGAGTTACGAAGCATTTCATTACAGCGAATCTGTTGAATTCTGCGGTAAATTGTGCCATTCGGTGATGGAACCCGAATATGTCGCTTACCAGAACTCGTCGCACGCCCGTGTATCCTGTGTGGAATGCCACGTTGGTAGTGGCGCAAACTGGTACGTAAAATCCAAACTTTCTGGTTTGTATCAGGTTTATGCCGTAACAACAGGCATATATCCCACACCCATTCCTACACCGATTTCATCTTTACGTCCTGCCCGTGAAACTTGTGAAAAATGTCACTGGCCTGAAAAATTTTACGCTCAGAAACATCGCATTGAAAAACATTATCTGGCTGACGAAACAAATTCAGCATGGGATATCAGTCTGGTGATTAAAACCGGACCCGAACACAGCGCCATGGGTCTTAAAGAAGGCATACACTGGCACATTAATCCAGCGGTGCAAATAGAATACGAAGCCAGCCCCGACCGCGAATTTATTCCATGGGTAAAATACACCAATACAGAAACCGGTGAAGTAAACATCTATACAATGGACGAAGAAACTCCTGAAGCCTATGTGGGAGTAAAAACAGATAAACGCACCATGGACTGCATGGATTGCCATAACCGCCCCTCGCACTTGTATAATTCGCCCATGAAATTTATCAACAACAAAATAGCCTCCGGCAGCATCTCCTGTGAATTACCCGACATTAAAACGGTGGCCATGCAGGTTTTAAACGTTGATTTCCCAACCCGTGACAGCGCCTATCGATATATAGAAACAGAAGTAAAATCCTATTATGAAATGATGTATGCCGACGACATGCCCCGACTAAAGCCCATGATTGATCAGGCAATCGTGCAAATAAAAGATGGATTTTATAAAAATATCTTTCCCGGAATGAAAGTCAATTGGACAAAATATCCCAATCATATAGGCCATCTCGAAACCGACGGATGTTTCCGTTGTCACAATAATAAGCATAAAACGCCAACTGGCCGGGTAATCTCCATGGATTGTAATCTCTGCCATTCGATCAATGCACAAGGTCCGCCTGACAAAATGGAGAAATCAGAAGTGTTCGGTTCATTAGCATTTAAACATCCAAATGACCCGGAAGACGGTTGGAAAAACTACAAATGCTCCGAATGTCATAAGGATTTATACCGATAGAAGAGCGGATTGCGTTCTCCGATAACCGAACGATACTTATTGATGGCGAACTACTTATTAAGCATTCGACTATTGTTGAAGGATTTTGACTATTAAGTAAATCCTGTAACGATACTATTTCAAATACTAATAGCTCCCTATGGTATATCCCAGAAGGAAGTGATAACGGGTAACACGATTACCAAGCGCGGTATACGCCGAAACCCCGCTTCCTGTTTCATATCTGACTTCGATGCTAAACCGATTATATTTAACACCCAGACCAGCGACGATGCCCAGTTCTAAACTACGGGTATCCTTTAAAACAGGACCATATTTGTACGTTATAATAGACGAAAAATGTTTCTCCTCATTTCTAATATTTACCTCTGTTTTTAAAAAACCATATGAAATACCTGCATTTGCAAAAATAAATGCTTTTCCAACGGGATACTTAAACCGCAGCATGTTATTCATTTTTAGATAAGAAAACTTCATTTGAAGATCGCTTATGGTATAATTATTAGAACTTACATAATCTGTGTACTGCGATTCTAAAGAATAGGTAGAAAAGTTAACTTCATTGTAAATAGACCACTTTCTATTATTTCTGGAGAATACAAAATCGAAAAACAAACCCCCGGCGAAATCTACTGATGTTTCAAACTCAGATTTGGTCAGATAATTGAATGATGCTGGTCCACTGAATTTGGAGTTTGTTAATGACACGCCTCCAACAATACCAATATTCGTGATAATACCCTCCGGTATTTTCTGAAAAGTGATTTTAGAATTAATGCAATCTGCATAATTCACAAAAATATTTATGATGCTTTTCTTGTCATAATCCAGCCTCTTAAACTTTGATTGTACGGACTGACAATCACTAAAATAGCTTACTAATTGACCGATATAGATTTTGTTTTCAACTAGCCGATTTACGCCATTCTCTTCCTTTAAGTACCTTTTATAAATCAGTAGATCATATCCTCCGCCTTTTTTGACATAAAACTGATCCTTACCAATCCTGTTTTTGTAATAAAACAATGAATATGAACCCCGAAGCAAGGTTTGCAAAAAAGTAGTATCCGTTTCAAAAATCAATTCACTTTTATTGTCCAAATCATTGATATGAACAGGACTAACTTCAGTTTGCACAATAGCGCTCTGATAAATTTCATCTAACACTCCAAAACTTTGAATATCCAATGGGAAATACTTAACAATACTACTGTTAAGATCCTTTTTAAATTCCACAGCCTTCGGATTCATTTCCCAATTCCTGTAATCAATATATCCGTGAATGGAATCACCTTGAGAAGAAACGATATAACCTGCCTGAAAATTCTGTTGTGCATTAAGCATATGGCAAAATAATATGCTGATTATAAACATCATCAGCCTGCCAAAGGGAAAACTAATTATTTTTAAATGCATTTTTTGATAATTATAGTTTTTTTACAACGATTTTAAGCCAAAAAATAGAAATCAAATATACAAAAATTATTAATCCAACTGAAAATAATAGGAGCCATCATAATATATGTCATTTTCAAAAGTCATATTATTTATTTTTACTTGCCTGGCCATTTCTTTTAATCCCACAATAATCGCTTCAGTACAACCATCGCCCAAATAATCGATTACATGAATTTCGTCATCCAGATCACCATTTTTAGTAATAACAAAAGCCAGAGCAACAGCCCCTTGTGTTCCATTCATTCTGGCTTCCTCCGGATAAACGATGAAAGGAAACAAGGATTTTGATTCCATTAAAATCGTTGGGAACCCCTTGCCATATTTTTTAACCATCAATAAGCCGGGATACTTCGCTTGCATTCTGTTTTGATAATCCAACAAACTCATGTTTTTAAAAAGCTGACTAATCTGCATCTGAAGTGATTCCATGGTGTCGTTTTGAAATCGGGATTTCAATTTTTTAAAAGGATTTTCAGAGTTTTTTAGCTTTAAAGTTTGAAATTCCTTTTTCTTAATCCACACAATATCTGCTACAGAATCTATAGCAATTTCAACAGACACTTCACTCATATCCATATAATCAGGAGGGAAAACCTCTTTAGCTTCCACCAATGAATCGTCAAGATTAATTACCCGACAAAAACCTGATTTATGATGCAATTTTACCAACAACATATCAGCAGGCGATTTCATTTGTTGGCAATATACAAAACGCAGCCCTTCTATTACTTTCATTTGAATAATGCGCGGATAATTCTCCTGAGCACCCACCACAAAAGAAATACTAAAAAGAATAAGACTAACAATAATTACTCTTTTCATATCACATGATTTTTTGAACAATGCCTACAAATATTAGTCTTTTTCAGAAATTGTTAATGCCTTGTCGTCCATATTCAGATTGTACCAGTCGATTTTCCTCGAAATGAACATCACCAAAGCAAGAATAACAAAAAGTCCGATGCTGCCGATGAGCAAAGCATAATCCTGTAATTGGATGATAACAAAAATGAAGGTATACAGAATCAATAATATACCACTTATTAAACCAGTTAAAATGTTTGATTTAAGGATCGCTTTAACATATGCAGCGATTAATAAAAGTGTAGCCAAGGCTGAAACGAAAAATGCAGCATTATAATTAATATGCTCCGATATCGATAATAAAAGGGTATAAAAAATAATCAGCGCAAACCCGACCAAGATATACTGAACAGGATGTATAAATACCTTTTGCAAAACCTCCACAAAAAAGAAAACCATAAAGGTGAGTGCAATAAACAGAAGAGCATACTTAATGGATCGCATTGATTTCTGATAGTTATCGACGGGAACTAGCAAATCGATGCCGAATGCGGATGGGGCAATTTTATAATTGCTCCCAACCCACTGTTGGGGGAAATTACGGTTAAGGTTTAAGATATTCCAGTTTGCGACAAAACCCGAGTCGGTGACGGTACGCGTATCGGGTAAGAATGCACCATTAAAGCTTGGATTTTTCCAGGAAGAAACAATATTTACATCCGTTACTTCTCCCACAGGAATGAAATACAACAACTGACTGCCTTTCAAATCCAGGTCGAATGAAAACGAATAGGCTGCACTGTCATAGTCAGAAATATTAACCAGTGCATTTATTCCGCTTTCAAAAACATCGTTACTGACCATACCCGGATTAAACAAAGATTTTTCACCGTTCCATCGCAGGCTAACCTGTTTTTCGATGCCCCGTAAATCATTAATACCAATAGAAATAACCGCTTTATCCAACTGAATACTATTCATGGGAATATCAAAGCCCGAAAAATCAATTCGTTTGAAAACACCGGAAATCTTTATTTTGGAGTTATACACTACTATTTCATAAATGCCTCTGTTTCTGCGTTCTGGATATATATTGCCATTGATAAACAGTTCGGACGGTAAAAAATGAATATACTCCTTTACCAGCATCACTTTACCAATGCTATCTTTCGCAGAAACTTGCTTGATATACCGTAAAAAAGGTACAGAAATGCATGGACCAGATATGGTCTGCTCTTGTCCCCATTTTGCTCCAACTTCCAGTCTTGCTTCCCGTTGTGTAGCTTCCCTTTCAACAATCAAACTTTTAATCATTGCCGCAGGCACAAGTAGCAACATGCCTATTACAACAATGATACTAATTTTAATAAAGACATTGTTCTTGTGAGCTTTCATTTGAAATTGATTATTTGATTGTAACTGATGATAGAAATTCGAACAATTCTACAGCTGTAAACGCAAAATTTCCGGAGAAGGCATGAAGTCCCCCGGAAATTATATACTGTTTTAAATGGTAAAACTGACCTCAGCATATTGTCGTTCTGCTATGGTTGAAAAAATTAATTCCTCTTTACATCCCCCACGCCAATAAATGGTACAGCACCTGCTCCGGTCACCTGTGGTAGTATTCCGTTCCATTTTTCGATGGCTTTCAGATTGGCTTCAATTTTCCGCAACTCGATAAGATCGGGAGAGATATTCATTTTCTGTAAACGTAATGCCTCTGCCTCTGCTCTTGCTGCGGTAATGGTCTGTTCAGCTTCAACTTTTATCCGATCCAGATCCCTTTTTGCTTTTAAGGCATTCTGTTCTGCGGTTTGTTTCGCCTCAATAGCATCAGTAAATATTTTCGAGAAATTAAACGACACCAGTGAAAATGCATCAACTGCAATGTTATACATCAACAGTCTTTCCTTTAAAGAACTCTGCATTTCGGCACTAACAGCCGGTCTTTTAGTGATAAGTTCTTCGGCGGTATAGCGGGCTGAAACGGCTTTTACTACTTCCTGAATAGCAGGATCGATGATGCGTTCTTTAAATTCTACACCGATGGTCTGATACACAACATTAGCCTTATCGGGCACAATATGATAGTTGAGTGCCACCGCCAGGGTTACATCCTGTAAATCGGAAGAGGCCGATGCAGCATCCGTAACGGCCTTATGAATTTTAACATCCATAAGAATAACCTCTTGCATAATGGGAACCCTGAAATGTATTCCCTCATCTAAAACTCTGTCCTGAACAGCACCAAAATTGAGAACGATTCCCCGTTCACCAGCCCCGACTTGTATCCATGGCTTAAAGAAAAATATTATCAGCAGCATGACAAAAAGTATTAATAAATTCCGCCAATGTGCTTTCTCTAAAACTTTTTTTATGCCATTACTCAAATTATCCGCATCCTGATTGTACATCTTGTTTATTTTAATTAGTTAATCGATTCTGTTGATTTCGGTAAGATAGTCAATTACAAACGGTCTTCGGAATTAATTATACGCTTTGAGTCAAAAAAGGAAATACGCATAATCTCCCTCATCGATATTTCATATAAAAATCCTTATCAAATATATACAATCCATTTCAAATCTCATCAAAATCGACCATCGTCTTGTACTTATTGTTTTTGGCTATGGCTCATTAAAAATATGAATACAAACACTATTGGTTTCGAATTTTATTTCCCAGGATAAAACCAAAAATACCTGTGATTAATATGCCAATGGTTGTTTGAATGATATTCAGGAAATCGATTAAAGGCGAAACATTACTGACCTCATCAGACGACATAGCCACCATATTTTTGAGGCTGATTCCGATGGCGCGTGTATAATTGGGTAGCGATACTTCTTTGGATGCATAGTAAAAATATGCAAACAGAAAAATGATTAAAATATACGATGCCACCATTTTAAACATACTTTCACCATACCCAAACATGGCATCGCAAATAAAATTCCAAAGGATAAGTGTCACATTTTTCGCTTTTTGATACCACGAAAGACTTGGATCGCTTAGTTCAGCAATCATCCTTCTGCGTTCCATTTTTTTCCCTTTTACATATGCCCAGTTCGCATCACCAATAAACCCTTTACTCATCCATAAACCATTAAGGGTTTTATAGATATCCTCTGCATTATCAAAGCGTGTTTCCAGAGATTTATCTGGTTTCCAGTCTGATTCGCGATTTTGCTCATTTTTTCGGGGACCTGTTCCATGAATATTCCAATCAACAAGAAATTTGCGATAGGCAATTTTATCTTGTTGCAATAATTTGCCATTAGCCAGATTTTCTTTCCTTAGGGTAGCTCCCTCATCAAAATAGGTGTAATACAGACTGCTGTTTGCTATTTTCGATTTGCGAAAAATAACGACTCCAACAAAAAATGCACGATAAAAATCGCAAAAATCTATTTTGGCATCTTCCAGCGTAACCGCATGTATTTCGGAGTATCGGAAATCGCACCACATCATAGTGGTTCCCCGAAATCTGCTCTGACTAATCTTGCACTTCTTAAATGATACTCTTTTCAACAGTGACTCACTGCCATCAAAATCGCAATCTTCGATCAATGCACCTTCAAAAGAAACATTAATAAGCCGGGCATTTTTAAAATTGATATTCTTAAATTCTCTGTTTTGTTGCCCTTCAAGCACAAATGATACATTCTCTATTAGACATGTGGAAAAATCCAGACCATTTAAATCGATTCCCGACAAATCAACATTTTCGATATGCTTTGTTGTAATTAACTGCTGCAATTCCTGGATTTCCATGGCGAAAGAAAATTTATAATTGGTCTGCGACCGAAAAAACCTACCCCATAAAAATACAAAATACTACCGACTCTTGCCCGCATCCATTACAAAGCCTTTAACTAATTTGCATTGAAATTACAGACAATGGCTTGATTACTTTCCATTGCAAATATTTAAAACACTATCAAAACCAAGTGTTCTGATTGATTTTTCAAAAAAATATTCTGCTGTATTTCGGAATAGGTGTAAAGAATGATCTATTTTTTTCGATCCTGCCGTTGTGCCCCCGGTTTTCTGAAATTGCGTGGCTTATTACTCTCTTTAGAAGTGCCATGCTTCGGAAATGGTAAATGGGCTGGCAATCTATGGGGCCGGGGTGGGGCTTTCTCAGCTACTTCAAGACTTCCTCCAACAAAAGGATGATCTGTTATTACAGGAATTTTCTGGTTGATCAATTTCTGAATAAGTGCCAGAAAAGGCCTCTCCTCCATATCGCAAAAAGAAATGGCAATACCACTGGCACTTGCCCTGCCTGTTCGGCCTATCCGATGAACATAGGTTTCGGGGACATTTGGCATATCAAAATTCACGACCAGTGATAATTCTTCCACATCAATGCCTCTGGCTGCGATATCGGAAGCAATCAGAACGCTCGTTTTCCCATTTTTAAAATTTCCCAACGCTCTTTGACGTGCCACCTGCGATTTATTGCCATGGATGGCTTCTGCTTTAATATTTGCCTTTTCCAGTACCTTAACGACCTTGTCAGCTCCATGCTTGGTTCTCGAAAAAACCAACACAGACTTAAATCCTTTCGTCCTAAGCAAATGAATCAACAGATTGGGTTTGTCCTTTTTACTGACAAAGTAAACCGATTGTTCAACCTTTTCGGCGGTAGTTTGCTCGGGCATTATACTCACCTTTTCAGGATTACCGAGCAATTTGCGCGATAAATCAATGATATCAGGAGGCATGGTTGCCGAAAAAAACAAGGACTGGCGTCCGGAAGGCAGCATGGCGATTATCTTCCGTACATCATGAATGAAGCCCATATCCAGCATTTGATCGGCCTCGTCCAATACAGAATATTTAATGTCTTTCAAGGTTATAAAACCCTGATTAATGAGATCGAGCAATCTTCCGGGTGTGGCTATCAAGACGTCCACTCCCCTGCGAAGAGCATCGGTTTGAGAACCTTGTTTCACACCTCCAAAAACCACGGTGTTTCTGATTCCTGTATGTTTTCCATAAACGGTAAAACTCTCTGAAATCTGTATTGCCAACTCGCGGGTAGGCGTTACTACGAGCGCTCTAACCTTCAAGGGGCCACGGTTTCGCTGCTTGTCGAGGTAAAGATGTTGCAAAATAGGAATGGCAAACGCCGCCGTTTTTCCTGTACCTGTTTGGGCGCAGCCAAGCAAGTCTTTTCCTCGTAATAAAATGGGTATTGATTGTTCCTGAATAGGGGTGGGATGTATATAGCCTTCTGCCTTAAGTGCCTTCAGTATGGGTTCGATAATCTCTAAATCCTTGAATGTCATGTATTATTAATAAAGGCCGCAAAGGTAGTCTAAATGTTTGGGTATTTAAGCGCATGATTGAAATCAAGTTTTCATCGCTAAATCAAATTATTACAAATGGTATTTTATCATGTAACACATAACATCATCATCAATCACTAAGAAACAAAAAAATTGATTTATTCATTTTCATAAGCAGAAATAAGATTTTAATGCCTCCTTATCATATCTGATTTTGAAGATTATACGTGTTCACGACGAAACTTTACTGCGCAAAAAATGCCTTAACTGGATAACAGTAAAATCGGATTGGGCCGCATCACCTTACCTATCGAATCTAAAATCAATCTGCCCAGACCTTATTTACAAGCACAATATTTATCGTATTTTTTCTTAACACTGGCTCCTCCGAGCTGAATGGCCTTTTTCCAACTCTCGCAGGCTTCATCCTTTCGGTTAAGTTTCATTAGGGCGTAACCCTGATATATGTACACAGACGAGTGTTTATTATTTAGTTTTATGGAATATTCGAAGTCGGCCAAAGCCTCTTTATAGAGATCTTTTCTTAATAAACATTTACCCCTTCCGGCGTAATAATCAAATACGATTGGATAATCCTCACCATTTTTTTTAGCCCAATGGATTGCCTCATTATAGGCTATCAGGGCTTTCTCGTTTTGTCCCATCACTTGGTGTGTTTTTGCGACATAATAATAAAATTCATCATCCTCCTCAAAGATTGCCATTGCTTTTCCGAGATAAAGTAATGCTTTTTCATGAAGCGATTGATTGTTGAGAACCTTAAACATTAATGTATGAGCGGTTCGTTCGTATGGAAATGTCGCGATAGATTTCTCGAGTTTCTTTTCAGCAAGTGGAGAATTTCCATTATCAAACGCCGTCTTTGCCTCAGCAAGTAAATCCAATGCTTCATTAAGTCCACCTATTGCTTCTTGTGCCATAGAATGCACTCCAAAAAAGTATAAAAATACAATAATTAACATTTTCCTCATGGCATTTTGATGTGTTTCTATTAATCGGAAAGTGTAAATTTAATGGGCATATTCATTATTAACCTTATCGGGACACCATCAATAAATCCCGGTTTCCATTGTTCTATTTTGCTGGCCAATCTTAAAGCTTCTTTATCAAGGGATTCACAAATTCCCTTAAGTATAACAATATCTGAAATAGTTCCATCTGTTTCAACACAAAATTGCAAATAAACAGTTCCACTTTTATGTTTATTCCGAGCCTTATCAGGGTATTTAATATTGGATTCTAAAAATTTATGGAATGCCCTTTCACCACCAGGATACTCAGGCCATATTTCATATTTATACCAAGTAGTATCACTCCCATCGCGACCAAAGCACTGTCCGTTCATAACTTCACCATTACTGTACTTATCTTTTCGTTTCAATGTTCCGTCGGGATACCAACTTTCAAAGCATCCATGAAGAAGGCCTTTCTTATAATTGATTTCACGTTTCAATTGACCGTCAGGGTACCAGGTTTTGGAAATCCCATCCGCAATAAGTTTCTCGTAGTCTGAATAAGAAGTCTCATACACTAATTTCCAATCGGCTGAATAGGTTTTAACCATTGCCCCTCGACTCGAATCCAGAGAATGGTAGACAATGGAATAGGTTTCGACATCTTCTCCTGGTTTTGCCAGACGCTGGTTTTTATTGCGCCGTAAGGTGTCCTGCGCATCAACAGAAAGCGCTAATAAAAAAGTTAAAATACCAATTGCTGACAATCTCAAGTTTCCTAATTGTTTGTTGTTGTACATAATAATACAATAAAGTAATTATATCACTATTCCATTAATCAAATGAAAAACGAAACCAAGAACTCATCCACAATTCGCCCAACAATAAAAATCATTATACGAACGAACATAACAAACATACACAATTTTGTTATTCAAAAATTATTGACATAGAATTTTTACTGTGCGATATATATCAGGAGTATACTTATGTAATCCGCGGATAATCGCTTGATGAAAGATCATGAATATCGCAATAAGTGAAAAATTTTCGAAAACATTGAATCAGAAAATAATATAAGCCATTTATCCTAACCCCAAAAAGTCCCTCTACTATCATCGTCTATCACTTCAAGAAATTCATTTAAAGTTTTCACTTCCGGAACCGGCGTGTAACTTTCCCATTTTCCACTGGCCCTCAACCAATAAATCTTCCAAACTTTTTGTGTGTGAACGTAGGTGGTTTTTGCTACCCGAGAGTCAATATATTTTCCCGGTTTCAAATATAATGGTCGAATTTCATAAATGATAATACTCTGGTTTTCTATTTTATAGGCAATATCCAAATTGTGCCGGATAGATTCATGCGGACGAATGCTTTCGATATAATTTTCCATCGTTTCGATGATTTCTACTGATTGAAGAATATCAAGCGCCATTTTTTCAGGGTTTTAATGCGATATTAAACTAAAACTATATCAATTTTATGAGTTTATTCATCTCATTGAGTCCGATTTAACGATTATTTTCCAACACTGATGCTAAATCATTTAAAAAAACATCATTTGTTCCGCAACAACCGCCGAAAATTTTAAGCTTATAAGTGTCGTATAAATTCTGCATCTCGTTAATCATAGCACCAAAATCGTCCTGTTTTAATATGCCACAATTATTCAATTCCTCCGGGCTTAAAGCCGATGCGTTGGCCTGTATTCCTTTAAAACGCTTAAGTTCAGGCCGGTTATAATTTCTATCACTCTGGAGTGCCTGCCTGAGGTTGGCCGGATGAACGCAATTGGTCATATAACATACCGGAGGGGTTTCTACTGCATCGTCTATCAAAGCAATGGCATCACTAATGGATGTTCCATCCAATAAACATCCATCCTTCCTAATCATAAAACTAATAATATAGGGGATGCCTGTTTCAGCCATTGCCAGAGCCATTCCGGTAGCCTCATGAATTTCGGGCATAATTCCAGCAAAAAGAAAATCGACCGATTGTTTCTGAAATTGATGGCACTGAAATTGATGGAATTTTCGTGCTTCTTCTGTTCCCAAGGCATCCTTGCTGCTATAGGCATCGCCTTTACAGCCCATGAATCCTCCGAGCATAATTTTTTGAGAATAAGACCCATAGCTATCCCGGATGGTATTCAAAAACGAACAACTATCCGCAACAATATCCTTTTGGTGGTACTTGGATCGCTTGTGCGATTCAGCATTTAATTTCCGGGTAGGTGTCATCAGCATAAGAGGCAACAAATGCTTTTGTCCCACATCGATGTATTGCCGGTAAAGCGATTCCAGTGTTTCCGGATGAGAATATAACAGTCCGGCATGATTCAAATCTTCATCCAAGGGGAGCTTATATTCGGATTTCAGGCGTTCTACAAAAGCACCCTCCGTAAGAATGATATCGGACTCGTTGAACACTCTTTCAAAAAATTGCATGTAAAAGAAATTTAAATTCGGTTGATTGAATATTTTAATAACGATAGAAACCCCTTATTCTCAGAAATCTTAATGATAACTCCAGTCATTTACAGCTTTCTGATAATCATCACTATAACCATTATGAGCGGTAAAAATATATTTCACTCCCGGGATTTTAGTCAGCGTTTTCATAGACTGAAGTGCCATCTTTGTATTCATATTAAAAAATGAACTGAAAGCAGCCATTTTACCTGCTTCCAGGCTCATAACATCTCCGGTAAAAAGATATATTTCGTTTACCTGATAGCACATGGAGCCCGGTGAATGGCCAGGAACAAGAATTCCTTTAACAGAAGTACTTCCGAACCGAAGACTCTGTCCATCTTCCATTTTTCTGTATTCGCGACCTCCAATGCTATTTCCCCACAATAAAAACCGCTGTTTTTTCCCATTAATCATATCTTCTTCCTGCTGTGAAATGATAACATCGGCATTCTTAAACAAGGGTAAAGAAGCCACATGATCACCATCGGTATGGGTGAGAAAAACAGCCAAAATCTCTTCCGGGTTAATATTCAGCTTTTTCAATTCTTCCGATACAACATCAATATCATTACCCGCATCAATAGCAATATATCCTAAGCTGTCTTTTATCAAAAACATATTTACAAATGAATCCTTTATGGCGAAAACATTCGGAGCCAATTCACCGGTTTCTATCGTTACCATTTTTTTTATTTCTGATTTCGCCTTAAGCATATATCCAACGAAGAAAATGCCAATCAACAGAATCAGAATACCGCTACCGATCAGCGTTCTTTTTACGATCTTATTCATAGATTTTTGATTTTATCATATAACATTTCAAGCCTTAGCCGTGAGAAGGTATTTTCGAATCAGCTAAATTCATTATTTTCTATCTGATGAATTAAAACACAAATCGTCGTCGCCAAAAAAAGATTGTTTTAATGACGCCTCCAATTGGAATAACATAAATTACCGCTAATTTATAATTTCTATTTTGATAACAATTCAATTGCTTTCGCAAGAATTTCATCTTTCTTATTCACCACGCCTTCGATGCTCCGGTTAACCACAACATCCGGAATAATCCCAAGACCCTGAAAACGGTTTCCATTTCCAAACTTTATATGCTGTGCGGTGAAGGATGATTAAGCTAATTTCTTCAGGGAAATTTGGAAGGAAGAAGTATGATTCGGTGTGATTTGTTTTTCACCAGAACCAATAAATGTAGTAATCCGATTTATAAAGACTTTAGACTTACCGATGATTCTCAAGCTGACAAGATCATACGATCTAATTTATTTTATTAAACTTTTTGATGATAACTTTATCCTTACCCGTGAGTTTTATAAAAAATAGTCCGTGCGCCAGAAATTCAACATTTAAATAGTGTCTGTCCATAAAGTCCTTCATTTCATGATTTCTGATAATTTTTTTCAATGCGTGAAGAATTTTTTACTTCGAAAAAATATTCGATAACGCTTACGCAGCGATCAGGTGTTTATATCTTGCCCAAATTTGTTA
>JAUSOY010000027.1 GCA_030656615.1 Bacteroidales bacterium | reverse complement strand
TTCTAAGCCACGGTAACTGATAGTTCCGGTTAGATACTCGGCTACGACTACCTCTTTACTAACGTCTGTCCTTTTTTTGTTCATAATCTTTGTGCGGAATAAATTTACACTATTTGTGTAAACCTATTTCAGGACAAGACACACTGCCGAAATGCCTCCAATAATCAATAGTCAATAATCAATTATCAATCGACAATAAACCATTGACCCATGCTATTCACTACTTTTGCGGGATGGACAATCAATCCGGACGAAAAATAATCATCAGTGAGGACGGTTCACATACCATGTATGTGCCATCGCTGGACGAACATTACCATTCTACCCGGGGAGCCTGGCAGGAATCGAGGCATATATACATTGGAGCGGGTTTGCTGGCATCTTCGGAAGCCACTAAAACGCTCAACATTCTTGAAGTGGGTTTTGGCACGGGCCTGAATGCACTCCAAAGCATTCTCTATAAACCAAAAGACCTACAGATACATTATATCTGCTGCGAGCCCTTTCCTCTTGAACTGAAGGAATGGCAGCAACTGAATTATGGAGCTTTCGGAGAGGATACTGAGGCTTCCATCGAATTCAATGCGCTTCACAAAACGCCCTGGGATATGCAGGACCGGATTATCCGTCCAGATTTTATTCTTCAAAAACATGCTGTTCCGCTGGAAGAAATGAATTTACCGGAGCAATATTTCGATCTGGTGTATTTTGATGCCTTTGGCCCTCAGGCGCAGCCGGAATTGTGGACTCCTGAAATATTTACGGATATCGCAAAAGCTATGCGCACATCGGCCCGACTGCTGACTTTTAGCTCCAAAGGAAGTGTAAAAAGGGCTTTAAAGACGGCCGGCTTCCGAATAGAAAAAATACCGGGTCCTCCGGGAAAGAGAGAATTTGTAAGGGCTACAAAACTATAATCTATGGATGTTTTAAATTTTACGATACGTGTATATGGTCTCCTTATAAAAGACGGAGCTGTTCTTATCAGCGATGAATTTCAAATGGGCACCCGCATGAGTAAATTTCCGGGTGGGGGAATGGAACCCGGTGAAGGCACGCTGGAATGCCTGAAACGCGAATGCATGGAAGAGATGGGGCAGGATGTAATTGTTGGCAGGCATTTTTACACGACAGACTATTTTCAGCCTACCATGCTTGTAAAACCGCGGGCACAACTGGTCAGTATATATTATTTGATGGAGTTGGCAATGGAACCGGTATTCGAAATATCCGAAAATGCCTTTGAATACGGAGAAGATCGGGAGGGTGCTCAATCGTTCCGATGGCTTAAATTGCAAAAAGAACTTGTTGATCAGATAAGCTTTCCGATCGATAAAGGTGTTTTTATGAGTTTATGTAACGAAGGAATCAGGAATTCTTAATATCGAAACCTGTATGATTTTTCAATTGCCCTTCCTCAGCCTGGAATTTAAGAACCGTACAACCCAGAGGACCTTTTTTGCACCAAACAGAGAATAATTCCACATTTTCATCTTCGCCTTCTGCTTCGATATAAAAACCTCCGCTTTTTTTCCTGCGGATATACCCAGAAATTCCTAATTTATACGCTTTTTCCATAACAGCAAAGCGATAACCGGGCGTAGAATTCTCAGTATGAATCGTAATATTTAGATGTTTAATCATGTGCTGGCCATTCGATCATTTCAGCAATAAATATACGATTATTATCGAATTACAAAATCTTCAAAATTTTGTTCAGGAATTTCATAGGCACTTATCTGATCGACCCGGGCTAAAGGGGGACCCTTTTTCAGCCATAAAATAAAAGCCTCCATGGCATCATCACTTCCTTCTGCTTCAATGTATACCGACGCATTTGCCTCGTTTTTCACGAAACCTCTGACGCCATAATCCCTGGCTTTGGCCTTGGCATAGTATCTGAAACCCACCCCCTGTACCCTGCCCCTTACCGTTATTGCAAGATGCTTCATTTGTTTATGGATTTAGATATTTTCTCATCATTTCGTCGATTAGCCCGAATAGTACCTTTGGTTTTTGTGTTCGCCACGGAATTTCATTAAAACGGCCGCCAAAAACGATATAATTATCAAGGCGGGCCTGCTTAAACTCATGGAGTACATGCTCACGAAAGTTTAGTGCGGCTATCCATCCATCCTCCAGTTCATCAAACCATTCTTCGTAATAATCGCGTACATCTCTATGAAAATCGAGAATATTTTCTCCTATGAGTATGAATTTCTGTATTCCCTGGCTCATCATCACATCCACAATATTTCGTTTAAGATACATGATATCGTTATGTAAAATATCGTTCCATTCGCCAAAGAGTTCTATTACACAATAGCTTTCGGTATATGAAACATAAAGTACTTTAAGATAGAGCGTTGAGGAACCAAATTCGTCCCAATCGGGGTGAATGTAATAATTATAAATGGTATTACGGCACAAATCGTGGCGATGGCGTATCCCATAAAAGGGCGAATTCCGATCCTTATACGAGTCGTACAAACTCTGCCAGAGGTAAAAGGGCTCTATGGTATGCATGATATAGCGTTTCAGGCACTCAGGCCGTTCAATTTCAACATAAAACGACTTCCAAAATATCCCGCAAAAGCAAAGGCAATTCCCAGCATATTAGAAAGTCCTGCGTATAATATAGCCATCGGAACCTGTTCTGATTTTATCAATTGGATGCACTCCAGTGAAAAGGCCGAAAAAGTTGTAAAACCGCCCAATAATCCTGTGAATACAAAAAGTTTCAGACTGTTTTTACCAGGCCATTGTTCACTCATTCCGAAAGCAAAGCCAATAAGAAATGAACCGATGATGTTAACTACAAAAGTTCCCATCGGAAAATGGCCACTATGCCATCCCGATGCCAATCCTGAAACGCTATAACGAAGCAGGGTTCCTGAAGCACCCCCTAAAGCCAAAAGTATCCATTGCATTTTCAGCCTCCTATATTACTAAAATGATTGATATTATTAACTGAGCCACAGGCTGGTTTATTGTCGATGGCAGAGCGGAGAGCCCCGGCAGCTCCCAAACTGCGCACATCGTATTCGAGATCGTTAAAGAGGCAGGGTTTTATTTTACCATTGGCCGTAAGCCGAAGCCGGTTACAAATGGTACAATTCCCTCCTTCGCCTCCTTCCACTACACTAAAATGACCATGTTTCAGATCCATCTGGTGGATATACCGTATCTGCAAACCTTTGGCAATGCAAAACGCTTTCACACCTGCGGCATCCGGTTCTTCAGGAGACTCCTTTACCACACAATTAATTTTAATGGGTGAAAATCCGGCAGCAATGGCCGCATCAATGCCTTTAAGGACTACCTGCAAGTTTCCGGTTCGTGTTAATGCAATAAAGCGATCCTCATCCACGGTATCAAGACTGATATTTACCCGCTTCAGACCCGCTTCAGCTAAGTCTTCGGCCATACCGGCCAGTAAAACCGCGTTGGTAGTCAGGGAAAGGTCTTCCAGTCCATGTATACCGGCAAGCATACGGACCAATTCTACAATGCCTTTACGAACCAGCGGTTCTCCGCCAGTTAAGCGTATCTTCGTAATGCCCATAGAAACGGCCGTTTGGGCCACTTCCATGATTTCTTCAAAGCTCAGAATCTGAGAATGTGGCAGCATCGGAATACCATCCTCAGGCATACAATAGGTACAACGCAGGTTACAACGGTCGGTTACCGATATGCGGAGATAGTTTATACTTCTTTTATATGGATCGTACATGAATAATTGTTCCTTCTTCGATGATGCTCTGCCCCATTTCTACAGCAACAATACCATCGGCATGAACGTAGGAATGGATGTGGGCTGAGCCGTGATAATCAACAGGAAATACCTTGCCATTCCGAATATTAACCGGAATAAACGATTTCCTGACTGCTTTTTTTCGTTTAATTTCTTTGCCCAGAGGAAGATTAAAACCCGAGGGCGAATAATCGCTTCCCTGCAAAAGATGAATGAGAGGACGCACCAATAATTCGAACTGGACAAAGGCCGAAACAGGATTTCCGGGAAGTCCGAAAAAATACGTATCCTGGCGGCGTCCAAAGACGGTTGGTCTACCGGGTTGTACAGCTATACTTTTAAAAAGAATTTCGATTCCGTTTTCGAAAAGAACCGCTGGTACAAAATCAAATTCTCCCATAGAAACACCACCAGTGAGAATAATGATATCTGACTGATTCATTACACTTTCGATGATCTCGCGGGTAGACTCCGGTGTATCAGCAGCAATACCGGCATACAGAGCAATAGCACCGGCACTTTGAACCTGTGCTATCAACTGCCAGGCGTTGCTGTTTCGTATTTGTGAAGGTCCCGGAATAATATCCGGCTCTACCAATTCGTCACCGGTACTGATAATTCCAACAACCGGTTTACGGATGACTTCTGGATTATGCTGCCCTACGGAAGCAAGAATAGCGATATGCTGCGGCTTAAGCAGTGTATTTTTATCGAGAACCTTATCTCCCTCACGAATATCTTCCGACTTAAAGGCAATATTATTGGATGTGCGACTGGCTGTAAACCGCACACGTCCGTCGATAGCTGTTTCAGAATCTTCTACCATAAAAACACAATCGGCACCCTGGGGTACTGGTGCTCCGGTCATAATACGGGCGCACTCCTCTTCTTTAACGTCCATTTCAGGCCATTTTCCGGCAGCTATCGTTTCTGTAACCGTCAGGAAGAGACCTAAATCGGCACGACGGCATGCAAAGCCATCTACGGCCGCTTTATCAAAGGGAGGCATTTCCATATCAGAAAAAACATCAGCGGCAAGCACATGACCACATGCTTCATTAAGGGGAACTTTAATTGCAGGGAGCCGAATGGCAGAGGATTCAACAAGACGCAGAGCTTCTTCAAACAATATCATGTCCGGTAATTTTTACGGGCTGCAAAGGTAATCATTTCGCTGCTTTCGCTTTTTCGTTGTTTTTCCTCGATTTAATGGCCAATTCCGTAAAATACTGATATTTATTAAACTGTGAACGAATGGGTTCACGCACGGGATTGGATTTATATGAATTGATTTTCCCCCAGCTCAAATCCCGGGATTTTGTATTGTCATATATTTCATAGCGTAACAGCGTCATCAGTTCCTTCTGAATGTTTTTATCGTACACGGGGCATAACACTTCAATACGGTGGTCGAAATTACGTTGCATCCAATCAGCCGATCCAATATAGAATTTATTACGTCCTTTATTACAAAAGACATAGATACGCGAGTGTTCAAGAAAACGATCGATGATGCTGCTGATTTCAATATTTTCGGAGAGTCCGGGAACGCCACCCTTTAAAATACAGATTCCCCTGACAATCATCCGGATTTTTACACCGGCAGCACTGGCTTCGTAAAGCTTATCGGCTACACGGGTATCCACGATGCTGTTAATCTTAATAATGGCCCAGGCTTCTTTTCCTGATTGTGCCGCACGAATTTCGTTATCAAGCATTTCCATAATATGATCCCGAATACAAAAAGGTGCTACGATCAATTCCTTGAATTTAGGCGGGATATAACGACTTTCAAACAATCTGAACACTTTGTCAACATCGTTTGTAATGCCCGGATGACAGGTCAGCAGGCTATCATCTGAATAGACGGTGGCTGTATGCTCGTTGTAATTTCCAGTGCTTATATTGGCATAGAGCAGTTCGGTATCATCCGCTTCTCTACGACGTATCAGTAATAATTTACAATGCACCTTAAAGCCAGGAATGGTCTGTATTATTTTCACGCCCTCTTCCTGAAGCCGATTCGTCCAGTAAATATTGGCTTCTTCATCAAAACGGGCCTGCAATTCCAGAAAAACGGTTACCATTTTTCCGTTTCGTGATGCATTAATCAGCGCATTAATCACGCTTGAATCCTGTGCTGCCCGGTAGAAGGTCATTTTAATCTCTTTCACCTGTGGATCAATACTCGCTTCGCGAAGCAAATCAATAATATATTGAAACGACTGGTACGGAAAATGAAGCATAAGGTCTCTTTCGCGGATGGCTGCAATGATGCTTTTATTCAGAGGCAGGTCGGGATGAGGGACAGGTGGAAAAGGCTTGTAAAATAAATCGCTGTTATTGAAGCGGGGAAAATGCATAAAATCCTTGAAATTATGATAACGACTACCCCCTCTCAGGCTGTCGCCTTCCGTAATCCGCAATTTTTTCATTAATTTATCCAGCAGGACGGGGGGTATCTCAGCATCATATACAAAGCGGACGGGTACACCAACTTTGCGCTTTTTAACACCCTCACTCATCAGTTCAAGAAAACTCTTGGATACATCATTATCGATATCCAGCTCGGCATCGCGGGTAAATTTTACGGTATAAGCATTATAGGTATCGTAGCCCAGAATGGAGAAAATTTCACCAAGACAGTATCGTATCACATCATCTAAAAAGATAAAAAAGGTTTTATCACCCTCTTCGGGAAGAATTAGAAAACGTGAATTTCGGGTGGTAGGAACCTTAACGATGGCATGCTTTTCTTTAAGGATAGCATTGCTGTCGATCAATTGAACCGCCAGATACAGTGACTGATCTTTAAGAAAGGTCAGGTTCTTTACACTGTTAAGCATAATGGGAAACACAAAAGAACGGATGTGCTGGTTAAAGTAGGTTTTAACGAAATCGCCCTGTTTATGGCTGAGCTGAGTTTCGTTAATCAGGACAATATTCTGAAGTTTAAGATCCTGGACAATGTTTCGAAAGGCAAGATTGAACTTCGCTTCCTGATCCAATACCGTTTCGTGAATCTGATTCAGTATGGCTCTGGGATCAAAATCGATCTTATACTGTAGTTTATGGCGGATGAATTGCAGCCGATTGATGGTCCCAACCCTCACCCGAAAGAATTCATCGCGATTATTGGAATAAATTCCGAGAAATTTAAGTCTTTCCAATAATGGCGTTCCCGGATCCATCGCCTCCTGTAATACACGTTCATTGAAATGCAACCAACTAATTTCGCGATTGATATATTTACTATGATCTGTCATGCATGCCATCCTTTACGAAAAACCGTAAAATTACTTAAAAAAAGCCATTAGTGTTTTATCTATAGGCTTTTGGGGGTGATATAAAAAAGAATGCGGGAGGTACAAAGATTCATATCGGTCCATCGATTCGTATCAAGATTCACACAAACCACTCCACTAGTAGGGATCCACTCGATGGCTTTGTTTCCAAAAAAATTCGCAAAGGCCGTAAGGGTGGGATTATGGCCAAATATCATCACCGTTTCTATGGCATCATCAAGGCCATAAAACTGATCAAAAAGATGTTCGGCCGGGCCATGGTATATCTTTTTACTAATGATTATTTTATCCGGAGGATAATTCAGTGTATCCGCAAAGATTCGGGCAGTTTCGAGCGCTCTGATGGCATGACTGCTCATCATACAATCCGGACAAGGTGTATCGATTGATGCGAGGTGATCCAGTACTTTTCGGGTTCTGTTTTTTCCCTTTTCGATCAAGGGGCGCTGATCGTCCGAAATATCGGGAAAATCCCAGGAAGACTTTGCGTGGCGGATGATGTAGAGTGTTTTCATGGAATAGTGAATAATGAATAATGAAGTATTAGCAGCCGAATTTGTGAAATTACGAATTATCAATGACTAATTACGAAAGAGAATGGGAGAAGATGAGAGAGGGAGAAGTTGAGAAGTTGAGAAAATGCAGGCCCACAGATAACACTGATGAAAACACAGATGAACACAGATAAAAACACGCTGTCACACTGAACGCAGTGAAGTGGCTGCATTGTCACACTGAACGATGCGAAGTGCCTGAAGTGCCGATGTCTTACTTTCTTTTCCCTGCGGGCAAAAAGAAAGTAATCCCGCAGTGCGGGATAAACTCCGAAACGCCCTTATAAGTTCGCTATGAAGGTAGAGCTATTTGATATATAAATGCGACTTTTTTCTTTTGGTCCAAAATAGAAGGTCTAATGTCGAAGGTCGAAGTGCCTGCATTATCACACTGAGCGCAACGAAGTGTCTGAGTTCTAAACGACTTTCGACCTTTTGACTTTCGACTTTCGACAATTCTAAAAGCTAATACCTGTTTTAGCCAACGCCAATGCTGAATTGTCACACTGAACTGTCTCACTGAACGCAGTGAAGTGTCTATAGAACCTAGCCTTCCCGCTTACTACAAGTGAATGACTTCACCATAGGCGGCGGCCATGGCTTCCATGACTGCTTCTGATAATGTGGGATGCGGATGAACGGAATCAATGATTTCGCGACCTGTACTTTCGAGTTTACGGGCAACAACAATTTCGGCAATCATTTCGGTTACATTTTCGCCTATCATATGTGCGCCCAATATTTCGCCATACTGAGCATCAATTATTACTTTAACGAATCCATCCTTAGCACCTGCAGCGCTGGCTTTACCGGAGGCCGTGAAAGGAAACTTCCCGATTTTTATTTCTCTTCCCGATTCTCTGGCGGCCTTTTCCGTCATTCCAACAGAAGCAATCTCTGGAGTAGTGTATGTACAAGCAGGAATATTATTGTAGTTCATTGGCACAGGATTATGACCACAAATATTTTCAACACAAATGATTCCTTCATGTGAAGCCACATGTGCCAAGGCAGGTCCATGAACGATATCTCCAATGGCATAATATCCATCCACATTGGTTCTGTAAAATTCGTCTACAGCAATTTTACCCTTTTCGTGATTAATACCCGTTTCTTCCAGGCCAATGCCTTCCAGATTGGTACTAACTCCAACGGCTGATAAAACGATTTCAGCCTCTATCATTTCCTCACCTTTTTTTGTACTGATGTAAACCTTGCATAAATCGCCGGAAGTATCCACACGTTCAACGGAGGAAGAAGTCATCACCTTAATTCCGGCCTTCCGGAAAGAACGATCGAGTTGCTTTGATACCTCTTCATCCTCTACCGGAACAATATTTGGAAGAAATTCCACCAAACTTACCTTGGTTCCTATGGCATTATAAAAATGAGCGAATTCAGAACCGATAGCGCCGGAGCCCACCACCACCATCGATTTAGGTTGTTTTGGCAATGTCATGGCTTCGCGATAGCCAATAATTTTTACTCCATCCTGTTTCAGATTCGGAAGTTCTTTTGAGCGCGCTCCCGTTGCCAGAATAATATGCGTAGCCTGATAATCGAATTTATTTCCTTCGACATCCGTTACTTCAACTATTTTACCGGGTTTCACTTTCCCAAAACCCTGAATATGGTCAATTTTATTTTTCTTAAACAGGTATTGGATTCCCGAACTCATTCCGGCAGCTACATCACGGCTGCGTTTTACCATGGCATCGAAGTCGGGGCTGATTTCCCCTCCCACTTTTACACCATAGCTGGCAGCATGTGTAACATATTGAAATACCTGAGCGCTTTTTAACAAGGCTTTGGTAGGGATACAACCCCAATTGAGGCAAATGCCTCCCAATTCTGATTTTTCGACAACGGCCGTTTTAAGACCCAACTGTGACGCCCGGATGGCAGCAACATATCCCCCGGGACCACTTCCTATAACTATAAGATCATAATTCATCGTGTGATTCGTATTGATTTCTTTCGTGCGAATTTACAAAATTAGCCAATGGCTATGAAACTAGTAAACATCTTTCCGGGGTCGGGTGTTCAAAATATATCATTGCTGCATCGGTAATAATTTGGTAATAACTTAACCCCTATCACTTTTGTGCAAAAAATAAGGGTATTTATCTTTGACCCATGAATCAACATGCCCCTTTAAAAAGCAATGCAGCCCGTCTTTCGGTTATCAGCAACAGCAGCCTGATAATTCTGAAACTTATCGCCGGAGTATTAAGTGGTTCAGTAAGTATTCTTTCCGAAGCCATTCATTCGGGCCTTGATCTGGTGGCAGCCCTCATCGCCTGGTTTAGTGTGCGCCTGAGTGCTCAGCCACCCGATAAAAATCATCCGTATGGCCATGCAAAGTTCGAAAATGTAAGTGGTGTGATTGAGGCACTACTCATCGTTATTGCCGCCATCTGGATTGTTTATGAAGCCATTCATAAGCTTTATAATCCATCCGAAGATCTCAGCCATCTCGAAATCGGTGTGGGCGTGATGTTTATATCATCAATTGTTAATTATTTCGTATCGCGCCATTTATATAAAATTGCTCATTTAACCGACAGCATTGCACTCGAAGCTGATGCCCTGCACCTTAAGACCGATGTACTTACTTCGATGGGAGTAGCTGTAGGACTCTTACTTATTAAACTTACCGGATTTCTGATCCTTGATCCGCTGATAGCAATTTTTGTAGCTCTTTTGATATTAAAAGAATCCTATGTTTTGTTGAATAAAGCATTTCATCCGCTTACCGATGCTGGACTTAGCATAGAGGAAGTGAATTTCATTCAAAGTATCATTGGAAAATATCTGGATGGGCCTATTGATTTTCATCGATTACGAACCCGAAAAGCCGGAAGCATTCGTTATGTAGAATTTCATCTTGAAGTTCCGGGGCATTGGACCGTTACCGAATCGCACCGGCTGTGTGATATGATGGAAGGCGAAATTGAAGCAAAGCTGCCAGGGACAGAAGTAAGCATACATGTTGAACCACTCAAACCAGAAGAAAATATATTATAACGCTGATAGAAAAATTGCATAACCCTTGAATAATCTGCGGAAGGAGTATCCATTGATGATGACTCCCGTTAAGATCCTGAGGATGGTTTATAATAAAAAGGCGCGCGGCAAGGAAATTACGGATAAACCGGAATTTTCCTGCCGCGCGCCTTGTAGTAAGTCAGGAATTCTTATTCCCTTATAAGCTTGAAGGTCTTGTTAATTGTATTGGTTTTAAAATGGACCATATACATGCCCTGGGTCAATTGCCATACGGGTATGCGCACAAGACCCTGACCAGCACTGGCTTTTACATCGCGACTCCACAAGATTTTACCGGATATATCGCTTAGCTGAACCTGTACTTGCTCTTCCTGTTGTAATTTATACACCAGATTCGTGATATCGCTGGCCGGATTCGGAAACAGACTGAATCCACGCTCGTCGATAATAGTATTAATATTTGTACTCTGTTCGAATTTCAGAATACCGCTACCGAAGCGCAGTATTAAATCCTGAACATTCCAGTTCTGAGTACTAAATGCCACGGCATTGCCATTGATATCCACCACCTTAACAGCATTCAGACTGGCGCCATTATGAATTACCAGCCGAACATCCGAGGCAGGCAAGGTCAAACTCAATAGCTGAATCCTCAGGGTATCCTGATAAAACTGGAAAGAATAATCCAAATCACGGCGTTCGAGCCAGAAATCACCATACTCTTCAAAATTCATTAATGTGACTTCCGGTGAAAGTTGAGCCACCAGCATTTGTTCCGCGATGAGTTTCCACTGACGGTTGGGGTGAATCAACAATACGGTGGGTGCATAATTGGCCATATTCCTTTCAATCACATCATTCCAGATCGCCACCTTTTCAGGGAAATTAGAAACGGAAATGGGATCGCCTTTAAAAACATCCGAAATCGTCATCGGAATTTCATAAACATTTACAGGAACGCCGCTGAATGACCTGTTCGTCCGTTGCCTGAAAGGGAAATTCGTCAATACATCATTGGCACTATGGGTGGAATTAAAGGAATACATCAGAGATTGTAAAACATACGCAAGTTTGTTATTAAAAGCCAGATGACCCGCCCTGAATGTCCGGACACCAGCACCACAATCCGAGTTCAATAAATCGCGCGACACTTCCAGCTCACCAAATACTGTTCCTCCGGTAGTAAAACCATTGTGATATGCAGGTTTATACGTTGCTCTGACATTTCCCGGAGTGCCGGTTGGAAAACCGGATGAAGAAGCAAAATCAGGAAAATGTCCTACCGAATGACTACCAATTTTATGTCCCTTGTTTTTAACATCAATAATTTTCAGAATGGAATTGGTATTATAATACGGACTCATTAATGCATCCGAAAAATAATGCGTGGTAACAAAATAATGTGCACTGATACCCTGGGTAAATTCCCAGTCGCTGAAGAAATGCATGGTATCCATTCCGGTACGGCTATCTACATCGTGTGTAATCATCAGAACAGACGATGCACTGCCGGGAATGGAATGTTTGGTTACGGCATAAGGCACTGCCTGATTGTATATCTCTTTCACCAGAAGAATAAAGACATCGGATGTAGGTTCAAAACCATTGCTATACGTACGATGCGCATTATAATCCTTGTTCATCTGATTACGAAGAATAACGTCTATCCAGTCGACGCCGAAGGCGTATGTTTTACCAGCCTGATATGAATACTTTGTCAGAGCAGCGGTATTATCATCAAATCGTGCAAGGGTCTGGCAACCATTTGGCGTATATCCCCGGGTGTAAATCGATTTATAATAGGTCAGACGTGCCAGACTGACTTCAAGTTCCATGCTATCGTCAATATATTTCAGTTCAGGATATTGCAAAGGATTATCAAATAGCATGCGATATCGGGTATTTAACCATTTCGATTTACTAATTCCGAAAATATCAAATACTTCCGCGTTTTTTACAAATGGAGCGATAAGAACACCTCCCTGAGCCACGTAGTTTTTCAGTTGCACCAATTCAGAGGCTGTGAAGGTTGTTTCAAGCAATGAAGAAGTGAGAAGTACCACGGGAGCCGTGTATGCCTGGGTAGCATTGGTTGTGAGTATATAGGGAATCCCGGCAGCTTCAGCCAGATGGATGGAAGATGCAAGATTCTCCATATTTGTTTCTCCATTACGAAGGCAAATATTATAAATTGCCATCCGGCCAGATTGGGCAAATGTTCCCAACGCAAGAAGCAGTATTGCTATGATACCGAAAATCCGCAGGGTCAGGGAGCTGATAAGAACGGAATAAAAATGATTAATAATCCTGACTAATTCATCACTCTTATTGGTTTCCCCTTTCTGAAAAGAAAGTGAAGAATTAAGTTGAGAAGAAAAATACTTCATACGATGTTGATTTAATAACATTAATCATGACAGATCCTGTACCAAAAAAAATATCAACTATCGTGCAATACTATATTGAATTTATATGTATCTCTTTTACTGATAATTACAATTGATTAATAAATAGATGCTATTGAAATAATCCATATTTTGGACTTGAAATTACTATTTTGGATTTAGCCGATTACTATTTCCAATCGGGCAACACAAAAATATTATTAATTTTTTCAAAAAAGTTTTGGTGGAATGGATTTTTTTCTACTTTTGCAGCCTCAATCACCTAGGTCCGTTCGTCTAGGGGTTAGGACGCCAGGTTTTCATCCTGGTAACAGGGGTTCGATTCCCCTACGGACTACTGAGCACATGAAGGAATTGCAAAATAAAACGCAATTCCTTCATTTTTTATTACATAAGCCTAATCTTTATAAGTTTTTTTTGATACTTTTATGCAATATTGTTCAACAATCATTCAACAATTGTTCCATGCTAAAAATATCTTATAAACTCTTTTTAAGAAAGAACGCACAAAAACTAAACGGAACTTTTCCTATTTACCTTCAGGTTACAATAAACCGTAAAAGCAAATATTTTTCTTGTTCTGTGGACGTTCACCCGGACCAATGGGATCCAAACAAACAAAGGGTGAAAAAAAACCATCCCAGACACTACGAGTTTAATACTATTCTTACTAACTATGAAAACAAAGCCGGTCAAATAAAAATAGACTGTTTTCAAAAAGAAATTGATATTGATATTGAACGATTTGGCCAACTGTTCAACAATAAATCTAGTTCTGAAAATTCATTTCTGGATTACGCTATTAGATTTGTGGATCATTGCAGTAATAACAACTTTGCACCCAACACTATACGGACTTACAAAACAGACATAAACAAGCTTTATGGGTTTCAGAATAAAATATCTTTTGAAAACATTGATATCGATTTCTTCGAAAACTATAGACGTCATTTAATTAATGTTTCTAATAATTCAGAAAACAGCATACAGAAAGCTTTTAAGTTTATTAAAACAGTATGGTATGATGCAAGAAAGAACGGTTTTGTTAAAAACAATCCCTTTGATAATTGGAAAATTAAAGCAATAAAGGGAGATCGGGCTTTTTTAGATCTGGAGGAACTTCGACATTTACAAGAATTGTACAGCTCTGGCCAATTAAAGCCAAGAATAAAAAATGTACTTACTTGTTTTTTATTTAGCTGTCATACAGGGATTAGGCATTCCGATATTAAAGGGTTAAGATTCAAACATCTTATAATAAATTCAAACCAGAACCCGGCAAGCTATTCTATAAAGTTCAACTGTCAAAAAACTTCACGAACGAAACCAATTCCACTTTCAATTCCACTATCTGACTTCGCCCAAAGTTTATTAGGACCGGTTCCCCCAATTTCTGAAGTATTAATATTCAAGGTTCCAACCAATCAAGTTGTAAACAGATATTTGAAAGAAATACAGGAAATTTCAGGAATTAATAAAACACTAACCTTCCATGTTGCCAGGCATACTTGTGCTACAGTTTTATTGAACCTTGGTGCGAGTATCTCTGTAATTGCTGACCTGTTAGGCCATACTGAATTAAAAACAACCCAAATTTATGCTAAAATATTGCCCAACACTAAAATAGCTGCTATAAACAAACTGAATGACATATAAAAAAGGCACAGGGTTTTCCTGTGCCTTTCGAGTCATGGAAAAATTAAATCAAGGTTTTGCAGAGACTGCAAATAGCATCAGTAAAACACCGACAACTACCACTCCAAAAGCAATAGTATTTTTAGGATATCCCATGAAGCTGGATTCTTGATCGTTTTCTGTATTACTTGAATTTGAACTTGAAGCATTGAGGGCCTTATTTACGATCGAATAGGAGTCCCTCTTTTTTTTAAATCGTTCATATACCCAACTGTGTTGAGTAAAAAAAGTTACCGAATCTAATCCGGAAATTTCTTCAACTCGTTTCTTAAATTCTGCGGATGGGTCTGCAAATGCACCGGAAAAGGACTCATCAAGAGCCATATTTGTCCAGGCTGAGCGTTGATCCGCTCCCCAGGAGTTCCATTTATATGTGTCAAAAATTGCCATAATTTTTTTAATTAGGGTCTGCTGAAAAACTCAAGCTACACTTTTAACCCAAATCAAGTTTCTGTTCAGTAATTTGGATGAATATATTTGTTGACTTAAATAATCGTCTGCAATTTTCATCAATCTTACAAATGCATACTTTGCTGAAAAAC
>JAUSOY010000084.1 GCA_030656615.1 Bacteroidales bacterium | reverse complement strand
AGGTTATTCTTAAAGCCATTTAAAGGAGTCAGTTCGAAGTACTTACAAAACTATCTGAACTGGTATGCATATGCCGGAAAATTATCGGGAACAAAAACAATTATCAAAGCTTGGCTTTATTCAATACTAGCTTCTTCAGAGTCTTATGAATTGTTCAAGCTTTTTAAAGAAAATGCTGTATTAATTAGAACATAGCCACAATTACGAATTACGACACAACAATTACGAATTACGAAAATGAGCGAGTGGGAAAATTCAGAAATGAATAATGAAAAAACACTTTGGCTTTTGCCTTTTGACATTTAACATTTGACTTTTTCCTTTTGACATTAGACTTTGAACCTTAAACTTTGAACCCACAAAAAAGACCGTTGAAATTCAACGGCCCCGAAAGATTTATGCGTATCCTTTAAGTGTTATTTGGGTTTGCTACCCGTAAACATGATACGGTTATTCATTATCGTTTTATATTTTTCTCTGGTCTCAGCTTCCTTGCTGATATCCGAAATAAAAATGGTGGTTTTTCCGCCATCCATAACAACCGGAAATTTGCCATGAAGCGACCCGCATAATAATTTTGAATCAGCAAGTTTTTGTCTGTTTCTTTCTTGCATCATCCGGTATTCGAGAGTGTCTTTTTTCATCCGTATATTTATTTATTAATTTTTCATTTGTTAAATGGAACACCCATTATATTCTTGTATCGTCTAAAAACCTTGATTTCTCACAAGATACGAAATATTATTTGATTGAAGAAGAATTATTTCTGTTTAGCTTCTGGCCTTGCCATCCGATGCTTCTGTAAACCGTCTGCTAAATGGCTGATACGTGTCCCATCCAACAAACTTTTAAACGCTTTGCTAAACACCTGTGGTGGATTCGTTCTTGTTTTTTTGTTAGTGTTTTTTTTGCCCATTTTGGGTCTACCTATTTTAGGAACAGCTCCCTTAACCATCTTTTAATTTTTGCAGACATAATATGCAGAAATGTTGTTTTTTCTGATCCAAATCTTCCACATAAGTACCCGAACGCATCACGCAGGATGGCAAATGACAATGCGTTAATCCATATGTATGGCCAAGCTCATGAATGATTACTTTTTTGAAGCGATTCATCTGAAGTTCTTCATCCTTCGCCATTCCATAACATTCATTTTTAAGGCGATAAATAGACGCAATCGCTGTAAGGCCACCTAATTGAGCCTGCCCGAAAATAAAAGTAAGAATAGGGATAAACAAATCTACATTGAATAATCCAATCGATTTATGGCCCGGAATAATCATTGAATTAATCTCCTTCAGAATTTTATTTCCATTATACTGCCTGCGTCCGGCATCATAACATTCACTTAAATCGATATACGATTCCTTTATAAAAACATCACCGCCGAATTCTTGCTGTACTGTTTTCGAAATCTCTTTTAGAAAAGTTTTTTCAAAATTTCTAAAGGATACCAATGTAATTTTCTTAGAATTCATTAAGTATTAAGCAATCGATGATTTTTTCGGATAATTTAAGGTGTAATAAATAAACGCTCTTTATTTTGTGGTCTTGAGTCCGTATTTTTTGATTTTGTTATACAGCGTAACACGGTCCACTTTTAAAGCTTGTGCCGTGCGTGAAATATTCCAACTGTATTTATTCAAAATTTGTTGAATGAATGCTTTTTCGAAATCATCCAGGCTTTCAACAGAGCTATCCATCACATCTTTTCCGAAAGGCAAATCTTTTAGTAGAATTTTTTTTCCGTTTCCAACTACGATGGCACGCTCTATCATATTTTCGAGTTCGCGTATATTTCCGGGAAATGAATATTCCAGAATACGCTCTAATGCGGCTGAATCCATAGAAACAAGCGGTTTATTCATCAGCGAACAGTACTTTTGGATAAAAAAATCGATAAGTAGCGGAATATCGGCAACCCGATCACGTAAAGGCGGAATATGAATATTCATCACGTTAAGGCGATAAAAAAGGTCTTCGCGAAACGTTCCGTTTTCGACCATATTCTTCAGGTCTCTGTTGGTAGCACAAATAACCCTAAAATCAGAACGTATCTCCTTATTTCCACCAACGCGCATAAAACTTTTGGTTTCAAGTACTCTGAGTAATTCGATTTGCATTTTGGTGGAAATGGTTGCAATTTCATCCAGAAAAATCGTTCCGCTATCCGCCATTTCAAAACGTCCCTTTCGGTTAAACAAAGCACCGGTAAAAGCACCCTTCTCGTGCCCGAACAATTCGCTTTCCAAAAGACTTTCGGTTAAGGCACCACAATGAACACTGACCATTGGATAAAATTTTCGTGAAGAATTGGCATGAATGGCGCGAGCAATGAGTTCCTTTCCCGTACCACTTTCGCCGGTTATAATAACCGACGAATTGGTTGGTGCCACACTTTCTACTTCTCTAAGAACCTTTTTCAAGGCCTCACTTTTACCAATAAGGTTTTCGACATTATCCATGGCATCAACCTTTTGCCTCAGGCTTTCATTTTCATGACTTAGAGCAATCTGCTTTGAGGCATTGCGGATAAGATGTGATAAATCGTCCGGGTCAAAAGGCTTGGTTACATAATCGAAGGCTCCTTCTTTTAGTGCTTTTACGGCAGTATCAACGGTTGCAAAGGCCGTCATTACGATTATTATAGAATCTTTATTCAGAGTTTTTATTCGTTTAAGCAATTCCAATCCATCCATGCCAGGCATTTTTAGATCGGTGAGAATAATATCAAAGCCTTGCGATTCCAAAATGGAAAGAGCAACCCGTGCATTTTCAGCAATTGCGACGCGAAAACCATCTTCAGCAAACCAATTTTTCAACGAATCGCGTACCGATTCTTCATCATCAACAATTAGTATAGAAATTTTCTTTTCCATAGGAATACATTCTAAGTTTGTATTAATGGCAAATTGATGGATAAGGTAGTCCCTTGCCCGGATTCTGATTTTACGCTGGTTTTTCCATGATGACTCTGTACGATGCCATGCACGATGGCCAGGCCCAGACCAATTCCGCTAACAGCCTGTTTGGTCGAAAAGAAAGGTTCGAAAATATGCTGTATGTCCCCGGCCGATATGCCGATGCCATTATCTGTTATTTCGAAACAAACTGTCGATTCATCCGGATTGTACGTACTTATCCTTATTTCTCCATTTTCGATCACTGCCTCCGTAGCATTAATAAGAATGGCCACACAGGCTTGCTTTATTTGATTCGGACTGCAGAATATCAAATCTGATTTCGCATTAAACTCATGCAAAAAAAGTATGTTCGCTATTTTTACAGAATGCGACATCAGGTCGTAGGTGTCTTTAAGTATTTCGTGAAGATGGAAGGGCTCAAAGTCTTCCTGATCCTTTTTCGAGAAATCTAATAGCCCTTTAACAATATCGCCACAGCGTTTCGTTTCTGTTTCAATCAGTTTTAATTGCTTCAGCATCAAATCCTTTTTTTCCTCTGTAATTTCTGGACTTTTCAGCAGTTTTTGCACCAATTTCGAATAAATTAGTATTCCCGATAAGGGATTATTAATCTCGTGAGCCACTGATGACGATAGCTTTCCAAGCGAAGCTAATCGCTCGATGTGTATCAGTTCATTCTGCGCTGCTCCTAATTCTTCCGATTTTTTCTGAACTTTATACTCCAGTTGATGCGACCAGTTTTCCAATTCATTGGTGGCAGTCTGTAAATTATCAAGCATATCATTAAATGCCGTGCCCACCACCCTCATATCGTCGAGTTGATTTGGCTTTAGCTTTACTCTCGAACAAAGATCACCATCGGCAACAGCTAAACTGGCATTTAATAATTCATTTAATGGATTCTTGATTTTCAGCCGGGTAAATAATATTAAAAATGATGCAAGCAATAATGTGGTTAAAATGGCCAGGATGTAAAATTGTCTCGACGATTTACTTACCGCGGCATCCAAAACCTTTAATGGTACTTTAATTACCAAAGAACCAAGTACTTTATCACTTTCCTTATGATAATGACATGTACTCTGATAGCAGGATTTCGAATTAAGAATGGGGGTTTTAATAATCAGATGTCTTTGACCATTCGGATTATTATTCATTTTGCATTCACTCTCTGCTGTAATAATTTTATACGCCTTTTCATTTGTCGGGAACAAGGCTTCAGGCTTGTGATGACAACTTTTACAATCTGCATTAATGTAACCGACAGAATCGACCGTATACGACGAATAAACCAGATTGTCGTGGCTATCATACATATTTACATCTTCTATACCCGCCAGAGTATGTATAATATCCAAGGTGTTCTGTAGTGCTCCCTTATCGTTTTCGAGCATAGAATGATACAAAGCGCCCTCAACCAATGAACCTACGTTATTTCCACTTTGAACAATCACCGTATTTAAATATTGTTCATTAACCGATTTGAAGATAATTCCGAAAGAAACAAAAAGAAAAATAGATAATAATGTAATAACCAAAACGACCCTTCCATAAATTGAACGGCCAAATTTCACATATTTTCTAAAGAATGATCTTCCGGCGATTTTACCACTCCATCCTTGCTTAGAGAAAATCATAGGGCATCGTTTTTTATACCAGTAAATGTTATGTCTCTTTTGCCTGCATTTCTTCGCAATTTACTCAAAACCGCTGATTTTTAATTCATTTTTACTATTTTTCTTATAGACAATAAGGTATATATGTAATTGGGATTCTTGGGTTTATGAGATGTTAATACAAAAAGTGGCTGGGGTTATTTAAATTTTCCTAAAATCGGTAAAAGTCAATCGGGGAAATGGTTTAATCAGCCAGATGGCCTTAGGCTGAGTAGTGGTCAAAGACTTTTTATTGGCCACAAACGATCGTTATCAAGGGCCAAACGATGTTGCAGGAATCTTATAATTGTCAATTGCTACAGACTCAGAAATTCTTTCTGAAAATCCTGCCACAAAACATCTGGCATTTCTGACAGACTGCTTTCAGTCAATTCACCACCATCCTGCATAACAATTGGCAATACATCTGCCGAAGAATTGTTTATATTCATGAATAGAAAATCCTTATAACGTACCACTTCATTTTTAATCCAGGCACTGGCCTCTTCTGCCAGATAACAGTATTGAGCTTCCATTTTCCATTGAGAAGGCTTAATTTGAAACATCCAGCCTTTATCATATGGATCGGAGTACAAGGCTTCTAAATCCTCCTGTAAAGAATTGTTGGGTTTGATAATTATTCCTGAAATTGGCGAAAAGATGCTCAGGGTTTTTCCATTATGACTGATTTCGGCCAATTTATCACCCCTTTTAATACTATCACCTGCATTGATATAATACTTAAGCGAAATATTTCCTGTAATGTGTAGCAAAAGCGCATCCAATCCGACTTTGGCAATTCCAGACTTTTGTAGATATGCCCAGGTGTGGTTCTTGCTAAAATACAATCCTTGTGGTACTCCAAGGCCATCCGGCGATAGTACGCCCCATAGACGATTCAATTTTTCTCCCATTTTCACACTTCTGTTCAATATCAACCAAAAAGGAATAAGCATCAACAGAAAACCAATCACAATCAAATATTCCATTCCCTTTGTGTCGAAAATATTGTAATAGCTATATCCGTCCATGTCAAATTGATTTTATGTGTTTTTTAATTCAATTCAAAAAAATATTATACCGGATTATCCTTTTTCCATATTGTTGATTCCCACAGAACAGGCATACGCCTGATGACCCACCTGAAAATCCATATTTCAGTAAGGAGAACCGTAAGAGTTACCACAATTTCCATCCAGGAGGGTACATAATGTACAGCTATATCCCAACGAAATCCGATAATCGTTACATTAAGCCTGTTTATTATCACACCCAGCATTGTAAGTATAGACGCCAACCGAATCATTAAAATATTATTTGTCCGATAACTGTAGAAGAATAAAAGCATCGGTAAAAGAACAAAACCAAGCATTTCGACGAGATACCAGTAACCCATTGGCGTATTTATCAAATCCCATCGCTTACCATGAATAAAAACAATCAGTTGTAAAAAGAAATAAACAAATAATGTGGCCGTACATATTTTTGCCAAACCGTGGATAATTCCTCGTTGTTCCTTATGATGCTCATCACTAATTTGCTTAAAGAAAACTTTATGACTGATGGAGCCTTCGAAAATAACCATCCCCAAGCCAGCAAAAATGCTGGATACAAAAAACAAAACAGGAATAAATTCGGAATACCAGAGCGGATGTATTTTTTCTTTGGCCATAAGATACAGTGCTCCTAATCCTGATTGATGAAGTATGGATAAGGTGATGCCGAAAATTACAGCTGCCAGTGTCATGCCAGAAAGGATCTTATGAGCGCGCCTGGCGCCCAGCCATTCGGCAATGGCCGGTGAAAATTCGATCAACTGGGCAATCATATATAGAAGGAAATGCCATGCCACCAAAAATAAAACGGAACTAACCCCAAAATTATTTCCAATTACGGGATTAATGACGTTCCAAGGCTTGCCCAAATCTAATAGAAGCGCACCCGCATAAAACAAATAAGCTAAAAAACCATTTAAAACAGTAACCCTTACAATGGAATGGTATTTACGCATATTAAGAATATAAACCATAAAGGTTAAAACGTAGGCACCACCAGCAAAAGCTACACCTGTTACCACATCAAATCCAATCCATAAACCCCAAGGAATTTCTTGTGATAGATTGGTAACGGCTCCTATTCCTTTCCAAAACCGAATAACGATTAATATTATTCCTACCAATATAATAGGAACCGAAATTACATTAAACGGAGTAAGGATTTTTCCCTTGGGTTTAAATTCGCTTAGTATGAATTTCCAAACCGACAAACGCTCAGCAGCTATCGAATCCGTTAAATCTTTATTCATCTTCGTTTTCTTTAGGTAGAATATTGATCTTTGTTGCCTGTTGAATGCCCAGCAATAATGCCGGCACCAAAACAAAAATACTAGGAACACTATACAGGAATCCTTTCGTAAGGGCCGGGTATGATTCTTTTTGAAGCTTTGTATTCATTCCCAGCTCCTTAAAAGGTACAGGAGATATATAAAGCCAGCAAGTACCACCAGCCTCATGTTCGCCATAGATATGTTCGATATACTGATCGGGGCTCTCATAAATTCTCCTACGGGCTTCTGATATCAATTCCCTTCGGTTTCCAAAGAGTAATGCGTCGTTGGGACAATTCTCGGCACAAGCAGGAATTTCGCCCTGACTTATACGGGTTTCAAAACACATCGAACATTTCTCAATTTTGGGATTTGGGCTATGATACTCAAACTTTGGACTATCAAACGGGCAGGATATCATACAATAACGACACCCCATACATTTATCTTCCCGCCAGATAACGGCTCCTTCCGGTGTTTTATACATGGCCTGGGTAAGACAAGCTGCCACACAAGCCGGTTCGTTACAATGCATGCACTGTATTTTAGTGAAAACGGGGCCTTTTGATGTTTCAAATTTATTGACAACGGTTCTCCGGGTTTCATCTGTTTTCCGGGGAGGCGCATCCTCATCAATAATAGCAGGTTCTGGTAGACTATTAGCCTCTGAACAATCGTATTCACACCCATGACATCCTTTACATCGGCTGGCATCATATAAAACCCCATTAAACTCTTTGTTGACTTTGGTATCCTCTGCCTTGATATCTTTTCCTATGGCCAAAGAAAGGCTGGTAATACCAATTACTTTTAGAAATTTCCGACGATCCAAATCCATAATAATTTGTGTTTATGATGAACTTTTAATAACCAATTTCTCGAAACAGGATTATTTTGATTTATCCAGAAAATTCGTTTGAAAATCTTCCCAGATTTCTGGTCCAAAACCAGACAATACATTATCCTTCAAAGCTCCTCCATCCTGAAGCATAGGATTTGCATACTTCTGAACATCCGAATTTATGGTGTGGGCCAAAAAATCCTTCAGCCTTATAAATTCCGTAGGTAAGTATTTCTTATACTTATCGGCCATACTTAATGTCTGAGTCTCTTTATGCCAGTCTGATGGCTCTATCATATAAACCCAACCAGCGCAATAAGGAGACGAATTTAAAAACGAAGGATCGCTATCAAGGCCAGCATTTTGTTCCTTTATTATTCCCGAAACCGGAGAATATATTTGTAATTGCTTTCCTGCCTGAATAATCGAAAAGGCGTGTTCTCCTTTTTTAATCATTTCTCCGGGTTTTTTCATTTCAACTCTTGTGATGAGCCCGATTGTATGCTGCAAAAAATCGTCAATACCCGTTTTAACCGTACCATCCCTTTCCATAAAAGCCCAGGTATGTGCTTTACTATAAAATACTCCCCCTGCAACATCTACCGTATGCTCATCAAAAACATCCGCAATAGCGATAGACTTACCCACCGCATTATTCCTGATGCTTCTTTTATGTCGTAGGAACCTGTTGATAACAATACTGAGAAGAATAAATATCACTAATATGGATAAGGGGATGATCATCCATGAAAAGGCATTCTTTTCGGGAGAATCAATGATAATAGGTTCTGATATTTTTGCCAGTTGTGAATGACGCTCACTTTCAGTTAAAGAACAAAATCCCTGCTTAGTCAATAGTGATTGTCCATCAGTCAATATCCAGTTTAAAAAAGCCACTTCGGCTTCAAACACAGGACGCTGATTGCTAACGGCAAAAATATTACTGTAAAGGGCTTTGGGAAATTTACCAATCCAGACAGCTCTTAAAAATACAGCAGGATCCTTATAAATATCTTCCATAAAATCGATTCGGCCATTGGCATTTTTATCGATGGGGAGCGGACGGATATTTTCGAGCCAATCCTGATTAATATCACTCTGAACATCTATTAGTTTACAAAATCCTATGGCGTAAATATCCTTTTGAACGGCAGAAACTACTGCATCCGGTTTGCCAAAAAGCACTCCTTCTGCCGGAATCTGTTGCAGGTTTAAAAATGAAACCACACATGATTTAACCTCTTTGTTATCTGATATATACAAACGTATAGGATTAGTATTCTCATCGCTAAGCACACTTCCCCAATTTCTTTTATTCTGATTTATAAACAGTGTTGAAAAAGCCTCCGCTGAAATACCTTTCTGATATAATTCATTTAAATACGGATTTTTAGCATTTATTACAGCCACCGTTACATCTCTTCCCAATACCATTTGCCATAGCGCAACATCCTGTGTTGCTTTGAGCGATTTATTGGAAATAAAACACAAATTATTACCCAATCGTAATGCCTCGCCACCTTCGCCGATATTCTCCAATTGTATCTTCACCTCCGGTTTTAGACGACCATATTCTTTTACCCATGCCGACGTCAGATCCATTAAATCATGCGTACTTGTTATGCTTATCACGGTCTGTGTTTGGGCGACGGCCCTTTCCGAATTATCCTGACTAACTCCAATACCAATAAAAACGAACATCAGGCAACTGATAAATATAAGGCGAAAGGTTTTCATGATTTCTAAAGATTATCATTTTTTATACTCCTTCGTCTGTCAATTACAGTGCCAACAGTAAAAATTGATTATAATCTGCTGATTTATGGTATATTAAAGAAACACATGATTAAAAAATATACAGACCGACTGTTGAATTATTATACACTACAAATTTGAAATGCCCGACAAACCGCGTATATCCTGACGATGGGCGTTTTTGTTGAAAATTTACACAGCTGTTGAAATAATCAACACAGTGCTTTAATTCTCTATTATTCAATCGGTTGCAGACTTTAAATTGTGTTAATGGCCGATCATTTGAGGTTTGCCTGAGCTGTTTATGTCGATTAAAAGTGAAACCATACACATAAGTCCTGTAAAAATCAGAAGCCAATAAAGCGATAAGTACTTAATGTTATTTAGCATTTTTCAGGCTGCTTTTTTCAAATTAAGAATCTCATTAAAAAATCGCTCCATAAACTAAACTGCCAATTATGGTTTTAATTGAGGAAGTAATAAATACAGTTTATAGATTTCTATATTAATTCATTTATCGCATCCCGAATCTCTTTATCCGTAATATCCTTACCATAACCCCGAATCACTTTTCGTATCGTTCGGTTCTCGTCAAGAATATAAAACACCGGTACGGCCTTTATCTGGTAAGCTTTCGTAACTGCTTCGGTGGATGCCAAAAAACGATAATTGAAATCATTACGACGTTGATATCCGGATAAAACATTCGTGTTTCTGTTAAAACCCTCAATAGCAACGAAATCGAAATCTTTAATATCGAACTCTTTTACCAATTGCTTTAAAAATGGAATTGAAGCACGGCATGGTCCGCAACTTACACTGGTAAATTGAATCATTACTACTTTGCTTTTTAATTTATCCAGCGATACTTCCTGATTATTTACATCCTTCAAAACCCAATCCGGGGCGACCTGACCTGTTAAATCTTTTCCTGGCGATCGATTCACTCCTTTATTATACATCTGAATAGAGTAATCAGGCATAAAATAATCAACTGCTTTAAAATCCTTTATGTCTATTTTATTAATTTCTAATCCTTTACAATTTACTTCAGAAATATCATGCGACATTTCTCTTCGATAACGATAGGGGAGGTTATTTGATTTATTAATCCAGATCTCATATATTGAAATGACCTCTTCGAATCCGTACGAATCTTTACAATAGAAGGCTTTACCAAAAAATTCGACCTGCATATTATTGAATATTATGATCCTGCAAAACACAGAATCGCCATAGTCCTTCATGGTCACCGTAACACTATCCTTCGTTTCAAGAGTATATCGAAGGATGCTTTTTATATAATTGAAAAAGGGCGGGGTCAATGGCCTGAAAGGAAGATTATTTAATTCAAAACTATCGACAACGATGTATTTTCCATCCTCAAATGCCGTTGCTCTCATATTTCCATCATAGCAAAACGACATTTTAGAAAGGTCCTTCGGCCGAAGTTTAACAAAGCTTGCGCCGATTGTTGTATCCGACGGATTATTATATTCCTTTACAAAATATTGACCACTGGTGGATGCCGAGGTATCACCCGGAGCAAAGCCCTGAACTCTTGAAAAATAGGTGGCCGATTGAATCTGGTTCAGATTATTAAAAACTGTTCGTAAATAATCTTCTGGGGAAGTATCTGTTTTACATCCTATCGAAAGCGTTGATATCAGAGCAACAATTACAATGAATACCGATTTAAACAACTGTTTTTTCATAAATTCGATTTTAAACTTGAAACCATAAAATTATTATTCCTTGGTTATCATGCCTTAACGAAACTTTTCACACTTTATTTGTTCATTTTAAAAATAAATTACACAAAAGACACATTTTTATATTTATTACGTGATTTACTGATTTTATTGGCGAACAATACCGTACCCGAAAAAACCGGATTAAGCCCGATAACAGACTGCATATGCTCTGGCTGCCGAATAAATAATGCTTTAAATGCCGCTTGTGATGCATATATCCCGAAGCCCATCAATAAACAAAAAAATTTCGATCGGCTCAGTGAACTAATTTTTCGATCACACAAAAAATAATACCACCCCGGAAAAGCTTATTATTGCCCCTATTATTTCTTTCAAGCTGATGCGCTCTTTAAATACTAATGCAGCCGGAGCAATGATTAAAATAGGAACCGTAGCCATAAGTGTTGAGGCGATGCCCGTACTCGTAAATTTTATCGCTACAAGCGAAAAGGAGACCCCTAAAAAAGGACCGAATACAGAGCCAATACTAATACCACGCATGGCTTTCGAATTTTTTAAAGCCGATGTTACCAACGATGTTTTGCGAATCATGAGGATAATTACTCCAAAACCGACCATTCCGGCGATAATTCGCAATTGAGTAGCCGCAAAAGGATCGTAACTACCCATTCCATATTTACTCAATACCAGACCGACCGCCTGCCCTACCGCTCCTCCAAAAGCAAATAATAATCCTTTTAGCGGATAATTTAACTTCATTTTACCATTTTTACCGGGCCGGCTGATGATCGCCAGAGAAATTCCTCCCAGAGTAAGCCCCATACCCGCGATATGTTGAAGAGTCATCGTTTCTGATAACAAAAAATATCCGATTACCGCCGTAATTGGCGGCACAAGTGTCATTATCAACATGGCGATACGCGAACTGACGATGGTATATGATCGAAAAAGGAAATAATCGCCAAAAACAAAACCAACAAGGCCAGAAATACCGAGCCATATCCAGGCATGGGTACCGGCATCGGTGGGTAAAAGCAAACCCCTCGAAAAGTAATTATATATCGTTAGAAAAATGAAAGCCAAAAAAAGACGAATCATATTAACAGCCAGAGAACCAACTTTTTTACTGGCCGATTCGAACGCCAATGAGGTAATTGTCCAGAAAAAGGCGGTAAGGAGCGCTGCCAGCTCGCCGTAATATTGTGCCATGCCATTTATTTAAGCAGCAAAATTATACAATATCCGAAGCCCCCTAAAAAAATTCTTTTAAGCCAGGTATTTCGTAATTCCTGATTTATGTAATCAATGGATTCGATTTACATGAATAGACCCTTTTACGTATGTATAGATAAATTCGAAATTCCAAAATGCTATTTTTGTAGAACATCCTTACTGGTATTCGAAAAAAAAGATTAATTAATGCGAAATACTATTGCTTTTCGACAAATTCCTTAAACTGTCTCATCCATTTTTCGCCCTGTTTTCAGAACATTCCGGGAAACAATATGGACATGAGCCTTGGCATTATCCACTCAATTCGTGTATATTCAAATTCGTATTCATAACGGGTTTTATACTCATCCAGGGGCACAAAGCAATTCTTCCTTTTATTATCCATGTATTTATGGTGGTATAATGACTCAAATGATTCCAAAAGATTATTGGATACCATTGTTTCGATGAGTTCGAAATCGCTTTTACCATATTTATAGTATAACCTGGAAATTGTCTCCTTTTTGCATACTATAAATATAAAAGGACTGCACACCACGGTACAGTCCTTTTATATTTATATTTCTATTATATTAATTAAACTGCTTTATTGCTTCTTCTGTTGCATTAATCAAAGGATTTACTGAGAGCTTCTCCCCGACTGCTTTTTGCATCCAGACCTGTGGAACTACGCGTCCCTGCCGGTAAATGCGTTGTATTTCTGCAGCAAACGATTTTCCTTTCAACTGTCCTTCGAGTTGGAATTCTATCAGATGCCCTAAAGGATAAGCCGATAAATACAACGGATTATCGATCATATGCGAATAGATAGCTAATATAGGCTCATCTTTCATACCAAATACTGGTGCATAATATTCATTCCAAACTTCTTTGGCAATGCGAATAACGTTATCGCGAAGCATTTCAGGCGTAGTTTCTGGATTTTCGTACATCCATTTCCAAACCTTCATATCCACCAGCGAAACGCCCATAATTTCATATACCGACCAGAAATTATCAAGCACCTGCAGGTATTCTTTCTGTGGATTATTTTCTTTCATACCCAGCAACTCCAGATCGCGCTTTTGAAAAACAAAAGCCAGAGCTTCGGTAAAGGCCGTATTGGGTACACCATTAATCATATAATCGCTCACATTTTGCAAGGTAATGGTTTGTTCCACATTATGACCGAATTCGTGTACGGCTATATTATACCCTTTATAATTCATTCCGGAAGCGGGTATGCGTGTGCGAAGGCGGGCCTTTTCCGATTTCATGGCCGCTCCCCAGGCATGGCCTGCGCCACGTGAACCATCCACCCGAATTTTTGAACAAATAGCATTGGCTGTCATTGTTTCGAAACCAAATTTTTCGAGAATACCAGGTAGGGCTTTTTCAAAGGCCTCTGCATTGGGATACAATTTTTCGGTCGTCTGATTCAGTAAATCCTGAGAAATACCGCTGCGGGCTTTAAAACCATCGTACCAAATATCATAGGGACGTAAATCGCGACCCAGTCTTTTGGCAATAATACTTCCAACTTCTTTTACCAGAGGCGAAGAAACAAGGCTCACAAAAAGAGCTTCCACTTCCTGCTGCGATATTTCCATCTCTCCGTCAAATTTCCGCTGAATAAACGTAGGGTAATTAGGATAGTAAACATCGAGAGCCTTCACGGCCTTGAAATTTTCGAGAAGAAAAGAATAACGGCGGGCCGTTTCGGGTGTGCCATCTATTTCGTTCCCGTCAACGGTAATCTTATTGGTTTCCGGATTCCACAAAACCTTATCATTGTTAATGACTTCGGTAGGAATACTCTGATCGACAATGCGTTTCATCACCAGATAAATCATTTCTTGCTTTGCAAGTCCTTCGTCGGTACCGTAATTTGATTTTAGTTCATCGCGCAATCCCCAATGGGTTATCAGGCGCATTCCCTCTGGAAAATTAATTTTATCGTTTCCGGTAAGCTTATCCATACAAATATTGTATTCGGATATATACGTATCGGCAATGGTTGTAACTTCACTTGATTTTTGAAGTAATTCTGCCGGTGGTCTGGCAGTAAAAGCATCACCCATACGAGCATAACCCCATTGGCGATCGTTCCAATTGGCAGCATTTTGCTCTTTTTCGGCCAAGGTATAAAATGGGAAATTTAAGGCGACCGTAAAGGCAATTTTACTGGCAAATAAATCCTCCGTTACATGGGCCGAAGGATTATATGAACCGAACTTTTCGTCCATGGGAGTTATGGGCCCCAAATCCATATGAAGTGGTTCCATGAGTTCTATGTTCATCTTCAACATATTACCCCAAATTACTTCAAAATTTCTGGATAAACTTGAATACAGGGCTTCCAGTTTATCACCAGAAATGATGTATGATTCTTTACAGAAATTAGTGAAATCGCTTCCGGAACCATCTTCGGCTCTCCAAAGTCCAGCTACCTGATTTACACCTTTTTCGATGCGTGAAAATTCAGTTTCTCCATAAATAAGTTTCAGTGAATCAATTGTTTGCTGAATTGTTTCATGTGAAATACTTTTTGTGCTTTTCATGTTTTTAGGATTATTACACGAACTCAGCATTAAAACCAGGCCGGCAAATAATATAAAAATACGTTTCATGGTTGATTGATTTGATTAATGTATATATGTTTTGATTATTGGTTTGATTTTAATTCCTGTTCCCAAATCTGACTGAATGTTTTTGGCTGAAATTCAGGGAATTTTCTTCTTTCGCCCCACATCGATTTAAGGAAATATCTGGCCATTGAATTTTTAAACTTACCTCCGCCCATATTCATTAGTTTACGGCTCTTCAAAATCATTTTTGAAATTTTTATACCCCTGGTCCATTGTTTATCAATCAATCCTTTTTTAACCATAATATTACGGTTGTTCAATAATAATTTATGGAGGGGGATATTCACCGGGCAAACCTCGGTGCATTTTCCGCATAAAGAAGATGCTGCACTTAAATGACCAAAGTCAGCAAAATCTTTGAGAAAAGGAGTTATAACAGAGCCAATCGGACCGCTGTAGGTCGAATTATATGTATGCCCGCCTATTGTTTTATACACCGGACAAGCATTAAGGCAGGCTCCACAACGAATACATGATAAGGCTTGTCTTGCCTTTTCATCAGCCAGTACCCGGCTACGTCCGTTATCCAATAAAATTACGTACATATCGAGCGGACCATCTATTTCTCCATCCTTTCTTGGTCCGGAAACGATACTATTATAAACGCTCATCGTTTGTCCGGTGCCGTGTGAAGCCAGTAGTGGCCAATATAAACCCAAATCTGTCAACGATGGTATTATTTTTTCTATGCCGGCAATAACAATATGTACGGGTGGAAAAGACATACTTAAAAGACCATTGCCTTCATTTTCTGTCACACAAACAGAACCGGTATCAGCAATAAGAAAATTTGCACCACTGATTCCTGCTCCGGCATGAATAAATTTTTCTCGTAAAAGCTCACGAACGAATGCTGTAACTTCTTCGGGTGTACTTTCGGCATTAATACCAAATTTTGAAGATAATAACATACTAACATCTTCTTTTGATAAATGCATAGCTGGTGTAACAATATGATATGGTTTCTGCCCTGCCATTTGAACAATAAATTCTCCCAAATCGGTTTCTATGGATTCAACACCCGATTTTTTAACTTCTTCATTAAATTCAATTTCCTCGGTAGTCATTGATTTTGACTTCACCACCGACTTAATGTAATGCTTTTTACAAATTAAAAGAATTTCCTTTATCGCCTCGTGAGCATCTTTGGCCCAAATTACTTTACCACCCCTCGAAGTGAATTTAGATTCAAAATCAATGAGATATTTATCCAGATTATTTACAACCTTATATTTAATATGTGCAGCACGAATTTTAGCCAAGGGTAAATTAACATAGGTTAATTTACCTCGTATTACCGCTTCATCATATTTTGCAATATTATAATTAATCTTCCGACGATGTTCCCTGTCGAAGGCAACTTTATCAGAATCTACTTTAAACGTATCTATAAAATCTGCTTTCATACTTTTAATTTAGTTTTGAAAAACATCAAAACATGTATATACAAATTTATATTGCCTACTCTTTCGGAATGGCAATTTTTACTACCCTTGCTTTATGCCGTCCTCCTTCAAATTCCGTATTCAAAAATACATCAATCATTTCAAATGCTTGTTTTTCGGTTAAATAACGGGCACCAAGCGCTAATACATTTGCATCGTTATGTAAACGACATAACTCTACTTTCCCTCTATCGCAACATAAAGCAGCTCTTACTCCAGGATATTTATTAGCCACCATACTCACTCCAATACCAGAACCACAAATAATTATTGCCCTTTCAAACTTTCCGGAATCAACATCTGCTGCCAATGGATGTATTACATCCGGATAATCCACACTGTCGACCGAATAACATCCATAATCTTTTACAGAATATCCAGAGGCAATTAAAAACTTATGAACACTTTCCTTTAAATGAAAGCCTGCATGATCAGATCCCAATGCCAAATATTTACCTTTTTCATTCATTGTTGATAAATTTCTGTGTCAAAATTAACCATTAATTTAAGACAAAAATTTCTTACTTGTAATTCAATGCTTTGAGCAAAAGTTACGTATCAAAGAATATTATATATAATTAATAATGAATGATTTTTCTTTATTAACAGCCTTTCGTTAACAAAAACAATTACATTCTGATAAGTAATGATAAAGCTTTACTAATTTCGCTGACCAACCCAATTGTGTTAATAAAGCCTGAATTTGTAATTACTTTTTCATTTGTTTTTAACATCATTATCACTTAAAATATAAACAACTTATTACCAACTAAAGTAATTGACAATTGTTGATAATTTTGTACAATGATTGAATATCAGAAAACTATTTAAAAACTAATGCTTATAAGTTGTTAATAAATTCTGAAAACACGCTTTGTCAAGTAAAATGGCAAAAAATTGCAAACAAATGAACAGGCCTTAATACTATTATTAAATCTTTTTAAAAAGAAATACAATAATAATGCTTACGCAAGAAAAACTCATAGAAGAGATACATCGATTAAAGAAAGAAAAAAATGCCATTATTCTGGCACATTATTATCAAATTCCTGAAATTCAGGATATAGCCGATTTTATTGGTGATAGTCTTGCATTAAGTCAAAAGGCGAAAACTGTTGATAATGAAATAATTGTATTTTGTGGAGTACATTTTATGGCTGAAACAGCTAAAATTTTGAATCCAACAAAGAAAGTTATTTTGCCGGATTTAGAAGCGGGATGTTCTTTAGCTGATTCATGTCCGGCAACAGATTTTAAAGAATTTTTAAAGGAATATCCTGATCATAAAGTCATTACATATATTAATTCTTCCGCGGCTGTAAAAACGATGACCGATATTGTTTGTACATCGTCCAATGCCCGTCAGATTGTTGAGTATTTACCGGTGAATCAAAAAATTATTTTTGCGCCGGATAAAAATTTGGGAGCGTATATAAATTCAGTTACTGGTCGTAAAATGGTTTTATGGGAGGGTGCTTGTCATGTGCATAATCTTTTGACCACAGAAGCAGTCTTAAAACTCAAAATGAAGCATACTGATGCCAAAGTTGTAGCACATCCGGAGTGTAACGCTGCCGTGCTTGCAATCGCTGATTACATCGGCTCTACGAATGGAATGATAAAATTTACTACCTCAGATTTGGCGCAAAAATATATTGTGGCTTCAGAAACAGGAATATTGCATCAAATGAAAACATTGAGTCCTGAAAAGGAATTTCTAGTAGTACCATCGGATGAGGGTTGTTCATGTAATGATTGTCCGTTTATGAAACAAAATACCCTTGAGAAGTTATATAATTGTATGCTTTCAGAAATGCCAGAAATTTTGATGAGTAAGGATTTAATGGATAAAGGTCGCGTACCGATTGAACGAATGCTGGAGATTTCGGCTGAATTGAAATTGATTTAGAGAGCTTTTGTATATTTGCCGCTCTTTAGAGTGCCTCTTTAGCTCAGTTGGTAGAGCAGTTCACTCGTAATGAACAGGTCAGGGGTTCAAGTCCCCTAGGAGGCTCATAAAAAAACCGCCATTTTGGCGGTTTTTTGTTTTATTTGAGGTACCTTTCGTGAAAGCTTAATATTTTTTTAATTAAGTGAGCTCGGTCTGGTCCTCTTACGTTGTGTTCGTGGCCGGGATATATAAAGAAATCGACCAGTTTATCACTTTTAATAAAATGTTGAATCAAATCTTCTGATTGTTGAAAAACGACTACAGGATCTGTGGTACAATGGATTATTTGAAGATGATCCTGGAGTAAAGATGTTTTCTCGAGCAGGCTGGCATTTTTATAGCCTTCTGGATTTTCTTCCGGAGTATCCATATAGCGCTCGCCATACATCGCTTCATAATATTTCCAATCAGTAACAGGTCCGCCGGCAGTCGCTGATTTAAAAATACCCGGATGACTCAGCATGAGATTTACTGTCATAAATCCTCCATAACTCCATCCATCAAGACCAATACGTGATGCATCAACGTATGGGAGTGACTGTAAATATTGAATACCACACATTTGGTCTTCCATTTCTGCTGCCCCAACATTGCGGTGAATAATACTTTCGAAATCAAAGCCCCGGTAAGTTGTACCTCTGTTATCAAGGGTAAATACAATATATCCTTGCTGGGCCAGATAATTCAGATAAATACCACCGCCGGCTAACCACGAATCGGTTACCAGCTGACTGTGAGGACCTCCATATACATAAACAATTACAGGATATTTTAAAGTAGAATCAAAATGAACAGGGGTGATCATCCTGCAATATAAATCAAGCGTATCATGATTTTTAATTTTAAAAACACGTGTTTTACCGAGTGTATAATCCTGTAAAGGGTCTTTATTTTCCTGGAGAACCCGAATTGTTTTACCATCAGTCTTTTTGAGATTTGTAATACGTGCAATTTCTGTGTTGGAGTATGAATCGATAAAATATTCGCCTGATTCAGTAAATATTGCGGAGTGACTTCCATGTTCATTTGTAAGAAGAGTCATTTTCCCACTGTTGATTTCAATGGAATAAATACTGTTTCCGATTAAACTTTCTTTATTTGCGCTGATATACAAATATTTACCTTTTGAATCCAAACCAAGAATGTCTTTGACCACCCAAGGACCTTTACTTAATTGTTTGATAAGATTTCCTTCGGTATCATACAAATACAGATGATTATGTCCGTCTCTTTCGCTTTGCCAGATAAATTGATTTTTAAGAGTACTATGAAAGAACAAATCATTTTCGGGTTCTACATAGCGTTCATTTTTTTCTTCGAAAAGCGTTTTTATGAAGGTGCCGTTTATCGCGTCATATTTATTGACTTTCAGATGATTTTGTCCGCGATTTAAAATTCCTGCATAAATATATTTTCCGTTGGGATCCCAACTTACATTGGTGATATAGTGTTCTTCATCTGTATTGGTTTGAATATAAATTATTGTTTTTTCAACCAAATTGTAAATACTCAGACTAATTTCATGAATTTTCATTCCGGCCATAGGATATTTGGTGTTCTTAACCTGGGCAGGACGATTTGTAATATCAACCATGGGATATTCGGTAACCATTGTTTCATCCATTCTATAAAATGCGAGTTTTGTTGCATCGGACGACCAAAAGGTGCCTTTACTAATACCGAATTCGTTGCGGTGTACTCTTTCAGAACCATAGAGTATTCCTGGATTTTTTTCATCAGAAATACGAATTTGTTCCCCGGCACTGGCAATGAACAGGTTGTTATCAACTGTATAGGCAGTTCTCAGGGTTTTACGATCCATATCTGTGTTTTGAGCATCTTCCGGATATGAATTACCTTTCTCTAATGAATTATTTTTAATGTTAAAGCTAAAAATGGTGTTGCCTTTGGTAAAAGTAAATAGGTTTTGATTTTGCCATTGTATGGAAGGAAAAGACTTGGATGCTTTTTGATTGTGCTGTATCAGAAGTGCATTAAGGATTGAAACTTTAAGCAGTGTATCTGTCTTTTTTGATTTAACATCAGATTTTAACAGGGCATTTCCTGAGACCCACGTAAAGGCATTGCTTTCAGGAATCCATTGCAGATTTTGAAGTCCACGAGGAAACAGGGATGGATTTTGGTAGGCCGCATCGGCGGGCGTAAAAAATTTGTCCTGAGCCTGTACATTGAAAATGGCCAGATTTCCGGCCATTATCAAAAGGATTATAAGAATATTCTTTTTCATCTTCAATATCAATATATTATATAATTATTCCTTGTTTTCTGGCGTGTAAAACTGTATGGTTTTAAGCAGTGATTCGAGTTGTATCATAAACTTACGTTGTTCTGTTCCGGGACCGTATAAATATCCTTCAGCGGTTACCAGGCGGTTGTTTTTTGGGTCAACATACGAATAGGAAACAAATGGGCCACCCATGAAATCATTCACTACTTTCCATAAGCCTTTGGTTTCCACAACGAATCCTGTCATAAATTTATCAGAACGCGTAAATATGGGTGGTTCATATTCTTTGGATGTGGTCATATAAGAACCATCTGTAGGACCAGGAATGAAACGGCCAACAATCGTATCTCTGCGTAAAATCATGGCTGATGGACTAAAATTTGCGGTATCGGTATAAGGAACTGAATAGAAAACAAATCCCAGTTCGGTATCTTGTTTGCTGCGATGAATGGATTGACGGAGCCATAAAAAATTATGGGCTTTCTTGGCAATAATAAATCCGCCAGGTATGGTCATTTCAATTCCAAACTCACTACGGAGTGCATCGATGGCTTCTTGATCGGTTGAACGCTTGAAAGTATTTTGAGTACGTTTAATTTCTGTTTCTCTGAAGAGTGTATAAATCGATTTAAAATAAGTCGAAAGCAAACGAAACATCGCTGTATCGGAAGAAGCAATAAAGCGGAATACCTGTTGAGGACTAGCCCACTGGTCTTTTTTAGAATCGATGTAGGGCTTTTCCTGTTTTGGGTCAATCTGGACAATAAGAATATTATGATGCCTTCGAAACATATCGTTATCGTTGAAAACCTTGTAGGGCGCATGCATGGGATCCATTAATGCTTCAGGCATTGGAAGTCCGGCGATGGGCTGACCGAATAATTGACGAATGGTATCACCCAGTTGGCCTTTCCATGAATCGGGTCCATCGGTTACAACCATCACTTCACAGGTTGCGCCGGTTGACAATTGAATTCCTGCACCGCCCTCTTTACAGGAAGAGATAAATAGTAGTGGAATAGCAAAAACAAACAAAAAATATTTTTTCATAATAGGTGTTTTTAGTTACTATCGTAAACTTTTAATTTTTGTCCGACTCTTAATTGACTTGGGCGTCGGATATTATTCCATTCTTTAATTTGTTCTACCGTAACGCCCTCATAATGTTGGGCAATTTCCCAAAGGGTATCGCCATCTTTTACAGTATAATATTTTAGTTTAGATTTTTGAGGTTCAGCAGAAGATTTTTCATTTTCAGGGGCCTGAACTAATAATTTTTGACGTATGTTGATTACATCCGAATCAAGATTGTTCCATTTCTTTAAGTCGTCAATAGAACAATTAAAGTTTTTAGCAATTTGGTTCAGGTTATCACCACTTTCAACGCTGTAATATTTAGTCGATGATTCAGATTTTGAGGAAGGATTTCCGTTTTTCGTTTTTTCGGTTTTGGCGATTGTTTCTTTTGGTTCATCTTTTGAATCCGGAGCATTGCCTCCCGGAAAAATTACAAGTTTTTGTTTGATACGAAGGGAGTTTTTTTTGAGATTGTTCCATTTCTTAATATCATTAACACTAACTCTGTATTTATTTGCAATGCCTCCGAGGGTTTCTCCCCGTTTTACAATATGAACAGTCTGGTCTTTTACTTTACTGATGCGTTTAAGAATTATTTCTCTTTCGAGACCTTTTTGGGTTTTGTAATTGTAAAGTGCGGTTTCGTTATTGACGAAATCACCGATACTTTCCCGGGGGAGGCGCAGGGAATATTTTTTTTCTTTACTGGCGGGAATTATTCCCAGTTTAAACGCAGGATTTAGAAATTTAAGATCTTCGAGAGGAATTCCGAGCATTTCATTGATTTGCTCCAGACTTAAAACTTCTTTAACCTGTACTGTATCTATGCCGCTATACAGTATTCCGGGGTGCAGCGGATAAAGGTTATGCTCAGGAGCATAGCTCATAACATAGGTAACTGCGATGAAAGCAGGTACATAGCCCCGTGTTTCGCGTGGTAAAAATGGCCAAATAGCCCAATAATTTTTTACACCTCCTGCCCTGCGTATCGCTTTGTTTACATTTCCGGCACCGGAATTATAGGCTGCTAAAACAAGGCTCCAGTCGCCATAAATATCATAAAGATCGCGTAAATGACGACATGCGGCGTCGGTAGCCATGTATGGGTCGAAACGGTCATCAACAACGGAGTTAACACCCAGTCCATATACTTTTCCGGTACCATACATAAATTGCCATAATCCTTTTGCTCCCATCCGTGAACCGGCAGTTGGGTTTAGTGCCGATTCCACAACAGCGAGATATTTTAACTCCAGTGGAAGATTATACTTATCGAGCATTTCTTCAAAAAGCGGAAAATATATGTGTGAAAGTCCCAGTACACGAATTGTAAGAGCTCGTTTTCTTACTGCGTACAAATCGATAAAATCCCGGACATGGTTGTTATACATTAGATAAATGGGCGTTTGAGCATCCAGTCTTTTTAAACGCGCCTCATATACCGAATCAGCGAAAACGGGAATAGCATCCATGGGCATACGATACGTTGGGGCTATTGAAGCTTCCTCAAAATAATTATCCTGAAAAAATTTAATACCTGCCAGACTATCAATCATTTGAATAATAGGCGAGTCTTTTAAAAGTTCCTGATTATATATACCTTTCGGTTTTTGTAAGCCTATAAAACTTTGAACGGAATCAGGGATGGGAATAGAATCTTCTTGTGCAAAAATCCCCATTCCCGAATAAAGAGTTATCGTAAAGAATAAAATAAGTGTTCGTTTTGAAATCATACTGATACCAGAGTTAGACGTACATTTCCGCAAAAATAATCATAAGCCCAATGATAAGTCGGCATTTTCTAAAAAATAATGAAACAGCCTGTTCATTTTCAATGGGATATCGTATTCAATATTTTTTTTAATTAATGATATTGGTTTTACATTCAGACCAATAGAACGAAATTATTTGCATTTTATGATGAGGATGTGATTTGAATATTGCAGTAAAAAATGCATTCGCATATCTTTGTGGGTTTACTGGCCTGATAATGAATGAGAATTCATTTAGCAAATTCCTTAATTCAAATACTTTAACATGAAAATCTTTTTACGTTCCTTTTTTCTGATGATGCTTCTGGCCCGTTTTCTTTCGCCAGTTCAGTCTCAGGAACCCTTGCGGGAAAATCACCCCTTACTAACGCATTGGCTCACACCTGAAGAAATGCTCAGGCTTGATGAAATTGGAAAGAGCTTCACGCCGACGGATCCTCCTGTTCCTGCAGTTGTCAATATTGCTGAATTTAATTATAACGACGGTGTACTGGTTCGTTACCCATTCGGAATTCCAATGTCGTTAATTGTGGAAATGTCGGAGGACGCGAAAGTTACAACCATTGTAAAAAATAGCAGTGAACAAACGTTAGTTACCAATCAGTATCAAAGTGCTGGCGTTAATATGAGCAATTGTGATTTTCTTATCGCATTGACAGACCGATACTGGACCCGCGACTACGGCCCATGGTTTATACTGGATAGCTCATACACTGTTAGTATTGTTGACTTTCCATATAATAGACCCCGGCCAAATGATGATGAAATTCCTGTGAAAGTGGCTGAGTTTATGAGTGTACCCCTTTTCGGAATGAATATAATACATACCGGCGGTAATTATATGTGCGATGGAATGGGAATTGCTTCCAGCACCGATTTAGTGTATATCGAAAACCCTTCGCAATCAGCGGCACAAATTGCGCAAAAAGCAAACGATTATCTGGGTGTACAAAATTATTATGTGCGTCCCGATCCCAATGGAACATATATAGACCATATTGATTGTTGGGCGAAATTTCTTGATGTTGATAAAATTTTGGTGCGCCAGGTTCCATCAACACATCCTCAATATAGTGAAATAGAAGCCGCTGCCGCATTCTGGCAAGCAACGAATTGTTCTTATGGATACCCTTTTCAGGTTGTAAGGGTTAATACACCCAATGATCAGCCATATACCAATTCGTTTATTCTGAAAAATAAAGTATGTGTTCCTATTACCGGCTCTTCCTACGATGCTGCGGCCATAGCAGCTTATCAGAATGCCATGCCCGGTTATGAAGTAATAGGATTTTATCAGAATGCTTCCACCCCTTGGGTATCTACAGATGCTCTTCATTGCAGAACTCATGAAATTGCAGATAAAGGAATGTTGTATGTAAAACATATGCCGATATTTGGCAGCCGTCCTGCCGACGAAGATTATTTGGTGGAAGCAACCATCGTTGATATTTCCAAATCGGGCGTAAATCCTGATTCGACCCGTATTTACTATAAAATTGGTAGTGGGGCTTATCAATGGGTTCCTTTGGCCCGCGAAAGTGGGTATATTTTTAAAGGAAGCATACCTCGCCAGGCACAAGGTTCACAGCTTAAATATTACATAAGTACGGCCGATTCGTCAGGAAGACACATGAACCATCCATATATTGGAGCTCCGGATCCTCATGTGTTCACAATAGGTGCTGGTATTCACCCTCATATGCTATGCAGTATTCATTCGATTGATACGAGCGCTATTGCCGGTACTACCTTACATATTCCCCTTCAGATTCAGAATACCGGTTTTGCTGGTTTGATATACACGATTGAAACCGATCTGGCATCTTCATCATGGATGTCGGCGGCCCCGGCTTCGGGAACAATTATCGTTGGTGGTTCGCAAACGGTTCAGCTGAATCTTAATGCATCAATGCTGCTTCCCGGGGTATATAATGGTACCTTGTATATTAATTCAAACGACCCAGACCTTCTTCGTGATTCAATTGGTGTCCGTTTTGAAGTTATGTCAGGGGTTGGTATCGAGAATCTGGAATTGTCATATGTTCAGCTCAGCCCCAATCCGTGGAAGGATCGCTTGCAGTTCAATTTCCATTTAAACAAAGCAGAAAATGTAACCGTTGAAGTTTTCAATATGCAGGGGCAGCGCAAAATGCAACTCGAAAATTCTGTCTTCAGCGCAGGCCATCATCAACGGAATTTTACATCATCGGAAGGAATTAGCAATCTGCCTTCAGGAATTTATATCATAAAAATTCAGACTGGAAATAGCATACGGTTTATAAAAACTATCAAAATGTAGCCTTTTTTCTGATAGACTCGTGGCCGGTAAAACGTTTGATTGTACTACTTTTACAGTAAATACCCATCAATCATGCGTTTTACCGGTTTTTTATTTATTCCACTCTTACTTAGTATTCTATTTTCTTCGTCAGTGGATGCACAGAATGGCATAACGAAGGATTATGATTTATTAAAGAATCCATCACACGAATATAATAACAGAGTAGATAATATGTCGTATTGGCGACGGATGGTTCGGGAAGGAAAAGTGAAGCAAAACCCACAACGTTCCATTGCACCGGCTATTTATAAAGGCAGCATTATTCGTGGTTTACGAAAAGGCGTGATGGATTCTCCCGATGTATTGATAACAGGTGGTGAAACCACCCAAAGCGAAAATTCAGTATTTGTGTCTCCTTTTGATAATGAGATAATTATTAATTCAAATAATAGTTCTGATTATCCGGTACAGGTATTGTTTGGTGCCGATTATTTTGCTTCGGTGGACGCAGGACAAAATTGGGAAGGAAGTATATATGGAGCAGGAGAAGATAATAATGGTGATCCATCGGTGGCCGTTTCAAATAACGGCCGTATGTATATTGGAAAAATTTCAGCTTCCTTTGGGCAAAATGTTGCCTGGTCGCAGGATAATGGGATTACATGGCACGAGGTTGAAGCCGCCGCTCTTCCTGGTTCTTTTCCAAACTTATTTGACAAGAATCATCTGACCATAGATAATTCGTTAGCCAGTCCTTATGAGGGCAGGGTTTATACCGGTTGGTCGCGCTTCGTTAGTAACGATATCGATAACGCACAGATACAGCTTATTTACTCTGCAGATGATGGTATTAGCTGGTCAACGCCACTTACCATAAGCCAGGCGGTTAATGCGGTAAGTCATAATCAGGGTGTTAATTTTCAGACGGGACCTACAGGTCAATTATATGCTGTCTGGAGTATTTACGATAACTGGCCGGGCGATGAAGCAGCCATTGGTTTTGCCCGTTCATATAACGGTGGTGTTGGTTTTGAACCCTCTTGGCGTATTATCAATAACATCAAGGGTTTACGATATTCAGGAACATCTAAGGATATGCGTATGAATTCTTTTCCTGCGATGGCCGTGGATAATAGCTTTGGCCCTTTTCGTGGTCGAATTTATGTAACTTGGTCTAACAAAGGCGTTCCTGGTATTAATACCGGAAATGATATTGATGTTTATGTAATTTATTCAGATAATGAGGGACTTACATGGAGTTCTCCGATTCGGGTTAACCAGGATGCCGCTGGCAACGCTAAACAGCATTTTCTTCCATGGATTTGTTGCGATGCAGAAACGGGTACAGTAAGCATGATCTTTTACGACGATAGAAACACCTCGTCTCTTCAATGCGAAGTTTTTGCTGCTGATTCATATGATGGTGGTAATTCCTGGGAAGATTTTCGGATAAGTGATGTGGCATTCACCCCCTCGCCTATTCCCGGGATGGCGGCTTCATATTTTGGTGATTATCTGGGTATTTCAGCACAAGGAAGAAAGGTTTATCCGGTTTGGACCGATAACCGAAACGGCAAGGCACAGACATATATGAGTCCGTATTCTACATCACCATTGCCGGGCCAAGCCTTTGTTGTTTATGAAGCAAACGTATTAAATAGTCCGATTATTCCTGGAAATCAATTTCTAATTTATGGTGATTCAGCGACAATGGATGTAGAAATGAGTAATGTTGGTGATTTAATTGCAGAAAATGTAGTAGTTACCTTGCGCACGACCTCACCATACATTCAAATTACCGATAGTATCGAAAATTATGGAAACCTAATCGCTGGTCAGAGTTTGAATTTACCTGGAGCTTATGCGCTGAAGATATCAGATACCATACCCGATAATTTGAAAATTAAATTTGTTTTGAAGGCAAGCGATGGCGATTCGGTATGGTTTAGTCATTTTTATAAGTACAGTTCTGCACCACAGCTTGTTATCCAATCACCATTCATTATCGATTCAGCCGGAAACAATAATGGTGTTGCCGATCCGGGAGAAACAATTCGCCTTTTGGTTACGATTAAGAATACCGGTGATTTTTCTATTCAGGATCTTAACATTAACCTGCAGTCCTTTTCTGCTTACGTGAGCCTGATTCAATGGCAGGCCTTTGTTCTATCTTTGTTTCCCGGGGAGGAACAAATCGTATTTTTTGATATGATACTGGCAGACACGATCGCTTATAATACTCTTTTAGCATTTAAAATTCTTGCCAGCGATTCGAAGTATAATTGGCAGAAAATGTGGAATACCAGAACCGGATTAATTTATGAGGATTGGGAAAGTGGTGGATTTCTAAAATTTCCATGGATGCGTACAGGAAATGTTCTGTGGGAAATTACCCAGAATCCTGTTTATGAGCGATCATTTTCTGCAAGTTCAGGCCAGCCTGGAGATTCCAAACAGTCTACCCTGACCATTTCTTACGAAGTGATGACGGAAGATAGCATCTCTTTTTATTATAAAACATCTACAGAGGCTAATTACGATTTTCTGGAATTTTATATTGATAATCAATTAAAAGGGAAATGGTCGGGTTTGCGAGATTGGAAATACATTTCCTATTATGTACCAGCTGGTCAACATAGTTTTCGTTGGAAGTATCAGAAGGATATTTTTGCATTTGCTGGTGAAGATATGGTGTGGATCGATTATTTACGTCTTCCGTTTTTCTTTCTTCCCCAAATAAATGCCGGCGAAGATAAATGGGTGTGTAATTCGGTAGATTCTGTACTTATGAACGCTACTGCCCAGTTTCAGCAGAGCGTGCTGTGGACCACTAAAGGCGACGGGCATTTTAATAACCCTAGAATTCTTAACCCGGCCTATTTTCCCGGTCAAAACGATCGATCGAATGGTGAGGTTAAATTAAATCTTAAAGCAAGTAATGCGCTCGCTTCTGTAACGGATACCATGCTTTTACATTTCGTACAACCTCCGGTTTCACCACAGGCAATGCAGGCAATTCCTGATACGTACTGCGCAGATCGTACAGAGAGTATCCAACTGATAGCACAGGTTAGTGAAACGGATACTTTACTGTGGTATTCTTCTGATTATGTCCAAATTCCTGGTCAGGGTAGTCCTTTGGCCATTGAGCCGTTTGTTCAATCGGATTGGATATATGCTGTGGCTAAAAATTCCTGTGGATTTTCTTCGTTTGATTCCTTATATATTCATGTCAATCCTTTGCCTTCCATTAATCTGGGGGTTGATACTTCTGTCTGTAAATCCCAGGTTTTATTGTTGGATGCCGGTTAAAACCATACGAATTATCTATGGAGCAATGGTTCAGTGAATCGTTTTTTGAGTATCGACAGCAGTTTTTTCGAACAGAATGAACAAATTACAGTTTGGGTCAGCGTTTCTAATGCCTTTGACTGCATCGCCTTTGATAGCATAATTCTAAATTTAGTCAGCTGCAATTCGTCTGATTGGAAAGAACAATCTCCGCCAATTCGCGTAATAAACAATCCCGGTACCGGAATTTTTAAGATCGAATTACTGAAGAATCTTCATAATATTGAAATAGAGTTAACTGATAATCAGGGGAAATTGGTTTACAAGGATGAAAGGGGTCAAAAAAACACCTACGTTCTTGATATCAGAACCTCTCCGGCGGGAATGTATTATCTTATGATACGGACGAATGGCAAATCATATGCGGTAAAGCTAATTAAGCAATAATCAGCGAAGGACAATGCGTTTGAGCTGGCCCGAAATAGCCATTTTCAGGCGGTTCAGGTCGCTTAGATTTTTCATCAGTGGAAGAATATCCTCATCTTTAACATCTTTGAGTTTTTTCTCAATATCAGAAATCATGAATTCAATTTTGCGTAATCGCAGGCTGAAAACGGATGAAATAACCAGATGTTTCAGGTTATTTTCTTCGTTCAATGTAAAGATTCCGTGTTTATCGAGCCAGTTATCACTGATTTGGTAAGGACTTACAAGCATTGTGATAACCATGTTGGAAATATCGGGATCGATATGATTAATAAAGACGGTTTCTTCAGGTATCGTTTGCGATTTGAAAGCCTGAGTAAAATGCTCATAAATCTTTTGAAGTGTTGGATGCTCAAATACGTAATCATCTCCCATTAATTCATTAATCACAAAAAATGCTGCTTTTACCGGAGCGTCTTTGGGTTTATTATTTTCGTCGGTCCAGGAATAAGTAAATTCTTGATTACCATACAAAAGCAAAACCCGAATTATATTAAACTCTTGTGACTTTATACTTTGGATATTTTCTATGGGCTGAATTTCGAAAGGAATTTCATCAGTAATTGCAGCGTCCAATTCTTCCCGATGCTGTTTTGGAGTGTTTTTACGAAGTACCCGATTGAGTTCAAAAATCAGCGTTTGTTCTTTAATGTCGAGAAGTGATGAACATTCGCGAATATACTCTGAGCGGATAATTACATCAGGAATCAGGGCAATTGAAGCCACAATTTCTTTGATGAGACCTGCGCGCTTTACTGGATCACCCTCTGCTTCCTTACTTAAAAGATTGGTTTTAAACTTAATAAAATCAGAAGATTGGTCTTTGATAAAAGAACGGATTTCTTCTGCGGGTTTGCTTCTTGCGAAACTATCGGGATCTTCACCGTCGGGGAAAAGTACGATACGAACGTTCATTCCTTCCTGAAGTACTAAATCAATTCCGCGGAAAGATGCTTTGATGCCTGCTGCGTCTCCGTCGTAAAGAATTGTTATGTTTTTTGTATACCGGCGTATCAGGCGTATTTGTTCTACGGTAAGAGAAGTACCCGACGACGAAACAACATTACTGACTCCAGCCTGATGAAGAGAAATAACATCGGTATAACCTTCTACCAGATAACAGTTATCCTGAACAATAATTTCTTTACGGGCAAAAAACAGACCGTAAAGAATATTGCTTTTATGATAGATATCTGATTCGGGTGAATTAAGATATTTGGGAAGGTTTTTTTCCTGATTCAGTATTCTGCCACCGAAGCCCACGATCCTCCCTGAAACGTTATGTATTGGAAAAATTACCCGATTTCTGAAGCGGTCTACAGCTCCATATTCTTTTGATATACTTAATCCGGATTTTTCGAGATATACGGTTTTGTATCCTTTTTTTATGGCATGTTGCGTAAAGGCATCTTTTTGTACCGGTGAATATCCAAGTTCAAACTGTTTTATGATGGCTTTACTGAATAAGCGTTCTTCGAAATATGACAAACCGATATCCTTGCCTTCTTCCGAATTCCAAAGTTCATCAGTGAAGAATTTTTTGGCCAAATCAGTAACACTGTAAAGACTTTCTTTTTCTGCTTCTTTTTCGTCGTATTCCGGATCGTGTTTTTCAACAATTTCGATGTTGTATTTTTTCGCTAATTGTCGAAGGGCCTCAGGATACGATAAATGATCGTGGGCCATAACGAACTGTACTACGTTTCCCCCGACACCACAACCGAAACATTTGTAGATGTTTTTTGAAGGCGATACGGAGAACGATGGTGTTTTTTCGTTATGAAAAGGGCAGTTACCAAGGTAGTTGCTGCCTCTTTTTTTTAGATTTACCACCTCCCCTATGACCTCTTCGATTCGGGCAGTGCTGAAAATCAGTTCTATGATGTCGGTACTAATCAATATTTCTGGGCATTATTTCTTTTATCAAACCTACGCACAATCAATAAATTTAGCAACGATTTTTATTCTGTAATGTTTTTTCCGATGGTACGGCCACTGAAAATACTCTTATAAATATCGTATTAAGAATGGGTTTGTCTGTGTTAGTCTATAAAGAATTATTTTTTAATCAAGCTTTTCAGAAGATTTACCAACAAGGTTAATCCATTGGAGTCTTCGTTCAATAAAAATCGTGAAGAAATTTTTTCACAAAGAATTCTAATATCCGGTATAAAAGAATATGGTCGTTAATCGTTTAATCGGTTATGCTTTTTAGGACGAAATTCTTTTATAAAAAGAAAAAACCGGCCCTTTATAAGGAACCGGTTTTTAATATTGTAAATGGGGGGGCCTAGTAAAAACTTACACGGTTATCTTCAACATTTGCAAGTTTTTCGAGCGCTCTTGATAAGGTACTGGTTGCCCTGGCCTGGAAGTTGTTTTCCATCTGCATACGTTCCATCGAATAATCTGATTTTGCCGGAGCGTCAGAAAAATTATCTACCTGTACAACAAACACATAATTTGTGCCTTTGAGGGGCTTAGATATTTCGTTGCGGTTTAAGGCAAAAACAGAACCAATAGCATTGGGTTCGCGCCCAAAACCGGGAAGGTTGTATGAGTAGAAAGTTATGTCGCGTAAGGTATCAACACGGGCATTAAGGCTATGAGCCAATTCTGAAAGGTTACTGGCCTTAAGGGCTGTAATTTTTTCAGCAATCAGATCAAGTTTTTTCTCTTTTTTAACGGCCGCTTCTATGGTTGATTTAATTTCTTCGAGTTTTGGAATGCCCTTTGTGCGGATTTTAGTAAGAGCAGCTACTACAAACTTATTCTCGAATTCTTTAGCGTCGCTGATATCTCCCACCTTAGCCTCGGGATTATATGCCCAACGAACAAGTTCCCGACTGGTTTCCATTCCTGGTAAACCTTGATCCAGCGGACCCATATATTCTTTGGTTCTTTTATTCAGCCCCTGGTCAACAACAGCTTTATTGAAGGATTCAATGGTACGGTTGCTTCCGGCGAATGTGCTGGCAATAGAATATACCGATTGAAGTGTTTTTGTACTTGGGGTAATGGCTCTGTTAACAATAGCTACTCTGATTTTCTGAATTGCTTTTGTTTTTCCGGTAACGTTTATGATATGAAACCCAAATTGGCTTTCGGCGCGGGTAATATCTCCGGTATTTGCCAGTAGAACTGCTTTATTAAAAGGATAAACCATATTGCCATCGGCAAACCATCCCAAATCTCCTTTATTGGTGCCTACCGAAGGGTCTTTTGAGTATTTGGCTGCGAGGTCTTCAAATTTTTTCTTATCGCCACGTAATGCAGTATAGATGCTATCAGCAATTTTCTTTGCTTGATCTTTGGTAAGTTTTGATTCAGCATTAAAGGCACCGTCATACGAAATGAGGATATGAGAAGCTTTTAGAGAATCCGGGCGGGTTTGAATATCCATCAAGCGGGCAATATAAATCATTTCATTTTCAACAACTGGACCTGTTACGGTACCAATGGGTGAGTTAAACATGATGGAATCGAGAGAGATGGGCAGACTGCCTTTTTTCTTAAAGCTACTATCGTACCGGTCGTCTGAACTGAAATTAACAAAGCTGGGTACATCGTTTGCCGAACCAAATTCAGTATACAATTCACCCATTTCCTTCAGAAGCCTGCTGCGATCTTCGGTAGAGGGAAGAACGTCAAACACAACATAATCGATATCGCGTGATTCGCTCTGCTCAAAGGCTGGTTTATTTTTGGCATAATATGCTTCGTAATCTTTATCCGTGATTTTAGCGAGACTGTCGCTAATCATGTTAAAATTCTGGGCAACGGCGCGGAAAGTAACTTTCACGTTTTTAAGCTGGTCGTCTTTCTGAAGAAGCGCCTTGGGCATATAGTATGCCTTCGATACAAGACTGTTATATTTCTGTTGTAGACGATCGTCTTTAATATATTTAAAAAGGTTTTCAACCTGAGCTTTTACATCTGGTTCACGCTGATCAAGCGTCTGTAAAAAGTTTAATAAGGTTTCGCGGTTAAAGGTTCCTGTTTGAGGATCTGTAAAATTCTGTACAATGAAACGATGAGGGTTATTGCCCTGAACAAGGTCTGTCATCTCATCTTCAGAAATACTAAGGCCAAGTTCTTCGTATTGTTTGGCCATTATTAATTCATTTAAAACCTGTGTCCACGTGTTTTGTCTCACGGAAAATATTTCTTCCGAGCTAAGGTTGTCTTTTTTTGCACTTTGTTTCGCAAAAACAACATTTTCTTCTACCTTCTTCTCGAAGTCTTTGTAAGTGATTGTTTCACCGGCAACTTCCCCTACGTTGACATCATTACGCAAGGTGCTTTTACCAATATCACCTAATACAAATGCGAAAATAGCAACGCCAACGAAAATCACGGCGAGTCCGGAGCGTTTTCTGATGTTACCTAAAATAGCCATATATTTTTCATTATTAAGAGGTGCAAATGTACAATAAAGATTAAACCTGAGAAATTTTTCCCAGCCTCAATTATGCAGCATACAACTGTAATTCACCGTTTTTATAAATAGTTACGTTAATAAAGTTGTTTATTATAGAAGGTTGATACGGGTGAAACGATTAAAAATCAATTAGTTAAATTGATTTTTACTTCCATTATACGCTTTGCATTCGCCTTATGAATGCTAATTGTAAAATTATTGTATTCAACGGTTTCGTCCTGACCAGGGATATTTTCCAATTGTTCCAGAATCATACCTGCCAATGTGTTGTAGTTGTCTGATTCCGGAAGTTCCAGCTTATATGTCTGATTAATGTATTCTACAGTATGACGGGCATCAAAAAGGTATTCTTTCGGGCCGATTTTTTTTTCAAGTAATTTGCGGCTATCATATTCATCATCAATTTCTCCGATAATTTCTTCCAATAAATCTTCGAGTGTAACAATACCGGAGGTTCCGCCAAATTCGTCGATTACTACCAAGATGCTTCGATGATTTTTAATCAATTTTTGAAAGGCTTCGGAGGCCAAAGCTGTTTCTGGGGCATAATCCAATGGCCTGACAATTTTTCCGATACTCTTAGGCTGGGCAAACAAATCCCAGGAATGAATATATCCGGTAATATTATCAATATTACCAGAATAAACGGGTATTTTTGAATGACCGGTAGCAACAAAAATTTGGGTGAGTTCTTCAATACTTTGAAGGATATCTACCGCTACGATTTCTGCCCGATGTACCATGCAATCGCGTAAGCGGGAACCCCGGAAATCGATCACATTTTTGAACATTTTAATTTCCTGATCAAGATCTTCTTCGGTTTTCTCATGAGAAAGTCCGTGTATGAAATGATCAAGATCCACGGGACCAAAAGCATATTCTTTCTCGCTCATATCAATCCCAAGAGCCACTTTTAGAATGAATCGGGATAAATGATTGAATAAGGCCACCAGGGGTAATATAATAACATAAATGATGTATAGTGGCATTGCCAGCCACAACATTGTTTTATCCGGATTAATTCTAAAAATTGTTTTAGGAAGGAATTCTGCCAGAATTAGAATAACGAATGTGGATAGAAGGGTTTGTATTAGCAATAGAGGCATTTCGCTTAAACGATGAGCAGGATCGATGTATTCAGCAATAATGGGAGCACTTGTCATACTATACATAACAAGAGCGATATTATTCCCCAGTAGTATAGTGCTTAAAAGTTTAGCCGGATTTTGAGAAAAGCCTGCAAGTATTTGAGCGGCAGATCCTCCCCTTTTTTTCCCAACTTCAATACGTAATTTGTTGGAAGTTAAAAATGCGATTTCAGCGCCTGAAAACAGGGCTGAAAAAAAGAGGGTTACGATTATTATTATCCAGGCTTCCAAAAGACTAAAATTATCGGTTAATATAGATATTATTCGTCGGGTTCGATCAGAAATTCACCGGATATTTTTTTAATTATCCGTTTTTTGAATGATTCGTCAGCTTCTAATCCTTTTCCAAAAAGAATTTTATCTGGGGTGATTATTTTTACAAACGCCTCGGTATGAATTTTTTGACGTTTTTGATCCCAGATGAGATGTTCGGTTTCGAGTTTTTCGCCCCGTGCAATATTTTCTACTACAACATTATTTTTGGCTTCAACTTTTCGTTCCTTAAAGTATTGTATGCCATATTTGGCTTTAATGTACGAACGCAGGCTTTTATCAGCGCCGTAAAAAGAAACAATAAAGCCTTCCGGAAAAATGGTTTTTCCCTCCTGAGTGCTGAAAGTATACATTACCGGACTGCGCAGAATAACGCGCATGTTTCCTGAATCGGAATAAGCCATTTCAACATCGTATATTATTTCGTCGGGCATAGTATCGGAAATACTAAGCCTTTGGATAGTTTTCATGTCGTTTTCACATGAAAAAAGCATTGCCATAACAAAAGTCATGGCAATGCTTAGAAATACGATATTAATAAATCTTTTCACGCTTCGCTTATTTTGCGGCACGGATGGTTGTAGTTTCGTTTATCCAACATTCTACACGATATGAATCACCTTCCTTTAAACCATGGAAAAAGATAGTTTCGGTAGTAGGGTAATATTGCGAATACGATGAAATCCGTTTTTCAGCAATTTCCAAAACGCTGGGGTCAACTCTTTTCGCTTGTATATATTTATCAACAGATGCCCAATAAGCTGCTTTTTTTGTCAGTTCATTATCACCACAACTGGCTGCTCCAACAGCGTATGCATCACCAATGAGAATTAGTGCGCTACCATCATTGGGCTTCAGTTCCAGCACTTTTAAGGCGGCAGCTTTGGCGGCTGAATAATTTCGTTGATTCAGATAAATACTACCTAAGAGGTAATGAGCCCGGGCCTTTTTATCCTTCGTATCATATAAGCTTAAGGCTTCTTTTAGGTAATCAATGGCTTGCGGGTAATTTTCTTCCTTCATATTTTTAATTGCCATTAAATACGCCGAATTGGCCGATGGCTCAAGTTTGTGAAGGTTTTCAGTAGCTAAGTAAAACAATTCATCATTTGTACAATCCTGAAGTGACGCTTTTGCATCTTCACGCCAGAAATCAAGTAGTCCATTTTTGAAAAACAATTCGCTACCTTCATAAAAATAAACAGTTTCATTATTAGAATTATTAGAAACAGATTTTGGGTTGCCCATGATTGAAACAGCTTCTTTAGGCGACATCCCCTTTGTTACCTTAATAGGTGTACTTTTTTTAAGTGTCTTTTTACTAAAAATTTTAGTTATTTTTTTCAAAAGAGATAAATCATTTGGACTTGCATCAAATTTAGGTCTATAGATAGAGACAAGGTCTTCGCAGGTTGCAAAAGGCTCAAAAAGGTTTTCCACGTTATTTCTTGCGAAATACAATTCATTCAGAACGGTAGAGTCCGTTTCGGCATTGATACTGTTTTCGAGCATTTCACTTAATTGATCGTAAACATCAACGATGGCACTTTTATCAACGCTGCCTTTTTGTACCATGGCAACCACTGAATTAAAGTAAAATTGCATGACATCGATGGGCGTTTCTTTTCCGTCGATTTCAACAGCACTTTTCAAAATATTGAAGGCTTCTTCTGGTTTGTCTTGTCTGTACAAGAAAGCATCCATTCCTTTACGTCCTAACAGATAACCTTCCTGAGACTTGCCTGTGGAAGTATTAACCGGGAAATACTTGATTCGTCCATCATAAATCATAAGGATGGTATCAATGGTATGATTTCGTTTTTCCACGTTTTTTTCGTGTTGTAATCTGGAATCCATAATACGCAAGCCATCCAGATAGATAGATTGCATGGCTCTTGGGCAATTATGATAAACCCATTTCCAGGGCTTGTAAGCATCTTTATAGTTTTTCTGTTTAGCGAATTCGCGGTATAGCGAGAGGTTAATCACACAGGTGGCGCTATCAGTTCCAAATCGTGCTTCGCTGTTTTGAGCGAAGGTCATCGATGGCACTAAAACTGCCAGAATGGCAACCCAGGTGAAAATTTGTCGAGTTTTCATATAATTTGTCTTGATTTTATAGTTTTTAATCATATTTCCGCTTGATGAACCACCTTTCAGTAATGGATATTCCTAAGAAGAGTCTGAAATAGGAGTCTTTTATTAAATCATTTTCCAATGTTCCGCGACTTCCGATTTCAGCACCCATATTTATGGTTGTTGCAAGACGCTTTAATGGTAGTCCTACACCAAAAGTTATACCAAAGTCGTTTATCTGATTGTTTTTCAGGTCCAAATAGGTTTTGTTGAACTTAAATCCGCCCCTGTATTTTATTTTTTGCCAGTATTTTGAAATGCTTGTATTGTTTGGTGTAAATTCAAAACCAGCGCTAATACGATACGAATTTTTAAGTGAGTCTGCTTTTGAGAAGATTAGAAAATCTTCCCAGAATCCATATTCAAAGTCAGCACCGATAAGCCAATTGTCTGCTTTTTCGATTGAAAATCCACCACCTAGTGTTAAGGGTAATTTTACGTTTCCTTTTATTCCTGTTTCATACGAAATGGTATCTTTATAAGCCTCATAACCACCACCAATACCACCCAAAAGTGTTTCTACCAGCGTTTCTTTTTTGGCGTTCAGACTCTTCGAATGTCCGTAAACCAATCCTAAAGTAAGCTGTGTGTTTTTGCCGACATTTGTATAATATTGTAAACCAGCCGAGAAGTTTAGATCTCCGATATAGGTTATATCTTTAACTCTGGTGTTGAGGATATACGTTGAATCAGGATAACTTAAAATTCGACTTTTCTGGAGTTTGCCTGATAAGTAATATGCATTAAAACCGGCGGAAAAATTTTTCGAAATTCGGAAAGCGTTTCCCAGATAGAACAAATTTACACCGCCATCTCCTTCATACACATTGCGAATACGTCCAAGAAAAGGGTCGGTAATTTCATCATACACCTTATACCCTATTGAGCTATAGGGCATGGCACCGAAACTGGTTCGTAGCCATGGTGTTACCGGAAAACCAAAATACAGATAGCTTAAGCCAGCATTACTTGCATCGGCTGTAATAAGGCCGGTTTGAAGTGTGCTGAAATTCGCCTGCATACCACCATCAAATACAAACGAAAGTGTATCAAAAGAACTGTATGATGCGGGGTTTTGAGGAAAGATATTATAGTAACTACGCATGGCGAATCCAATACTTCCCATGGCCCGGGTTCTTGAATTTGAAATAACAGAAAGGTCACCAATTCCATAATGAGAATATGGAGAGCTGGTGCTCGATTGAGCTATGATTTGTGTATAAAATCCTGTCTGAAAAAGGATAAGAATGGCGACAAAGGCGTTTTTATAGAAGTTCATTAAACGTGGCTATTATGTTAAGGCCCTCAATAACAATATTTGGGCTTGCAAAAATGCTATTTTTTAGTGTGTTATCAAAATAATTCAGGTCACCACCTGATAATATCACCTGAAGTTCAGGATAATTTTGTTTGTAAGCGTCTATAAATCCATCGATTTCAGACGAGATACCAAACATAACGCCACTTTTAATGGAATCTTGTGTTGATTTTCCAGGCAGTGAAAAAAATGCGTCTCCTTTTATTAAAGGTAAGCGGAATGTGAATTCGTGTAAAGCTTTAAATCGCATATTTAATCCTGGAGAGATACTGCCGCCGAGGTATGTATTGTTAACGACTAAATCGTATATAATGCAGGTTCCCAGACCAATTACCAGAACTGGTTTTTGAGGAAAACGATTTTGGCCCGCGACGGCCGATGCGATTCTGTCCAGGCCGAGTGTCGTGGGCGTTTGATATTCTAATTGAATGGGTAAAGGTGTTTTATGCGAAAAATCGATAAGACGTGACTGGGGAAAAGCTGACTTAAAAACAGCATTGGATGTTGTTGCAACGGTGGATATAATAATTGTTTGAGGACGTATATCCTTATTTATAATTGTATTAATGCACTTTTCCGTTTCTTCAGAGGAGAAAATAAAAAGATTTCTCATGATATTGTCATGAAATTCTACAGCTTTAATAAAGCTGTTACCGATATCAATACACAGACGGTGCATGGGCTTTTTTGACAAAATTAAATCATTTTGGGCTTGCTTGTTTTGATTACAAAAAAAGTCTTATATTTGCGCCCTCAATCGATGGTGTCGTAGCTCAGTCGGTAGAGCAACGGACTGAAAATCCGTGTGTCGCTGGTTCAATTCCTGCCGACACCACCCTTAGATTAAAAACCCGCAATTAGCGGGTTTTTTTATTTTCCCGGATAAAACATATTATTTTTTTAGAGATGTGTTATGCGCTTATCTGGCATTTTTTATAAGGAAATGGGCAATTTCTTCCAGCGTCAAAACTTTTGCATTTTTTGTTCGTTTGATAGCTGCTTCGGGCATTGCTCGTGAGCTGGCTGTTTTTGGATCCTGAACCAAAACCATTCCTCCGTAATCCTCAATTTTTTGGCATCCATTTGCGCCATCAGCACTTGCTCCTGTCAGAACAACAGCGCAAAGTAATTCCTTATATACGTATGCTGCTGATTCAAATAAAACATCAATGGAAGGGCGACTATGATTGACTTTTTCATCAACTGAAAGACATAATTGGTAATTGTCGTCGATAAGGATGTGATAATTGGCCGGAGCAATGTAAGCGGTTCCTGGTAATATGTTTTCTTTGTCTTCTGCTTCTTTAACCGTAATATGGCAAAGATTATTAAGGTGTTGTGTCATATAACCATCAGAGCTGGAACTAATGTGCTGAACAATAATAATGGGTTTATTAAAGGTTACTGGCAATTTGGAAAGAATCAAGGATAAAGCGTCCAAACCTCCGGCAGAAGCGCCAATAACAACGGCTTGGTATGATAATTCTGGCCTCATGCTATTTCAGAAATTTTCCGATAAATTTTTTCGTCTTTATTTTCAATATTAAAATGAGAACTGAGTTTTGAGAATTGTAAATTTTCGCGGTTTCCAAGACATAATATTCCGTTTCGTGGTAAACTATCGAAAAATAATTTAACGACTCTTTCCTGAAGACTTCGTGTAAAATAAATAAGTACATTCCGGCAAAGGATCAGATTTACCTCAGCAAAAACATTATCCGTCACCAAATTGTGGTCGGAAAATACCATATTTCGTCTCAGGCTCTTTTTAAGTATTATTGAATCATAGCCAGCTTCGTAAAAATCAGAAAAAGTGTTCAGGCCACCTGAAAGGATATAACCATGGGCATAATTTTTAACACGGCTAATGGGATATATTCCTTCCCGGGCCTTGCTTATCGCAGCCTGATTGAAATCCGTAGCATAAATCACGCTGCGGTCATAAAGTCCTTCTTCTTCCAGTAAAATGGCCATGGAATATACTTCTTCCCCGGTTGAGCATCCGGCATGCCATATTTTTATAAATGGATATGTTTTTAGTAAGGGAAAAACCTCTGAACGCAAGGCCTTATAAAAGCCCGGGTCACGAAACATCTCGGTTACGTTGATCGAAAAATCGGAAAGAATGGGTTGAATAAGATCTTCTGTATACAGTAACTGATGCTGCATCTGTGAAAGGCTTTCATAACCTTCAGACTTCATTCGGTGAAGCAATCGACGGCGGGTGTGGGCTGAAGAATAAGCCCGAAAATCGTGACCATACTTTTGAAAAATAGCTTCGAGAAAAAGTTGAATCTCAATATTTATTATTTCAGAAGTATTGCCCATAGTATGTTCGTTTGTTTTGGGCTGAGACTTTATTCGGCCAGAATCAGCACCTTATTAGCCAGAACCTCAACCACACCACCATTAATTTCGATAAATTGAGTGGTTTTAGCTTGATCGATTATTTTTATCTTACCCTTTTTAAGAGAAGCGATTATTGGAGCATGGTTTTGGAGAATTTCGAAGGAACCATCGGTACCCGGTAGTTGGACTAAAACGATATCTTTACTGCTAAATACCGTGGTTTCTGGTGTGATAATTTCGACTTCCATGCCTTAATTATTTGCTTTGTTCGAGCATTAATTTCCCTTTTTCTATCGCTTCATCAATAGTTCCAACCAGGTTAAATGCTGCTTCAGGGTATTCATCTACTTCACCATCCATAATCATATTAAAGCCCTTGATGGTGTCTTCAATGGTTACCATAGTGCCTTTAATACCGGTGAATTGTTCAGCAACGTGGAAAGGCTGCGAAAGGAATCGTTGTACCCTTCTGGCGCGATGAACAACCTGTTTGTCTTCTTCTGAAAGTTCGTCCATACCTAGGATTGCAATAATATCTTGTAGTTCCTTGTAACGTTGGAGGATGTTTTTAACACGTTGAGCAGTATTATAATGTTCTTCTCCAACAACTTCCGGATTTAGAATACGGGATGTGGAATCCAGCGGATCTACAGCAGGATAAATTCCAAGTTCTGAAATTTTACGGCTAAGTACTGTTGTAGCATCCAAATGGGCAAATGTAGTAGCAGGAGCAGGATCGGTAAGGTCATCTGCAGGAACGTAAACAGCCTGAACGGAAGTAATGGAGCCACGTTTGGTAGATGTAATTCTTTCTTGCATGATACCCATCTCAGATGCCAGGGTTGGTTGATATCCTACAGCAGAAGGCATTCGGCCCAGGAGCGCTGAAACTTCAGAACCTGCCTGCGTAAAACGGAATATATTATCGATAAAAAGAAGGATATCACGACCGCCTGATTTTTCGTCACCATCTCTGAAATATTCAGCAACAGTAAGTCCCGATAAAGCTACTCGAGCACGAGCGCCGGGAGGTTCATTCATTTGTCCGAAAACCAGCGTTGCCTGCGATTCGGCAAGTTCTTCCATATTAACAGTGGATAAATCCCAGCCGCCTTTTTCCATATTTTCTTTGAATGCGTCGCCATATTTTATAACGCCTGATTCGATCATTTCGCGGAGTAAATCATTGCCTTCACGGGTTCTTTCACCTACACCGCTAAATACCGACATTCCGGAATATTTTTTAGCAATGTTATTGATAAGTTCCATGATGATAACGGTTTTTCCTACACCAGCACCACCGAATAGCCCTATTTTACCACCTTTTGAATAGGGTTCGATAAGGTCGATAACCTTAATACCGGTAAAAAGCACTTCACTGTTGGTTGTCAGGTTTTCGAATTTAGGAGGATCCCGGTGAATTGCATACGAATTGGATGTGATAACGTCTCCAAGACCATCAATGGGTTTACCGATTACGTTGAATAAGCGTCCTTTAATTTCATCGCCAACCGGCATGGAAATTGGGGAACCGGTCGTATGTACTTCCATACCGCGCCTGAGCCCATCGGTTGAATCCATTGCGATAGTACGAACGGTAAAATCTCCAATATCCTGTTGGTTCTCAAGAATTAGTTCTTCTCCGTTTTCTTTATAAATCACCAGAGCCTCATAAATGTCGGGCAAGGGATTATTTTCACTGAATGTCACATCAACCACCGGTCCGATGATTTGTGTGATTTTTCCAATACTTTTATGTTGCATGTAGAAAATATTTGGACTTTAAGCCGGTGGCAAATTTATGTATTTTTTTTTGCACGGTATCTAAAGGATGTATAATCCAGAAAATAACAATAGCCAGGAAGCTTTGTTTATAAGTCTTTCCAGAATTTGCGATAAAATAACAGCATTATTACAACTCCCACCGAAATTGCTGAATCGGCAAGGTTAAAAACCGGCCGGAAGAAGATAAATTCATCGCCTCCTTTGAAAGGAATCCAGGATGGAAGTGTTGTATGAATAATGGGTGCATAAAACATATCTACTACTTTTCCGAAAAATAATGGGGCATAGCCACCACCTTCAGGAAAAGAAGTGGCAAGCATCCAGGGTGTGCTGTCAGAGAAGATTAGACCATAGAACAGGCTGTCAACGGTATTTCCGGCAGCGCCTGCAAGAATCAAACTAAGGCAAACAACAAAAATGACTGGCGGATTTTTAGTAGCATTTTTATGAATGTACCAGCCCAATGCCCCAACGGCTAATAAGCGGAAACTTGTAAGTAAAAATTTTCCTGTTTTTCCACCGAACTTCATACCGAAAGCCATTCCCTCGTTTTCGGTAAAATGCAGCATAAACCAATCACCAAATACACGTGTATCCTGTCCGATAAACATACTCGTTTTCACCCAGATTTTTATGATTTGATCGAGTATTAAAATAGTTAGTACTATGGTACTGGCTAATATTATTGATTTATTTCGTGTCATAAGTATAAAAAAAGCCTAATCATGGTCTCCAATGATTAGGCAAAAAGTTTTTCATGGAATTTTTTACTTTTTAGGGGCTTGATTCATTTTTGCATCGATACTTAAGGTGGCATGTGGAACGCTACGAAGCCGTTCTTTAGGAATCAGTTTTCCTGTTTCCCTACATATGCCATAAGTCTTATTTTCGATACGAATCAACGCATTTTCGAGGGAAGTAATGAATTTATGCTGGCGGGCAGCAAGCTTTCCATTTTCTTCTTTCGACATAACCTGATGACCCTCTTCCAACACCTTGAAAGTTGGGGAGGTATCGTTAGTACCATTCTCATCAGCGTTTGTATATGCTTCGGTCAGGAGCACTAAATCATTTTTAGCTTTTTCAAGCTTATCAAGAATAATAGCGCGGAATTCCTTTAATTCCTCATCCGAATACCTTAATTTTTCTCTTGCACCGGCGTCTGCCATAGCTCCTCCTTTCTATCTATATTAATGGTCAGGCTTTAGTAATCAGGATTTTAGTAGTTATTTGATCATTGATCGCTATTTCATTAAAGTCGGAAATATTTGTATCATCCACTAAGTCAAGCTTTTCTGCTAAAGTCTCTGAGCAAATATAAGCATAATTGTTAATAATTGCAGAATCTAAAAAAGTATGATGTAAAATCTTGATTAATATTTTGTCAGTGACTTCATATTCACTGTCTTTTCTGAGATTTTGAATTTTGTTTACTAAATCTCTTGAGTGACCTTCTTCGATAAGTGATTCGGTCAGGTGCACATCCAGCGCCACGGTAAGATTGCCCGAATTGCTGACAACCCAACCCGGAATATCCTCCGTAATGATTTCGCAATCATCGGCAGAAATCCGAACAGAAATCTCACCCATATCGAAGCTATACTCTTGATATTCTTCTAATTGACGAATTTCGTCCTGAGTAAAAGCTAAAATCCGGTCAGCCAATGTTTTCATTTGCTTCCCGAATCGCGGTCCAAGTTTTTTAAAATCGGGCTTGATGCTTTTAACCAGATTACTTTTTTCTTCGGAAATAAATTCAAGTTCCTTAATATTTACTTCTGAGATAATAATATGCTGAACATTCAGAATCTGGTTTTTTAAATGCTCATTGTCGGTTGGTATTAGTATTTTATTCAGAGGTTGACGAACGCGCAAATTTGAGCGTTTACGAAGCGAAAGAACCATGCTTGAAATCTTTTGGGCAAGTTCCATTCGTTCTTCCAGCCCACTATCAATGATCGCCTCAGAAAAAATCGGAAAATCGGTTAAATGAACAGAAGTACTATCGGACTTTGATGTCACCTCATTTAGGCTCCTGAACAGAGTATCTGTGTAAAATGGAGCGATGGGTGAGGCTAGTTGAGTAATGGTTGTTAAGCAGGTATACAATGTTTGATAGGCTGAAATTTTATCCTGCGAATAGTCGCCTTTCCAGAAACGGCGACGGCTAAGCCTGACGTACCAATTGCTGAGATGTTCATCCACAAAATGGGCGATAAACCGGCCGGCTTTTGTGGGTTCATATTCATTATAGGCCGTGTCAGTATTCTTTATTAGTGAATGAAGTTCTGAGAGTATCCATCGATCGAGCTCGGGGCGTTGTTCTAGTGGAATTTCAGCCTCCGAAAAGTCAAAACCATCAATATTGGCGTAAAGCACGAAGAAAGAATATACATTATGAAGCGTACCAAAAAATTTACGCTGCACTTCGGCAATGCCATTGATATCAAATTTTAGGTTATCCCAGGGCTGCGCATTGGTTATCATGTACCAACGGGTGGCGTCGGCTCCGTATTTAGCAATCGTTTCGAAAGGATCGATGGCATTTCCCAAGCGCTTCGACATTTTATTTCCCGATTTGTCGAGGACCAGACCGTTGGAAACAACGTTTTTAAACGCTACAGAATCGAAAACCATTGTAGCAATAGCATGGAGCGTAAAGAACCATCCACGGGTTTGGTCCACGCCTTCTGCAATAAAATCGGCCGGGAAAATTTGATCCAGATCGTTCTTTCTTTCAAAAGGATAGTGGAACTGAGCATAGGGCATTGCTCCTGAATCAAACCAAACATCGATAAGGTCTGCCTCGCGCTGCATGGGTTGTCCGGTGGAGGACACCAAAATAATTTTATCAACAAATGGTTTATGAAGGTCAAACGATTGATAATTATCTGCCGAATTATCACCGTTCGTGTAAGATTCTAACGGATTTGAGGACATTATTCCCGCAGAAACAGCTTTTGATACTTCCGCTCTCAATTGTTCTACGGAGCCAATACAAATTTCCTCGCTGCCGTCTGATGTTCTCCAAATCGGAAGTGGTGTTCCCCAGTACCGGCTCCTTGAGAGGTTCCAGTCGACCAGATTTTCTAACCAATTACCAAATCGTCCGGTTCCGGTTGACTCCGGTTTCCACTGTATCGTTTTATTCAACTCTAGCAGCCGGTCTTTATACGCTGTTGTTTTGATGAACCATGAATCCAGTGGGTAATAGAGAATGGGTTTATCGGTACGCCAACAGTGAGGGTAGGAGTGCTCGTATTTTTCGCTTTTAAAGGCTAGGTTTTCCTTTTTTAGCTTTGTAATAATTGATATATCTACGTTTTCAACTTTTCCACCTGCAAATTCAGGATCAAAGTCTGTTTTAACAAATCTTCCGGCGAATTCACCCATTTCGGGTGTAAATTTCCCCGTTCTATCCACGAGAGTGAGAGAACCGAGATTATATTGTTTGCCAATTTTAAAATCGTCAGCGCCGAAACTGGGTGCTATATGAACGACGCCGGTTCCGTCTTCGGTTGTAACGAAGTCGCCGGAAACTATGCGGAAAGGATCGCCTTCCGAAGGTTGAGCATATGGGAGGAGTTGTTCATAACGGATCTCGAGAAGTTCTTTCCCTTTGAATGTGGCCAGATTTTTCCATGGGAGTTCTTTTTTACCGACTTCCCAAGTAGCAAAATCAATATTCTGATTTTTTTCATCAAAATATCGTCCGATAAGCTCAGTGGCGAGAACAACTTTCTGAAGAGTTCCTGTATACGGATTCAGTGTTTCGATAAGGCTGTACGAGATTTTTGGGCCAACAGCGAGACCTGTGTTAGAAGGAAGGGTCCAGGGGGTGGTAGTCCAGGCTAAAAAATACACTGGAATCTCCTGATTATCAAAAAGTTTTTCAGAATTTTTATTTTGTATAATCTTAAATTGGGTCACCAGGGAGTTGTCTTTGACCATCCGGTAACAACCAGGCTGGTTCAATTCGTGGGTCGAAAGTCCGGTGCCGGCAGCAGGCGAAAAGGGTTGAATCGTATAGCCCTTGTATATCAAGCCTTTTTCATAAAGTACTGACAATAAATTCCAAACGGATTCTATATATCTATTATCGAATGTTATATACGGATCGCTAAGATCTACCCAATAACCCATTTGAATGGTTAGCTCATCCCAGAGATCCTTGTATTTCATAACCTCTGTGCGGCACTCCAGATTATAATCTTCAACTGAAATTTTACTTCCAATGTCTTCTTTCGTGATACCAAGTTTTTTTTCAACGCCAATTTCTACAGGAAGGCCATGGGTATCCCAACCAGCTTTTCGCGAAACATAGTAGCCTTTGAGTGTTTTGTAACGGCAGAAAATATCTTTAATAGCCCGGGCCATTACATGATGAATTCCGGGTGTTCCATTGGCTGATGGTGGGCCCTCGTAAAAAACGAAGGGTTTATGGTTTATTCTTTGCTCAAGGCTTTTCTCAAAAATGTTTTCAGAAACCCAAAAGTCATTGGTTTCTTTTGCCGATAGTGTTAGGTCGAGCGACCTGTACTCCCGGTATTTCTTTCCCATAAGAGTGTAATTTACTGTAATTCTTCTAATAATTTGTCTAATTTGGTATCCTTCATGTCTTTTGAAAGAGACTCAACAAACTGTTTTGGGGCTTCTGTGATGTTTATCATCATAAGCGCATCCAGACAATTGTTAAATTCGGGATCTACATTAAAGCCAATAGCCCGGGTATTAAGCATACTCACGTATTGCTTTACTAAAACGGGGGTAGTATATGATGGGTCTATGCTTTGAATATACTTATCGAGTTTCGCAAAATCGCCATTAGTGGCTTTCAGAAAAGATTCCTTATCTATTTCCTTATCAAGTTTTATTTGGGTTTTAACCCGGTTTTTTATCAAAGGGGCTACTTCTTGATTGAAGTAGAATGCCTTGAGAAATTCAGAGACCAGAGCTTTAGAAACGTTCGAAAATTTACCACTGATGCTTACCGGGCCTATCAGATATCGGTAATCATGTTTTAGTAATAAAGCAAACAGACCTTTCCAGAGCATAAATAATGGCATTGCTTTACGCTGGTACTCTTTTACAATAAATGAGCGCCCCAATTCCAATGCGTTTGTCATTATGGGCTCCATCGATTTATCAATATAAAAAAGGCTGTTAATATAAAAGCCTTCCAGTCCGTGCTGGGCAATTATTTCTCGGCCCAGTCCTATTCGATACGCCCCAACAATTTTATAATTGATGTTGTCCCAGATAAATAACTGATGAAAATATTCATCAAAGCGATCCAAATCAGTTTTTTTACTGGTACCTTCTCCTACATCGCGATAGGTGGTTTCGCGCAAACGGCCAATTTCGGCCATTATATTCGGAATATTGATTTTCTGGGTGCAAAACACATCATAATCCTTTACAGAGAACAGTAAATGTTCATTTAATGACTCTACTTCCTTTTTTAAAATTATTTCGGATATGGGCGGAATAATCTCTTCCTCAAAATGAGGAGGAAGTGGGGCAAATATTTCTTTCTCTTTGTAAATCAAACGAAGGTTATAGGTTGCATTACGAAGAAATAACCGGATATCTTTAATGGATTCCATTTCAGAAATTGTAGACGGAGGAATTGGATTTCCTATTCTGATCTTTATTTTACGGCCACTTTTTGTGAACAGCTCTCTCGGAATCAAAATGGTTCTAAGGCGTGGATGTATCAGTCCGAAAAAGTAAAAGCGTTTGGAATTGAATCCATCAAAGTAAATTGGTAGTACGGGAACAGCTGTTTTTTTAACAAAGCGGATTATCGTATCCTGCCATGCCTTGTCTTGTATTCGAAAAGATCTGGTTTTAATGCTTGATACTTCTCCGGCAGGAAAGAGACCTATAGGGCCACCATCATGCAGATGTGTAAATGCTCCCCGGAGTCCGGTAAGATTCATTCCGCTGTTTTTATACTCTTCAAATGGGTTCAGTGGTATAAAATATTTCGCAAGGGGGGCAATTCGCGAAAGAAGAAAGTTTGCAAGTATTTTAAAATCAGGACGAACACCACTAATTAAGTGCGCTAATATGATTCCGTCAGCACCACCAAATGGATGGTTAGAAACAGTTAGAAATGCGCCTTTCAGCGGAATACGTTTTAAGTCTGATTCGGTAACCTCATATTGTAGATCCAAAATTTGAAGTAATTCATCAAGGCTTTGCCCATCCGAATTCATGAGAGTAGAATACGCACGGTTGAGCCGATTAATGCCTAAAAGCCACATAATTGATTTTGCAAGCCACTGACTATTAAGGCGTTTCAATAACGGTGAGGTGTTATTTATATCTTCCGGTCGTATTAGCATCTTTGGCAATCCATTGATTCAATCAAATTCATTTGATCAGCAAAAGTACGAATTTTCCTTTTTTAAACGGGTTTCTCCTGAGGTTCACATGAACAGATTCGCTTATGCAAAGACGAAGTTGTTAACTTTGCAGGAGGATTCCAAATAGAATTATTAATATTCATAGCACTTAAATCGCATTCAGTAGACATATTGGATCTGAAATGGTTTAAGAATGACTGATTCTTAGGCGTTTTATTTTTATTTAGCAAGTTAATAATATTCGCTCAACGATGCCCCGCATTTCTGTACATTTCGATATTCTTCGAAAATTTAAGAGATTTATTTGGCTTGATTTTTTTGCCAGGCTGTTATTATTATTAGGGTTTGCAGCTTTATTATGGATATCCATGGCATGGATAGAATCGTATGTCTATTTTCCAGTGTTTTTCCGTCAGAGCTTTTTTGCGGTTTTTAGCGGCTCTGCAATCGTTTATTTGCTTTATTTTTCATTTAAAGCACTTTATACAATCCGAAAGATTTCAGACGATAAAGGAAGCTTGGTTATTTTAGACAAGATTCGAAATTCCGGATTATATACGTCAGATGTTTTCTTTTCTTATTTCCAACTTCGAATGCTTAAGGATTCTTTCTTGGCTCAGGAGGCCGTAAATCAAAAGGAAAACAGTATTTTGGAGGCGAAGCTTATTGAAAGGCTCCGATTGCCTCTGAAACGGTTTATTCCAATGTTCTTTTATGTTTCTACAGCCGCTTCAATTCTATTATTTCTTCCGGGGATGAATCGTTTGAGCGGTTCCTCAGGCCGTTTACTACATTTCAACAGGATATTTACAAAAAATCAGCTGTTACGACTTTATATTCTTAACCCGGATTTAAAAGTGCGTAGTGGTGAAACATTCCAACTCATTGTCAAATTGGAGATGGATTTTCGTTCCGATTATCTTGTTTTGAATTATAAAGGCCAGCAAATAAGAATGCTTCCGAACCAGCAACGAGAGGTATATTCTTGCACCCTTGTTCCCGATGCTTCTGATAGTCATTTTTGTATTAGTTACCCTGGGTATTTATCCGATGGTTTTTCTTTTGAATTTATTCAATACGCCGAAATCACCTCTGTAGCTATCACTGTCACGCCCCCAAAGTATACGTTAAAAGAGGAAGAACATTTCTTGGGAGCTAGGGATTTAAATGTTATCAGGGGTTCAAGAGTTAGTATAGAAGTGGCTCATAATGGAATAACGCCATTATTAGCCGAGGCAAGCTCGGATATAAAATTGTTGTTTGAGACAACAATAACACGAATTTCATTTACGGCACTTCAGTCGGATATTGTGTTTTTCTATCCAAAGCTGAGTTCATTTGGGCTCGATACTTTGAAGATTCCAATATTTGTTAATTCTGATTTACCTCCGGCCCTTGGTGTTTCTGAGGCTTACGATCTCGATTCCAATGATTATTCATACGGTATTCAAGGTTCTGATGATTATGGACTGCGGTCGTTATGGATTGAGTTTATGTATCCTGGTGATAACATTATTAAGAAAATTCAATTACCGGTAGAAGGTAATCCGCTTTTCTTTAGTTATGAGCTTCCAAGGGAGATGTTTAGCGAATGGCCTTACCGGTTTGTCTTTGTTTTAGCGGATAATTGCAGTCCTGTTTCAAATATTACACGAAGTCAGGAGTTTGATAATCCATATGTTCGATTGTTTGATTTGGCACCTTCCATAATTCAAAATGACAGCATGTTTTCTTCTTTGGGTGAGAAGAGTGAAGCTTTCAAAAAACAACTTGAATTAATTCGCGAATCGGCACCCGGATCCCAAAACGCGGATTGGGCTAAAAAGGATGACATTAGCCGTGCTCGGGAAAGTTACGAGAAGATGCTTCAGGAAGTATCAAAAATTCTTCAGGACGGCCTTAAAATGCTTAATGAGGACCTTACAAAAGCACCTACGGAGCCCGAAAGAGAAGTGTTGAGAGATTTATTGGAGGATTTATCGAAATTGAATAACGAGACGCCCCAGGAACTTAAAACAACAAAGGACTTACTGGAGTTTTTAAAGAGTATGGAACTTAAAAATGAACAAACGAAGTCGGATTTAAAAATGGCAGAGAGTTTGCTCCAAAAAGAATTATTAAAGCAATTGAAGGAAGCCTTGTTTAATAAAACCGACGATTTGAAGCAACGTAACGATTCTTTGCTTGGTTCAAAAGAGGGAATTGGTAGTCTAAAGCTTGAGGATTTGAAAAAGCTGACAGAAGAATTGCAAAAAGGTATTACAGCGCTTCAGAAAACCGGAAAGCTGGATAGTCTTTCAAAAAAGGCTGAAGAACTTAGCAAGGAGGTCAAAGATAATTTTTCTGAGTCTAAAGGAAAAAAAACAGGGGAACAGCAGAAAAATCTCCAGAAAAATTCAGAGAATCTTGAGAAAATGAAGGAGATGTTCGGTAAGAGTGAAGACGAAAAGGAGCAAACATCGATTTCCGAAGAGAATTTAAAAAAGTTCATTTACGATCTTACCGATCTTAGCAAAACCTCTACGGAACTTGTAAATCCGTTTAATACATCAGGCCCTAATAGCGCTCTTGATAAATATAGAACACTAAAAGATGTTTCTCAAGGGTTTAACAAGCTATCTGATTCAATTGATGCTATGTTTAAGGATGAGGCCATGGTTCTGTTTTATGTTCAGCGTAAATCAAGAGTAATTAAGGACGTACTGCAGCAGTTAACCACCATTGCTAACCCAAGGATTACCATTCAATCTGCTGTATATTCGATGAATGAACTGAGTCTTATATTAATGGATATACTTGATCAGCTCCAGCAGGATGACAATAGCTGTTCGATGAGCGGCGGGAGTTGCAAAAAGAAAAAAAAGCCGAAGAGTGGCTCGGAAGGGAAGAAGATGTCTGAAGAACAGGGTAAATTGTCTGAAAAAATGAAGGAAGGCAAGTCTGGGCAGCAATCGATGGGTAATAAAGCGGTTTTTGAGCTGATGAATCAACAATATGCAATTCGTCAGGCACTTCAGGCTATGCTACAGGCATTGCAAAATGAAGGGGGAAGTAAACCCCTCAATAAGATGGGTGATGACCTGGCCAAAGAAATGTCGGAATTGGAAAAAAATATTTTATCAAGAAAAGTTGATCAGGCGAAACTATTGGAGCAATCGCATCGTATAGAAACCAGACTGCTTGATTTTGAAAAAGCCGTTCGGCAAAAGGAAGAGTTATCCGACCAGCGTTTGTCGAAGGAAGGGAAAAATCAAAAAAGTGGTAACAAAAATGAAAAAAACTTGTATAAAGATAAAAACAAGTTTAAGTTTGATGCCGAACAATTGCAAAGGCAAAGCATTAGACTTCAGCCGTTTTATTCTACTAAAGTTATTGTAAATTAATACTTTATGAAATCTAGCCGTTGGATTGATTTAACAGAAAACGCAGCAGTTGAAGCGATAGTTGAAGAAATTTCAGATAAATATTATCTGAATCAATCATACTTCGGCTGTATTCTCATTTCTGTAGATGAGGTAGTTAGCTTTTTTAAAAACCTTACGGCTGAATATCCTTCTTTAAAAGGTTTATATATTAATGACCAAATTCGGCAAAGAAATTTGTACATTGATTTTGTGGCTGATTTTGGAAAGAATGAAGCGACCCCACAAAGTTTTCTTGTAATACTTCGGAATGCCACTTTTCACTTCCTGGAATATGTTACGGATGGCTCGCTTATTCATCCTGTTGAAGCACAAATCTCCGTATGGTTTGGAATGAATTCGATACACCCCGAAGAGGTTAGTCAGCGTATTAAACTTATTGACGCATTTAAGCGTAACTTTGCTGACCAAAATGTCAGCAAAAATGTCTAAGATTTATTTTTTCGAAGAGGATATTTCTTTCAAGCCCAAACATAAAGGCAAGATACGTACATTACTACAAGAGTTATGTTTCCATGAACAAATTGTTATGGGAGACATAAATATTATATTTTGCTCCGATGAGTATTTACTCAAATTAAACAAGGAGTATCTTCAGCATGATTATTACACAGATATAATCACATTCAATACTACTGAAAATCAGAATATTAGCGGAGAATTATTTATTTCTGTCGAAAGAATTCGCGAAAACGCTGAGGGATTGAATATTGCTATGGGCAAGGAAGTCCTGCGTGTAATATTGCACGGAATCCTCCATTTATGTGGATATAATGATCATGAAGCAGAGGATATAGAACGCATCAGAGCTAAGGAAGATTTTTATTTATCACGTGCAGCCAGTCTTGGGCTCTAATTTTGTTTCACGTGGAACATTCTAAGCTTTTTCAGGACTACGATTGTATTGTGATTGGTGGAGGGCATGCTGGTTGCGAAGCCGCCGCCGCCGCCGCCAATCTTGGGTCAAGGGTGCTCCTTATTACTATGAATCTCGCTCAACTTGCACAAATGTCATGCAATCCAAGTATTGGTGGCATTGCAAAGGGTCAGATTGTTCGTGAGATAGATGCATTAGGTGGATTTACAGGAATCGTCTCTGATAAATCCATGATACAATTCCGGATGCTGAATATGTCAAAGGGACCGGCCATGTGGAGTCCAAGAGCCCAGAACGATCGAATGTTGTTTAGTATGTACTGGCGTGAAGTTTTGGAGAGCATTCAAAATCTTGACTTTCTCCAGGACCAGGTGGTTGATCTTATTATTGAAGAAGGGAAGCTAAAAGGTATTATTACTGAAATGGGATATTCAATATATTCACAGACGGTGATACTTACCGCAGGCACTTTTTTAAATGGCCGAATTCATATTGGCACAAAGAAATTTGAAGGCGGACGAATGGGGGATAGAGCTTCAAACCCTCTTACACAACATCTTGCTTCTCTCGGAATTAAATCCGGAAGACTAAAAACCGGAACTTCACCACGTATCGATGGACGTTCTATTGATTTCTCAAAACTTGCCATTCAACCAGGAGATGATCCTCCTGGAGGTTTTTCATTTCTGGAAATCCCAAAGGAATTTGTTCAACGGCCTTGTTATTTGGCGTATACTAATAGTGCTACTCATAAAATACTGGAAAAGGGATTTGAATTTTCGCCAATGTTCAGTGGTACCATTTCTGGCCGAGGCCCCCGGTATTGTCCTTCCATTGAGGATAAGCTATATCGTTTTAGTTCAAAAGAATCACATCAGCTATTTTTGGAACCCGATGGACGTACTACCATAGAATATTATATCAGTGGATTTTCCTCTTCACTCCCGGATGAAATTCAAATTTCGGCATTAAGACAAATCGAAGGTCTCGAAAATGTAAAGTTCTTTAGACCCGGATACGCCATTGAATATGATTTTTTTCATCCGGAACAATTGGACACATGTCTCCAGTCGAAAATAGTCGAAAATTTATTTTTTGCTGGACAGGTTAACGGAACTACGGGTTATGAAGAAGCCGCAGCGCAGGGATTAATTGCCGGGATTAACGCGCATATGAAATCATATAAACTTCCGGCCTTTCAATTGAAACGTTCAGAAGCATATATTGGCGTGCTTATCGATGATTTAGTAACCAAAAATATTGAGGAACCATATCGGATGTTCACGTCAAGAGCGGAATTCCGAACATTATTGAGACAGGATAACGCTGATTACCGACTAACTCCACGTGCGTTTTCAATTGGCTTAGCTTCAAAAGAGAGGATGAACCTGTTTGAGAACAAATATAAGCGTATAGCTGAGCTAACAGGAATTGTAAAGAACCTGATTATTTTACCAGAGGCAAAAGTTAATCAACACTTGACTGATATTGGAAGTGTTGCACTCGAAAAGCAAATATCGTTTGAGAGTCTTTTGTTGCGGCCACAAGTTGGCTTAAGAAGTATAATTCCTTTTTTAGAATTTCAATTAGCAGAGCCAGATCGTGCGATATTTAGAGCGTCGAGTTCCGAAGTGATAGATGAGGTAGAGATCTTGATAAAGTATAATTCGTATATTGCAAAAGAACTGGAAGTTGCCGGAAGGATAAATCGCTTTGAAGATTTAAAGATCCCAATAAATTTTGAATATAAAGCACTACAATCACTATCATTGGAGGCTCGTGAAAAGCTCCAAAAGTATAGGCCATTAACAATTGGTCAGGCGAGTAGAATTGACGGTGTTTCACCTTCAGATATCTCAGTATTAATTGTTTATATGGATAATCACTAATTGTTTCACGTGAAATAGACCTATGAATTGCCCAATCTGTTACCAGCAAAAATTTAAACCGTATCTATCTACAATTGATTATTCGGTGAGTCAGGAGTGTTTCGATATTATTGAATGCGAAATTTGTGGGCACAAATCCACATTTCCTTTACCAGTTGATCTGGATCCCTATTACAATTCTGAATCGTACCACCCGCACGAGGTTAGCAGTGGTAGTTTTATTGAAAAAGCATATCGATTTGTCCGCACAATAAATCTCAGGTTAAAATTTGACCAACTTAGGAGGCTTGGTTCCGGATTAGAAATACTGGATTATGGATGTGGTACCGGGGAGTTTCTTGATTTTTGCAAAAGCCAAGGCTTTTATGTGTCAGGCTATGAGCCAAATAGTAAAGCAGGACTGCTAACAAGTAAGCGTGGCATTACGATGGTTGAATTGAATGACATACAAAAAGCTGTGAGGAAGTACGATATTATTAGTCTTTGGCACGTTTTAGAACATATCCCTGATTTAAATTCTACGGTTGAAATGCTTAAAAGAAATTTACGCCCGGAAGGCCGTATACTCATCGCCGTCCCAAATATTCAGTCTACAGATTCCTATCTATATAGTAAGTCATGGGCAGCATTGGATGTCCCAAGACACCTTCATCATTTTTCACCAGCAATTTTAAATCGCTTGTTTAATAATAATGGTTTTGTGCTTGATTATAGAGGCCGTCTTCTGTTTGACTCTTTTTATATAGCCCTTTTAAGTGAAAAATATCAAAAAAGCGGGATATTAGGAATGGCGAGGGCTTTGATTTATGGACTCAGTAGCCTTATCTTTGGATTGATTAATAGAGACAAAGCGTCTTCCATGGTTTTCGTATTCCGAAAGCATCCAAATGACACAGAATTATCCTAAGCTACGCAAATCGTACACCTACCTCTTTCTTTTGGTACTGATTCTTGTAATCAGTACCCTAGTCTTAATATCACGTAAGGATGGATTGAATGGATATAAACGATTCGAAGCACTTGTGCATGACAAGAGTGAGGGGCTTGAAAAGCTAAATAATTGTATTTCAAAGGATATCTTTTCAGAAAACAATCCAGATTTTTTATTTTGCGATAGTCTTTACATGGCTTATGCCGGGTCTGATGTAATTCTGAACGTCTATATTGATTCACATTTATTGTATTGGTCTGATATTGTGATTTTTGATAGGCTTCCTGCAAACACGAATTCAACGGAGATTCTGAATACGGCTAATGCAGTATGTTTAGGTAGTGTTGTATCGAACGGCAATCGGCAGGTCATTCTGGCCGTGCCAATTGAAAACCAATATCAACTGAGTAATCCATTTTTTGCAAGTCAACTTAAGTCTCCTTTTAAGAAAATAGCCGGAAGAGCGCGGTTTTCAAAAGAGCCCGGCTCATACAATGTTTTGCGAAGGGACGGCCGTTTTTGGTTTAGTTTAAAATTGTGGGAGTTTAAGGAGTCGGGATTGCTTATGCTTTTTTTGCAATTAGTAATCTGTTTTCTGGGTTTTATTGCTCTGTCAGCACTATACAAATTTATTCGGTTTAGAAAAGGCGTATTGTTGTCAAATCTGGCATTAATATTTGGAACTATTGGCCTTTGGCTTTTTTCAGGAATGTTACTCGAAACATTACCAGCTCGTGATTCCATTTATTATTCTTCTGAATTTTTTGCCAGTAATATATTGGGAAATTCCCTTGCTCATTTTTTTATTACAGCTGTATTTCTGACCTTTTTGGTGAGCTTTGTGCGAAAGAAGTTTATTTCAAATTTGTTAAATAATCCCGGACGGCAAAAGCTTTTCAGCTTCTTCTCTATTGCTTTAGCCTTTTTTTTGGTATTTATTCTTGGTGAAATTAGTCGGGAAGTCGTAATTAATACACGATTGAATCTTGATATTGCAAATTTCTCGAATTGGAATTCCGCATTATATGTGTTTATTACGGCATTATTGATTTACTACCTTACAGCCCTGTGGCTAATTACGCGATTGTTTCCCCCATTGCTTCGATTAAGTACTTTTTCCTGGATTTTTTTTGGTATCGTTTCTGGCCTGTTTGCTATCATTATTTCTTACTTTCATGGTTGGGAGGATGGCATATTAGAGGCCTCTTTCGCCATTTTAGTGGTCGCCGTATTATTATTTTTCAGGCGAAGCGAATTCCGCCTTCAGAGTGTAGTCAGTGTATTTGTCTTATGTTCTGTTTTGTTTGCCTTCAATTTTATTGCGGCAAGCAATTACAAAGACGATGAAAAATTGAAAGTGGCGGCAAAATCTTTGTTTTTACAAGAATTTGAACCTCAGCTTATTTATATGTTTGATAATCTGAAGGATAGCATTAACGATTTGCCCCCTAAGTTTTTTTTGAATAAAGATGATAAGCCCTTACCAGACGAGACGATTCAAAAGTTTCTTTATTCCCGCTATTTTAGTAGCGGATATTGGGATAAATATGATATTCAGCTTGTTGTTTGTGATTCGCTGGATGTTTTAAGTGTAAAACCGGATTTTGTAAATGCAAATTGTCTACAGTATTTCCAACTGATAATAGAAAGCTATGGTAGGGAAACTCCATCAGGTGACCTGCATTATGTTGATTACGGACAGAATTTTAATAGTTTTATTGGTATTATTCGCACACCCCAACCTCAGCACCTTAGTCTTATTCTGGAATTCATACCACGATTTATTACACGCGAAGGTAGTTACCCGGAGCTTCTGGCAGAAAAAAGTCTGTTGCAGGTCCTGGATATAAGTTCATTATCAATGGCCCGGTATAAATCCGGAAGGCTGATATCTTATTTTGGCGAAAATTCATTTCCAACATTTTCCGAGCAATTTCTCAAGGAAGACCTGAAGGATACGATTATTGATAAGAAAGGGCACCGAAGTTTTGTATTTAGAATTTCGGCAGCTGAGGTGATGATTATTGGAACGGATAGAACGAACTTTTTTCGTTTTTTGAATGTTTTTTCTTACTCTTTTGTTTTTGTCATTTTACATGCACTGTTTATAAGCATCGTATTATTCTCATTATTCCCCAAGAAGTATGCTCTGGTAGCGCATACGGATTACTTTCAAACCAAAGTACAGCGCATTATATTTATTATTTTAGCGATATCTTTTTTGGTTTTAGGAGTGTTATTCTCCTTGATAATAATTCGCTATAATTATAATAAGAACAAGGAAGCGATATCGGAAAAATCACATTCCATACTATCTGAATTTCAATATAAGTTTAGAAATCAGCGTAATACGCTTTTTTATAATTCTGAAAATCTTAATTCTACACTTATCAAGTTATCCGATATTTTTTCCTCTGATATTAATGTTTTTAATGCTGAAGGCGTATTACTTGGCAGTTCTAAACCTCAGATTTTCGAAAAAGGTCTTCTTCCTACCCGAATTAATTCAACCGCATTTAGGGCTGTCAAACATGAATCAGCGTCATTTTTTCTTCATTCAGAAAAGATTGGGAATCAAGAATATTTATCGGCCTATTATCCGTTTCTTGATTTTTCGAATCAGGTAATTGCAATTATTAATGTGCCTTTTTTCGATACAGGAAAGCAATTAAATCAAAGTCTTTCAGGATTTTATGCATCATTTATTGTAATATATGTTATTTTATTAATTTTATCCTTTTACCTTGTTTTATTTCTTGCTCGTCAAATTTCTAAGCCACTTAAAACCATTTCCTATTTTCTCTCTAAAATCAAACTTGAAAAGCAGAACGAAAAAATCCCGATTCAAAGAAACGATGAAATAGGATTATTGATTGCGCAATATAATATCATGGTCGAGGAACTTGAGAAAAGTCGGGATTTAATAACGAAAGCGGAACGCGAAAAAGCCTGGAGGGATATTGCAAGACAATTGGCGCATGAAATTAAAAATCCTCTTACACCGATTAAATTGGGCGTTCAGCATCTTATAAAAGCCTGGGACGATAAGGATCCGGATTGGGATGCGCGTTTAAGGCGGTTCTCAAAAAATTTGCAGGATCAGATTCATGTACTCGATACGATTGTGTCGGAGTTTTCGACCCATGCTAAATTGGCGCACGCTAATAAGGGAAAAACAGATGTTTTGGAAATTGCTCGGGTTGCCATGATGGTATTGAGTGATTTTAAAGGGGATTTACAGCTTTCTGCTGAAACGGGTGTCGACTATTTTATATGGGCAGATAAGGTTCAGCTAACAAGAGCCATCAATAATATCCTTAAAAATTCAGTTCAATCCATTCCTGTAAACAGGCAGGGAAGCATTATAATTGGCATTCAAATAATTAAAAGTGAGGTGGTTATTACTATTCAGGACAATGGTTGCGGGATTGATTCAGAAACGTCCAAGAAAGTGTTCTCACCCTATTTTACTACAAAGGCAAGTGGTACCGGACTTGGTTTGGTTATGACAAAAGAGATTGTGGAGGAAATGGATGGCAAGATAGATTTTCATAGCGTACTAAATGAAGGAACGACATTTACGCTTAGGTTTCCGGCTTTTTTGAAAGGATAATCGTCCGCTTGACTTTTTAGTTCGATAGAGGACCCGGACTTTTTATATTTTTGTACAAAAAACCCATGATAGTTAAAGTTGTTAATCACTCGCAAAATGAGCTTCCCGAATATAAAACGCTTTTAGCGGCAGGTATGGATCTAATGGCTGATCTAAAAACCCCGCTTATTATTTTACCCTCACAAAGAGCCTTGATTCCTACGGGTTTGTTTATCGAAATTCCGCAAGGTTTTGAGGCGCAGGTCAGGCCTCGCAGTGGTCTGGCAATTAAGGATGGCATCAGTGTTCTGAATAGTCCGGGAACGGTAGACGCTGATTATAGAGGAGAGATTAAGGTAATACTTATTAATTTGTCTGATAAAGAATTTGAAGTCAGAAACGGTGATAGAATTGCTCAGATGGTCTTTTCAAAATTCGAAAGAATTGAATGGCAAATTTCGCAGGAGCTTGGAGAAACCGATCGTGGCAGTGGTGGGTTTGGCCATAGTGGTGTGTAAGATTTTAGACTATTTCAATTAATTGTAAATTAATCGCATGAAACACTCAATCATATTAATATTTCTTCTCATAGTATCCGGTTTAAGCGCACAGGTTGATACTTCTGCGATATCAACAAAGCAAAAAGCATCGGCCTTGTATATTGATGCCTTAAAATTTAAACTATTGGAAGATTATGAAAAAGCCAGACCACTCTACGAGGAATTAGTAGAACTTGATAACACAAATACACAGGCGCACTTCGATTTGGGTAATATATACATGCAGGCAGGGTTATACGATGAAGCCGTGAAACAGTTTAATACGGTTGTTCTTCAAGATCCGGACAATCAGTATTATATGGAATCAGTTTTGGATGCATGTGTCTCCCTCAAGTTGTATAGTTTTCAAATAAGTTTACTCAGAAGATTAATAGAATTAAAGCCCCAAAATGCTGATTATTATTACAAACTGGCAGATGTTTACCGGCAAACCGATGAGTTGAGTAAATCGATAACTGTTCTGGAAGATCTTAGTAAATATAATCCAAAAGATGTGGGACTGGTTTTAAAAATTGCTTCTCTTTACGAAGTTTCCGGAAACCCTAGAAAAGCAGCTTCTGTGCTCGAAACCTTTTCTTCGAACAAGGAATCAAATCCTAATGTGGATGCAAAACTCATTGATTTATATTTAAAATCGGGCAACGAAAAATCTGCCAGACGACTGGCAGATAAAAACATGGATAAAATGTATGCCCTTTCCTGGTCGATACCTTTTTCTTTTGCGGAGTTTTATATTCTCAAAAATCGAATGGCGGATGCCGAAAAATTTATCCTGCAAGGACTACAGAACCAATCACTGGATCAATCAACCAAAATATCTGTTTATCAAATATTTGCCGATAAACTTACAGAGGCTGGACACGATGCTACGAGTCCAATACAATCAATTATTACTAAGGACATGCTATCACAATTTCCCACAGACAGTCGTATAGCTCTGAATTACAGCGAGATACTTTACAAACAAGGATTGTATGAGGACATATTACCAGTTCTAGAAACTGCTTTACAGGTTGATAGTTTGAATTATCGGGTTCTTGATCGTTATATGTGGGCATTAACGATGGCGGCAAAGGATGATAAACTGCTTGACGTCGCTGATAAGGTTTTAAAAATATATCCAATGTCAGCAATTCCGTATTATCATAAGGGGGCTGCATATTTCAGGAAGAAGGATTATAATAAGGCCATTGATTCGTATCAAAAGGCCTTAAACACCCTTGGCAATTTCCCTGAGTTGGAGTTTGTTATTCACTCCATAATGGGCGAAATATTTTGGGAACAAAAAAGAAAAGAAGAGGCGTTCGAAAGTTTTAACAAGGCTTTGGAAATTAAACCGGATGACGTACATGTTCTAAACAACTATGCCTACTGGCTGGCTATCGATAACAGAAGATTGGAAGATGCCCGCAAAATGTCATTGAAAACAATTATTTATGAACCAAAAAATGCAACTTTTCTGGATACGTATGCGTGGGTGTTATACAAACTGCAGCTTTATAGCGAAGCGCTCGATTACCAGAAAAAGGCAATGAATTATTCTGTTAAGCCAAGCGGTGTGATGATTGAGCATCTCGGAGATATTTACTTTAAACTTGGAAAAGCACAAAAAGCACTAGAACAGTGGAAAAAGGCGTCTTCTATGGAAGAAAGCTCTGAATTTTTAAAAATCAAGATTGAAACCGGCGAATTGCATGAATAAAAAAGAGAATGTATTATTTATTGTTGTAATAGGTATGCTTCTATTGGGCTCTGCTTGTTCTTCAAGACGAAAAGCAGCAATCATTCCTTTGCAAAATGCCCAAATTGGTTATGTTTTGGCAGGAATGAATGAACATCGATTTCGATGTGAAACAGTTTCTGCCAAAGTTGCAGTGCAATTTGAAAGCGGTGGAACAGAAATGGACGTTACACTAATGATTCGGATTCAAAAAGATAGTCTTATCTGGGCCTCCATATCGCCTTTATTAGGAATCGAATCGACCCGCTTATTAATTACCCGTGATTCCGTTTTTATTATGGATAAATTTAATAGGACATATCTGGCAACAGGTATGGATTTCTTGAGAAATTATTTCAAAGTAAACCTGGATTTAGAAATAATTCAGAGCCTTCTGCTGGGAAATGACTTCGAACAATATTTTACCGATAATTTTAAGTTGAGTGTTGAAGCGGATCAGTATCATCTTTCAACTGCTAATCGACGTAAAATGAGGCGATTTGTTCGAAATAGTGATGATGTGGATAGGGTGATTTTTCAGGATATTTGGCTAAATTCATCATCGTTTAAAATTGAAGAAATGTTGATTCACGAAATTTCTGATAATGACTCGAAAATGAGAATCAAATATTCTGATTTTAAGCTTTTTAACGATTCCTACTTACCAACAACGGTTAAAATCAATATTACAAGGCCAGAGAAATCGGAAATCAAACTGGATATGAAGAGAATAAGCATCAATGATTCACTTTCATTTCCTTTTACCATACCTGATAATTATTCCAGAATTTTTCAATAATACCTCATCCAATGTTTCAAAGCAGGCCAATTTTGATATTCTGTATCTTAATATTTTTTCAGATTTCTGTTCACGCGCAGGAAAGGACTCAGTTGGAAGCGAATAAACGACAAATTGAGTCTGAGATTCAGGAGATGAATAAGCTCATGAATGAAACGAAACACCAGAAATCGGCAACGATGAATAAGATCCGTTTGCTCGATAAGTCTATTAAGGCTCAGGTACAGCATATTACACAGATAAACACAGAAATTGGACTACTCGACAACGAAATAGTTAAAAAGAACTACAGTATCCGCGATTTACAGGCAATTATCAAGGAGATTAAAAAGGAATATGCTGCACTGATTGTTCTTTACCAAAAGGGAAATCGTCCGGTAGATAAGGCGGCATTTATTTTATCATCAGGAAATGCTCTCCAGGCCTACCGGCGGCTCAAACATTTGCGTGAATTAAGCATGTACAGGAAAAAGCAGGCGGATGTTTTGCGGCATCAAACCATTGAACTTCAAAAGCAGAAGTTGGAAATCAGCAATTTGAAAAGTCAAAAGGTTAATTTGAAATCAGGCCTGGAATCCGAAAAAACCAAATTGAGTTCAAGCCGGACCGAACGTTCTAAAACATTAAAGGAACTATCGAAAAAAGAGTCAGAAATTCAGAAAAATCTTACGGTTAAAAAGAAGCAGGCTGCTGAACTTCAGCGTACGATCGAAAGAATTATTGCCGAGGAAATTGCCCGGGCCGAGCGCGAAAGAAAAGAATCGGGTAGTGAAAAGCCAGCCAAATCAGAAAAATACACCTTTAGCATGACCCCTGAGGAACAGGCTCTAAGTGATGATTTTGCTAAAAATTCCGGAAAACTTCCCTGGCCAGTTGAAAGAGGAGTTATTTCCGAAGGATTTGGAGAGCACCCTCATCCGGTTCTTAAAAACATAAAAACACAGAATAATGGAATTAATATTCTGACGTATAAGGAAAGCTTCGCTCGTTCAATTTTTGAGGGAAAAGTAACCCGGGTTATGAAGGTGTCCGGATATAATCATGTGATTATTATAAGACATGGGGATTATCTTTCAGTCTATTCAAATATTCGTGAAGTGCTGGTAAAAGTCGGGGATAATGTAAGGATCAAGCAAAGCCTGGGAGTTATTGAAACAAATCAAAATTCGGAAGCCGAAGTACAATTGCAGATTTGGAAAGGTAAAACACTGCTCAATCCGGAATTATGGCTAAGTAAATAGTTTTGAAACAACATAAAAAGCAATTCCGTTTTAATCAAACAGATTTAGCTGCTTTTTATGTTGTTCAATCAGGTTGTTGAGCGCTTGACCCAGATGTTCTTCATATGGACGGTGAAGTTTTATTTCGATAGGTAAATAATACACCGGTAAATCGTTAAGAATTTCGATTAATTTAGTTTTTAGTAATCGCATTGCATCTTTTTCAGTAGTGATAATAACCTTATTGCCTCCCAACATTGTTTTATAGAGATTTACAATTCGATGCATATCGGACACTGAATACGAATGATGATCCCGGAATTGAATATGTTCAATTTTATTTCCACCTTCTGTTAGATGTCGTTCCAGGGGATATGGATTTGAAATACCAGTAAATAAAACAACGTTAAGGTTTGAAACTATTCTAAAGTTATTAGCCTCTTCGGTAATTGGAATTAACTGACCATAAGTTACATGTGAAAAAAACAGTTGTTGATGGGGGAGGGGGCTAATTTCCTGAATAACAATTTTCCTAAGTAAAATTGGCATCACCCGCTCTGTTTTAGTTACAATGATAATATCACTTCGTTTGTACCCACTTCGAAATTCGCGTAAATTTCCTGCCGGGAAAACATAATTCTTGTTAAAAGGCAAATGAAAATCGGTAAGCAGAATGGATAATCCCGCTTTGAGTCGTCGATGTTGGAAAGCATCATCACAAATAATAATATCGATCTCTGGTTTTAGGGATTTTAATTTTCGAATTCCTTTAACACGGTTTTCATCGACCGCCACGGTAATATTTTTAAATTTTCGAACATATTGCAGGGGTTCATCACCAATTTCTCCACAGCTCGAATTATTATCCGCAAGGATAAACCCTCTGGTTTTCCTACCATAACCTCTGCTGATGATGGCAATATGATGAGATTTAGAGAGTTTGCGGATAAGGTACTCAACATGAGGCGTTTTACCAGTGCCTCCCATTGTTAAATTACCAACGCTAATAACCGGAAAGTCAAATTCATGCGACTTTATTATCCGAAAATCGTAAAGCAGATTTCGTATAGCCATAATGAGGCCATAGAATAATCCGAAGGGATAGAGTAAAACAGAGCGAATCATGCTAGTAAAGTTATACAAAGTATTTTAAAAGCGGAATATCGTATTAATTTTGACAAAAAAATCCTATGCCATTACTGAAAGAACTTGTTTCCTATTTTGACTCAAAATTTCCAACTGCTTTTCAGGAAAACTATGATAATAGTGGATTGCTATACGGTGATTTAAATCAGAAGGTTACAAAAGCACTAGTAACCATTGATATAAATCTTGAAGTTGCAAAAGAGGCAAAAATTAAAGGTTGTAATCTAATTATTTCGCATCATCCTCTTGTTTTTAAGGCTGTTAAAAGCTTCACTACAAATACAGAACAAGAAAAAGCACTGATATTTTGTATTCAGAATGATATTTCCATTCTTTGCCTGCACACGAATGTTGATAATCACCCGGAAGGGATTAATGGTATGCTTGCCAGTATGCTTCAGGTTGAGCAGAATAGTATTTTAAAGCCATTTAATGGCTTTTTAAAGAAACTAGCAGTCTTTGTGCCCGAGGCTCACGCCGACACCTTAAGAAGCGCGCTATTTAATACGGGTGCCGGTGAAATTGGAAAGTATGATTTTTGTAGTTATAATACTGCTGGTCTAGGTACTTTCAGAGCTGGTAAAGGCAGTAATCCTTTTGTAGGCAACCTTGGTGAAATTCATACCGAACAAGAGATAAAAATCGAAGTAATTTTCCCGTCACATCTTCAATCAGCCATTGTAAAAGTGCTAAACGATAATCATCCTTATGAAGAAGTAGCATATGACATTTATCCGCTTGATAATAAATATTCTATGGCAGGGGCTGGGCTTCTTGGAGAACTTGGAAAAAAAATAAGTCCCGAATTGTTTTTGAATCAGATTGCCCGGGTTTTCGATTTGAAAGCACTAAAATATGCAGCCGGAACCGGTAACGATTTACAAAAAATCGCCATATGCAGTGGTTCTGGAGCTTTTTTAATTGAGGACGCTATTCGTGCAGGCGCAGATGCATACATAACCGGAGACCTTAAATACCACGACTTTCAAACGGCATCTGGTAGAATATTATGCATTGATATTGGGCATTATGAAAGTGAAATCGTTTTCAATAACCTCATTATTGATATACTGAACCAAAATTTTTATAATTTTGCGGCCGATAAATCAGAATGTTATATAAATCCGGTTTGTGTTTTTTCACCAATCGGCGTCTGAATACTGAATAACACTCCCCGTCCATGAAAGAAAAAGAAAATAAAGAAGCCCTACAGAACACTACCGAGCATGAAGAGACCCCCGAAATATCGGTGGAACGCAAGTTGGTAGCTTTATACACCATCCAGCAGGTTGATAGTCATATCGACAAAATCCGCATCATTCGCGGGGAACTTCCTCTCGAAGTTCAGGATCTGGAAGATGAAATTGTGGGTTTGCAAACCCGGACCGATAACTATATTCAGGAAACTGCAAATCTTGAAAAGAAAATTGCCGATAAAAAGGCTGCGATTAAGGATTGCGAAGCTCTGATAAAAAAGTATGAAGAGCAACAGATGAATGTGCGGAATAATCGCGAATACGATAGTCTATCCAAAGAAATTGAATTCCAGGGTCTCGAAATTCAATTAGCCGAAAAACGCATTAAAGAATTCACGCACGAACTTACCACGATTAAAGAAAGCATTAACCAGGCTCAAATCGATCTCACGGATAAAAGAAGCGAGATTGAAATTAAAAAAGCAGAACTGGATGATATCGTTTCTGAAACTCAAAAAGAGGAAAACACCCTTATTGATAGCTCTATAGAAAGTAAAAAGTTGGTTGAAGAACGCTTATTAACGGCTTATTCACGAATTCGTAAAAATGCACGTAACGGTTTAGCGGTTGTTCAAATCGAGCGCGACGCCTGCGGAGGTTGTTTTAATAAAATTCCGCCTCAGCATCAGTTAGACATTCGTATGCACAAAAAAATCATTGTATGTGAGTATTGTGGACGAATTTTGGTGGATCAATCCATCGTTGATATCGTTAAAGCAAAGACAACTAAAGCATAAATTACTGAACGAAAGACGATTTTTTATAAGCCGGCAATTTGTCGGCTTTTTTTTGTGACTGACCGAAGTATCAATTCCAATTCCTATATTTGACAAACTCCATTTATGAAGCGCCTTTTTTTGGTAATTGAATTATTAATCTTGGTTTTGCTAGCCGAAGGGCAGCCGAATTTTTCATTTGATCCCACGTCGAGATCGGCCTATGAAAAAATTACAGCCTTTCAGTTTGATGAAGCGCGAAAGATAATTGCATTGGCAAAATCTTCCGATCCGGATAATAATATCCCATATTGGCTGGATAATAATATAGACTTTCTGATTTTGCTGAATTCGGATGATAAAAAGGCGTATGAAGCATTGAAGGAAAACAAAAAAGCGCGTATCGAACGCCTTGAGAATGGAGATAAACAATCGCCATATTACAGGTATTGTTTGGCCGATGTGTATTTACAATGGGCTTTTTGCGAAGGCAAATTCAGTGAGCATTTATCAGCAGTTGCTGACATGCGAAGGGCGCATAATCTCTTCATTGAAAATCAGAAGCTTTATCCCGATTTTCCACCAAATCTGGTCGGCCTGGGAGTTATTCATACACTGATAGGAGCAATTCCGGAAGAGTTGCAATGGATTCGTAAAATACTGGGATATAAGGGAAGTGTTGACGTTGGTCTTGATGAGCTCAGAATGGCATACCAATATAGCATTTCTAAGCCGGAATTCAATTTCCTGGAACAAGAATCCTTGTTTTTCCTGTCGTTTCTGACTGTAATGCTTAATACGGAAAAAGATAAAACGACGGATTTTGTTGATTTCTATCTTAAAAGCAAAAAATCGGATGGAAGAAATCTTGAACCACTGCAGGCGTATTCGATGGCCAGGCTATTGTTATTTACAGGCAGGAACGATGATGCTATCAAAATAATCCGCTCATATCGTAAAGGCCAAATTCCGATTTATTATCTCGATTATATGCTGGGCACGGCATACCTGAACAAGCTGAGCGATAGCTGTTTAATATATTATAACCAATATCTCAGGTCGTATAAAGGCAATTTTTATATAAAATCAACGATACAGAAAATGGCGTGGTATTATTTGCTAACTGGCAGTGAAACGATGTATCGGCAAACGCTGAATCGGATTGCTTCTTATCCCGATTCTAAAAGTGAACCTGACCAGACCGCAGAAAAGGAATTAAAAACAGGTGTAGCACCCAATGTTTTATTACTAAAAGCCCGATTATTATCCGATGGGGGATATTATAAACTAGCCTTGAAAGTAATGCTTTCAACCCGACAGGATGAATGTTGTATGGATGCCAAAAGCTCCATAGAATATTCCTATCGGTTGGGTCGGATATATGAAGAAACAGCGAGAAGGGAAGTTGCAATAGATCAATTCAAATATACTTATACAAAAGGAAAAGAGTATCCATATTATTTTGCCGCCAATTCATGTATTCAGATTGGTAAGTTATATGAAGAGGCAGGGAATTATCCGGAAGCTGAAAAATGGTATCAGAATTGTCTTGATCTGAATTTTACGGAGTACAGAAAAAGCCTGCGTTATAAAGCAGAGTTTAATCTGAAAAGAATTAGGAACCGAATAACCCAATAGTTATGCGACTACTGATACAAAGGGTTAAAAATGCGTATGTTGAGATTGATAATCAGCGCATTGCAGAGATAGGTGCCGGATTATTGATTTTTTTGGGAATAGAAACTCTGGATAGTTCTGAGGATGTGGAATGGCTGGTTGCCAAGGTTTCAAAAATTCGGATTTTTGATGATGATCAGGGGGTAATGAATCGGGCGGTGAGTGAAGTTTTTGCACAGATTTTGGTTGTTAGTCAGTTTACGCTTCATGCCTCTACAAAAAAGGGAAACAGGCCATCATACATTAAGGCTGCCCGTCCCGAAACGGCCATTCCTCTTTACGAACTTTTTGTAAAGCAAATTGAGATAGAATCGGGCTGTGTGGTTAAAACCGGGGTTTTTGGTGCAATGATGAATGTTGGACTTGTGAATGACGGCCCTGTTACGATAATCATTGATTCAAAAGCAAAAGAATAATCATCATTTCCGGTTTTCCATAAACTGTCTTACATCGATTATATATCGTTTGTGAGTTCCTTTTCCAACAAGTCCTTCGTCGTCAAACACTTCCACTTCAAATTCAAGTTTTCGCCCCAAAGAAGAAATTAATTGCGATTTACACTCAACCCATTGACCCACAGAAGTGGCTTTAAGATGTTTCACATGAACTTCGGTTCCAACAGTATTATATCCTTCCGATAAATAAGGCAGCACACTTTGCAAGCAGGTTTTCTCCATAAAGGATATCATTGCAGGTGTGGCGTATACTTCTACAAGTCCGGAACCAAAAAATGCTGCGGTACGCTCATAAGTTACCTGCTCTTTTAGCAGACCGATGATATTAACCGGAATTTTATTCTCCATAAAATCTGAATTCTATTTTTTTGATAATGTCTGGGTGTAAGCTCATCATTACAGGGCAGCTTTCTGCTGAACGACGTATAATGGTTTTTTGTTTGGGTGAATATTCAATATCAGGAAATCGAAAAATGATATGAATTTCACCAATTCTTCGGGGCTCTGAATACATGATTTTTGTGACTTCGGCATGTGTTGAATCAATGGAAAAATTATGCGTGCGTGCCGAAATGCCAATAATCGTTAACATACATGAAGCAAGCGATGTGGCTGCCATATCGGTAGGGCTAAAATACATTCCCAAACCTTGATTATCAGGAGGGGCATCCGTTACAATAATTTCTCCGGATTTGGAATGTGTGCATTCAGTACGAAGATTACCGGTATAGATAACAGAAGAGGTGGACATGGTTTTTTTTACGAAAGTACAAAACCAAATCCACCCCGGAATAATTGACATAAAAAAACCCGGAAGAACCGGGTTTTTAAATTTATTTTTTATCGCCTTCGGTTTTCTTTTCACCGCAAGCACCTGCTTTTTTAGTAGCGCAGCAGCTTTTTTTCTGAGTGCAATCTTTTGCTTTTTCGCCATCTTTAGTAGTGGCATCTTTAGTAGTGGCATCTTTTTTAGGGCAGCAGGCTTTTTTATCACCGTCTGTTTTTTCTACCTTCTTGGGAGGATCGTCATGTTTAACAAAAACAATTTGATTATCAGAAGAAGTAGTTACAGCACTTACGCTTGCAAAAATACCTGAAGAAATAAAGGCGAATAAGCCGATTAATAAAACAATCTTTTTCATTATATAATGTTTATTGGGTTTGACTGCAAATATAACATCTTGAATTTTCATGTGGCTGTTAATCGCCTGTTAATGCTTGTTAAAGTTTTGTTAATATGCTGTTTTAAGTGGTCTAACGTATAAATTTGCCAACAAATCAGATGTTTTCATGCAAAAACACAAATTTCGATTATTGGTTTTTTTCTCTGCAATGACTCTTTGTGGTATTATCATTACGCAGGTATATTGGGTCAGAAATGCCTGGCAGTTGAAAGAAGAACAATTAAACAACCGTTTATTGGCGGGTTTAAAAACAGTGGTAAACCAACTGTTTGAGATGCAAAATATTTCAAAAACATATGTTTTTGTTTGCGATACCACCTGTATGATGGGAAATCAGAAATCCATCGTTCTTAATCAGCGGGTTATGGATTCACTTATTCGCGAGGAATTCCGTCAGATTACCAGTTTGGGACATCTGGTCTACGGAATTTACGATCAGAGTCAAAAAGTACTCTATGCATCTCCTGAAGGGATTTCCAATACGTATATCCTTGAATCGCCCTTAAAGATTTCTTTGTCCTGCATCCATAAAAGTGAACGGCTTTTATTGGCCGTTTGCTTTCCTAATCGTGATAAACTCATCTTATCACAGTTATCAATCTGGCTTTTACTGTCTGTGTTTTTTCTTCTGGCAATGACCTTTGCATTTTATAAAATCATCATTTCATTCTTGAAACACAAGAAATTATCTGAAATGAAAACAGATTTTGTAAACAATATGACCCATGAGTTTAAGACGCCAATTGCGGCAATATCTTTAGCCAGTGAAATGCTAATCAAACCAAGCATATTAGCAGATAAAGATCGGATAATTAAATATGCAGGGCTTATTTTTGATGAAAACCAACGATTGAAAAACCAGGTTGATCAAATATTACAGATTTCTGTCCTCGATAATGAAGAGTATACGCTCGATATTTCTAAAATGGATGCCCATGAAACCTTGGAAGGCATTGTAGAAACCTTCAGATTAGTTCAACATTCGGATGTTGGAATTCAAAGTGCACTTAACGCAAAAAGCACCATTATTCTAGCCGATCAGCACCATTTTGTAAATATGCTGACTAATCTTCTGGATAATGCTGTTAAATATTCATTGAAAAAGCCCGAGATTTTAATTTCTACCCAATCAATGGATAATTGGTTAATAATTTCCATTCAGGATAACGGCATAGGTATAGGCAGGGATAAGCAATTGGATATTTTTAAAAAGTTTTATAGGGTTCCGACCGGAGATCTGCATAATGTAAAGGGTTTTGGCTTGGGATTATTCTATGTAAAGGCGATGGCTGAAGCACAACACGGAAAAATATTACTTAAAAGCGAATTGGGAAAAGGAAGTACTTTTGACCTTTGGTTTCCTCTGGTTAAATGAAAGGTAATTGTAAATCACATTTATGAAAAAGGAACTACTAAATATCCTACTTGTAGAAGACGATCCTAACCTTGGAATTCTGTTAGTCGATTACCTTGATTTACAGGGATACAGAACAATTTATTGCAAGGATGGAAAAGAAGGGCTGGAGGCTTTCAGAGCACATTCGATCGATTTGTGCATTCTGGATGTTATGATGCCGAAAATCGACGGATTTACTCTGGCAATAGCCATTCGAAAAGAAAATCAGGCAGTTCCGGTGATTTTTCTTACTGCACGGGCTCTTGATGCCGATCGGGTTAAAGGATTTAAGATCGGATGTGATGATTACATAACCAAACCCTTCAGCTCAGAAGAGCTAAGCCTTAGAATTAAGGCCATTCTTAAACGCTGTTCTATTGGAAATGCAGGCAATAGGGTAGGTAGTACAGCGGAATTCCACATCGACGCCGCGATTTTTGATCACTCACGGATGGAAATCAGAGCGGAAGGCGAGACGATAAGTTTAACAAAAAAGGAATCAGAGCTTCTTAAATTTTTATGTGAACATCCCGATGAATTACTGTCAAGAGAGGCCATTTTGATGGCCGTATGGGGAAGCGAAGATTATTTTATTGGCAGAAGTATGGATGTTTTTATCACGAAACTCAGGAAATACCTAAGAAGTGTAAGTAATATTCAGATTACAAATGTGCATGGCGTGGGCTTTATTTTCGAGCAAAAATCAAAAAAATGAGCCCTTTTTGACCATCAGGTATTGTACAAAAATCTATCTTTGCCATAACCAAACAAATAAACCAGATGAATCTATTGTATATCAAGCGGATATCCATTATTCTGCTTTTTTTATTTTTTCCACTCTTCCTTTTTTCTCAAAATGCGATTATCCGTGGTTTTGTTTATGAAAAAGAAACAGGTGAACCGGTTATTTTTACGAATGTATATCTTCATAAAACCACACATGGAGCGGCTACAGATGTAAATGGATTTTATACCATTACCAATATTCCGGTCGGCTCTTATACGCTTATGGTAACCTCGTTGGGGTATGATACACTTCAAATGCCGGTTGTTTTAAAAAAAGGCGAGATAATTTCAAAACAATTGTTTTTAGCAAAAGCAGCCTATACCCTTGCAACCGTTAATGTTACCGCTGATAGGGAAGAAGCCCGGACAGAAACAAGGACGTCGGTGGTAAAAATCACACCCAAACAAATCAAATCACTTCCTGCTGTTGGTGGACAAGCTGATTTGGCTCAGTATTTACAGGTATTACCCGGAGTTGTTTTTACAGGCGACCAAGGCGGTCAGCTATACATTCGCGGAGGTAGCCCCATTCAAAACAAAGTATTGCTGGATGGAATGATGATTTACAATCCTTTCCATAGCATTGGTTTGTTCAGTGTATTTGACACAGACATTTTGAGAAACGTAGATGTTTATACCGGTGGTTTTGGGGCAGAACATGGCGGAAGAATTTCATCGGTCATGGACCTTACGACCCGCGATGGAAATCGCAAACGACTTGCTGGGAATGTGGAAGCCAATACTTTTGGTGGAAAAATTCTTCTCGAAGGACCATTAAGCAAACAGGACGAAGATGGTAGTGGTTCTTCATTTGTATTATCAGCGAAGAGTTCATATCTCGAAAAATCATCAAAAATTTTATATAAGTATGTGAATGAGGATGGATTACCCTTTAATTTTCTTGATTTATACGGAAAAGTTTCAATGGCCACCAATAATGGCAGTAAGATAAATCTCTTCGGTTTTAATTTTACTGATCAGGTTAAAAATTATAACGCGCTTTCCGATTTTAATTGGCAAAATTATGGCGGAGGTTCAAATTTTGTAATTATCCCCGGTCAATCACCGGTTTTAATGGAAGGAAATTTCTCGTATACCAACTATAAAATCACGTTGGCCGAAGCAAATAAAAATGACCGGACTTCACAAATTGCGGGATTTAACGCTGGTTTGAATTTCTCCTATTTCATGGGAAAAAACGAGTTCAAATATGGTTTTGAACTTCAGGGATTTAAAACGGATTATTATTTCTTCAATGCCTTAAACCGCATTATCCAGCAAAAGGAAAACACTACAGAAATTGCCGGTTACCTTAAGTATAAATATATCCACGAAAAATTCCTTTTTGAACCCAGTTTTAGGATACAATGGTATGCCTCTTTGGGAAATTTCTCACCGGAACCTCGCCTGGCCATAAAATATAACGCGACAGATTGGATGCGTTTTAAGCTGGCCACCGGATTATATTCACAAAACTTGATCAGTGCCTCCAGTGACCGTGATGTTGTCAATCTGTTTTATGGATTTTTGTCAGGCCCGGATAATTTGCCTAAGAAATTTGATGGTGAACTCTTATCGCATAAACTTCAAAAGGCAGGACATTTAATTGTGGGTGTCGAGTTTGATTTATTAAGAAATCTAAGCCTGAATGTCGAAGGTTATTATAAGGATTTCAGTCAGTTAACCAATCTTAATCGTAATAAGATTTTTGAAGACACTCCTGAATACAGTAGTAAACCAGACGAACTCAAGAAGGATTTTATTATTGAAACAGGTTCTGCCAAGGGTATTGACTTTATGTTGAAATATGACAGGGATCGATTCTATTTTTGGGCCGTTTATTCCTTGTCATACGTCGACCGTTATGATGGAACGATTACTTATAATCCTCATTTCGACCGTAGGCACAACATCAATCTTCTAGGAACCTATACCTTTGGAAGTGCATATAATTGGGAATTAAGCGCACGCTGGAATTTTGGTTCCGGATTCCCCTTCACATTATCACAGGGGTATTATGAAAAAATCAACTTCAGTAATGGAATTTATACTGATCCTGCCAACATTAATGGTGATTTGGGAATTTTGTACGCCGAACAAAGCAGTGGACGACTGCCTAATTACCATCGTTTGGATATCAATTTAAAACATAAAATTGAATTGGGGCGTTATTCACGAGTAGAACTAAATGTGGGCGCTACGAATGTTTACGATCAAAAGAACATTTTCTATTTTGACAGGGTTCGCTTTCAAAGGGTTGATCAGTTACCCTTCATGTATAGCGCTGGTGTAAATTATTATTTCTAGTGAAATTTAAAATAAAATTAAAGGGGGCAGGAATTTTCCTGCCCCCTTTTTAATGCGTAAAATCTGTAATATAATGCGGAATAGAGAATGAAAAGGTTGATCCTTCTCCATCCTTACTCTCGACCCAGATCCTTCCACGGTGTTTTTCGATGAATTCGCGGCAAATAAGCAATCCTAATCCGGTTCCCTTCTCGTAACTTGTACCATGAGTGGAAAAGTGCGTGGCGGCGTTAAAAAGCTCAGAAACTTTATTTGAAGGAATCCCCACTCCCTGATCGATAATATGAATAACAAGCTCGGATTCGGTATTTGTAAAATCAACCCGAATTTTACATTTGTGGTTTGAAAACTTTATCGCGTTTGAAATAATGTTCCTGATAATAATGCTTAGCATGTTTTCATCAGCAAAGCAGACCAAATCGGGAGGTATACAGCTGCTAATACTAATATTCTTTTCCCTGGCCAGGCTATTCAGAAGTTTAATGTTATCATCAACAATGATGGCAATAAAAATATTATGAGGTTTAAAATCTATTTCATCTCGTTGACTTTTTGCCCAGAAAAGAAGATTCCTCAGCAAAGTCTGTGTATTACCAGCCGTATCGAGGGCTTCGTTGAGGAAATCGTTATGCTGCGCCTCTGTGAGATCCATTTGTGTTAGCAGCGTTAATACATTTTGAAGATTGGAAAGCGGGCCCTGAAGATCATGGGCGATAATGGAAAATAGCCGGTCTTTTGTTCCCAATGCCTCCCGTAGTCTACTATTTGTTTCTTCAAGTTCCTGCTGTTGTGAACGAATCAGTAAGTGGGCCTTTACTCTTGCCAGTACTTCTTCAACGTTAAAAGGCTTTGTAATATAGTCGATGCCTCCTGATTGAAATCCATTAATTTTATTATTATACGAGTCGAGGGCACTGATGAAAATAATCGGAATATCCTGAATGGCTTTAATTTTTTTAATTTTTTTACAAACCTCAAATCCATCCATTTCGGGCATCATGATATCGAGTAATATCAAATCCGGTTTTATGCTTTGCGCGATTTTTATTGCGTCATTTCCAGTCATTGCCGGATAAACCTTGGCCTGAATCCTCCTCAACATGGCTTCCAGAATCTGAAGATTCCGTTCGTTGTCGTCTACAATTAATATTTTAGCAGCTACAGTCAGCTCCATAGATTAAGTATTTCTTCCAAAATTAAGAAACCTATTCCAATAATGATAATATTTCTGTAGTATTTGCTTTTATTATTCCCTTACTGGTGATAATTCCACTAATAAGACTTGCAGGACATACATCAAATGCCGGATTTAATGCGTGAGCTCCGGGGGCAGCAATTCGAATTTTTCTTAAAGTAGAATCCTGATCTTGTCCCTGAATATATAAGACTTCGTCTTCATTACGATTTTCAATAGGGATATCTTTCCCGCTTTCGCAGAATTTGTCGAAGGTTGATTTGGGCGCAGCCACATAAAATGGAATTCCAAAATAGTTGGCTGCCAATGCTTTCTGCAGGGTGCCAATTTTATTGGCAATATCTCCATTGCGTGCAATGCGGTCGGCACCGGTAATAATGATATCGATTGCACCGTTCATCATCAGATGGGCTGCTGCATTGTCGGCAATAATTCTGAATTCGATGTTTTCGTTTAAAAGTTCCCAAGCGGTAAGCCGTGCGCCTTGCATACGGGGCCTTGTTTCGTCTACATATACGAAAGGTGATTTATTATTTCTGGCGGCTTTATAAACGGGAGCCAGAGCACTTCCCCAGTCGGCAAAGGCCAGCCACCCAGCGTTGCAATGTGTGAGAATTCGTGAATTCTGATGGATTAATTCTTCACCAAATTCACCAATTTTAATGGCCTCCTGGATGTTGTTCGAGTGAAGTATTTGAGCCGCATCAATAGCATCAACCGGGTGATTTCGGTGTTGAAATACAAAATCACAGGCGTGAAATAAATCCTGGGCCGTAGGGCGTGTTGATCGTATTTCCTGATATGCTATTGAAATCAGATCCGGATTGGATTGTTTGTCGGCTTCACGTATAGCAAGAGCCATTGCCCATCCTGCGGCAACACCAATTGCTCCTGCTCCTCGAATATCCATATCAATAATTGCCTGACACAATATGCGGTAATCATCTGTTTTACGAATTCTGAAGAGAAATGGTAAAGAATTTTGGTCGATAAAATTTATAAAACCATTCTCATACCATAAGGTTTGATAATGTTTGCCACTAACCCTCATACTAATGAATAAATTTTATTAAATGTTGTTTTTGTTTATTTCTCCATCCTGCCTGCGATTCATAATCCACATAAAATATTTTGAGATCGGCTTGTGACTCATAATCTACATAAAACACCTTTACGTCAGCTTGCGATTCGTATTGAACCGGATACCAAAGTCCATCCTTGTTTGCTTTTGATTCATAATCAACAAAATAAACTTTCAAATCACATTGCGACTCATAATCAACAGCATATATCTTTAAATCGGCCTGAGATTCGTATTTTACCTTGTATATTTTTTGAGCGATTAGAGGTGTACAGCACAAAAGAAATACGAATGAAATAATAAAGGGTTTCATAAGGTTGGTGTTGGATATTGCAAAGATAGTAAAAGCCTAAGGCTTGATGTTTTAATAGTGCCTGATTACCTTTGCCGCATTATTAACTGACAATGAATATTAATCCGATAGAAATTATGGCTCCGGCCGGATCGCGTGAATCACTGATGGCTGCTATTCAGGGAGGTGCCGGTAGTATATATTTTGGCATAGGTAAACTGAATATGCGATCCAATTCTTCGCAAAATTTTACCCATGACGATTTGAGGGAAATCGCAGATCTGTGCCTTCAAAATGGAGTTAAAACATATATTACCATCAACACCGTGATTTTTGATCAGGAGCTAACCGAAATGCATGAACTGGTTGATTTAGCAGCCGATTGCAACGTTAGCGCTATAATAGCCTCCGATATCTCCGTGATGGAGTACGCAAGGTTAAAAGGCGTTGAGGTGCATATTTCTACCCAGTGTAACATTACAAATCTTGAGGCCGTTCGTTTTTATTCGCGTTATGCCGATGTTATGGTTCTTGCCCGGGAATTATCACTCGATCAGGTGGCTGCTATTCATCAGGGAATTATCGGGCAAAACATATGCGGGCCTTCAGGAAGTCTGGTAAAACTTGAATTGTTCATTCACGGGGCTTTTTGCATGGCGGTTTCTGGAAAGTGCTACCTCAGTCTTGATAACCATAATTCATCGGCCAATCGAGGTGCTTGTCTTCAGGTGTGTCGTCGGCCATACAGGGTTTTTGATGACAGTGGAGAAATTGAGTTATCGATTGATAATCAATACATAATGTCGCCCAAGGACTTATGCACAATTGACTTTTTAGATAAAATAATCAAAGCAGGAGTAAGTGTTTTAAAAATCGAAGGTAGAGGTAGAGCTCCGGAATATGTTAAAACGGTCACTGCCGTTTATCATGAGGCGGTGGAGGCCATTTTAGAAAATAATTATACACCCGAGAAAACGGAAAGTTGGAAAAAGCGATTATCAGGGGTTTATAACCGTGGATTCTGGGATGGATATTATCTCGGTAAAAAAATGGGAGAGTGGAGCCGTAAACATGGATCAGAATCAACGATTCGAAAAGTATTCATTGGTAAGATCACCAATTATTTTTCAAAAATTTCGGTGGCCGAAATAAAAATTGAAACAGGTAGTCTGTCTCCAGGTGATATGGTAAGCATCAGTGGACCCACCAGTGGTGTAGTTCAAACCACAATTAAAGAAATCAGGCTAGAAATAGAGTCTGTTCCTATCGCAAATAAAGGTGATGTGTGTGCTATTGTTGTCCCTGAAATTGTAAGAAGATCCGATAAAGTGTACAAACTAATAAGTGCTGAAGAATAGGAATAGTTTTACCGCAACAGGAATACAAGAATCATACTTACGGCGAGGAATATAAAAAAATAAATCCAGTAAATGGACTCTTTTACTTGTCCGTCTTGTTTTTTGTCCGATAGACGAGGCTGGGATTTTTTTTGAATTTTTGTCATATGAGTGCTTAATTGATGTGCTTTTGATTTGAAATACCCTTTCAGATTTCATCAAATATACAAAATCCTCAATATATAAGACACCGTAAATGTGCTAAAGTTGCCTGACAATGTTTGATAATCCGAAAAACACCATAAATATTTGGTGAGTTATGGATTCTAAAAAATCGATGAGTCATTAAATTTTGATAATCTGTATCTTTGCAGCCCGAAAAACAAATGTATTATGCAGTTAAGTGAACAGGAGCTAATCAGGCGCGAAACCCTGACAGAACTTAAAAAATTAGGCATTGAGCCTTATCCCGCTGAAGAATATGAAGTAAACGTTAAAACGTCAGATATTCATCAGCATTTTCCTGAGGACAAAACCTTATATCAGGACATTTCTATCGCCGGCCGAATTATGGGGCGGCGTATAATGGGTGCCGCGGCATTTATCGAATTGCAGGATTCGGTAGGCCGGATACAATTGTATTTTAAACGTGATGACATCTGTCCGGGCGAAGATAAAACCATGTATAATACTGTTTTTAAGCGCTTTTTGGATATAGGCGATATCATTGGCGTCAAGGGTTTTGTATTCATTACACAAATGGGCGAAATTACGATTCACGTTCGTGAATATCGTCTACTCTGTAAATCGCTGAGACCCCTTCCAATTGTTAAAGAAAAAGATGATAAAACCTACGATGCCTTCACCGACCCTGAAATGCGCTATCGTCAACGCTATGTTGATCTGATCGTCAATCCTCAGGTCAGGGATATCTTTATAAAACGTACCCGCATGGTAAATTCTATGCGCGAATATTTGAACGTTCGTGGTTATCTGGAAGTAGAAACACCCATTTTGCAGCCTTTATATGGTGGAGCGGCGGCGCGGCCCTTCAAAACGCATCATAACACGCTCGATATGACGCTTTACCTCCGGATTGCGAATGAATTATATCTCAAACGTCTGATTGTCGGTGGTTTTGATGGCGTTTATGAATTTTCGAAAGATTTTCGGAACGAAGGAATGAGTCGTTTTCATAATCCCGAATTTACGCAGGTAGAGTTATACGTTGCCTATAAGGATTATGAATGGATGATGAATCTTGTAGAAGAAATGGTCGAAAAAGTTGCGATGGATATTCATGGAACCACCAAGGTTCAGGTTGGCGATAATATTATTGACTTTCAGCGGCCATGGAAGAGATTTACCATGTTTGAAGCCATTGAACACTTCACTGGAATCGATATCAGCGAAATGGATGAGGTGGCACTGCGAAATACGGCTAAATCCGTTCATATCGAATTGGATGAAACCATGGGTAAAGGAAAAATTATTGATGAAATATTTGGGGCAAAGTGTGAGGCTTTGCTGATACAGCCTACCTTTATTACCGATTATCCCGTTGAAATGTCGCCCTTGGCTAAAAAACACCGTAGTAAAGAAGGACTGGTGGAACGCTTCGAAGCCATTTGTAATGGCAAAGAAATATGCAATTCTTTTTCAGAACTAAATGATCCCATCGATCAGCGCGAAAGATTTATGTCGCAACTTGAACTCGGAAAACGCGGAGATGAGGAATCCATGGTTTTGGACGAAGATTTCCTGCGTGCTCTTGAGTATGGCATGCCTCCCACCGCCGGATTAGGTATTGGAATTGACCGCCTGGCGATGGTTATGACAAATTCACCTTCCATTCAGGAAGTTTTATTTTTTCCGCAGATGCGCCCCGAGAAAAAAGCAATAATTTCTAAGGACGAAGAATTTGTTGAATTGGGTATTCCGGTTGTTTGGGTGCCAATTCTTCGCCAAATGGGCATAAATACAATTGAAGAACTACAAAAGAAAAGTGCCGGCCAGATTTTTAACCAGTTAGGGGGCTTACGCAAAAAAAACAAGCTTGATACGCCTATGCCATCGCAGGATGATGTTAAACATTGGTTGGGACAGGAATAAACAATATGATTGTTTTTTATAGAAAACCCCCACTGGAATATTGCCGGTGGGGGTTTCCTTTTAGGGCTTCAATCGGTTGATTCAGTATATTAAATCGACCCAAAATAGTTCTTTATCAGTTATAAATTTGAACTATTGCCACGAACTTCTTTACTCCGTGCTGTGTTTGAGAGACGGAATTAATACTACAGAATACAAAGTGCATGTTAATAAATATTGGTGGTTTCGTGCGTTACATTTTGTACTAGCCCTTGGTGTGTGATTTTTTGCCTATCGCAATTATTACAATCGTTATTTTTTGAAACAAATTCTGATAAAAGACGCTAAGTATTAGCGTTTAATAAACTGTAATCGCTCCACAGGTAACCCTTTTTGTTCGATTTGAAGAAAATAGATGCCAGGCATTAAGTGGCTAATCGAAGCCGTGAATGAGACAGATTTTGGAACAGAACTCCAAACATTCATCTTGTTCCCATTGATGTCATATAAGATAATCTGATCCACTGAAATAGTATTGGATAGTTTCACATGAATCTCATTGTTGGCAGGGTTAGGGAATACCAGGGATTTTAGCTTTGGGGTGATTTCCGTAATCGATGTACTTGGATCCGAGAGTATCGAAACATAATATGGCTGACCGGCATCATCAAAACCCGATTCGGCATACGGATGAAGTAAATCGCCAGTAATCCAGTTATATGTCGAATCAATCGTAGTGGTTGGGTATCCCGGTACAGAAATCCATCCAAAGAAGGGGATTTTCATCCACATACTGTCAGTTTGTGTAGTGATTGCTCTTTCGAGCAGTGTACCCGGGTATGATGCATGTGGAAGAATGAGGTTACCCCATCCTCTTACCAGTCGTGCAGTATTCATAGTGACCAGATATTTTACAGAATCTGCCGCAATACCAAAAGCAGCACCCGTATTTTTTATCAAGGTTTTAGAAGTGGAGTTAATGCTGCTTCCATAGGTATATGGAAATGTGAAAAGAGGAAGTGGAGGTGTAAGTGGCATGGCAAGCGGTCCAAATCCAACATCAGCCACAAGACCTTGCAGAGCGTAGTCTGAGGTAGAATATTGGATGAAACCAGTTTCGTTTTCACCAAGCTGTACAGCAAGTTGTGCGGCAGGAAAGATGCTTTGATAGCCTGTGGATGAAGGATCTATATACATAACCGAATCGGGAATGCTCAGCGGATACGTCGAAAAGTCCCAAATCAGGTTTTCTCCCGAACGTTGGTAATTAAATGCGGCAGGAGAATTCAATTCTCTGAAAAATAATTTTGTTCCGACCGGAGGTGCCAGGGCAGAAGTTAGGACAACCTGGGCGGAGACTCCAAGAGTCATAAAAAAAACCATCAGAGTCAGAGAAGGTTTATAAAAGCGTAAATCATTGAAATACATATAGATGTTTTTGTTTGAGCATTTATTTCTTTACGTGTAAAATTACATTCCAGAATGATATCTTTTACAAATTCCACAGAAATTTTATTGATAGGCATCAAGCCTCATGGCATTCAGCCAGTCGGTGATTATTTTAGAATGATCAAAAGCCAGATTCGGTAAAAGATGAATCGAAAACCACTCAGCTTCAGCAGCATCATCGCCGGCTAAGGCCGTTGGCTTTTCATTCAAAAGGCGGCTTGAATATACCACTGAAATGGTCCTGTGGCGCGGATCCCTATTTGGTGTACCGTATGTTTTAAATTGTTGAAGGGATGTTAGGTAAATTCCTGTTTCTTCAGATAATTCTCGCAGAGCTGCGTCTAAAAGATCCTCGTCCATATCAACGAATCCACCTGGCAAAGCCCATTGATCTTTGAAGGGCTCTTTTAACCTTTTAATTAAAAGGATTTCATTTTGGTGAAATAATAGAATGTCAACCGTAACACAGGGCCGGGGAAAATCGTATGTAAAAGACATCGTTTTAAAAGCGTTGATGAAAGAGTTTATATCAGAATGGTGAAGGTAATTACGACTGTTTGGAGCTGTATTGTCTTTTTAACCAATCACTTAAGCCATCAAGTCCTGGAAAAAGTACGCGTTCAGTAATATTAGCCTGATCGAGTTTATCCCTGATTTCCCATTTGAGTTTTGCTGGTATTACTATGCGAAAATAAAGATCGGGATTTTGATTTAACCAATCATCCATATGAGCCGTAGCTGTTGACATCATCGAAAATAGTGCATGCTGATTCACAATTCTGTCGTCTAATGATGGCGGTTCTAAGAATAAAACGAATAATTCTTTCTGTAAAATCTCAAGTTTTTTAAGAGAATCGCAAACTCCATCGAGCATTGCAGCGGTAAACACATTTGATCCTTCATCCTGAATTATGGTTTGTAAAGGATCGGGAAGGTATTGGTTGCTTTTAACATAGTTGATACACCAAATAACGCCATCATTATTAAAATCCCGAATATCCGATGTGGCAAAGTGCAGGGCAACGTATGGCGAATAAGTCCAGTCCATTAATCGGGTAGGAAGGCCATGATGCTGCGCTACAGCCAGCCAGTTCCATACCGAATCGCCCTGTACGGCATTGCGGTGCGCATACTTTTTAAAATTGCGGAGCATATGCCTTTCGAGGTTCTGATATGGCCCACCAAGGCGCATCAGGCTGGTTTTTAAATCGTATTCAATGCAATCTAACCCCCGGTATACATGGGAAGATCGGTAACGGTCGAGTTTAGCATCATAGGAATCGAAAAACAGTAATTCCTGAAGATGATTGAAACTCTCAACGAATTTATCATTCTTCATCGGATTGATTTTTTTTATTATGACCCTCTACGGTAATAACAATTTCGCCCTTAACCGCTTTTGTACTATAAAACAGTATGAGTTCTGAAAGACTTCCGCGGATGTTTTCCTCAAAAACCTTGGTTAGTTCTCTGGAAACACAGGCCTTGCGGTCGGGGCCCATTATCTCGCTGAGTTGTTCCAGTGTTTTTACCAGACGATGAGGCGATTCGTATAAAACCATAGTTACTGGGAGAGTGGCAAGAAACTTGAAGCGGGTTTGTCTTCCTTTTTTGTGCGGCAGAAACCCTTCGAACCAGAATTTATCGCACGGCAGACCGGAATTAATGAGCGCTGGAACAAAAGCAGTAGGACCTGGTAAGCATTCTACTTCTATATTGTGTTGAATACATTCTCTGACAAGTAAAAAGCCAGGATCGGAGATTCCGGGTGTGCCGGCATCACTGAGCATCGCAAAAGTGTGGCCCTGCATTAACTCGTTGATTATTTTTTGCAGCGATTTATGCTCGTTAAAAGAATGGTAAGGCATTAGTCGGGTGTTGATTCCCAAATGACGCAGCAGATTTCCGGCGGTACGTGTATCTTCAGCCAGTATGGCATCGGCTTCTTTAAGAACCCTTATAGCTCTCAATGTGATATCTTCGAGGTTGCCAATGGGACCAGGGACAAGGATTAGTTTCGGCATAAAAATGGTTTCAGATGGCTAATTTGCAGCTATAGGATAAAAATAGATAAAATTTTTATGATGGAATGAAAAAAGATCTAATTTTGCCATCCCGATTCAAGGGGCGTTAGCTCAGTTGGCTAGAGCGTTAGACTGGCAGTCTAAAGGTCAAGGGTTCGATTCCCTTACGCTCCACAAAAAGCAGGCATTTGCCTGCTTTTTTGGTGTTTATGTGTTTCAAAAATCAATAATAATTCAATTCTCATTATAAATAAATAAAGGGCTCTCTTTTAAAGATGCCCTTCTTGTGTTTATTAAACCATTGAGTCGGGATGACTGGACTCGAACCAGCGGCCTCCACGTCCCGAACGTGGCACGCTACCAACTGCGCTACATCCCGATATATAAGCGTGCAAATATACAAAATCACGGGAATTTCATACCGAAATGCCTAGGTTTCAAATTTGGAAACGAAAAAAATTATATAAATAGATAATAAGGAAACCCATTATTAATCAATCTATTATAAGAAAATTTCTTGTTTCTACCTATTCTTTGCTTATTTTTGCCTGATAATCGTTTCGGAATCAAATTAATAATCAACCTAAGGATTTGAAAAACAAATTTGTGGGGTTGATTTGTAAACATAAAGCGTATGAGTATCGTTAAAGTGCATGATAAAGAATTCGAATTGAATATCTCCGCCGCACAAATTCAAAAAGCCGTTGAGGCCTTGGCAGAACGAATGAATAAGGATTTGGCAGGAAAAAACCCCTTGTTTCTTGTAATCCTTAATGGAGCTTTTATGTTTGCCGCTGATCTAATCAGATTATACAAGCATGATTGTCATGTTTCTTTCGTAAAACTTTCTTCTTATTCTGGTTTACTCACCACCAGTAATGTTCGGGAACTTATCGGACTTGATGAAAGCATTGCCGGAAGGACCGTTGTAATTGTAGAGGATATTGTTGATACCGGCATCACCCTTGATAATATTATTCTCAAAATCAAGAGTATGGATGCCAGTGAAGTTCTTACAGCCACCCTACTTTTTAAGCCGGAAGCGTTTCGGAAGGATTATAATATTGACTACGTTGGAATGGAAATACCAAACGATTTCATTGTGGGGTATGGTCTTGATTATGACGGAAATGCCAGAAATCTGGCGGATATTTATAAAATTGTAAAATAACACTGTAGGTATCAATACAAACCATTTTTTGTTTAGCTTGTAACATTGAATATATGTTGAATATTGCTCTGTTTGGTCCTCCCGGTGCGGGAAAAGGAACACAGTCGAAAAGACTGATCGAAAAATACAATCTTACGTATATCGCCACAGGTGATCTACTGCGTCAGGAAATTGCTGAAGGCACTGATATGGGCTTGGAAGCCAAAGATTTAATTGAAAAGGGTGGACTCGTGCCCGATGATTTAATAGTTCAGATTATTGAAAAACGGATTAATACGGATACAGAAGCCAGAGGAATTCTTTTTGATGGATTCCCCAGAAATTATGTACAGGCTTATATTCTTGAAGGATTGCTGCTTCGTATGAATGATCATTTATCATGCATGCTTAGCCTGGAAGTTCCTCGAGAAGAACTTGTTAAGCGTATGATAGAAAGGGGTTTAACCAGTGGAAGATCCGATGATAACCTAGAAGTTATCGAAGTTCGTCTTAAAGAGTACGAAACAAAAACCACCCCGGTTATTGATTTTTATCGCGATAAGGAAATTTACTATCCGATTAATGGTATTGGCAATATGGACGAGATTTTCGAACGACTTTGTGAGGCAATCGACCAGACATTAACGCATGAGCATGTTAATATGGTTTTATTGGGTCCTCCGGGCTCGGGCAAAGGAACACAAGGCAAGCTTATGGCGCAAAATTTCGGCCTGGTATATATTTCCACTGGTTCATTACTGCGTAAAGAGATAAAGGAAGGCACAGATATAGGAATAAAAGTTGCTCCATACATGGAGAAAGGCGAAATTGTTCCGGATGAAATTGCTATTCGTTTAATCGAGCGGGAAATCAATGCGCATTCCGATGCAAAAGGCTTTATTTTTAAAGGATTTCCACGAACGCTTGTACAGGCATATATTCTCGATGGTTTATTGAAGAAAAACAATTCAAAAGTTACACTGACGGTTGAACTGAAGGTTCCAACGCTGGAATGTTTCAAACGTTTGGCCGCAAGAGGTAAAACAGAGAAAGCACGTTCTTACGATAAAGACCCTGAATTGATTGTGAACCGTCTCGAGGAATACGAAACCAAGACTTCTTTAGTAAAACAGTATTATAAAAAACAGAATAAATTCATGAAAGTCGACGGATTTGGCTCGGAAGCTGATGTGGCTGAAAGGCTTGAAGACGTGGTTAACTTATCATTTAAGATAATACGATAAAAGTCGATTATTCTGGCCGGGCACTGACCCGGCTTTTTTCTTTACTAAAGCCTTGACTATCTTTGCAAACTGAAAATACATACTATGGCCTCGAATAATTTTGTTGATTACGTTAAAATATTTCTTCAATCCGGAAACGGTGGTGCTGGATCGATGCATTTCCGACGCGAAAAATTCATACCAAAAGGCGGTCCTGATGGCGGTGACGGAGGCAGGGGTGGTCATATCATCCTCAAAGCAAATTCACAACAATGGACATTGCTTCATCTGAAGTATACCAAGCATGTGAAGGCAACGCACGGAGAAGGTGGTAGCGGTGCCTTGTGTCATGGTGCTGATGGCGAGGACAGAATACTGGATGTTCCTTTAGGTGCGGTCGTAAAAAGCGTTGAAACTGGAGAGACTTTATGCGAACTTACCGAAGATGGACAGGAAGTTATTTTATTACGAGGAGGACGTGGAGGCTTGGGAAATGATCATTTTAAAACGTCTACCAATCAGGCCCCACGACATGCTCAGCCCGGAGAACCCAAAATAGAAGGTTGGTATATTATCGAATTAAAACTCCTAGCAGACGTTGGTTTGGTGGGATTTCCGAATGCCGGTAAGTCTACTCTTTTAAGTGTGGTTTCTGCGGCCCGCCCCGAAATAGCGGATTACCCTTTTACCACTCTTGTACCAAACCTCGGAATGGTTGCTTACAGAGATAATCGATCCTTCGTTATGGCCGATATCCCAGGAATTATTGAAGGAGCATCGCAGGGAAAAGGTCTTGGACTTCGCTTTTTACGTCATATTGAGCGAAATTCTGTTCTTTTGTTTATGGTTCCGGCCGACAGCAAGGACATCAAAAATGAATACAAGATTCTTCTGAACGAGTTAAAACAGTATAATCCCGAATTGCTTGATAAATCGAGAATACTTGCAATCACAAAAAGCGATTTGCTGGATGCTGAATTAATAAAACTCCTAAAAAAGGACTTACCAAGAAGTATTCCAAAAGTATTTATTTCTTCGGTGGCCCAAACAGGCTTGGTTGAACTGAAGGATTTGATATGGAAGGAACTCAATAAGTAATGCTCCTGAACGAATGCTTACGGAATTACAATCAATAGATCAAGACATTCTTATAGCAATCAATGCTTTACATTGTCCACTTTTTGATTGGATGATGTGGCAGGTCAGTGGAAAATGGCAGTGGATCCCTTTGTATTCGGTAATATTATTTTTTCTGTACAAACGCTACCCGGGAAAGTCGTTTTTTATCCTTTTCGTTTTATTGATTTTGATGATAACACTAAGTGATCAGATAGCAGGGATTTTTAAATTCTCGGTTGCAAGGTTACGACCCAGTCATGAAGATTCGCTTAGCGGTTTGCTTCATTTTGTAAATGGTTATCAGGGAGGGAAGTTTGGTTTTTATAGTGCTCATGCATCCAATTCAATGGCATTGGCTGTTTTTGTTTCTCTTCTGTTAAAGGAAAAATGGATTTGGATGACATTGCTTTTTTGGGCCGCTTTGGTATCTTACTCCAGAATATATCTTGGGGTCCATTTTCCTTCCGATATTCTGGCAGGATGGTTGGCAGGCGCATTTATTGCCTTCATTTGTTATAAACTATTCTGTTTTGTTTTACGATCTTGTCAGAGGTTTGACTTTTTGATGAAATAGCAAACGATTGGTGTTATGATAAAAACGGATTTTAGCAGACAATTTTTTCGACAGTTTTCTCAATTTGTTGAAAAGAATTTTTGTTTTAATAAGCACGACAGAATATTGCTTGCTGTTAGCGGGGGTGCCGATAGTATGGTTATGGCATCTACTTTTCTTGAAGCCGGTTTTTCTTGCGGTATTGCACATTGTAATTTCGGATTGAGAGGAAAGGAATCTGACCTGGAGGAGGATTTTGTCAGACAATTTGCCAAAAAAAATACGATTCCTTTTTTTATAAAAAGAGTGGATACAAAGCAAATGGTCATTCAATCGGGTATTTCGATTCAGATGGCCGCCCGAACAGCGCGATATGATTTTTTTGAGGAAATTTTAATCAATCATGGTTTTCATTTCATCGCCACAGCGCACCATCAGGATGATTCTTTAGAAACATTTTTTGTCAATTTTTTGAGAGGCAGTGGTATTAAAGGCTTAATCGGTATTCCTGTTAAGAACGGCCGCATCGTACGCCCTCTTTTATTTGCCAGACGTGAGGCGATTGAAAGGTTTGCCGCTGAAAACAAAATAGCCTATTGCAACGATAGTTCCAATGCGAAAGACGATTATCTCAGAAATCGTATCAGGCATCATATCATTCCTGCATTGAACGGTTTAACTGAAAATGCTTCGGAGAGTATGTTGCTTTCGATAAAGCACTTATCTGAAGCCTCAGAAGCGATAGCTGCCTTATCTGAACGCATCAGAATAGAGTGTGTGTGTGAGGAAGAAAACGGTATTACGATTAATTTTCAAGCCTTAAAAAATACCGGCTCAGTTTCTTACTGGCTCTTCGAAATTATCCGCGAATTTGGTTTCAATGCTTCACAGTTGTCGGATATATTGCACAGCATGAATACCCAGTCAGGTAAGGTTTTTTATTCTGCATCGCATGAATTGATTCGTCAGCGTGACTCATTTCTGATTCGGCCGAAAGAGCAAATTAAAGAGGATGTCTATGTGATTTCGAAAGAGCAACAGGAAATACACCGGCCTGTGCATTGCAGTTTTCAATGGATTCAAAAGACAAATCCAGGAGAATTTATCGCCGATAACTCTATTGCTTTTCTGGATGCGCAAAAGCTTGATTTTCCTCTCACCATCAGAAGATGGAGGGAGGGAGATTATTTTATACCCTTTGGAATGCGTGGGAAAAAGAAAATCAGCGATTTTTATACCAGTCTGAAATTTAATGCCCGCGACAAGGAAAACACCTGGCTTTTATGTTCAGGCGGAGAGATAATATGGGTAGTTGGATATCGTATCGACAATCGTTATAAAATCACTACACATACAAAGCATATCTATCAGGTGATCCTGAAGGATGATTGAAAATAGCTTGAATTGAACAGTGGTATAAGTGCCTGATAATTAACTGAAGTATAAAATTTCCAAAACATTATTACAACCTTAATTCGGGAAGCAATATTTGTAAAGAATCCAATTCAAGACTATCGTTTTGCATAAGGCTCAATCGTGCTGGTCCTTTTAACCGAATGTCGGGAATAAGGTTTTGTTTATCCTGTTCGCTAATAAAACCTTTCGCCAGCATTTTGGTTCCCATCAGCTCATAATAGGGATAAAGAAAATCGCGAAGCCGCCCATTTTTATCAAAAGAATATTTAAACCATTTGGGTCTGGGGACAATACTAGCCATAAAAACACTTTCCGAAAGGCTTAGCTTAGAAACATCTTTGTCAAAGTAAAAGCGGGCCGCGTCTGAAACGCCGTAAATCCCCGGCCCCATCTCAATAATGTTCAGATAAACTTCAAACATCCTTTCTTTGGTGACAATACGGTTGTTTTCTATTATCCAGACTATCAGTGCTTCTTCCAGTTTTCGGGTAATGGTTTTGTTACGATTCAGATAAACGTTTTTCACCAATTGCATGCTGATGGTACTTCCTCCTCTTACAAATCGCTTTTCTTTAATATTCGTGATGAGGGATTCGCGGAACGCATCAGGCAGGAAACCCCGGTGAAGAAAAAACCCTCCGTCTTCTGAAGTGATGATAGCCGAGCGGAGATAAGGCGAAATTTGCTCAAGCCGGCGAAATGATGGATTACCCGGCCCCACCTCAAATGTTTTTACCGCCACGCCTTTTTCCCAGGCAGTATAGGTAAAGTCTTCATTAATAAATCCGAAATGGGTATTTCCGTATTTTTTTATCTTGAATTGTCTGCCTTTTAATCGGCTTTCAAAAATCAGACTGTCAGGATTATTAAGTTCCAGCGAAAACAGAAAATGATAATTGAGTTCTCCCTCTGTTTCCATTCCGTGTAAATTCCGAAACAATCCTTTTGGCAAGGATCTGAAAAGTTCATTCGCATCAAACCAGGACTTATTGATGCTAAGATTGATTATTTTTTCGGGATAGAGCTGGATGCGGGCGTACGGATGGATATCGAATTCATTGATTTTGAGGTGGCTTACAGAATCGAGGGCGATAAAATGCCTGCCTATGGTGAAATGATATTTTCCGGAAAGACTGGCAATGTTGATCTCTTTTTCGCTTAAAGCGGATTGCTGAATATGAAGTCCCGACACGGAAGCCTCGCCAAGCACCAACGTATTATCGTCCGAAGCTTTTTTGACATGAATACTAAAACGCAAGGTGTCAAAACCCGCGAAAGCGGAATATTTCCAATCGAAATACGGGAGGTTGAAGCTTGTGCTGTCATCCGGATAAATCGTAAAACTTCCTTTTTGCTGGCTACGGTCCAGGCTTCCTTTCAGTATCAGCTTACGAATGGTATCATTGTTTTGAATAAAAACCTCATTTTCAAATGAATTGCCCGACAAAATATAGTCTTCTGAAAAGGCAGCAAAGGAATTTCCGTTAAGATTTGCTCTTAGCATCAGATTTGTAAAGTGGCTTTCCGAGGGCAATTTTCCGAACAGAAAGTTAAAAAGATGCTCTGCCTGTCGGGCATAATCGGGTTCGATGATGTGATTTATAGGTTCTTTTTTGGATGATTTATCTTCCAGAAGAAACATGTAGTTTGTGATACTATCGTTTCGATAAAGGCTGATTGTCAGATTTTTTGCTTCGAGTTGGGATGGTCGAAGACGTAAGAATAATAAATCCCTCAGGCTGATTCTAACTTTAAGATAAGCAATGCTTAACAGGGTGTCGGAATGGCGAGGAATGATTAGAAAATCTTTTAATTCAATTCCGTTAATACCTGTAAAAGATGCCTTACCTATACTGATATCTACGGGATAAGCCTTTTCGAAAGCCAAAGAATACTTTTCTAATTGATGACGCAATACGGACCCTCGTAGTAGAAAAGCACAGATAATCAGCAAAATTATCAGTGCACCTAAATATTTAAGCCAAAGTGGAATTTTGATAAAGTATTGCAGGATGCGCTGGATAAATAACATTTGAACGACCGATAAATGAATTGCAAAATTACCGGAAATTGTTTCAGTAGTGTGGTATTTTTTGCATCATGTCCCCCTTTGGAAAAGGGGGATAAAGGGGGATTGGCTGTTTATCAATAATACAGCGTCAAATCCCCCCTGCCCCCCTTTTAGAAAAAATGGATTTGGAAGAATTGAAATACAAAATCACGTATATTTGAAATAAAAACCCGTGAAAATGCAATGCGGAAGCTCATCTAATCTGGTAAATGCAAGACAGTTTGACAATAGCACAACATCTATATCTGCTACCATTGACGGCACTACCGAGGCCATAGGCGGCAAGTTCATGAACGGCGCCGTTACCGGGGCGTATGTGTTTTTGCTGAATCATGTTTTACATGGTGATTTGCTTGGCAAACGATTCAAAAAGGGAAAAGATGTTTTTGCTATGGCAAAATCCAGAACAAAATGTCAACCATGTGGCTTGAAAGAAATCCCTTTCTTCGTTGCAAAGGATGTTAATAATAGCGAATATTACTATTACATGATGGATGAGTCAGAATACATAGCAACCTCAACCAGAGCAATTTTTAACCTATACACAGGAAACGGAAAGACTTTTTATTTAGATAAAGAATTAACACAGCTTGTAATAACCCATTTTCATACCTCTTATACTAACGAAGGGCTTTTTCCAACGGGCAGTGCTGACGATTTTAGGACTTCTGAAAAATTCAATGGATTACCAGTATTTTATATGAATACTGATAATTTTAAGTGTTTTTTATACCAATTTCCAATTTCTTATGGTATTGATTATCATAGGTTACGAATTATGCATGATATTAAATAGGAAATTATTACTACAGGAAAAATGAAGCGAATTTTTTTTATTGGGTCAATGTTAATAATGAGCCTTGTGTCCAAATCGCAAGAAAATAAACTGTTATGTTCTGGACTGATAATTGAGTCAGTCAATATTTGTGTAGAGAATTTCAACATTGACCCAGTGTTTGAAAATATTCCCAGGAATAATATTATTATTAGGCCTATAGCCATTAATAAATCAATGGATAGTATTTTGTTTTCTTTGGAAATGAACGCAACTGCTGAAGTACTAAAAGAACTTAAAATATCCGGAATTAAAATAATTGATGAGGAGAAATCTCTTTTCCTGCAGAAAAATCATATGGAGAACGATTTTACGGGTATTGATTGGCAGATGAATCCAGATTCTATTACTATGTATTTGGAGTCTTTAGAGATGAAGACAACATTACTTCCCTGGGAACCTCATCCCTTAGTTGCTTTTTGTCAGGTTACTATCAAGGGATCAATTGATATATTTAATTGTTCTACGGCAGAAATAGATTATTATTTATGCAGGGATGATATGCCACAACAATACTTTCCAGTTGAAATTTACCCCTTAAAAATTGCTGTAGACACATTAAGCGATACTTATAGCCGGTGGGATTATATTATACCTGATAGATTATGGAGTTTAAAATCTTTCAAAAGCAGAATTAATTTTCTATATCCCAAATTCCCATAGAGTAATTTCGCTATTACTTAGTGTCTGTCCATAAAGTCCTTCATTTCATGATTTCTGATAATTTTTTTCAATGCGTGAAGAATTTTTTACTTCGAAAAAATATTCGATAACGCTTACGCAGCGATCAGGTGTTTATATCTTGCCCAAATTTGTTAATA
>JAUSOY010000082.1 GCA_030656615.1 Bacteroidales bacterium | reverse complement strand
TATTAACAAATTTGGGCAAGATATAAACACCTGATCGCTGCGTAAGCGTTATCGAATATTTTTTCGAAGTAAAAAATTCTTCACGCATTGAAAAAAATTATCAGAAATCATGAAATGAAGGACTTTATGGACAGACACTAGCTAGTCTGACAATGAATAAGATTTCTTTTATTTTATTACTATTTGTATTGCCTATGATTCTTCGTGGCACGCCTCAAGAGCCAGAAAGGTTAGTATATAAAAGTGATTCCATTTGGATTGATTATCACCCTCTTGAAGTTTTAAGAGAAAAGAATCCTGAAATTGATGGAGTTCTTAATAGCCTTTTTCCATGGCAGTATAGTACTAATTGGCGAGGCTATTCTGGAACATGGCAAATAATAAATGACAGTCTGTTTCTTGTAAAACTTGAAAGTGACAAATGGGGAAAAGTAATTAAACTTGAAAAAGTTTTTGATATTTCAAGAATTAATAAAAATCGAGTTTTTGCATATTGGTATTCTAGCAATATATATGCACAATATGGAGAATTACTCGGCCATACCAATGATTTTATGGTGGAGTCAGTCTATACAGGTAGTTTTTCATGTAAAATAGTGTCTGGCGTTGTTTTCAGTATCAAAATCAATTACAAATCAAATAGAGAAATTGATTTATTAAAGAAAAGGTTTCAAACAGAAAGAGATACGATGGTTTGTTTGGTGGTTAACGAATATCCTAAACTAATTGCGAATGAAAGGACATACGATATTTCTGAATTAGATGAATTTATTTCCCGACAAGTAATAAAGTCTGAAAAGAGATTAACGTGTACGGAAAGGACTTACATTTCGGTGTTAGTAGAAAAAGATGGCACAGTTAGTCGAATTGAAAATCTCCGTCCCTCAAGCAATCTTAATTGTAAAAAAGCAGCTATTAGAATTGTGGAATTATTGACAAAATGGACTCCAGGAAAAGTAAATGGAAGAATAGTTAGAACAAAAATTATAATTTCTTTTGGGGAAAAGAAAAAGCTATAAATGCATGTTAATGAAAAAGATTCAGAGCGCTCCGACCCCATAGACGGCTGCTCCCCGTTCGGCTCAGGATGTGCCTAAGTTCTGATATATAAGGTTAGGCCAGGGTTGAGGTGGTTTTTTAAAATTAAAGCAGCCACGATTTTCATCAATGGCTGCCTTATGTAAAATGTGACCCCGGAGGGATTCAAACCCCCGACTTTCAGAACCGGAATCTGACGTTCTATTCAGCTGAACTACGGGGCCCGATTTCTGTGCAAAAGTATTACAATCCCTTCAATCTTCAAAGAATTAAGTATTACACAGAAAACATCCATCGCTTTCTTTTTTGTTGGAGTTTTACTAACTTCGCCTTCACTCAACCACTGACCCCGATGTTCTAACAGGGGCCCTAAAAACTAATTTATGGGAAATTCAGCAAAACCAACGACCGATAAAAAATCGACTTCGTCTAAAGTCCGGACACCTAAAACGACCAATAAAAAGATTTTTGTCCTCGACACTTCCGTTATTTTATATAATCATAATTCCATCAATAGCTTTGATGATAATGATATAGCCATTCCGATTACCGTTCTGGAAGAGTTGGATAATTTCAAAAAGGGCAATGAAACGAAAAATTTTGAAGCCCGGCAATTTATCCGCGAAATCGATCGCCTGTCCGAAAAGAAGAATCTGCAGGATTGGATTGAACTTCCTGAAAGTAATGGCGGAAAGCTTAAAGTGGTAGTCGACGAAAGTCATTCGAAAGAAATCCAGCAGATTTTTGGTGGTTTTAAAAACGATCATCGCATTCTTAATGCAGCCGTAATGCTCAAAAATCAGTTTCCCGAGCGCAAAGTCATCATGGTTTCGAAAGACATTAATCTTCGGATAAAAGCTAAAGCATTAAACCTATATGCCGAGGATTTTGAAACAGGCAAAATTCGCGATATCGAAACGCTGTATACCGGTAAAACGGAAATGAATAATGTAAAGCAAAAGGTAATCGAAAAGTTGTATAGTAAGGGTGTTTGCACGCCCGGCGATTTTGGGCTTACCGATGTTTTACCCAATCATTATTTTATTCTTAATGGGAATGGAAGTTCGGTTTTGGCGTATTATAATCCGAATACCCTGATGATTGAGCGCCTCGAAAAGCATCCGGTGCAGCGCATTATGCCACGCAATGCCGAACAGGTTTTTGCACTTCATGCCATCACCAATCCGGATGTTAAATTGGTAACTTTACAGGGCGTGGCAGGTACGGGTAAAACGCTGCTTGCTTTAGCCGGCGCTCTGGATCAGCGCAGGGAGTTTAAGCAAATTTATCTGGCTCGTCCTATTGTTCCGTTGAGTAATAAGGATTTAGGATTTTTACCCGGTGATGCTTCGGAGAAAATTTCTCCATATATGGAACCACTACACGATAATCTGAAGTTTATTAAAAACCAGTATTCTGAGCGCGATAAAGAATATAAATTGTTTGATGAAATGCTTCTGGCCGAAAAAATTGTTATTTCACCGCTGGCATTTATTCGAGGCCGTAGTCTTTCGAATATTTGTTTCATTGTAGACGAAGCTCAGAACTTGACTCCTCATGAGGTTAAAACAATTATTACGCGGGCAGGTGAAGGAACAAAAATCGTCTTTACCGGTGATATTTATCAAATTGATACTCCCTATCTGGATTCTCAGTCTAACGGTCTTTCGTATCTGATTGATAAAATCAAAAAGCATGCGATTTATGCACATATTCGTTTGGAAAAGGGCGAACGTTCTGAGCTGGCAAATCTGGCAAACGAATTGCTTTAATTTGTTGAAGGTTTGATTTTTTACATTCGGTACACAGAAAGCATATACCTTTGCAGCCCATGATGCTGCAGCAAAAAATGTATGATAGTTCGCGATGGCTTCCGGTTTCTCGTGCCGATATGGAAGCTCGTGGCTGGGACAGACCCGATATTATTATCGTGAGCGGTGATGCCTACGTGGACCATCCTTCTTTTGGTCATGCGGTCATTGGTCGTGTTTTGGAGGCTGCCGGTTTCAGAGTATGTATTCTGGCGCAGCCCAACTGGCGTGACGATTTACGCGATTTCAAAAAATTCGGCGAGCCAAGGCTCTTTTTTGGCGTCACCGCCGGGTGTATGGATAGCATGATTAATCATTATACGGCTGCACGTCGATTGCGTTCGGATGATGCCTATACGCCAGGTGGCAAATCGGGTTTTCGTCCTGATTATCCATCGGTGGTTTATTCCCAAATTTTGAGAAAACTCTTCCCCGATACACCGATTGTTATGGGAGGAATTGAAGCTTCGCTCCGACGATTCACACACTACGATTATTGGGCCGATACGCTTAAGCCACCCATACTTGCCGATTCCGGAGCGGATATGTTAATTCATGGCATGGGCGAAAAAGCGGTGGTTGAATTGAGTAAACTGCTTGATAAGGGTGTACCGTTTTTGTCGATCAAAAATCTTCCACAAACGGCATTCATTGTAAATAGTCCGGACGATTTACCGCTTATTTCCGATTGGCAAACCCTTGTTCTTGCAGCGCATGAAGAGTGTTTAAAAAATAAGCGAGCAAGTGCATTTAATTTCCGAATCATCGAGGAAGAGTCGAATAAAATTCAGGCAGCCCGCATTTATCAGCCGGTTGGAAAGAAGATAATGGTTGTAAATCCACCCTATCCTCCACAAAGTGAAAAGGAAGTGGATGCTGCTTTTGATCTGCCGTACACGCGCATGCCTCATCCGCGCTATGCAAAACGTGGTGATATTCCGGCTTATTTGATGATTCGTCATTCGATAACCCTGCACCGGGGATGTTTTGGAGGCTGTGCTTTTTGTACGATTTCGGCGCATCAGGGGAAATTTGTTCAGAGTCGTTCTGCGGAGTCCATCGGACGTGAATTGGATCAATTGACAAAAATGCCTGACTTCTCAGGGATAATTACCGATTTGGGTGGCCCTTCAGCAAATATGTATCGCATGAGCGGTATCGATCTGGAGAAGTGTAAAAAATGCCGTCGGCCTTCTTGTATCTGGCCCTCCATTTGTGGAAATCTGAATGCTGACCATGGCCCCTTACTTGAGATTTATCGAATGGCTTTGAAAAGTCCCGGAGTTAAAAGGGTATTTATTGGTTCCGGCGTGCGGTATGATTTACTAACGGCTCAAAGGCCCGAAGCCGCCCGAAGAAACTCCGTGAAACCTTATATGGAGCAACTTATCACGAAACATGTGTCGGGTCGATTAAAAGTTGCGCCTGAGCATACATCAGAGCGCGTTTTGAAAACGATGCGTAAGCCTTCCTTCGAGCAATTTAAGATATTCAGAAAAACCTTTCTTGAAATCTCAGCAAATCACGGATTGAACCAACAGCTGATTCCATATCTCATTTCTTCTCATCCGGCATGTAAACTTACGGATATGGCTAATTTGGCCATAGAGACAAAAAATTTGGGCTATCGTCTCGAACAGATTCAAGATTTTACACCTACACCGATGACACTTGCCACCGAGATGTATTATACAGGATTGGATCCATATACGCTTGAAGAGGTATATACTGCGCGGAAACCTGAAGATAAGGAGGCGCAGCGGAAGTTTTTCTTTTGGTATAAACCCGAGAATAAGGTCTGGTTAACGCAAGCCTTACACAATATGCGAAAGCCAGAGTATGTTGACAGACTTGTAGGACGAAGTTCTCCTGAATTTAAGAATTCGGATAAAAGGAAACCTCCCAAATCGCACCCGCCCTCGAAAAGAAAATGAGATAATGCTTGAAAGGCCATCTGTTGACTCCGTCAATTTTTGATTTCTGAAAAGGATTTGAATGTAATTGTATTGTCGTAGAGCGGTTCCTTCGAATTGTACCCTCTGTCGTTTTCAGGAATTATATACCAACATTCTGTTTTTTTTGCAATAAACTTCATACGTCGAAACGAATCCCAGTACTATTTAACCTGAACGCGGCATTCGGATATCATGGTATCTGCATGCAGTGATATTTACAATTTTGTGCGGCAATGATCTCGAAAAATGAATTCATTAATTTTTAATAATTTTAAATAATCATTTATTAATTTAGTGTTCAGGCTATTGGGGCATTTTATCCAAAAATATTTAAAAAAAAATTTCAGAAGGGGGGTAACCTTTTGTCATCTCATCATATTAATATGAATAGACCGTTGTTTTTGGATTTAAACAGACATGTAGTTTAGTTTTATTTTAGTTGCGTTTTTAATTTTTTCGTGAGGAAGGTGTGTGTTAAATAAGAAATGCCCCGTTATAGGCGGGGCATTTTCTTTTAGTAGGTTAAATTGGTTCAAGGCTTTTTGCCTGTTCAATCCACGATTCAACATTTTGTTCGTAAGGTGGGCAGGCGAACGAGTTTTTTTCTGAATTCACTTCCAATGGATCATTCACGGTTTTAATGTAGGCAGCGTCCAGTTTCGAAGCGTAAACAGGATCTATGCATTCAATTTCGACGATTTCATTGCATACATGTCGGAAGTGCCCTGTAACATGGCATACGATAATTTTATCGTTTTCTGCGTTTCGGGCTTCTTGGAGAAGAAGTACTGACACCCAAAGTGCCCAAAAGACCCCGCATTAGTTGGTTTACCACCGTACGGCCAATTTGCCTTACCATAGTGTTTTTACTGAGCGTTTCAATGAAAGAAGGTTCATCTTTTTGAGGTGATGGTGCATCAGATTTTTGATGTTTTTTCACTTCTTCTTCTCGTTTTGCTGCAATATTTACCTTTTTTTCAAGAATTTCGAAGGCCGATTCTCTATCAATTTCAATATTATATTCGGCGGCCAAATCTGATTCAGATACAAGTTCATTAATTTCAATATCCGACAAAATATCCATACGGCTCATTGGGGCGCGGAGGTATGTAACCGCGAGGGGTGTGGGTCTGCCTTTCCGATCCAGCGCTGTAATTAATGCTTCGCCAATACCCATTTGGGTTAATACTTCATCTGTTTTATAAAAAGGAGAGTCGGGGAAATTTTCTGCTGCTTTTTTAATTTCTTTACGGTCTTTGGCTGTAAATGCACGAAGGGCATGTTGAACTTTTAAACCCAGCTGACCCAATACGGCATCGGGCACATCACCGGGACTCTGAGTGCAGAAGAATATTCCCACACCCTTCGACCGGATTAACTTGATAATGGCTTCTATTTGGTCGAGCAAGGCTTTAGTGGCTTCATTAAAAATGAGGTGAGCCTCATCAATAAATAATATCAGCTTGGGTTTGTCCATATCACCAGACTCAGGAAATGTATTGTAAATTTCGGCCAGGAGACTCAGCATGAAGGTTGAGAATAATTTGGGTTTATCTTGTATGTCGGTCAGGCGAATGATGGAAATAACTCCATTACCGTCTTCATCCTGCCGGCAGAAATCATCCACTTCAAATGATTTTTCGCCAAAGAAATTTTCAGCACCTTGTTGTTCTATTTCGATGATTTTTCTCAAAATGGTGGAAATGGAACTCGACGATATTTGTCCGTATTCTTTCTGAATAGCCTCTTTGCCTTCATTGGTTACGAATTGTAGCATTCGTTTGAAGTCTTTCAGGTCGAGTAAGGGCATTTTATGGTCGTCGGCATATTTAAAAATAAGAGAAACCAAACCACCCTGTGTATCATTCAGTTCTAAAATTTTCGAAAAAAGAACAGGGCCAAATTCGCTGATGGTAGCCCGGAGTTTTATTCCTTTGCCTCCTGAAATACTCATAAGTTCCACCGGCATTTCTTTTGCCTCATATGGCAAGTTAATGGCTTCGTGACGTGCGGTGATATGCTTGTTTAATGAGCCGGATTTAGCCAAACCGCTGAGGTCGCCTTTTAAATCCATGAGTACACTCGGTATGCCTTTCCCGCTTAATTGCTCCGCTAATACTTGCAAGGTTTTTGTCTTTCCGGTACCTGTAGCTCCTGCAATCAGTCCGTGACGATTCAGACTTTTTAGCGGCAGCCTGATAAAGGTATCGGCAAGGCATTCGCCATTAAGCATAGCACCTCCGATGATGATGTTTTCGTCTTCGAAATTGTATCCCTCAAGAATATAATTTTTGAATTTTTGTTGCTCACTCATGAATTTGGGTTTTTTGATGGAATAAAGATAAAAAAACCGGCCATTTATTCAAAAGGCCGGCAGTGGAACGCGTTTTTTAAAATAATTTTCCCAAGCTACCCAATCGTGAAGTGATTGAGGAAGCATCGGTTTTGCCTCCAAGCTTTGACGTTATTGCTTTAATAATTTGGGGAAGAACAAAGTCTTTTCCTGCAAAAACACTTTAACGTAAAACCACTAAAAGTCCACCAGTTAAAAAGGCAGCAATCCACCATAACCACGCACAAAGCGAGTAGAAATGCAATGCCCGGCTAATGGGCTGGTTCAGACTTGTTTTAATTGATGTCCGCCATATGAGAGCAGCATCAATGGTCATTCCCAGCAAGGAGCTATAACCGATAAATCCGTGCAGAGTGAACATCCCTTTTGAAGAGCCGAGAATCATAAAAGATGTGGCTGTAAGGTCCAGAATCACTCCCATTGTTATGAATATGAGGGTAATACGACGCACTGTTTTTTTTCTCAAAACACCGATAATGGCAATCGAGTAAGCAATTAATGCAAATACTACAATAGTAGTTCCAATAGTCAATAAAGTATTCATCTAAAGTCAATCTTTGCCGTAAACCTACATTTTTTTTGTAAGTTGCATATTAAAACCGTCAATAATTTATTACATATGTATAAATTTATGGATTAAGCATAAGTAGAATTCCAAATAAATATTCGTCATTAATTCAAAAAATGAATGACGAAATTGATTGAATTCCTTTATTAATTAATATCAACGAAGATGAAAATTTTAGCCATCGAATGTGAAATTGAGGGATTGGAAAACCCGGACTATGAGCCTTATCTAAAGCAAGAAGCTTCCAGGGCCTGGGAATTATTCAAGTTAGGTTTTTTTCGCGAAATGTATTTTAATGAAAATCAAGAAGCGGTTATAATCCTTGAATGCTGTGGCACCACGCATGCAGAAGAAATTTTATCAACGCTGCCGTTGGTAAGAGAGGGTCTAATCGCTTTTAAGGTGATGGAATTAAAACCGTATAACGGATTTCAACGCCTTTTTAAGGCATGAAGTGTATTTAGAGATTATATGTAAATTGCAAGCCTGTTCCTTTAACCTAATCCAATTCAATCATGAATAAAATTCTAATGCTGGTTGTCAGCGGAGCCTTGCTTCTGACATCGCCATTAAACACATCTGCTCAAAAGAAGAAATCGGACACAAAGGGAGTTGACACCTTAAAGTCATCGCTTTTTGGGGGTTTGCAGTTTCGTAATATTGGACCGGCTTTTGCCTCTGGCCGTATAGCTGACTTTGCTGTCAATCCATCCAATTTTTCAGAATATTACGTGGCTGTTGCCTCGGGAAATGTTTTTAAAACAACGAATTCGGGCATCACCTGGCAGCCTATTTTTGATAATTACGGTTCCTGGTCCATAGCCGATGTGGAAATTGATCCTACCAATACCTCTGTTGTTTGGGTGGGAACAGGTGAGTATAACAGCCAAAGGGCGATCGGCTATGGCGATGGTGTTTATAGATCGGAAGATGGAGGCTCCTCCTTTAAAAAGATGGGCCTTTCTGAGAGTGAACATATCGGACGGATTGTAATTGACCCTCGCGATGGAAATGTTGTATACGTTGCGGCTCAAGGACCTTTATGGGGTCCTGGAGGTGAGCGCGGCTTATATAAAACCACCGATGGCGGAAAAACATGGAATAAAAGCCTCGATATTAGTGAAAATACAGGGGTTACTGATATTGTATTCGACAACAGAAACCCGGATATATTATATGCGGCATCCTATCAGCGCCGTAGGCATGTTTTTACACTCGTAAATGGTGGTCCTGAATCTGCAATTTATAAATCATCGGATGCCGGAAAAACCTGGAATAAACTTTCAAAAGGGCTGCCAGGTGGTGATGTTGGTCGTATTGGGCTGGCAATTTCTCCGGTGAATCCTGATCTAGTTTTCGCTATTATTGAAGCAGAAGGTGAGAGTGGAGGTTTCTTTCGTTCTGCCGACCGCGGAGCAAGCTGGAAGAAAATGAATGATTACGTGGCAACAAGTCCACAGTATTATAATCGTATCTATTGTGATCCGAAGGATGAGAATAAGGTTTACAGCATGGATACCTGGAGTAAGGTTACCAGCGATGGCGGAAAGACATGGGATAACATCAGTAACAATCACCGTCATGTTGACGACCATTGCTTTTGGATAGATCCCAACGATACCAGTCATCTTTTGATAGGTGGCGACGGTGGTATTTATGAATCCTTTGATAATGGAAAATACTGGGATTTTAAGGAGAATCTTTCCGTTACTCAGTTTTACCGGGTTTCTGTGGATAATTCGGAACCTTTTTATTATGTGTATGGTGGAACCCAGGACAACAACAGCATGGGCGGACCTTCCCGCACTACCAGGAATGCTACGGTTTCAGATGATTGGTTTGTTACCAATGGAGGCGATGGTTTTGAAACGGTTATTGATCCTCTAGATCAGAATATTGTATATGCTCAAAGCCAGTATGGTGGAATTGTGAGATATGACAGGCGCAGTGGTGAGGCTATTGATATACAACCGGTACCTCCTTCAGGCGAAGCCTACCGCTGGAACTGGAATTCTCCCGTGATTGTGAGCCCCAATTATCCCTGTCGTTTATACTTTGCGGCAAACAAACTTTTCTGTTCTGATGACAGAGGAAACACCTGGAAAGTGGTTAGTCCTGATCTTTCCAGACAAATAGACAGGAATAAATTGCCTGTTTTTGGAAAAATTCAAACGCCTGAAGCGGTTGCCAAAAATGCATCAACATCGCTTTTCGGAAATATTGTCGCTCTCGACGAATCGCCTGTACAAAAGGATTTATTGTATGTGGGTACGGATGATGGTTTAATTCAGGTCAGTGAAGATGGCGGAGCCCAATGGAAGCGCTATGAAACGTTTTTGGGAATTCCCGATATGACTTATGTGAGTTTTTTGTTGGCCTCATCCCATGATGCCACGGTGATTTACGCCTCTTTCGACGGCCGTAAACAAAACGATTTGAAACCCTATCTCCTGCGTTCAGCTGATAAAGGGGAATCATGGATAAATATTGCTTCTAATCTCCCCAAGCGTGGCTCAGTCTATAGTATTGCCGAGGACCATATTGATAAAAATCTCTTATTTGCAGGAACGGAGTTTGGCGTTTATTTTAGTCCGGATATGGGCGGGCAGTGGATAGAATTGAAAAACGGACTGCCAACAACCTGTGTCATGGATTTGGCCATTCAGAAGCGCGAAAATGATCTCGTTATCGCAACCTTCGGACGCGGTTTCAGTATCCTCGAAGATTATTCTCCTTTGCGAAATCTGAACTCTGAAATGTTTAATCAGGAAAGCATTTTGTTTCCGGTTAAAGATGCTTTACTATATGCCCAAACAGGTACTAAATATGGTCAGGGAGAAACATATTTCACCTCCGATAATCCGGATGTGGCAGCGGTATTTACCTATTATCTTAAAGATGTTCCCAAGGGATTGAAATCGAAGCGTAAAGATGCCGAAAAGGATGCTGTTAAGGCAAAACAAGATATTGCATATCCTTCGATGGACCAATTGCGTGCAGAAGATGACGACCAAAAAGCATATTTGCTGTTTACCATTATGGATGAAAACGGATCAGTCATCCGCAAACTAAAATTTGCTCCTTCCAAAGGCATTAACCGTGTTAACTGGGACCTGAGATACCCGTCGACCTATCCTGTTAGAAAAAGTGATAATGTATTTGCTAACGGTGGTAGTGCTATGATGGTAGCACCTGGAAATTATAAAGTAAGTATGTCGCTGGTTGATGGTGATGTGGTAAAACCTTTACAAGGCCCGGTCGGGTTTAAAGTAAAAAGTCTGGATAATACCAGTTTGCCTGCTGCCGATCGGAATGAATTAGTGGCTTTTCAGGCTAAAGTTCAGGAACTTGGACGCGTATGTCAGGCAGCTTTTGCACTCAATGATGACTTGGCAGAAAGACTGACGAAAATTCGTCAAACCGTGGATATGACGCCCACAGCTTCTCACGAATTATTGCTTAAGGTTAAATCTTTACAGACCGAGAGTAAAGCCATCGCGCGTAAGTTTTCCGGTGATGAAAGCATTGCCAAAAGAAATGAAAACCAGCCACCCAGCATCTCTGACCGTTTAGGGAATCTTGTTTGGGGACATTGGCGTTCTACATCAGCACCTACAACCATGATGATTCAGGGATACGACATCATTTTAAGCGAATTCTCGCCAGCATATGATCGATTAAAAGTTCTGATTCAAAAAGATCTGAAGGCTATTGAAGATGAGCTGGATTCGATCGGGGCTCCATACACACCCGGACGGTTTCCGGAATTAAAAAAATAAGCAGTCGTAAGATTAAAAAACCACCTCATACGAGGTGGTTTTTAATGTGTGTATGTCTGTTTTTATAAAATTGAGTTGAGAAAACTTAATTTCAAAGTTTAAAATACAATGCAGTTTCTCCGGTCATATTGAATTTTTTGAAACTGTCATAGGCACCAAAACCTGTCATCAGATTAACACTGACCCTTTCAAAAAGAATAAATTCAAAACCCATGCCCACGCCATTATTCCATTGCTTTGTTTCATTGAAATAATCGGGATAATTAACCCGCTCATAGAAAAAGTGATTGCCCTGATAGAGATAGAAATTGACGAATTTCAGTTTGCGTAGATAATACATAAAGGTTAGTCCACTGCTGATCTGTGTTTCGTATTCGTCGGCAAAAGGTGCGAAGGTGGCCTGGAGTCCCCATTTGCCAGGAGTATAGCGATACGATAGACCATAACCGGTGGTAAAACCAGCAGCTGCCCCAATGGCATGCTTGCTTTGTTCAGTCACACTTAATTCCTGAGCTTGAAGTGTATCAAAAGACAAACAACAAAACATCATGGTAAGTACCAGTAAAAATAAAAATGCAGAATTTGATTTCATAAATAATAAAAATTAGATGCACAAAAATAGGTAAGAAAAGGAGCTGCAACCGAATTTCTTGAAAAGAATGATGTGCAAAGCAAGCAGTGATTATTCGCTAGGCATTAAAAAAGGGTCTGCTTTTGAAAGTCTTTTCAAATTATAAACAAACGGTAAATCATCGTTAGTTCTCAAAGTTATCGAAATTGCAAGCGTTCTCGTATTTTTCCAATTTCACTCCAAATGTAATAGCTTTGCAAAGTAATTAAATATTCCTCCTTTGACTGCATTACAAATCATTCCTTTCTCGCCACCACGCATCGATCAAAAAATTATCGATGCCGTTACAGAAACTCTGAAATCGGGTTGGATTACGACAGGCCCTAAAACCAAGGTTTTTGAAAAGATGCTTACTGCGTATGGAGGTCATCAATCGACTTTATGCCTTAATTCAGCCTCTGCCGGACTGGAATTGATTTTGCGTTGGCTTGGTGTAGGTCCGGGCGACGAGGTTATTGTTCCTGCGTATACTTATGCAGCCACCGCCAATGTAGTAATACACTGTGGCGCCCGGCCAATTTTTGTGGATTCGGGTGAGGATCTTAATATTGATATTCGTAGTGTGCGTAAGGCGATTACTACTCGTACTAAAGTTATAATGCCCGTTGATATAGCAGGCCTTCCTTGCGATTATGATGCTTTGAACGCCCTTATCCGGGAGGCTGAAATCCTGAAAATTTTCTCCCCTTCCTCCGAACCTCAATCGCAACTTGGGCGCATTCTTTTACTTTCCGATGCGGCCCATTCATTGGGTGGTTGGTACAAAGGCAATAGGGTTGGAAGTCTGGCCGATGTTACCGTTTATTCATTTCATGCAGTAAAGAATCTCACAACAGCAGAGGGAGGAGCTGTTTGTCTGAACCTTCCTTTGCCTTTCAATAATGAGGATGTTTATATGCATTTAAATGCTAAATCCTTACACGGGCAAAATAAGGACGCTCTGGCTAAGTTTCAGGTGGGAAACTGGCGTTATGATATTATTGAAGCCGGATATAAATGTAATATGACAGATATTCAGGCAGCTATGGGAATTGTGGAGCTTGAAAGGTATGATGATGATATGCTTCCTGCCCGACAACAGATTTTCACCCATTATACGTCATTATTTGAAGGGAAAAAGTGGGCACAATTACCCGAATACGAATCATCGGACCGAAGGAGCAGTTACCATGTATTTGCGCTTCGCATCCACAATATTACCGAGATGCAGCGTGATGATATTATTCAGGCGATTTTTGGTTCGGGTGTTTCGGTTAATGTGCATTTCGTCCCTTTGCCCATGATGAGCTTTTATAAGGAACAGGGCTGGGATATGGCTCAGTTTCCGGTGGCTTATGACAATTATTCCCGCGAAATAAGCTTGCCGGTTTATTACGATTTAAATGCTGATTTGGTCGAAAGAGTTGCACGCACAGTGATTAATGCCGTGGAAGAAATACTCGATAGAAAATGATGCTTAAGCGTTTTTTTGATGTTTTTATCTCCTTAACGGCTTTGATAATTCTTAGTCCGCTTATGTTGCTGATTGTTTTCTGGATAATCTCCGATTCCCGTGGCGGTGCATTTTATTCTCAATTAAGGGTTGGTAGAAATAAGAATGATTTCCGACTCTGGAAATTTCGAAGTATGCGCTTGGGATCCGACAGCAAAGGATTACTGACGGTTGGCAAAGCCGACCATCGGATAACGCCCGTGGGACGTATTTTGCGATCGGTAAAACTGGATGAATTGCCGCAGTTATGGAATGTACTAAACGGTAGTATGAGCATGGTAGGTCCGCGGCCGGAAGTCCGAAAGTATGTCGATATGTACACCGAACGTCAGTTACAAGTACTGCAACTTCGCCCCGGCATAACAGACTATGCGTCTTTGCATTATTACCACGAAAACAGCTTGCTTGAAAATGAACCTGATCCGGAGGCTTTTTATATTGAAGTTATTATGCCAGCGAAGCTCGAAATTAATCTGGAGTATATTGAAAAACGAAGCATCCGTATGGATTTTAATATTCTGTTTCTCACGCTAGCCAGCGTATGTGGAATTTCTAAATCAAAGAATTAATACTCCTCCCGCATAATATAACGGATGAGTTTGACCCAGAATCGGAAATCGGTATGGAAAATTGCTTCATGCTTTTCCAATTCCGTCAGGGGCCTTTGTGTTTTTTTGAGTGTTTGGGTCAACCGACTCGAATAAATATCGCCAATTATAAGGCAGTACCTGAGTGAGTATACAAATAATTTTCTTTGACGGGGATTCCAGTCTGTGTAAGCAATGGCTGTTTCCATATCGGCGGCCTGTCTTTCAATTTCCTGAAAAAACAACTGAGGCGTCTGGTAGGTATGAAAAAGTGTACGGATTCCATCTTTCTCATCCTGCCATCCATCTACAAGATCATCAAGCATTTGTACAACATTACCTATTTGCATTAAAGCTTCTTCTTCAGAAGAAGTAAGATGTACAGGCACATATGATCGAAAAACGAGATAACCCGTTCCTCCTTTTTTTCGGGTAATGTTTTCCAAAAATTTCTTGCTGGCTGTGTTGTCTTCCTGAGCTTTACTTTCTTCCTGAGCCAGCGCCATACGAATCATAAACTGACTGAATAATTCGGGTTGTTGATTGGCATTTATCAAATCGACCAGGAGTGAAGTTACCAGCTTTTCAAGAATACTATCGGCTATTTTTGGACTTTGGAGTACTTCTCTGAATCGGATGCTGTCGATTAGATCTTCGTCATATACCCTGTCAAAAAGAGCTGTGCTGGCTCCCAAAAGCGCGAATGTATGATAATCATTTTTCCGAAGTTTTATTTTATGTAATCGAAAGAGCACAGGGCCGAAAAAAGCGGCCACGATCGTTGAGTAATGCCAGATGCGCCAATAATTTTTATCGTAATTACCACGGCGAAGTGCATATTCAAATCGGGGAATAACTTCGTAGGCAGCCTTTTTTGTCCTTTTTAAGTCGCGGCGGAAAATTCTCAAAACCTTCAGAAACATAAAAAGGTTTTGTATGGATTTGAGAAGGTTTTTCAAAATTTAGTATATTATTGGAATCTTATCCTTATAGCGTCGTCCATTTCGATACCAAGCAATCCGGCAGCATTGCCCTGATTTATAGCAATTTCAAGTAATGCAGTCGTCGAAAACAGGGATACTATTTCACCCGTTGGCACATCACCATACGATTCGGATAGTTTTCGGATACGATATTTCGATATTCCGAATTCTATGCTGAATTGACGGCCTCTGGCAGTTTTTACAAAAAGATCCTGATTGATATTAGTAAACACATTTTCGTATACATCGATATAAATAACCTTACCGGTGATACTGTCGGCAGTAACAACCGGTTTAAATGATTCACAGGGTAAAAATTCGGTTTTGGGATCGCCCAGGCTTTCAATAGGGTTCCCCGCTGCAATATGCGCGGCTGCCTTAACGAAAACATCACGGGTTGAAAAGGTGAAGTATGCTGAATCCTGTAGAATATCTATTTCGACAATTTTTTCGGGTGAGGAGTCAAATATCAGACTAAAAATGCCATTGTCAGCACCAATAAAAAACTGACCGTCTATTTCAACCGCTGTATGTGCGAACGAAAGGCTGGCTTCTGTTTGCATCCCCAGAATATGTATACTGCCTTTTGGAAAACCTTTCCAGCAATTTCTCACAATAAATGATGCCTGATTGAGATCGAACGGAGGAACCTGATGCGATATATCCACAATAGTAGCAGAAGGGATCTGTAGAAGTATTGCAGCCTTCACCGATGCCAGATAATGGTCCTTTAAACCCCAGTCGCTTGTCAGCGTGATTATAGCCATTTGTTATCAGTTCTTGTTTTCAAATGCCCTTCGGCCTGTTTTTTGGTTATTTTTGCAGCAATCAAAATTAGTAAAAATCACAGCAATCCATGGTTTTATAAAGTTTATTCTTCTATCATAGACTTTTAAGACTACTATTTTCAATGAACGAACGAATAATATCCATCGAATCGTATAGTGCCATAGAGATTTATGGTGTTGGCGATATTTATCTCGATTTAATTCGAAAGGCCTGGCCGAAAGTAAAAATTGTAGCCAGAGGTGACATATTAAAAATTTATGGCGAAAAATCCGATATCGAAGATTTTGACCGTCGGTTTGGATTATTGCTGGTTCATTACGATCGTTTTGGGGGACTTAATCCCAACGATGTTCAGCTTATTATGGGTGTTACCGGAGAAAACAACGATTTAACTCCACTGCCCATCGAGCAACCCGACGTTCTTGTCTATGGGAATCATGGCCTACAGGTAAGGGCACGCACCATCAATCAACAGAAAATGGTGGAAAGTGCCAATGCCAACGATATGCTTTTTGCCATCGGGCCTGCTGGAACTGGTAAAACATACACCGCTGTGGCTTTGGCAGTCAGAGCTCTTAAAAACCGTCAGGTAAAGCGTATCATCCTTACACGTCCGGCTGTGGAAGCTGGTGAAAATCTCGGATTTCTGCCAGGCGATTTGAAAGACAAACTCGATCCCTATCTTCAACCATTGTATGATGCGCTTCGCGATATGCTGCCACCTCAAAAACTGCTGACATACCTCGAAGACGGAACAATAGAAGTGGCTCCTCTCGCTTTTATGCGAGGGCGAACTCTCGATCATGCCTTTGCTATTCTTGATGAAGCTCAGAATGCCACCTCATCACAGTTAAAAATGTTCCTGACCCGAATGGGCAAATCAGCAAAATTTATTATCACGGGAGATATAACTCAGATTGATCTTCCGCGGAATCAAAAATCAGGATTGGTTCAATCTGTCGATATTTTAAAAAATATCGAAGGAATCGATTTTGTTTTCCTCGATGGAAGAGATATTGTACGCCATCGTCTCGTAAAAAAGGTGATTGAGGCCTATGAAACCCTTGATAAAATGCCCGAAAACGGACATTATCAATCAAAAAAATAAAAATATTATGGATACTTTTATTGCCACCGAATTTCAATTTGCCGGACAGACAGGCTTTTACCGAGGAAAAGTTAGAGATGTGTACTATTTTGAACAGGAATTTCTAGCGATGATTGCTTCCGATCGTATTTCTGCTTTTGATGTCGTTCTGGAAAGAGGAATTCCCTACAAAGGACAGGTGTTAAACCAAATCGCTTCGTATTTTTTGGATGCTACCGCCGATATCGTACCCAACTGGAAATTGGCCACCCCCGATCCGGTAGTTACCGTTGGGAGACTTTGTGAACCTTTCCCGCTCGAAATGATCGTTAGAGGATACCTGAGTGGAAGTGCCTGGCGAACCTACAAAAGTGGAATACGCGAAATCTGTGGCGTAAAGCTGCCCGATGGTATGCGCGAACATCAGGCTTTTGATACACCAATCATAACGCCAACGACTAAAGCCAAGGAAGGTCACGATGAAGATATCAGCCCTGAAATGATTTTAAAAACCGGATTGATGAATGCGGACGATTACTTCGCTCTCGAAAAGTACGCTCAGGCTCTTTTTGCCCGAGGAAGTGAAATGGCTGCTCAAAAAGGTTTACTGTTGGTGGATACCAAATATGAATTTGGTAAAGCAGATGGACAAATTTATTTAATCGACGAAATTAATACACCCGATTCATCGCGCTATTTCTACGCCACAGATTACCCATTGCTTTTCGAAAAAGGATTGCCTCAAAAGCAACTATCAAAAGAATTTGTTCGCGAATGGCTGATGGAAAATGATTTCATGGGAAAAAGTGGGCAAAAACAACCATTTATGAACGATGACTTTGTGAAAAGTGTTTCTGAACGGTACATCGAATTGTATGAAATAATTACCGGCAGAACTTTTGAACGTTCGGATGTTTCTCATTTAAGTGAACGCATAGAAACGAACCTGAAAAATTATCTTGCGACATTGAAAAAAGCGTAATATAGTAGTCAATTTTATTTGTTAATCTGTTTAATCAAATTTTGTTTATGTTCAAATGGATTGCTTTTCTACGTGGCATTAATGTTGGCGGAAAGAATATGTTGAAGATGGATTATTTGTCTGACATATTGCGCAATGGTGGCTTTGTTAATGTCGGCACTATCCTTCAGAGTGGAAATGTTTATCTCGAATCTTCAGAAAGTAAGCGTGAAATGATTGAAGAAACGGTTGAAAAAATAATTTTCTCAGAAACGGGCATGCCGATTATGGTAATCGTTCGTTCTATGGATGAAATGAAAGAAATAATTCAGAATAATCCTTTTGCTGATCATTCAGAATCTCCAGAGCATAAGCAGTATGTTTGTTTTTTAAAGCGGCCTTTAACCGAGGTTAATATCTCGGAAAAATATGAAAAGGAGGGCTTGAAACTGGCCGGTAACAAGCATATGGAGTTATATATTTTAGCATTCAGGGTCGGCGATCGTTTTGCTTTCCCCAACACTTGGATGGACAAAGAATTAAAGCAGATATCTTCCGCACGGAATATGAATACCTTGGAAAAAATCGTACACAAATTTTCATAAGGTATTTCTAAAGCGAGAGCATTCGGTTTAAATATTCGTAAGAAAGAAGTAATGGCTTATCTTTAGGTACTTCATAGTTATCGGTTTTGGTTAGTTCGATTGATTTTAGTGATACCCTAAAAACAGCAAATTATGAAAATCAATACAAATACCTGGAATAAAATTCGTTATACACTCTACACCCCGGGCTATGATTTTATTGGCCGCTTTTTTAATGCTTCAAGAAAGAAATCAATAGAAGCTCTTGAAATTCAAAAAAACGATCGGGTATTATTCGTTGGAGCGGGTACTGGTTTAGACCTGGAATTTATCCGGAAAGATTGTGAAATTGTAGCAACAGACATTACCCCTTCCATGGTGGAGCGAATTAAAAAGCGTTCGAAGAATCTGAATATTGAGATTCAGACCCTGTTAATGGATGGGCATTCATTGCAGTTTCCGGATGATTCGTTTGACGTTGTAATTCTTCATCTGATTTTGGCAGTCATTCCCGACCCTGTGCGTTGTATATTGGAAGCAGAACGTGTGCTAAAACCGGGCGGACAAATGGCTGTTTTTGATAAATTTCTTGGAAAAGAAAAAAGAGTAAGTGTCTTACGAAAAATACTTAACCCGTTTGCTAACATGCTATTTTCAGATATTAACCGGAGTTTTGAGCATATTTTGAAAAACACCGGCCTCCGGATAATTTCTGATGAAAATGCCGACTTTAAAGGAGCATTTCGTCTGATTCGGCTAAAAAAAATTGACTGATATTTTGCTTTGTGTAAAAGGCTTATCAACCCGAAATACAATAAAAGCTAAGATTTTTTTGATCTCATACTATACGTTTTGTTGTTGCAATCGAAGCGATTGAATATCTTTCCACAAAGAGTCCTATACTGATATCTGAAACTTTTTGTGTGAAGGCCCCGAGTCATTCGTTGGTTGCTGAGAAGCTTTTTTTGAGACCTTATTGTGCACATAATCTACCGTAATCCATCATATAAATGCACGTGCTTTTGTAATAGAAAACGCCTATCTCATTAATAATGTATACTTTTGCCGGCTATTAATCGAAAATAATGCTCCAAAAAATACTTGAGAATTTAAAGATAGCCTCATTAAATGAAATGCAACTGCAGGCCATTGAAACAGCAAAAAAGGCATCGGATATTCTCCTTCTTTCGCATACAGGTTCCGGAAAAACGCTTGCATTTTTACTGCCTGTTTTATATAATTTAGATTCAAAAAACGCTGATATTCAGACGTTGATATTGGTTCCATCCCGTGAGCTGGCCATACAAATCGAACAGGTTTTTAAACAAATGAGTACAGGTTTTAAGGTGAATTGTTGTTATGGCGGCCATTCAACAAAAACCGAAAAGAATAACTTCTCGCATCCCCCGGCTTTATTGGTTGGAACGCCAGGTAGGATTGCCTACCATATCCGCCACAATAATTTCAATACCGAAGGAATTCATACTTTGATTCTTGATGAGTTTGATAAATCGCTGGAACTGGGATTTAAGGAAGATATGTCGTTTATTATTTCACGCCTTGGAAAACTCAGGAAACGTATACTGACTTCGGCCACTAATATGGGAGAAATTCCTGAATTTACCGGAGTAAAAAGACCGGTGGAGCTCAATTATCTGGATACGTCAACCCCAACAACCGCCCAGTTGAAACTCAAATTTCTGAGGGCGCCGGATACCGATAAATTGGAAGTTTTATTCGGCCTGATTTGTATGTTGCAGAATAAATCCACGCTTGTGTTTTGTAATCACAGAGATGCGGTGGAACGTATCAGCGTTTTACTAGCTGGAAAAAAATTGCCTCACGGTATTTTTCATGGTGGAATGGAACAGGAAGATCGTGAGCGTGCACTCATCAAATTCAGGAATGGCAGCCATCGTATGCTTATAACCACTGATTTGGCTTCCCGTGGTCTTGATATACCTGAAATTGAAGCGGTAATTCACTATCAGTTACCCACTACCCACGATATTTATACGCACCGCAACGGCCGTACAGCACGAATGAATGCCGCAGGGACCTCTTATTTGCTTTTATCGAGTGCTGATTATATTCCCACTTTTTTGGAAGAGATTCCAGAATTGATGACCTTACCCGAAACGAATATTTTGCCCGAAAACACTCCATGGAGAACTTTGTACATAGGTGCCGGAAAAAAGGATAAAATCAACAAAATGGATATTGTAGGTATGCTTTTACAGAAAGGCAAATTGCTTAGGGATGATTTGGGCCGGGTAGAAGTTTTGGATTATTCGTCATATGCAGCCGTGAGAAACGATAAAATTGACGGCTTACATAAATTGATACGGGAAGAAAAAATCAAGAACAAAAAAGTAAAAATTGCCATCTCCAGATAGCAATTTGAAACAGATTTGCATCGATTACATAAGCAGAAAAATCCTCACCAGAAATAATAATTTACATATGAATACATTTGAAAAACTAAATCTGTCAATGCCATTACGTGATGCAATAGCGGATTTGGGATTCGAAAAACCCACCCCCATTCAATCCGAATCATTTTCGGTTATTCTTTCTGGTAGAGATGTGGTTGGGATTGCTCAAACCGGTACCGGAAAAACATTGGCATATGTAGTGCCATTATTAAGGGATTTAAATTATTCGAAGCATGATAATCCAACGATTCTCATTTTAGTTCCCACACGGGAGCTGGTTAAGCAAGTGGTCGAAAATATTGAAAGTCTGGCAAAATATCAGACCCTTAGAGTCTTGGGAGTATATGGCGGAACTAACATTAATACTCAAAAACAGGCGGTGATTGAGGGAATGGATATTCTGGTGGCAACCCCCGGCCGATTATACGACCTTGCGGTTAGTAAGGCCTTACTTTTAAAGGATGTCAAAAAACTGGTGATCGACGAAGTGGATGTTATGTTGGATCAGGGTTTCCGTTTTCAATTGGCAAACATATTTGATCTTCTTCCAAAACGAAGACAGAACATTATGTTTTCTGCTACGATGACTGAAGAAGTAGATATGCTCATTGATGAGTTTTTTGTATCTCCTGAAAGAATCTCTATAGCGGTCAGTGGTACGCCATTGCATAATATTGCTCAACAATGTTATGCTGTCCCAAACTTTTACACCAAGGTTAATTTGTTAAAGAATTTACTGAACGATAAAAACGAATTCCGGAAAGTATTGGTGTTTGTCTCAAATAAAAAGGGAGCCGACAGGCTCTATAGTGAACTCGAAAGTGAATTTAAAACCGGTGTTTGTCTGGTGCATTCAAATAAATCTCAGAATTACCGTTTCAAATCAATCCAACAGTTTGATGATGGTATAAGCCGTGTAATTGTATCAACGGATATTATGGCCCGTGGCCTCGATTTGGATAAAATTACGCATGTAATAAATTTTGATACTCCGGTTTTTCCCGAAAATTATATGCACCGGATTGGGCGAACAGGCAGAGCGGAACAGGAAGGTAAATCCATTCTCTTTTATACCCCGAAAGAAGAAGACTGGAAAGAAGCCATCGAAAAGTTGATGTCGTACACAATTCCCTTGATGACCCTTCCGGAAGATGTCGAAATTTCTGAAAAGTTATTACACGAAGAAAGTAATAAAATGCCTGAAATTCGTCAACGCGATTCCGTTGACGTGAATGCCGGAGGTGCGTTTCACGAAAAGAAAGAAAAGAATAAGAAAGTAAATCTGGGTGGATCCTATAAAAGAGATATTGCCAAGAAATATAAAAAACCCAGAACCAAGGGAGATAAAAACTATAATAAGGGCAAAAAGAGAAAATAATAGAATCTGATTTTGCGTTTTTTGGAGTCTTTTATTCCATTCGCCTAAATTCTCGCAATATTTTGATGCTGAATGAAAAGGAATTATTACGTTTGAAAATGATTAAGAAAGTTGGGAAAGAAAATTTATTAAAGGCCTGAATAAATATGGAAAAGGAAACGAATCAATCGGGCAATACCCAGGCAAACAATCCTTTACACGGTGTCAGGCTGGATACCGTTTTAAACTATCTGGTTAACAAATATGGTTGGGAAGTCTTGGGACAAAAGATTAATATTCGTTGTTTTACGAGTAATCCTTCGATGAATTCCAGCCTTAAATTCCTTAGAAATACGCCCTGGGCCAGAGAAAGAGTCGAAAGTTTGTATCTTTATAACCTCCGAAAAGATGAGCAGCGGCGATAAGCGTTTTATGCCAATGTAATCATAGTCTTCGGGCTTTTATGGAGAATAGATTTTAATTGATCACCAATCAACAGAACCATGAGAACTTTTTTATGGGGATTATGCATTTTTCTTCTGACTCTTTCCGAACTTCATGCGCAGGATATCCAATATCCTAAGAATGTTGGCGACATTAATTATAATTCACAATTCGATTCTTCCGACTTTATCATTTGCGATAGCAATCATATAAAACAGTATTCTAATTTCGGAAAGGGAATGCAGATCTACGGAGAAAAGACCAAACTTCTGGATTATTTTTCCGACAATTTCCAAACTTCTGAAACTATCGAGGAGACGGGTTATATTACCGTACGTTTTATTGTAAACTGCCAGGGTCAAAGTGGCCGTTTCAGAATGTATGAAATGGATAATGATTTTAAAGCAAAAAAATTCGCCGAACAGATTTCCAGACAAATTCTCCGATTAACCAGAAATTTTAAGCTATGGAAGGCCGCTGAAAAGGAAGGCGTGTATTATGATTATTATCAATACCTTACTTTCAAAATAGAAAACGGTCTTATTAAGGAGATTTTGCCATGAAAAAAATGCTCGTTTCACTGCTGATGGTTTTTTCTACTTATTCGGGAATAGGGCAAGGCATTAATTGTGAAACATGTAAAGACGATTCTTTATATTATCGGGCTTGCCTGTTATATACAGAGGCTTGTGAGTTTCCTCAAGGCTCAGATTCATCACAAATTTTACTCGATAAAGCCATTGAAATTTGTCCTTATTTTTCATCAGCATATTACGTTCGGGCAATTCCATTTCTGAAAAGAGGTGAATTCATTACATGGAAAGTACTGATAGATAAGGCAGTGCAATATAACCCACAACTGTATTTAGGATACCGGGGCGGGGCAAGGTTTATGTTTTTAAGGGATTTTTTGGGAGCTATTCGCGACATCGAAAAAGCGGATTCGATTTGTGCATACGATATCGGCTTTATTTATAATGGCGATTATCATCTTCAAATAATAAGGGCTCTGATTTATCGGGGATTAGGCGATAATAAGAAAGCGATAGAAATTATCGAGAAACAATTGAAGCAGCCTGATTATCTCCCCGGACCGTTTGATTATCTGCATCTCGGGGTTTTGTACCTCGAATTTCATAACTACCAGTCTGCGATTGATTGCTTGAAAAAACAAATTGAATTCAATGATTCCCTGGCCGAAGCATATTATTATCTGGCTTTGACATACCAAGCCATGAGAATGGGAGAACTTTTTTCAGAAAACATTACAAAAGCAAAAGACTATTATTTAAAGAGAAAACGACTCCCCGGCGATGGTTCGTATATGGATTATGTGGATAAAGTCTATCTTAGTGACTTTGAGGTATCATTTTAAAATATTTTTCTCCTAAAACACATATCGGTTTAAATTCGATAGTATCTTTGTTTGAGATAAACAAGAATGCCATTTTTTCTGTATGCAAAGGCAGTTTGTTCATATGTATGAAATAGATTATATTCATTTATAAATATCATCACCGTTATTGTATCATACCTTCAATTTCAAAAGTCATGAAAAAGCAAGTTGTTATTTTCTGTTTGATATTAATATCATTTTCTGCCTATTCTCAGGAGTATTTTAAGTTTCCTGATGCCGATGCACTCTGGAATTTTAAAATTACAGGAAGTCTGGGAATTCCACACGAATGGCCAGTGACAGACTCATTGGGTCAAAAAATAGTAATTAACACTTTTGAGTACTCAGAAGTGTTCAGAGCTGCGGAAGGAAATATCTGGCTGCTGGGTGCAATCAGGGAGGATACTGCGGCGCGAAAAGTGTTTTTTCACAATTTTTCAAACGAAATTCTCCTTTATGATTTTAAGGGGGGTTCTAAAAATTCATTTTTTTCAAAATTTTCGGAAAGATATCAAGAACCCGTTACGATATCTTGCGAAAACGACATTCAAATGAAGGACAAATCCCTATAATTCGCACTTTAAAATGTCG
>JAUSOY010000080.1 GCA_030656615.1 Bacteroidales bacterium | reverse complement strand
TACCTTAACGAATTTTGTTATAGGATAAACCGCTCGCTAATGAAAGAGAACATATTTAATAATTTGGTCAGAAAAATGGTAGCCGCTGATAAAATTTATCAAGATAAATTAATATGTACTTAACTACTGACCTCTATAAATGTTTTTCTGACGAGCATTTTCTCTAATATGTTCGAATACAAGCCTTCTAATATCTTTTGTCAGGACTTTGTTACGATATTTCGTCGTCCAGACTGCATGAACCCAGATTTTAAGATAACCCATAATACAGATATTTTAAAGTGGAATACATGGATAATTATAGCTTTCATTCGTTGACGGCCAAAATTATTTTCAAAATAAATACCTAAATTATCACCTGACTAGCTACTTCAAACCTACGATTTTTTTCATCAATACATGCAGTAGTGTCCGGTTAAAATAAATGCACTTGGGTCAAAGCCCGGGGTCGCCGGCAGCATTACTAACTCTAGGATAAGGTACGGTCTTAGTAAAGAGCTTTAATGAACTTCTGTAATAAAAAACGAAACCAGCGGAGATTTTCTATTGCAAAAAAAATCCCGGAAGAAAGCTCCCGGGATAATTAAATAAACCTGTATTTCTTAGAACCTGAAACCAACTTCAAATTCCCACTGACTCATTCCTAGGGTAATGGTTTGAGCAGGATCCAGAGGATTTGGTCCGGTAATTTCGCTCTTAAGTGCGCGTACGATAGCAAAATCCAATTCTTTATTACCAAAACGGGTTGTAAAACCTAATGTTACATGATTTTTAATAACGCCCGGAGCGAGGATATTAAACATCACTTCCGATTCGGTTACAGGATTGTTGCACATCGAAAAACCAGCACGAAGGTCCAGTTTCTCGTTCATAGCATACTGTACACCATATTTAAGTGCCATTACATCTTCCCAGCCAAAACCTGAACCCAATTCACTTCCGAGGGGAACATAATCAGGATTAGGAATCATTTGACCTGTCTGAGGATTTGGAACCATAGGCATCAATGCCATAGGATTTAATGGGTTAGAAACTGACTTCACTCCAGAATATAAAATCTGTTTTACATCAAAAGCGAAAGTGAATTTACCCATTTCATATGCCAGACCAGCGGTCCAGGTAGCGGGAACATCAAAATCGCCTTCTTCTGCAAACAAACCTTTGTATTTGTCGAATTTGCTCATATTGATTTTGGTCTGATAAGTGGCGCCCATATAAAAACCATCATAGATTTTACCGAGGATACCAATTTTTCCACCATAACCATATGAATTATCATAGCCATTTCCTGTGAGCGCATTGGGGAATTTTGACATGCCAAAATTACGGAAAGCCTCAAGACCAGTAGCCTTGAAACCCTGCCATGCACCAATTACAGTAATACCGGCACTCCATCCTTCCACAATTTCGCGGGAGAAACTCAGAGTACCAAACATCTGCATCAAATCAACACCGGTAGGTCCGATAACACCGGCCATGGGGTTACTACCGTCAGGCATCACGGGACCATCAAGGTACTGAGCATAAAAAGTCTTTGCGTCATACTCAGAATTCATCCCACCATTGCCAAATAAGGCAACACCGATACTTCCTTTTTCGCACATCATCCAATTGGCAGCAAAAGAAGGCATAGGAAACAGCTTATTACCACTTGTTACGGTACCTTCAGCCATTCCGAAAGGAGGAGGAAACATGGTAGCCGTTGGGATAGTGGCTGTTCCACTAATGGTGTAGGCTCTATCCGGACTGAAAAGACCTAAAGAGCCTTCATACGAATTCCCGAGGTAATGCATGCCTGCTGGATTGGTTGCACCACTAAGTGAATGTGAATACAGAGCAATACCAGCTCCGCCCATTCCCTTGCTCTTTGTTCCAAAAGCCATACTAAAATAGCCATCGGTAGCCATCAATGAATTGCTGAAAACCAGCAATAATGTGATAGCGATTAACTGTTTAATCGATTTTGTAAAGATATTCATTTGTGGTTTTTTTTGATGAATTTTATAGACATCTATAGATATACAAATATATAAGTTCATTGATGCTTCACCAAACTTATTAAAACAATTCTCCACAAAAATGATATATATCATAAGCTACCCAAATCAAACCAATACCTTTGTGGTATGATTTCTACGCTGGCAGTCTTCATATTACAAAATGATATTGTAAATGCCTTAAAAACAGGCAATAAACTTATCCTTCAGGCAACTACCGGAAGTGGAAAATCTACGCTGTTGCCCCAGTTTATTGTTGATCATGTCCTCGAAAAACACGAAAAAGTATTTGTTCTTCAACAGCGTCGGATTGCTGCCCGCAGTCTGGCGGCATTTATCTCAAAAACCCGAGGAACAAAGCTCGGGGAAGAAGTGGGATATCAAATCCGATTAGAAAAACTGTATTCCGAGTCAAGCCGGATAATATTCCTCACCGAAGGGATATTATTGAATATGCTTTTGGAAAACTCATTGCCAAAGGATGTGGGGGCTATCGTTTTTGATGAATTTCATGAGCGACATATTGAAACCGATATTGGTCTCGCGTTGGCGCTAGAAAATCAAAAGAACCATCCGGAATTAAAAATCGTTGTAATGTCAGCGAGCCTGAATACCAAGCGTTTACAAGATTTTATGAATTCGTGCAAACTATTGATATCAGAAAGTAAAGCCTTTGCAATGGAAACCATTTATAATCCATTATCAGCCCGGGAAAATACTGAAGAAGCTGCCGTTAACGCTTTGCGTATGCACATCAATAAAACAGAAGATGAAGTTGTTCTGATGTTTATGCCTGGCAAACACGAAATTAACCGTAGTATTGGATTAATTGAAAAATCAGGAGGATTTTCGTCCTATAAAATTCTTCCCTTGCATGCTTCTCTCAGTAAAGAAGAACAAGAAGATGTTTTTACTCCCGGACGCAAGATTTTAGTTTGTAGCAATGTAGCCGAAACATCCATTACGATACCCGGAGTAAGTCTGGTCATCGACAGCGGATTAGAAAAACAGGCACGTTATGACCACCGGCGTGGAGTGAATACCTTATTTACCGTACCCATCAGTAAAAGTTCAGCACTTCAAAGGCAAGGAAGAGCTGGCAGAACAAAACCCGGAAAATGCATTCGGCTATGGAGTGCTTTTGAACAGCAACAAAAGCATGAGAACACTACGCCCGAAATTCACCGCATCGATCTTTCAGGAATTATTCTGGGATTAATTGCATCGGATTATTCAAGTTTTGAAAACTTTCCATTTTACGAATCTCCGGATTCAGAAGCTATCGTTAACGCCCTTCGATTGCTGAAAACATTGAACGCCATCGATGAAGAAGGAAAGATTACCAGCGATGGCCGTTATATGGCCATTCTATCTGTTCATCCTCGTTATGGAAAAATACTTCTTTCAGCCAAACTTCAAAATTGCCTTGCTGAAGCATGTATAATAGCCGCTTTGGCTCAAAATCGTGGTCTGATGATCGTCGCCAAGGATAGCATGATGCAAAATGAAAGGCTGTTACTTTTCGGGGAAGCTTCAGCCGACCTCCTATTCCAGTATCAGGCCTGGTATTGGAGTCATAAGCAGAATTACGAAAAAAGAATCTGTAATAGTTTGGGTATAAATACCATTCATGCCCGAAATATCTATCTTCTTGCTAAAAACATTTGGAAACAGTGTAAACAAACTAAACCCTTCGATAACCACATCCAATTCCTTACACCTTTAAAAGAAGAAGCTCTACGAAAAGCCATTTTTGCAAGTTTCGCTGATTTTCTTTTTATACGACGCAATAAAAAATCTAATCAATGCCATTTTATAGATGGTCAGGGAGGTTTGCTGCATAAAGACAGTATAATAAAGGAAAGCGGACTCATGGTGGCTACCGATTCGGAAGAAGCAAAAAATCAGAATGGTACGTTTCGTAATATCCGTGAGGCCTGTTTAATTGATATTTCATGGCTCGAAGAATCGCATCTTCCCGAAATATCAAAAAGCCAGGAAACGGTTTTCGATACATCCCTTGGGCGTGTTATGGTTAAAAACCATTTGAAAATTGGTTCTCTGATGGTTTATTCCTCCAGCATGGATCAGGCTGGTGAAGAAGAGTCTGCCTTGATGTTAACCGATCGGATAATCAACGGTGAAATTCCTTTCGATCAGTGGGATGAAAAAGTGGATGGTTTGGTCAATCGTATCAATTTTGCTGCATTTTATTGCCCTGAATATCAAATAAATGCGATTAATAATGACGAGAAACGTCTCATTATACAACATGCAATTTATGGATGCAGAAGCGTAAAAGAAATTTCGAAGGTTAAACTCCAGAAAGTACTAAGTGAATGGCTTACATATGACCAACAAAAAGCCCTTGCTTATCTGGCTCCGGAAAGCATACAACTGGCCACCAGAAAATTTCCGGTAAAGTACCGCTATAATGATAAATACGAAGTGATTCTATCAGAAACAGTTCAGGCTTTATATGATTGCCCCTTTCCTATATTATTGGCTGATGGAAAAGCCGGGGTGATTTTTGAGATCTTATCACCAGCCAGAAGACCTGTACAAATGACGCGTGATTTGAAATGTTTTTGGGAAAATTCGTATCAGGCCGTTAAAAAGGATTTACGCGGGCGTTATCCGAAACATGAATGGCGCTAATCAGAATTTCTTCGGTTCTGCTTTATTTCTGAACGTTTTTTTTTGCTTTCGAGACGCCTTTCAACAGAGGCACGACTCGGTTTCGTGGCTTTGCGCTTTTTACGAGGCCGCAAGGCTTTGGCAATCAACTCCAGAAATCTGTGACATACATCTTCCTTATTTTGAAGCTGCGAACGCTCAACGCTGCTACGCATTACTATTTCTCCGGCAACAGAAATCCGGTTGGCCAATTTTTCCGTCAGAATTTGTTTTTCTTCAGTAGTCAAAACCTCCGATTGCTCAACGTTAAATCGCAATTCGATACGGGTATTCACCTTATTAACATTCTGGCCACCTGGTCCACTGCTTCTACCGGCAGAAAAAACGACCTCGGTCAGCAAACCTCTGGCTGATAATTCATCACTTGTCATTCAAAAAAATATAAGAAGAAGATGTAAATGTAAAACAATATCCGATTCAATTATCCGTCAAAATTTATCCAATTCATTTCTATCCAATAAAACAATATCTTTATATACTTGTTTTAAAATATTCAAAAACCAAAACGCATTAATTATGAAAATCCTGAACGAGTTTAAAGCTTTTGCCATGCGCGGCAATGTAATGGATATGGCTGTGGGTATCATTATTGGTGGAGCCTTCGGAAAAATCGTATCCTCCTTCGTTAGTGATGTTATTATGCCTCCCATTGGACTCCTGATTGGAGGTGTTAATTTTACAGATCTTAAATTAACCATAAAGGATGCAGTACTGGATAATGCCGGACAGGTAAGTGCTGAAGCTGTGAACATCAACATTGGTAATTTCATTCAGACTACGTTCGATTTTATTATCATTGCTTTTGCCATTTTTATGGTCATCCGCCTGATGAATAATCTTACTGCCAAAAAAGTGGAAGCCGCTGCAGCTCCGGCAGCCCCGCCCGCACCTACGGCTGAAGAAAAACTTCTTACTGAAATCCGCGACCTGCTTAAAAAATAATTTTCTGAGATAGACCAGTAATTCCGTCGATTCATAAACGCTTGATTCATTTTTATGAACCGACGGAGTTTTTTCTGTTTAGTAATGGAGAAATATAATTGCCCAAGAATCAATATTCAGTCGCAAAATCCGATAAGGATAACGAATTCAATCAATCATAGGGATTCGCAATATTTGTATGCGGATGAAAACTTTTTTATTTTTGTGCAAACCCAATAGGAAGAGATTATGACCGAAGAATGTGAATTTTGTTTGGAAGAAGCCCAGGAAGGCATGGAGAATGCGCTGGTACACCTTGACCGTGAATTTCAGAAAATAAGGGCTGGCAAAGCCACACCTTCCATGCTGGATGGTGTTAAGGTTGATTATTACGGTACCATGACCGCTATTGATAAAGTAGCAAATGTAAATACACCTGATGCCCGTCAAATTGTTGTACACCCCTGGGAAAAGGCCATGCTTGTTCCGCTCGAAAAAGCCATAATGGCTGCCAATCTGGGATTTAATCCCCAAAACAATGGGGAAATTTTACGAATTGCTGTTCCACCATTAACCGAAGCCAGACGTAAAGATCTGGTTAAGAAAGCTAAACAGGAGTCTGAAAGCGGAAAAGTGGGCATACGTAATATCCGTCGCGCAGCAATGGAAACCTCAAAAACCCTCAAAAAGGATGGAACTCCGGAAGATATGATAAAAAAACTGGAAGAAGATATTCAAAAACTGACCGATACCTATATTGATAAAATCGACAAACTTTTCGATGCAAAAGAAAAGGATATTATGACCGTTTGATGATTTTTAATAAAATTTTTTGGCCATCCTTGTAAAACGGGGGTGGCTTTTTTATTGTCATGCAAAGCATAGAATCAAAAAATTTTAAAGCCTTACTACCCAGATCGAAAAGAGATGCGCACCGATTCATTGATTTTATTTAAAAATCACTTTTCAGGACAATTCCGGCAGATTTCAATCTCCTTTCGACCGCTAAAAATACGATGTTGAAAACCGGACGCCTGATTGGAGCTAATAATGGATTCAAAATCGGTTGTACTAAGATTTCCGTATGCATTGTCTCCGTCTTTATCATAACAACAAGGCAAAACCTTTCCATCCCAACTGATTACTGTGGAACTCCACACCCTGAAACAATGATTGGGAAGGGATGATTTCAAATGCATTAATCCATTCTGGTCACGATTATAACGCGAATATTTACTATTTATCGGTATAATTTCATTGGGATCATTCATATCATAAATCTGTGCTGTTTTCAGTTCAACAACATCGGCGCCCAAATCGTAAGCAAACTTCCGTACATCATTCATTTGATGTTCATTATGTTTCATTACGATAAACTGTACAACAATTAAAGGTGTAAGCGCTTTCAATTCAGTCCTTGCCCTTCGAATGGTTTTTATTCCTTCCGTTACTTTTTGCAAATCGCCACCACGCCGATATTTCTCGTAGGTTTTCTGATCGAGTCCATCCAAAGAAATAATCAATCGATTCAATCCGGCAATTACCAAAGCCTGGGCATTCACTTCATCCAAAAAATGAGCATTGGTGGAAGTTGCTGTATAAAGTTTATGCTCTTTCGCCATCCTTACAAATTCCTCAAAATGTGGATGTAACAGTGGTTCTCCCTGAAAATAAATAGTCGTATAAAACGCATTAGGAGCTAAAGCCTTCAACACTGTATGAAACAATTCATAACTTGCCATTCCCTGATTTCGAGTGAGTTCATGCAATCCCGCAGGGCATTCGGGGCATTGCAAATTACAGGATGCTATTGGTTCGAACGAAAAGGTAGCCGGTTTCCCTGCCTTAATAAATCCAAATCCGGTTCGGGTGTACCAATAGGACAGATATAACTTCAGATAATTTACTATCCGAGGCAGACTTAAAACTTTGATCAATGCCAAAAAATCGTGAATACGGTACAAAAAAGTTCCCATATCAAATGTTCCGGGTAAGCTTTTTTACCAACCAAAAATTGGAGAAAAATTCGCTGGAAACGATACGAAGCACCGTATAGGTCGGAATAGCAAGTATCATTCCGGTTACTCCGGCCATACTTCCTGCCATAATGATAACCAGGAAAATCTCCACCGGATGTGCCTTTACGCTATTTGAATAAATAAATGGCTGAAGAACCAGATTATCAATCAGGTTCGCGATTCCAAAAACCATGATAACCTTAAGCATGGCAGGTACAACTGTCATATACGATGCCTCACTCAGTCCGTCGAGGCCGGTTAGCGAAGCGCCAATAAGCATTCCGATAATGGGACCCAGATATGGAATAATATTCAGCACAGAGCCAATGAGTGCGATTAATAATGCATTAGGCACCCCAAAAATACTAAGTCCAACAGAAAGCAGAACAAACATGGAGGCAACCTCGGCACATAAACCCAAAAAATATCGGGTTAATAGATACTTGGTCTGATGTAATACATGATGCATCTTTTCTTCCAATTCATCCGGCGTGAAAAGGAGAATACTGTGCAAAAAAAGCCGGTCGTCTTTCAGGAAAAAGAAAGTGAGAAAAATTACTGCAAACACTCCCACGAATAAAGAGCCAGCAAAACCAGCAATGTTTCCCATAATATTTGAAAACGTGGCGAAGCCCAGTAAATCAGAAATCTGAGTCATCACAAGACTATTAATGGTATCTCCCGTCTGGATAATACCATATTGTATCAAAAAAGATTCAAGTCTTTGCAGTGGTTCTGTCAGATTTTGACTGATAAGATCAATATCCAGCGATGATACTACGAGTGCCTGTTTAGCGATTAAGGGGATAAGAAGATAAACGGTTCCTACGGCAAAAGAAATCATAGCTAACAACACGATAACAGCATTTAAAGCATGGGGTAAATGAAGTTTTTTATACCGTAGTCCATCCAGAAGTTTTACGAGCGGGCGTCCAATAATTGATAAGATACCAGCTATAGCGACGTATAGAACTATATTGCTAAAAAACCAGGCCAAAAGGCCAATAGTAAGCAATGAAACGGTTAGAATTATTATGCGCTGCTTGTTTTGCATACCAGATAAATTTAGCTGCAAAATACAAAATTTATGCTGCATTTACCAGCCTTCCATAGCCTCCATCCTTCTGAGGTCTTCCGGTGTGTTGATATTGCTGAACATTTCCTGACTCCAGTGCTTACTTATTTTTGAGGAATCTACTGCTTCGTAGCCCGCCATCGATAGAAAATCCATCAATTTATTCCTGCCATTTTCCATTTGCTGCTTTAAAAGAACACTCAATGATGCCTCATAAACAGCACATAATGGTTCAACAAAACCATCGGGCGACATCGCAGCCACTATTGGTTTTGAAGACGGATATTGCAACAAATCCATTAAAAACTCACGGCCAATCAATGGCATATCTGTACTAATAACAAGGCATCGGGATGTTGGACAAGCCGTCAAAGACGCATGAAGACCAGAGGCAGGTCCATGGCCTGGAATTATATCACAAACCGTAGTTATTGTAATATCGGCTGGGAGAATACCATTATACGAGATTAATATCCGTGGAGATAAAAACGAAAGCGACTGTATGGCATAATCAATAAGCCTTAGCCCCCGGATGGGTGAAAGAGCTTTATCACGACCCATCCTACGGCTCTGCCCACCAGCAAGTATCAGGCCGGTAACATTTTGAAAATCCATGGTAAGTAAACTATTGTTTACTTTTTTTGATCATCCTTGTCCGTAGGATCATCGTTGTTGATTCCACTCATCCCATCCTTAAATTCGCGAATGCCTTTGCCGACGCCTTTCATCAGTTCGGGGATTTTTTTGCCGCCAAAAAGCAATACAACGACCAGTACAATAAGGACTATCTGCCAGGGACCAACTACACCAAGTAATACTGTAGAAAACATATCTTAGAAATTAAATTTCAAGAGACAAACCTAATATTTTTTTTGCCTGCAATCTGTAAATAACAAAGAAATTATTGCTTATGGGAGAAAAAAACAAGCATCGCCGTAGCTAAGAAAACGATAATTCTGAATAATGGCATGCTGATATAGTCTTTTCCAGTGATCACCAATTAGGGCGGAGACCAGCAAAAGCAAGGTGCTTTTTGGCTGATGGAAATTGGTAAGAAGAGCATCCACCATGCGATAGGTATATCCTGGAGCAATTAACAAGGATGTATTCCCTTTCAACTCGTCGCTTTTTCTTGCATCCATGCACTTCAATAATAAATCAATGGTTTCAGGCCTGCTTATTTTCGAATTCTCCGAATAGGGCATCCATTGATCAATTAAAAACAAAGCATCCGGATTTGCTTCTAATAGAACTGCATACCAATAAATACTTTCGAGGGTTCGCGTGGTGGTGGTACCGATGGCTACAACAGGTCTCTTACTTTCAGATTTAAGTGTTTCGAGTAGCGATCTGCTTATTACAACCTCCTCAGAATGCATATGGTGCTCAGTAATCCTATCGTTATCAACCGGTTTAAAAGTACCAGCTCCAACATGCAAAACGGTTTTACAGGTTTTATGTCCTTGTTGGGTAAGATTTTCAAAAACTTCGTTGGTAAAATGCAAACCTGCGGTTGGAGCAGCAACCGATCCATTCGTGCGGGCATAAACCGTCTGATAGGTCGATTCATCTTCAGGTTCAGCCTTCCGGCCAATGTATGGTGGTAAGGGAACTTTTCCGAAAAGCTCAAGAATAGCAGCAAAGGATAAATGCGAAGGCGACCATTCGAAACGAACACGAAAAGCATCTTCTTCTATTCCACATCTTTGCGCCATTAATTCCACTGGGCCTTCTTCCGTATTTGCCGAGAGAATGAGTTTTTCATCAGCCTTCCATTTTTTTGCATTTCCAATTAAAACCTTCCACTCCACGCCCGAACCCAATTGAAAAGCTCCCTGGACCTCTGTAAGTGGTGACAAAGGTGCAAGGCAAAACACCTCGATGCGTGAACCACTCTCCCGCTTAAAATGCAGACGAGCCATTACTACACGTGTTTCATTAAAAATAACCAAAGAATTGTTTGGTAATAATTGAGGTAAATCCTTGAAATTTAGGTCTTTTATCTCGTTCGTTTTGCGATTAAAATACAACAGGCGGGATGACGAACGATCGGCGAGAGGAAACTGTGCAATCTGATGGTCCGGCAAAAAATAATCAAATGCAGCGATCGAGAGATCCGTATTAAAGCTCATATATCGGGGTTATTATAGCAATTCACATCCGAAGGAAGGCATTTCAAATGCCGTTCCCATCAGGGTCGCAAAGGTAAATATTTTCGGTAAGTTCGTCCGGCAAGGATTTCATTCCTTAAATTGCAATAAAAGGCGAACCAGTCCATTTCTGGAGAAATATCGCATATAAACCTGATACCTTAAACAATAAGGATTATTGCATCGCTTCTATCGCTTTATTATACTTATCACGAATCATTAATAAATCATCCGGTTTAATATTCCGGTGATAAATACGCACAAAATCAACCAAACCAAACCGATTGTACCAATAGCCCGATGCGATATCAAATCCGGCCAGTTCCATATTATTACGGACATGCATGCTTATTTTTTCGAATCGCTCATGTTTCAGCGTTTGCGAAACTATGAGGTAATAACTTCCTTCGAGGCATTTATCTTTCCATATCCCTTCAGCCAATTCTTCAACCTCAAAATACCTTTTCAATCGAACCATCGACGAAAATACCTTAACATCGCGATGTTTAACAAAAGCAATCCCCTGTTCGGTGAAACAGTCAAGGACAAGCCGCAATTGCATTACATCCTTCAGATCGAGGCGTATACAATGATAAAGCTTATTGAAAAGCATTAATTCGCCTGGCACCGCGTCAAATACAATTTGATGCTTGCGCTTAATGCTTTGGGTGGCCCGGATAAGATTATCCTCTTCAAAAAGGAGTGTTGATTTAACAACCAGATAAAGATAAAGCGGACGATCAGTAATTTGCTGATCCATTGCGCTGTAATACCCCGGAAATGTATCCATGGCTTCCAGAACCAGATAAGGGATATCATATCCCGGATAATAAGTGGCCAGTTTTTCATTTTTCTGAATACTGCCAACGCTCTCGTATGTTTTTACCATGCTCATATGTTGAATCCGATTGATTTTTAATTCGTGGGGCACCAAAATCATCCCACTTTTATCTCAGGATTTCAACACTTGAGAAGGCCCTATTGTTTATCAGAGCTAAAAAAAACAGGTTTATAGGTCAGCATTACATAAACCCAGTATGGTTCCGTGCTACTTCCTTCTGGCATTCCCTGTACAATTTCAGAACTACGATTGGCAAAATAATAACTTACTCCTACCCGCATATTAAGATCTTTCGAAAAACGACGATTATATGTAAGGTCCATTTCTGAGCCCAGAGATTTATCGAGATACGTAGAAGGACCAGAAGTAACAGGATCGATTACAGGGCTATGCAACGAAATGAAATGATGTTTAACGATTATTTCATTATTCTCACTGATTTTCCAGTTCAGATTGGGGAAAATATCAATCAGACCTCCACCCAGGGAATTTAAATCCCTGTCAGAATACATATTCATACTTCCGAAATACCGGAATCGACTTCCATAAAGTGTATTGAATACATGCTGAATGTTTTGATAAGAGGAAGAAGTATCGCTTGCATCATTTCCTGAAAGTAAAACAGCTGTTACGCCCAGACTCAGATTTTTGAGAACCTTATACGAAACATCACCGAATAAACTATACGCGTTAATATCAAGACCTCCTTTACGGATATAGGTAACCGTAGTACCCGAAGTCTTCACGATGCTGGCACTCTTACCATTTTGGTAATAACCGGCAAGTTCGGTCTGTAGTGCATCATTTTTATATGCCAAACGTCCACCATAGGTACCCGTTAAATATAAGGTATTTTTAGTGCCGTATTCCGGATTACCGGAAACGATAACGGTAGCAATTGCGTTTAGTTCGGAGGTGATTTTCTTTTTCAGATATATAAAATTCAGCGTTTGCATTTTGAGGGGTGAAGTAAAATACTCATTGTTGCCAAAACTCTGATTGAATAATTTCTCTGTTTTATTGCCATAAGAAAGTCCCATATCTATCTGCCAGCCTTCCTTATTGTACGACATGAAAGCCGCATCATAGCTCATCCCAAACTGACTCCAGTCTTTTCCTGAGATAAGGTATTGGTCGTCATAAGACCAAACCTGTTTTCCGAACCGCAGAAGGAAAGCATCACTGGGTTTCCAGTCGAAATACGCTTCATACAAATCCATTCCAATATTTCGATCAGTGGTTCCCGTTCCTCCGGCGCCATAAATGCCGGCTGAAGTAAAATTTGCTTCGGAGCCCCAAACTCTTACATCCTGCATCGTCAGCTTAAAACCGATATCATTTTTGGCAAATGAAAAGGTAAGACGCGTGCGCTGTGAGGTAAAAAACATCGGACTATCCAATGAATCAGGAAGATAACGCACTCCCTGATGAAATTCAGCACGAGGACGGAATTCAGCAGAAACATTAAACTGCGCAAATAAAGGAGAAATTCCTGATACCAATAACATCATTACCAAAAAAAATAAAGCCTTTGATTTCATACGATATAGATAAAGTAAAAATTTGATTTTCAAAAGAGAACATGATATGTTTCCGCTTGTAAAAATATAAAATGGATGGAATTAATAGCTGTTTTAAAACTGTCTGTTTATAAATTTTATGACATTTCGTAATGCAAAATTATGCAATTCCTTTTGGACAAAAAATTATCACGACAAATTTTCCAGCCCAATTGTCTAATTTTACCGCAAAATTAGAGGAATGAAAATTCGTAATAATATTCCAAACGCCATCACATTAATGAACCTGGCGGCCGGTTGTATGGCGGTAACAGAAATCATATACGGGCGGACTGACATCGCTGCACTTTGGATTTTTGCAGCGGCTATTTTTGATTTTTTCGATGGCTTTGCGGCTCGTCTTCTTAAGGCACAATCGCCCATCGGTAAAGATTTGGATTCATTATCTGATATGGTATCCTTTGGCCTGGCACCCGGAATGTTATTATTTGTTCAAATTCGGATGATGATGCCTCAGGAAGCCTTCTTTCTGAAATCAATTCTCCCGTATTGTGCTTTGCTAATTCCATTGAGTGCCGGTGTTCGCTTGGCCATTTTCAATCATGACAAACAACAATCCGATAAATTTATCGGATTACCCACACCAGCGGTAGGTTTATTCATTGCTTCCCTTCTGGCACCAAGCGGTGTAGCATTGCAAATTTTCGATTCAATTGCATACCAATGGTTCTTCACGCCCCGCAACCTGGCAATTATTGCCGTACTTCTTGCCTGGCTCATGAATGCACGTTTCGTTTTATTTGCCCTGAAATTTAAAGGTTTTGGCTGGCAAAAAAATAAGATTCGTTATATTTTTATTGCCTTTGGAATACTAATGGTTGTCCTATTTCAGGCTGCCGGTATAGCCATCATCCTCCCTGCATACATTATGGTATCCATGGTGATGAATCACTGGAAACTGGATTCTTAACGAAAAAACTTATCGATTAAGATTAAAATTCGTTCCCAGATAAACACGTCTTACATGTTCATCGGCAGCCAGTTCTTCGGCTGTACCTTGTTTAAGAACGGAACCTTCAAACAAAAGGTAAGCCCGGTCAGTGATATTAAGGGTTTCATGTACGTTATGATCCGTTATCAATACGCCGATATTCTTACTTTTCAATTTAATAACAATGCTTTGAATGTCTTCTACCGCTATGGGATCAACACCAGCAAATGGTTCATCAAGAAGAATGAAAAGCGGATCCACCGCGAGAGCACGGGCTATTTCTGTACGTCTTCGTTCACCGCCCGATAGTTGAATTCCCTTACTTTTCCGAATATGTTGAAGTCCGAATTCACTCAATAATGATTCCATTCGTTCTGTTTGATCGGATTTACTGAGTTTTGTAAATTCGAGGACCGCCCTGATATTATCTTCGACGCTTAAATGCCGGAATACAGAAGCTTCCTGCGCCAGATAACCAATTCCACGCTGAGCGCGTCTGTACATCGGCTCTTCGGTAATATCCGTATCACCCAAAAAAACCTTACCCGAAAAAGGTTTTACAAGTCCGGTAATGATATAAAATGAGGTTGTCTTGCCTGCTCCGTTCGGACCTAATAATCCTACGATCTCACCACGGTTTACTTCAATGGTTACATCTTTCACAACCGTGCGGTTGCGATATTTTTTATAGATGCCTTCCGTTCTTAAAAGCATATTTTATTTGGCATTAGAGGTGAGTTCGTCCCAAAATTCCAGCGCCCGTCGAGTGTGAGGAATAACAATGGTTCCTCCCACCAGATTTGAGATTCCAAAAATCTCCATAAGTTCAGCAGTCGTTAAACCGGCTTCATGACATTTTATGAGGTGATACCGTATGCAATCGTCGCAACGGAGCACCATGGAAGTAGCTAAGCCAAGCATTTCCTTCGTCTTAACATCCAGTTCACCAGCCTGATATGCTAGTGTATCCACTCCATAAATCCGTTTTAATACTCTTGCGTTTTCCTCACTCATCAGCCTGTCATTCATTTTCTGGCGATACGCATTATAATCATCGACTTGATTTCCCATATTAAATAATTCCTTCCTTAAGAATATCATGCAAATGAATGACGCCCAAATACAAATCGTTTTGTGTTACCAATAATTGAGTAATGCTGTTATTCCGCATAATTTCGAGAGCTTCCACCGCGGTGGCCTCCGCATCAATCGTTCGGGGATTTACTGACATAACTTCTTCTGCCCGTAAATGTTGTATGGAATCATATTTGCCAAGCATACGGCGTAAATCGCCATCTGTTATAACACCGATGATGCGACCATCTTTTGTAACAGCCGCTGCTCCAAGCCTTTTAGAAGATATTTCCAGAATAACTTTCGGCATATCATCCGTTGGATTCAATTCAGGCTTCTCATTATGCCTGAATAAATCATCTACCCTCAGATATAATTTCTTCCCGAGAGCGCCACCCGGATGAAACTTTGCAAAATCAGCTGTAGAAAATCCTCTGCACGTAAGTAAGGCTACAGCCAAAGCATCGCCAAGAGCGAGTTGAGCTGTGGTAGAGGCTGTGGGCGCCAGATTATTTGGACATGCTTCTCTTTCAACCGTAGCATCCAAAACAAAATCAGCATGAATGGCCAAATATGAATCCATATTTCCAACAATGGCAATGATATGGTTACCGAGACTACGAATAAGCGGTACAAGAATTTTTATTTCAGGGGTACTGCCACTCTTTGATAAACATAGAACAACGTCACCATTGGTTATCATACCCAAATCGCCATGAATGGCATCGGCTGCATGCATAAAGAGCGCTGGAGTTCCTGTAGAATTGAACGTACTGGCAATTTTGCGACCAATATCAGCACTTTTACCAATGCCCGTTACAATGACCCTTCCGGTAATGCTAAGAATATACTCAACGGCATCAGCCATGGATACATTCAGCTGATTCGATATCTGATGAATGGCAGCAGATTCTTCGAGTAGCGTGTTTCTCGCAAACTCTATTATATCATTTTTGTTATACTCTGGCACAGCTATGTTTGTTTTCATTGCAAAGATAGAAAGTTAATGCCAAAGTGGTTTAAAAATGACGATGACTTGCTATTCAACATTTTTACAACTAAATTAGCATATCAAAACAATCCTGGAATACTAAATGAAGGATATCTTAGTTTATCTAATCCTTTATAAGAATCAGGGAAATTGTTAGGAATTCTGAAGCTCATAAAATTCTTTTGTTATTTTTTTTCCTGAATGTTTGCAAATCAATGTTATGCAACTAAATTTGCAATTCTTTTGCCTTTATTATAATACACTGATTATCAGTATAAAAGGCATTTATCAGTTGGAAAAGACGATAAACTTTATGAAAAACGACGGCAGAAAAGCTGGTTTTTAAACAATGTACGTGATTAAAAGACGTAAATTAAGGATATTGAAAAAAATGCCAAAAAATGAACGTTAAGGGCAACGACCCACTATACGATGCCTTAAAACGGGTTTTCGGATTTGAACACTTCAAGGGTACCCAAGAAGAAATCATTCGTAACCTGATGTCCGGGAAGGACACTTTTGTAATTATGCCCACCGGTGGTGGCAAATCACTGTGCTATCAACTTCCTGCTATACTCAATGATGGAACGGCCATCATTATTTCCCCCCTGATTGCTTTAATGAAAAACCAGGTAGATGCCATTCGTAATTTTGGAATGGAAACCGGATTGGCTCATTTTCTTAACTCATCCCTTTCAAAACAAGAGATTACTCAGGTTAAGGCTGATTTAACCGAGGGAAAAACGAAACTGCTGTACGTGGCGCCCGAGTCGCTCACAAAAGAAGAAAATGTAGAATTTCTTCAGAATATCAAGATTTCTTTTTATGCCATCGATGAGGCCCATTGTATTTCAGAATGGGGTCATGACTTCCGTCCTGAATACCGCCGCCTGAGACCAATTATTGAAGCCATTGGCCAAAAAGTTCCTGTGATGGCTCTTACTGCTACGGCAACTCCGAAGGTTCAGCAAGACATCCAGAAAAATCTAGGCATGATGAATGCCACCCTCTACAAGTCTTCCTTCAACCGACCTAACCTCTATTATGAAGTACGCCCGAAAACTGCTGATGTTATCAAAGACGTCATACGCTACATCAAATCCCAATCAGGAAAATCAGGAATTATTTATTGCCTTAGCCGTAAACGGGTGGAAGAACTTGCTGAATCGCTTGTTGTAAATGGCGTTAAAGCCTTACCCTATCATGCCGGACTCGATTCTCAGGTGAGACGTGATAATCAGGATAGATTTCTGATGGAAGAAGCTGATGTAATTGTAGCCACGATAGCATTCGGGATGGGGATTGATAAGCCCGATGTCCGTTACGTTATCCATTTCGACATTCCTAAGAGCCTTGAAGGTTATTATCAGGAAACAGGAAGATCAGGGCGCGATGATGGCGAGGGTAATTGCATCGCTTTTTATAGCTATGACGATATTTTAAAGCTTGAAAAATTCATGAAGGGCAAACCTGTTGCCGAACAGGAAATAGCCAAACAATTGCTCAGCGAAACAGTAGCCTATGCTGAATCATCGATGTGCAGGCGTGTTTTGTTACTTCATTATTTTGGCGAATCGTACGAACAGGATAATTGTGGCAATTGCGATAATTGTAACCATCCCAAGAATAAATTCGAAGGCAAGGATTCTGTTTTAATCGCGCTGGAAACCGTAAATGAGACCAAGCAAATTTTCAAAACAAAGCATATTATCAACGTTATTACCGGAAAAATTTCGACTAACATCAAGAATGCCAAGCATCACAAGTTGGAAATTTTCGGAAAAGGAGAAGAATTTGATGAAAGATACTGGGATAATGTAATCCGAAAGTGTCTTATACTAAATTTGCTCGAGAAAGACATTGACAATTATGGAATTTTAAAACTAACCAATGAAGGAAAAAAATTCCTGAAAAAACCTTATTCTGTTATGCTCACAGAAGACCAAAACATCGATAAAGACGAAGACGAAGAATTCGTAGACCAGGGTGGCGGACACAAAGGAGGAACCGCCGATACTGCCCTTTTTGCTATGTTAAAAGATTTAAGAAAGGAGATTTCAAGAAAGCAAAATCTTCCGCCTTTTGTCATCTTCCAGGATCCTTCCTTAGAAGAAATGGCTATTCAGTATCCCATAAATTATGAGGAACTGAAACAAATTAGCGGCGTAGGTGCCGGTAAGGCTCAGAAATTTGGTAAACCGTTCCTTGAACTTATAAAAAATTATGTTGAAGAAAACGAGATTATCCGTCCCAATGATATGGTGGTAAAATCGGTTATCAACAAATCAGGACTGAAGGTTTACATTATTCAGAGCATCGACCGTAAAATGCCTCTCGAAGATATAGCCCTAGCAAAAAGTATCACCATTGATGAATTGCTGACCGAACTTGAAAGGGTTGTTGCTTCAGGTACCAAAATCGACATCAATTATTACATCGATGAATATATTGATGAATACCATCAGGAAGAAATTTTCGACTATTTCAGCTCAGCCGAAACCGATAGTGTTGAACAGGCACTGGAAGCTCTGGGTGATGATGAATATACCCTCGAAGAAATCCGTCTAATGCGTATCCGATTTATGTCGGAAGTAGGTAACTAATCACATAACCATCGATTTCTTATAATGACAAATTGACCATAAATTGGTACATTTGCCTGTTATCATCTGTTATAAAACGTAATTTACCCATCATGGAACCGGAAAAAAACACTTCCTCAAAGCTCCCAATGTATTTTAGCATAGCCGCATTGGCTATCACTGCCGTAATGCTCATCTTCTCATTTATGAAGCACGGTGATATGTCGGCCAACAATGGCACAGACTCTATCACCACGCCCAAAAATGGCCATTCCATTGCATATATCAATACCGACACCATTCTCAAGCATTATGAACTGGTAAAAGAACTGGGCGACAAGTTGGAAGAGAAAACAGTGCAGTACGAAAAAGAAATCACTGGCAAGCAGGCCGAATTTGAGAAAGAAGCAGCGTATTTTCAGGAAAGCGTTCGAAAAAATTCTCTTTCCGAAAACAGTGCCAAAGAAATCTATCAAAAGTTGATGGACAAACAACAATCCATCGTCGAACAAAAAGATTATTACAGCCGTCAACTTTCGATGGAAGAAAACCGGATTAATGTTTTATTGGTAGATACCGTAACCCATTTTCTGAAACGCTTCAACAAAGGCCTGAACTTTGACTACATTCTCGGTTTCAATAAAAATGGTAATATCTTTTTAGCCAACGATACCTTTGACATTACCAAACAAGTACTTGCTGAAATGAATAGGCAATACACTGTTTCAAATCCCAAACCCAAGAAGAAATAAGGTATTTTTCAGCCTTCCAGGTGCATGAATAGAAAAATCACCATCGTATTCATTGTTGTTTTTGTAACAACATTCATGGTCTCTTGTCAACAAGAGGCCGTTTTACGACCGGTGATCTTTCTAGATCAGGAACAAATGGTCGAAATAATAACCGATCTGCAGATTAATAATGCCATTGTTTTGCAGGAAAAAAGCCTTGGCAGAACAACCGATACGCTCTCCAGAATTCTCAGCGATTCCATTTTTAATAGACATCGGCTTTCCAAAGCGATTTTCGATAGCAATCTGACGTGGTATCTGACCGATCCAAAAAAAATGGAACAGATTTACGACGCCGTTCTGGCAAAATTGCAGCAAATACAACTCGAAAAAACCGGCAGCATATCTGATCCTGAATAAATAAGGTCTGTTGAACTGCTTAGTTTCAAAGGATTTATAAGCCTGAAAAATCCAATCATTGAGTTTACTGTTTGATAAACGTGGCCGTATAGGATAATTCGTTGGCGTTATATTCGTTCCAGCGGATTTCTATCTTGGAAATCAATAATGCCTGACCCGAAACTGTCCATGATTTATCTGAACAAGTCAATTGTTGTGGTACTATCAAACTGCTACCATCAACAATTCCATAGGGTTTAGCATCTTCGCCCAGATGGAAAAAGTTTTCGAGTATCACCCTATTATCAAATACCGGATCGGCAGTAATTTTAACATAGTAAGTAGCATCGGTATTTTTAATTGGTTTGTCGGTACTCATCCAAATACCGATATAAGGATCGCGAACATCGGTGGTAGGTTTAACCACTGAATCGGGTTCGCACGAAACTGCAAAACAGGTTATCAGGAGTAGTGTAATATTTCGCACTATTTTGTTCATCGCTTCAGAGATTGTGTATCACACGTCAACTCCAAGAACTATGCCTTTATGCTTGTCTGGTTTTCATCACCATCCATGCATATGTACTAAAGATGATACCAGTTAAAAGCTGTATCCATAAAGAAGTGGATATCACACTCATCTGAAGAATTCCGGCCATAACAACCACATATTTTAGCAAATAATAAATGGCTTTAGATACAAACACTGACAAGGCCATGGCGGGAAAAGCCTTCATCATCTTTATAAAATATGAAAACAGTAATACATTTATACTCAATTCTGCACTAATTAGCAGCATTTTAAGAAGAACCGGATGAGCCGATACAGCAAAGGAAAATACTGGTAAACTTACAGCTAGTATTAGGGCATTGGTCCGATTGGTATGCAATAAGGCAAGAATTACCATAATTCGCATCGGTTCGATGAGGTAAAGCGGGAAATTCATCAAATGACTAAAAGCTGGTGTAAAAAACACAACAGCTAAGGCTACTAAATCGATAATGGCCATTCGGACATACTGAAAACGCTCTGTCATAATTGTACTTGAATACATTCTAGGTTAATGCTTAAGATTAATATACGCAAAGATGCAAAAAATATCTTCTTACAGATACTTTACAAAAAAACGATGAAAAGAATTCATATGTAATATAGGATTAGCGTCCGATAAGCAGTCTTTGAGCCTTGACAGCTCCTGATTCACTCTTAATCTTCAACACGTAAAATCCGTCATTCACCATTGAAAGGTCAATCCGGACAGCATAATTACCATCAGAACTTATCCTACGACTGAATACCGCGTTACCAGCCAGGTTATAGAGAGCAACTTCGAAAATACCTTTTTGATTGATTTTTAAACTCGTATAGTATTTCGTGGGATTGGGTGCTATTTTCATGCTTAACGTAGGCGAAACAGCACGTGGTATTTCTTTTACAGCAGTCAGACTTCCTAAAGCTATGGATAATAAGCTATCAATATTGCGGTAACAGGGTTCAGTGCCCAGCATATTCAAATCATAATATATCAAATGATCAGGAGTAATAATAACTACTGTAGGCCTTGATTGTACTCCGTATTGGTTATTCACCAGATTAGATCCCCCTTCACCTCCACTTACAGTCGGATAAGTAATTCCATAGGTAGAATCCCACGAAATTATCCCCGCATTGGTATTTCCCCAATCGAGCCCCCAGACCCTTACATCGGCCTGATTATACCCATAATCCTCATAAATCTTTTGCACGTCGGGTGCAAAAAGGGAACAAGGACCACAACTGGTATTAAAAAAGTCGATCACGACAATTTTATTGGAATCGAGTGTAGGGTATAATTGTAACAAGACATTATGTGTACTGTAAAGCGAAAAATCTACAGCGGTGTCTACTAAAACCTGTGATGACAAAGGATTCAGATGAATAGTAAAAATAATAGTCAGTATAAGTAGTAATTTCTTCATCGTTGCGGTATTTAGATAAACTTCGCCTGCCACATAAAAAAAGGCAAGCATTACATATTATACTTGCCTTTTAGCAAAAAAGTTCATTTTCAGGACTAAAAATAAAATTTCATTTGATTTTTGACAACACTTCATCCAGCAGGCGACTCGCCCCGATGCGGAATAATTCGGGATTAAGCCATTCTTTACCAAGCACTTCTTCAACAATCCTGACATATTTCACCGCTTCCTGAATGGTGGCAATGCCTCCGGCAGGTTTAATGCCGATACGGATACCGGTTTTATCAAAATATTCACGAATGGTTTCGCACATGATGAGCATGGCTTCCGGCGTAGCTGCCGGATTCGATTTTCCGGTGCTCGTTTTAATGAAATCAGCACCCGCCAAAATCGCCAGTTCACTAGCGTATCTTATTAGTGCGCTATCGTTTAACTCACCTGTTTCTAGAATAGCTTTCATATGTGCCGATTCACATGCTTCGCGAATGGCTTTAATTTCATCAAACACCTCTTCATCGTTGCCTTCTATAAGTTTGCCACGCGAAATAACCATATCAATTTCGTTGGCACCCTGGTCAACAGTCCAGGCCACCTCGGCCACTTTTATGTGCAGTGGACTTTGTCCCGAAGGAAAAGCACCCGCCACAGATGCCAGTTTAATTTCACTTCCTGCAAGCCATTTTTTAGCCTGATGAACATACGTAGGATAAATGCAAACTGCAGCAACGGAAGGAATGGATAAAGCATCGTTTTTCACCGCCAGGGCACGCTGACAAATTTTCTCGACCGAATCAGCCGTATCGTTTCCATTAAGCGTAGTGAGATCAATAATGCTTACCAAAAAACGCAGTAATTCCTGCTCTGTAAATATAGTTACGGGCTCAGCCATAATGGAAGCTGCTCTCGATTGAATTTCCTCCTGAGAAAAAGAATATTCAGTAAATGATATCATGTGTGGATTATCTGAAGAGTTTAAAAATATCGTTGCCAACTGCAAAAACCATAATGGCCATCAAAATTATCATTCCGGCAATCTGGGCATATTCCAGAAATTTATCACTGGGTTTACGGCGTGTTATTATCTCGAACATCAAAAATAACACATGACCGCCATCAAGGGCTGGTATCGGTAAAATATTCATAAAAGCTAAAATGAGAGAAAGCAATCCGGTGATAAACCAGAATTTTGACCACACCCATTCAGCGCCATAAATTCTGGCGATACCGATAGGCCCCTGGATAGATTCTGTTGCTTTTTCCTCCCCGGAGAATACTTTACCAAGACCTTTAATATTCACCACTAGCATGTCGATGGCGTCTTTATAACCATACTTCAGCGCACTTCCAATGGTGTAATTTTTTAGTTCATAAGGCATATGAGCCGAGATGCCAATAAATGCTGTAGAATCTATATCCACTACCAATTGAACGGTATCCTGGCCCCGAATTACATTTAATGGTACCGATTGACCAGCAAAACCGTGAATAATTTCCCGAAAAACCCCATATGATTTTACCGAAATACTATCGAGACTAATGATTTGGTCGCCAGATATAATTCCGGCTTTTTCTGCAGGATATCCCTGGGATACTTCTTCCACAATAAGTGGTACGTTATATGATTCGAGAAAACGCTGACGCAAATTCCCGGCTTCTTTTTTGTAAAAATTCTCGGGTATCACCACATCGAGGGTTTGACCACTACGATCGACCTGAACATCGCCACCAAACATGAGCTTTACCGATTGAGCATCTTTAAAGCGTTCAATTTTATTTCCATCGATGCCGATAATTTTATCGCCTGAGCGAAAACCAGCATCAGTTCCACTGGGTGAAGCATAAACACCATATGCGTTAACTTCCTCTACCGGCAAATACGATTTTTCGTATTGTAATAATACGAAGGTAAAAATGATGATACCAAGGATAAGGTTTACCAATACGCCGCCTACCATAACTATCAGCCGCTGCCATGCCGGCTTGCTTCTGAACTCATAAGGCTGAGGTTCTTCGGCCAACTGTGCTTTGTCGAGTGATTCGTCAATCATTCCCGAAATCTTAACATATCCCCCGAGCGGTAACCATCCGATACCATATTCTGTTTCACCTATTTTGAAACTTATTAGCTTAAATCCCCATGCATCGAAGAAAAGAAAAAACTTCTCGACACGTATACCAAAGGCACGGGCAGCTATGTAATGTCCGAACTCATGCAGTAGCACAAGGATGCTGATACCAAGAATCAGCTGAGCGGCCATAATCAATGTATTCATATATTTGTAATTATTTTATCCGATTTATTATATAAGGCGATTATTGATGCTTCAGAAGGCTTTTAGCGAGGCGACGCGTTTCTGCATCCGTTTGCTGATATGTATCAAAAGAACTTTCTCTGCTAAATTCAATCATTGAAAGGCACTTTTCGATAAGATCCGACATCTCGAGGAAACCAATTTTCCCATTGAGAAAGGCATCCACAGCCACTTCATTGGCCGCATTCAGCACACAAGGAGCATTACCACCCGTATTAAGCGCTTCATATGCAAGTGCAAGATTACGAAAAATATCCAAATCAGGCGGTTCAAAGGTGAGTGTTGGATACGTAGCGAAATTAAAACGGGGATAATCGGTTTTCAAACGCTGAGGAAAAGCAAGTGCATACTGAATTGGCAGACGCATATCCGGCAGTCCCATCTGGGCTTTCATCGAACCATCTTCAAATTGAACGATCGAATGTATTATCGATTGTGGATGTATAACGACTTCCAGTTTTTCGGCAGGTATTCCAAAAAGCCATCGGGCTTCAATAACTTCCAGTCCTTTATTCATTAAGCTGGCCGAATCGATGGTGATTTTAGCACCCATATTCCATGTAGGGTGTTTCAACGCCTGCGCCGGAGTTACATGCAAAAGATCTTGACGTTTTTTCCCACGAAAAGGCCCTCCCGAGCCTGTCAAAATTAATTTTTCGACAGGATTATACTGTTCGCCTACCAAACATTGAAAAATAGCAGAATGTTCCGAATCAACCGGTAAAAGCGACACTCTGTTTCGCATCACCTCCTCCATAATTAATTCGCCGCCCACCACAAGGGTTTCTTTATTGGCCAGGGCAATTTGTTTGCCCGCCCTGATGGCTGCCAGAGTAGGTTTAAAACCCGCAAATCCAACCAAAGCAGAAAGAACCATATCTACCGTATCGAAACAAGCCACACCCGGAAGCGAATCTTCTCCGGCAAAAACCTTAATGCCCAATGGTTCGAGTGCGGTTTTTACAAGATTGTATTGCTTTTCGTCGGCAATTACCACCGCATTGGGAATAAATTCCACAGCCTGATTGATTAAGAGCTCAGCGTTGGTATTTGAACTTAGAATTTCAACGCTGAATAAATCGTGGTGTTGGCGAATGACATCAAGGCATTGCTTGCCAATAGAGCCTGTTGAACCAAGAATGGCGATGGATTTTGGCATGATGTTGTTAAATAAATTAAAATTGTATGTATTGTTCCGGATTCAGTGGTAATCCGTTATACCATAATTCAAAATGCAGATGGGGCCCGGAAGTCTGAGCACCGGATGAACCGATAATTCCTATTGGCTCTCCCGACTTTACAAAATCGCCTTGCTTTTTCAGTAGTGCTGAATTATGCTTATAAATACTCACCAAATTGGCGGTGTGTTGTATGGTGATAACATAACCAAATTCGAGATTCCAGCCTGCCATTAATACCGTTCCTGACAAGCAGGCCTTTACTGCTTCATTTTCTCCCGCAACAATATCTACTCCATAGTGTTTCTCGCTGGCATTGAAATGTGAAGAAGGAAATCCTTTAATGGGAGGAAAGAAATTTATTCCCATAATATTTTGTTTGGGTGTCCCTATTGCACCCGAATAATACATGCTGTATTTGTCTCGGTTTTCGATATCATTCCTCAATGCTGAATCTTCTTGGGAGCGGGTATTACTAATCCGGCTATAATCCGTTTTCGGTTTAATGCTATCGCTATTTTGCTCAGAAATAAAATTATTGGTCAGTACATTGCGAATGCTTAATAGATATGCATCCCGCTGAGAAATCATTTTCTCCAAAGAATCGGCCCGAAGTCCGAGTTTATAAACCGATTTCGAAAGCCCTACATCGGAATATCCCGGAATATATTCGCGTAAAGGCGTAAAAGCGATGATATATGTCGTGAAAAATACTAGTAGGATTCCCAGTGTACCAGTAACAATAAACACATTCAGACGCGAAAGTCGTAAAGAAATTTTTTCTTCAAAGGTTTCGGCATCCATGATAACCAGCTTATATTTAGCCCTCATTTTCTTAATGAGTCGCTTCTTTTTGCCTTCCGGCTGCAGATTTTCGGGTATCAAAGTATTTTTTTATCAGAATTTGAAAAGAAAGATCAGTGCTTCCTTGCCTGCAAAAATAAGACCATTAGGCCATCTATCAAAGCATAAAGGAACGTATTGCAATCTACGCAATATAGCATATAAATGCAATATACTTTATTCGTGACGGAAAATAAAATATTTTTGCACTTAGATAGTTATCTCATAACGGCATTTTATAGTCCGTATTGCCACTCATCTAACCAATACTGATGACACTGAATAAGAAAATAATATTGATGATGGTACTTACTGCCTTTTTGGCGGGTGCCTGTTCAAATAAAAAAAACACCTTCAGCCGAAGAGCATACCACAACCTCACGGCGCATTACAATGCTTGGTGGAATGGTAACGAGAGTCTGAAGGAAGTGGTCGAGAACCTCGAAAAAAGTGTTCCCGATAATTATACCACCACACTTCCGGTTTTTAAACTGGGAGCAAAAAAGGATGTCACTTCAATATTACCCAAGGCCGACAGGGCCATCGAAAAAGCATCCATGGTTATTCAGCGTCACTCGATGTTTTTCGGTAAAAAAGAATACAACAACTGGATTGACGACAGCTACCTCATGATAGGCAAAGCTTATTTCTATAAACATGAGTATCAGAGTGCACGCCGTACGTTTGAATTTATTCTTGCAAAGTATAAAGATTCTCCGTTAAGTGGTGAAACCATGCTTTGGCTGGCCAATACGTACAATCAATTGAACAATTTTAGTCGTGCCGATGTAGAACTTGAAAAATACAAATCGCACATCAAAAAAAATATTCCAACCCGTAAGCAAAACTTGTTTTGGAATGAGATAATGGCTGACTTTTTCCTTCGCCAGGCGAAAGAAGATTTTGCACTACCACATCTTAAAAATGCTGTTCAACTAAGTCGTTCGAAAGCAGAAAAATCGCGTTTAATTTTTATTCAGGCACAAATTCATCAGAAAAATGGCAATTTATCTCAGGCCAGAGAATTATATCGGCAAGTGGTTAAAAAAAATCCACGCTATGATATGGTTTTTAATGCCCAGATAAATACTGCCCGATGTTTTGAAGCCGAGTCTGCCGACAGTCAGCGCATTATCGATGTATTGGAAGACATGCTCACCGATTCAAAAAATAAAGGCTACCGCGACCAAATATACTATGCACTGGCCGAAATTTACCTCAAACAAAACAAACCCGAAGAGGCTGTAAAAAATCTTCGCCTTTCGGTGGCTGCCAGTAAAAACAACGAATTTCAAAAAGCTCAATCGGCATTAACCGTCGCTGATTTACTCTTCCAAAAACCAGAATATCCTCTTTCCCAGGCATACTACGACACAGCTTTACAGTCCACTCCCCGCGAGAGTAAAGGATACGAACCCCTGCAACAAAAAACCCGTATTCTTACTGATCTGGTCAAGAATCTGATAACAATCCAGACTGAAGACAGCCTTCAAAAACTTGCCCGGATGCCCGAGGCAGAAAGAAATAAAATTATCGATGCTCTTATCGAAAAGGTGTTGGAACAGGAACGTAAAAAGGCAGAGGCCGAGCGTATCCGACAAAGTGACCTGATGGCCCTTGGACAACAAACGAGAGAGATGCAAATGGATGGAAAAGGAAGTGGTGGATGGTATTTTTACAATCCTCAGGCCATGAGCTTTGGTTTTGCTGAATTTAAAAAGAAATGGGGCGACCGCAAACTTGAGGACCTATGGCGATTATCGAATAAACAAATTCTTGATTACGGCAGTTCTGAAGAGCAAATTGCGCTTTCCGATACAGCCGTAGGAGACAGTTTAATGGCCAAGCGCTCGACCGATCCAAAAAAACGCGAAACATATATCCGAAATCTGCCACTTACTCCCGAAGCCATCGAAAAATCGAACCGCTTAATTATGGAGGCCACGTTTAATGCCGGTTTTATCTATAAGGAAGGATTAAAAGACCTTCCCAATGCCGCTGAAGCTTTTGGCCAAAATATAGAACGTTTTTCAGATACTGCTTTTAATAAAAACTACCTGTTGGCTTGTTATCAGTTGATAATCATTCATACCAAACTGGGTAATTCCGAATTGGCCGAAACATACCGTAGCTTGTTGATAAACCGTTATCCTGAAAGCGATTATGCTAAAATTCTTATCGATCCGGATTACAACCAGCAAATCGAAAAAAGGAATAAAGCTGCAGAAATATTTTATCAGCAATCATATGTGGCCTATAAAGACGGACAGTATTATATCGTGATAATGAATGCCGATCAGGCACTGGAGAAATATAAAAAACATGATATTTTACCCCGGTTTGCACTTCTAAAAGCTCTGGCAATCGGGAAAATTGACGTCGCCGACTCTTTAGTTTCAAACTTACAAAAGGTCGTCAGAAGATATCCTTCGACACCTTCGGGAGAAAAGGCCCAGCAACTTCTGGATGGATTGGCCAGCACACGACCTGGTCTTGCCGAAAAATTAAAAATAGAAACTACACCCGTTAGTACTCCTGCCGATAATCAAAGCATCAATCCTTATAAACCGGGCTCCGATCAAATCCATTTTTACCTGATGGTCGTCAATCAGAATATGGCTGATGTCAACGCTTTAAAAATAAAGATTTCGGATTTCAACCAGAAATACCACAAGACTCTTGCATTAAATATCTCGGGGATGTTGCTGGACGACACCCGCCAAATAATCAATATTGGCATGTTCAGCAATAAGGAAAAGGCGATGGATTATTACGAAACGATTATCGAAAGTGCATACATTTTCACAGGGCTTCCCAAAGAAGCATACGATGCCTTCGTAATTTCTCAAACCAATTTTCAGATACTTTTCCAGGATAAGGATGTAAAAAAGTATACCACTTTTTTCAACCGGCAGTATCTTGGAAAGTCTGAACCTCCGAAAAAACCCTAATAAAAGGTATTTTTACTATTTTAGACTATTTAAAATTGAAATTAAACATGGCAAAAGTTACAGTTCAAGAAACACCATCGGTGAATATTATTGGTCCCATGACAAAACTCGATGGCAACCTCAAGTGTAATGGCGATATCCGAATAGAAGGAAGTCTAAAAGGATCGATCGATTGCAGCGGAAAATTGGTAGTTGGAAATACGGGTGAGGTAGAAGGCGATATTTCATGCCGTAATGGAGATTTTAGCGGCACCATTAAAGGCCTGGTGACTGTTACAGAGCTTTTGGTTCTGAAATCAACTGCTACCATGGAAGGAGACCTTAGTATCGGTAAACTGGCCATAGAACCGGGCGCACGTTTCAGTGGTAAATGCACCATGGATCTTACGGCCAATTTAGACGCTGGCTGAAGCTAACAACATATGGCCCCACCCAAACCAAAAAAACCGGTTTTCAATTATGCCAGGTATTCATCCATGGCGATTCAGATGGCTGTAATTATTGGCCTTGGGGTTTTTGGAGGAATTAAACTTGATGCGTATCTTGGGATAAAATTTCCGGTATTTACAGTTATTCTCTCCCTCGCCTCCGTATTCTTAGCCATCTATCAGGTTATTAAAGACTTATTAAAGAAATAAACACCAACATCCATATGGATAACATCAATCCTACGTCCGAATTTGCCTCTTTCTGGAAGCGGTTGACCTTTTATACCTTGGCCCTTGCGGTAGTGGCAGTAGCCCTATCATTCATCCTGCCCTCACGTTTTACAACCCCTTCACTGCCATTCATCATCCTGTTTTTTTATGCCCTTACGCTGATTGTTCATAAAATCGGTATTCGCATCGCAGCCCATAAAATCACAAAATTTACGCAGTTTTACATGATAAGTACCGCTTCAAGGCTGGTGATATTTTTGGCCATACTGCTGATTTATTCTTTTAATAATCCGGCAGATGCTGTTGCTTTTATCATTACTTTCTTTATTTCTTACGTTTTATTTCTTATATTTGAACTCACTGCAATCGTCAGGTTTTTGAAAAAACACCAAAACGGAAGATAAATGATTTATTTGACCCGCAGAGAACGATTTAATGCTGCCCACCGTCTTTTTCGGCCTGACTTCACCGATGAAGCCAATGCTGTGATGTATGGGAAATGCAGTAATCCAAACTGGCACGGGCATAACTATATTCTTTTTATTACCATCAAGGGCGAAATAAATTTAGAAACCGGATTTCTGATTAATCTGAAAGAGTTAAGTGCACTCGTACATAACAAAGTGATTTCGAAACTCGACCATAAAAATATTAATCTGGAAGTCGATTTTATGCAAGGCAGAATTGCCTCTACCGAAATGCTGGCCATAACCATCTGGAATCAGCTCGAAAGACCGATACGGCTTATGGGAGCTGAATTGCACTGCATTAAAATTGAAGAAACCGAAAACAATTTCGTAGAATATTTCGGTTAATCCCATCCATATTATCTGCCCATTAATCATTGTTATCATGACAGAAGACGAAAACTATATCCGCGAAATGTTAGACGAAAACATCATGGAAGGATATAAAAAAATCGATAAATATAATTACGACACCCTTCATCAAATAGCGGCTCACTATAAAGAAATTCTGCGCCTTGTAGGCGAAGATAATACACGCGAAGGACTGCTCGATACACCCTTGAGGGTTGCCAAAGCCATGCAATTTCTGACTCATGGTTATGAGCTTGATCCAAAAGAAATTTTACTCTCTGCCCGATTTAAAGAAGATTATCGACAGATGGTGATTGTAAAGGACATCGAAATATTTTCGATGTGTGAACATCATATGATTCCTTTTATAGGCAAAGCCCATGTAGCTTACATTCCAAATGGTTATATCACTGGTTTGAGTAAAATAGCACGGGTTGTCGATGCTTTTGCGAGAAGGCTTCAGGTTCAGGAACGCTTAACCACCCAAATCAAAGACTGTTTACAAGATGCGTTAAATCCTTTAGGTGTGGCAGTAGTCATCGAAGCCCGGCATCTTTGTATGGCCATGCGTGGCGTTCAGAAACAAAATTCGGTTACCACCACTTCCGACTTCACCGGAGCATTTACAAGAAAAGAAACCCGTGAAGAGTTTATCCATCTCATCAGTTCAAAGCTGGCTTAGAAATCCAGTATAATAATGATTGTTTTCTGACAAATAAATTGATTGTTCAATAAAGGCTAGTAATCAGCAGCTGAATTTTAAACTGCTGATTATTTGTGAATTACACAAATACTGCCAGTTAATGAATTATTTATAATTTTGCGGCGGATTTCCAACACCTCAAAAGGACACTATTAAGGTAAAAGTCAGAAAGAAAAATAAGCCATTTGTGGAATTGGAAATATAATTAGAAACTAATTTTTGCTTTAATATGAAGGCATATGTTTTCCCGGGACAGGGAGCACAGTTTACAGGTATGGGACAGGATTTATATAATAAATCGGCCCAGGCCAAAGACTTGTTCGAAAAAGCGAACAGCATTCTTGGATTCCGGATTACTGATATAATGTTTGAAGGCACTGAAGAAGACCTTCGGCAAACCAAGGTTACCCAACCTGCTGTTTTTCTACATTCAGTGATTCTGGCCCGTACTCTGGGCGAAGATTTCAAACCCGATATGGTCGCAGGTCATTCTCTAGGCGAATTCTCAGCATTGGTAGCCAATAAAGTCCTGAGTTTTGAAGAAGGTCTTAAGTTGGTTTATGCACGCGCTATGGCCATGCAAAAAGCCTGTGAAATCAATCCAAGCACCATGGCCGCCATCCTTGGTTTGGATGACGAAGTCGTTGAAAGAATCTGCAAATCGCTCCTTGGTGAAATCGTTGTTGCAGCCAATTACAACAGTCCAGGACAGCTTGTTATATCCGGAAGTATCACTGGTGTAGAATTGGCTTGCGAAAAACTCAAGGAAGCCGGTGCCAAAAGGGCTTTACCCCTGAAAGTGGGTGGTGCATTTCATTCTCCTTTAATGGAACCTGCCCGTATTGAACTGGCGGCAGCCATTAATTCTGCAAAATTTGTGAGGGGAATTTGTCCTGTCTATCAAAATGTTACCGCACAACCGGTCACCGATCCTGAAATTATTAAGATTAATCTGATTTCGCAATTAACCTCACCGGTACGCTGGACTCAGATAATGCAAAATATGATAGCCGATGGTGCTAAAAAGTTTGTTGAAGTAGGACCCGGAACAGTTCTTCAGGGACTCGTTAAAAAAATAAATAAAGATATTGAGGCGGTAAGTGCGTAAAAGTCACTTGTAAATACCATCAGAGGCGGCTTCCGAATGGAAGCCGCCTCTGTTTTATAAAGAAAATGGACTCTTAACGCGAAACGTACTGCTTCTCGTAATATTTCAAATAATCGCCGGAAGTTACATCATCAAGCCATATCTGATTCGCCAGATACCAATCAATCGTCTTTTCAATACCTTCTTCGAACTGAAGTGATGGTGTCCAGTTCAAATCTTTCTGAAGCAGTGTTGAGTCGATGGCATAACGCAAATCGTGACCGGCACGGTCTTTTACATATGTAATCAGGTTTTGGGAAGTGCCTTCTGCCCTTCCAAGTTTGCGGTCCATAATACGGCACATCACTTTAATTAAATCGATGTTTTTCCATTCGTTATGTCCACCAATGTTATAGGTTTTACCATTAGCCGATTGATGGAAAATAACATCAATAGCGCGGGCATGATCTTCTACCCAAAGCCAGTCGCGGATATTTTCGCCTTTTCCATATACAGGCAGTGGTTTATTATGGCGTATATTATTAATGAAAAGAGGGATCAGCTTTTCAGGAAACTGGAATGAGCCATAGTTATTTGAGCAATTCGAAATAACCACAGGCAACTCATACGTATCGTGATACGCTCTAACAAAGTGATCGGAGCTTGCTTTGGAAGCTGAATACGGGCTATGGGGATCATATGCAGTCTGTTCGGTAAACATGCCATCTTCGCCAAGGCTTCCATATACTTCATCGGTACTGACGTGATAGAATCGCTTACCATCAAAATTGTTTTTCCAGATGTGTTTGGCGGCATTCAAAAGGTTAACCGTTCCAACTACGTTGGTCATGACAAATTCAAGCGGGTTCGAAATGCTCCGGTCTACATGCGATTCGGCCGCTAGATGAATCACTGCATCAAACTTATAATCTTCAAATAGCTTGATGATAAAAACTCCATCAACAATATCTCCCTTAATAAAGGAATAGTTGGGTTTTTCCTCAATGTCTTTGAGATTTAATAAATTGCCGGCATAGGTCAACTTATCAAGGTTATAAATGTGATAATCAGGATATTTATTAACAAAAAGACGGACGAGATGGGAGCCAATAAAACCGGCACCTCCGGTAATGAGCATACGTTTCATGAAAGACATTTTTTTAAATTATCTTTTCAAAGATAAGCATATGCCGGGATGCTTTCAAAAATACGGACAAATTTATGCCTATAGTGGAACTGAAAAGGAGAAGCAAGTAAATTCCCCGGATTTTGTTTCACACCAAATAGTTCCCCCATTGCGTTCAACCAAGGTCTTTACCACTGCCAACCCAATTCCGGTACCTTTTTCACTGGTCTGAGAATTTCCGGCACTATAAAACAATTTATAAATGTTATCGATATCAACTTCAGAAATGCCACGACCGTTATCGCTTACCGAAATAATAATCTTCCCGTCTTTTTGTTCGGCCCAAATTTTAATTATGGGAAACTCCTTATCGTTGTATTTGATGCCGTTCGAAATAAGGTTTTGAAGGATTTTATGCATAGCCATATGGTCATAATGAACCATGGGCATTTTATCCGCCTGAATACTGACATTTTGAGGCGGCCCAATAAGATCGGTAATTTCCCGGATACATTCATTGGGATCAATATTTTCTTTACGGATGGATTGACGAGCCGATTTGGCATACAAGAGCATGTCGTCGATGAGTTTAACCAAGTGGTAGGCATTTTCAGAAATTATCTCAAAATACCTTCGGGCATCTTCCGGAAGTTCATCCAATGTATTGGTCTGAACCAAATCAACAAAACCAATAATTCCGCCCAGTGGGGTTTTAAGTTCATGGGCCACCAAATGAGAAAAGTCAGAAAGCTCTTTATTTAGAACTTCAAGTTCTTCCATCGCTTGATTCAACTTAGTTTCGGCCTCTTGTCTACGCGATATTTCAAGTTCAAGGGCAAAGTTCTTTTCGGAAAGTTGGGCGGTACGTTCAGAAACTTTCATTTCAAGTTCAACTGAAAGTTGTCGTTCACGGGCAATAGGTCTTAGATATGCTGATAAACGTCCAATCAGAACCGTATCGTTAATTGGTTTTGTTATATAATCCTCGACACCCAATTCAAAGCCCCTAATTTTAAATTTTTCAGAGACATAGGCAGCTGTGAGCATTATAATAGGGATATGCTTTGTTTTTTCACGTTTGCGGATCAATTCGGCCAGTTCAAATCCATCCATGTCCGGCATATGAACATCAAGTACAATCATATCGACTGACTCTTCCATCAAAATATCAATAGCCGTCAAACCACTTTGAGCTTCAATAACCTCAACCTCAAGATTATCATTTATTAAAGTCCGAAGGGCAACCAAATTGGATGGGTGATCATCAACGATTAAAATCCGAAGTTTTTCCATTCTTTTATGTTCTATCCTGTGCAAACAATTTTTTCACAATATAACGTATAAACTATTTGATAAAAATTAGAAAATCTATTATCTATTAAATATTCAACCAATTAATATCTTCATCAAGAAATTTAAAAATTATTTCCTTTTTGAAAGAGCCTGTTCCCAATTCCATGCTGACGAAGTCATTTCGTCCACCGTTTTTACGGCTTTCCAACCGAGAACCTCATTAGCAAAGGAAGTATCAGCCCAAACCTGTTCAACATCGCCCGGCCGGCGATCGACCAGAATATAATTGAGTTTTTGTCCAGATGTTTTTTCAAATGAATTGATGACATCCAAAACGGAAAGTCCATTTCCGGTACCCAGGTTAAAAACTTCAAAACTCTTCTCAGAAATCTTTCCTATCATCCTTTCGACGGCCACCACATGGGCTTGAGCCAAATCAACCACATGAATGTAATCACGAATGGCTGTCCCATCATGTGTATTATAATCGCTTCCGAAAACGCTTAATTGTGGACGAAGACCAATGGCCGTTTGAGTGATGAACGGCATGAGATTGTTTGGAACACCTAATGGAAGTTCGCCAATAAGAGCCGAATCATGCGCTCCAATCGGATTAAAATATCGGAGGGCTATTGCACGTATGCCTACATATGCAGTAATCGTATCTGTAATAATGTCCTCTGAAATCTGTTTGGTATTACCATAAGGCGACCATGCTTTTTTAATGGGAGATGTTTCTTTCACTGGTAAATCATCGGGCTGGCCATATACGGTGCATGAAGACGAAAACACCAGATTTGGGATGTTGTTCTCGCGCATACCATCGAGAATATTCATTAATGACTGAAGATTATTGCGGTAATAGGTTAATGGTTTTTGAACGGATTCGCCCACAGCTTTGAAAGCAGCAAAATGAATAACGCCCTGAAGTTCATAATGCTTTTTAAAGAAGGCAGAAGTTCTTGTCTGATCAATTAAATCAAAGGCTTCAAATTCAGGACGGATTCCGGAGATTTTTTCGATGTTGTCTAATACCTCTGGATTGGAATTTGAAAAATTATCGACCACAACCACATCAAATCCTTTTTGCTGAAGTTCAACTACAGTGTGAGAACCAATAAAACCGGTACCACCGGTGACAAGTATTTTCATGGATATCGTTTTTTCATCTCCAAAAATAAGCAAAAGCAAAAGAATAAGGGTACATAATTTTTACCACCCAACTATTTATGATATAGATGCAAAACACGAACATAAACCATGACTAAAATCATTGATTTTCCCATTTTGAAACAATAATTTAATAATTGGAAGGCGATTTTATAATAATTTGCAAATCAAATTATCTCTATTGCAGTAAATTAATCAAATTTATGTTCAAATATTCGATTGTACAACAAAAATAAAAGATTACTGACAGCAATAATTAATTTCCCAAATTGGCACTGGGTTATTTATCTGATTTTCAATAGTTTTAGTGAATATTTTGGTAATTACTTCATTTTATCTTAAAAAAAAATTAAAATAATTATCCATTTTGGTTAAAACTAAAAATTTTATACTATATTTGGAATCGATTTATGGCTGAAAAGTATTATGTGTTTGATTGTCTGTTATTTATAAATAATATACTATTTTGGCACACTTTATGATAGCGGCGATTAATCACAACAAAAAAACTTTTAAAGAAAAACTACTCACTTTAAAAACGCAAAATTATGAAAGCAATTATTAAAATTTTAGGACTTGGTTTAGCTGTAATTCTCTCAGTAAACGCATCTTTCGCCCAGGATACCTATTTCGATAGCCACACCATCGGTTTGGAAATTCCGGCTGTAGCTTTAATTGACATTGAACCTGAGGCCTCAAAAAACATCAATATGGCTTTTTCGGCTATTGACCTCGAAGCTGGTAATCCGATCGCCGCATCTGTATTGGATGCAACCCTGTGGTTGAATGTTACCTCTATCGTGGGTACTGCCCAAACACGTAAAGTTACAGCAGAGATCTCTGCCGGTACAGTTCCCGAGGGTACTACCCTAGCAGTTGAAGCAGCAGCAAATGCAGGTTTTGGTGAAGGAACCTTTGGAGCTCCACTTGGTCAGATAACACTAAGCAGTACAGCAGGTGATCTCATCTCAGGAATTGGTAGCTGTTACACAGAAAATGGCGGGTCTAAAGGATACAACATTACGTATGTATGGGCAAGAGCGGCGGGTGGATTTGGTAGTTTACTCAATTTTACTTCCACTGTTACAATTACCTATACCTTGGTCGCGGTAAATTAAAAGCAGAACAAAAAAAATACTGGCCGGGTAATTCCGGCCTTTATTATTTATTCGGTACATTTATTAAAAAAATCATATGTTTAAAAGGATCGGTATACTCGCAACGCTATGTTTCCTGTTACAAATGCAATCCATAGCCTCCATTGTTATTCTGAATGGCCTTTCACAAATGAAAACGGCTTCCGTCGGTGAAACATACACCGGGTTTATTGAAATTCAAAACGCAGGATCGGTAGCGAAAACTGTTAGAATTTATCAAACCGATTATTCCTTTGATTATCATGGTAATGCATTTTATAAAGAAGACCTGGCATCTCCTCGCACCAATGCACATTGGATAGAATTTAGCCCAAAACAAACAAGCCTGGGAGCAGGTGAAATCATGCAGGTGAGGTACAAGGTAAAGGTTCCAACAAACGATAGCCTTACGGGTTCTTTCTGGAGTTTGTTTATGGTAGAAGAAATTATTCCACCAGATCCCAATGCAAAGAAACAATTGGCCATTACCACCACCATGAGGTATGCCATTCAAATAGTCACGAATATAGGAACCACTGGCATTTCCAGCTTGAAAAAAATTCAACAAAGTGTCAGTAATGAAGAAGCCGGTAATTATCTGCATCTCGATATTGAAAATGATGGAGAACGCTTGTTAACGCTCAAATTTTCGATGCAAGTATTTAACAAAGAAGGTATTCGAGTTCTTGATACAGAACATCCCAGCAGAAAACTTTATCCTGCATCTTCACTCCGTTTTGACTTTTTATTAAATGGATTACAAAGCGGAGTATATTCGGCAGTATGTTATGCTGATGGTGGCGAAGATGAAATATTCGGATTCGAAATTGATTTTACAATTCCTTGATTTTATGATTTAATTTGGCAATATAAGAACTGTGCTTAAAAACACGCTCCTCTCACTATGCTTCTGCATGTTATTCATTACTGCATGGGCACAAGAAGAGCCACCTGCTATCGAAAAAGCAAAGGCTGGCAGCGTTAAAGCAATTCCGATAAAGTACATAAATAAAAGCAATTCTGTACAACATATCAGAATTATTACTCAACTTAAACCCGCCTGGAAGTTATTAAACAAGAACTCCTTATTAGTTATTAATCCCGGCGACAGCCTGATAAAAAATCTCTTTTTTGCAATTCCCCGTTTTGCCAGAGCAGGTAAAGAAATCATTAAAGTAAAAATTTTTTCTGATGATTTGAATTCGATTTTGGATTCGACAGAATACTTTATTGAAATCGCAAGAAATTACAATATTCGGGCCGAAATATTAGAAGCACCTGATTATGTACATGCCGGTGAGAAAAAAAAAATATCGTTCTCAATAACCAATCTTTCGAATTGTAATGTTCATGCCAGCATTGATGTTTTCCAACCAAAAGATACACTTCGGTACCCAATAAAATTACCACCAGACACAACCATCATCGTTTCTAAAATTCTTAATACAAGAGATATACAAAGCGTCTCCTCGATCGAATTCGCCTTTTTAAAGGTCTTTTTGGATGAAACAGACTCAGTGAGAGTCGAATTATTTCATCAATACGAAGTGATCCTAAATGCAAATTTTCGCATCGATCCATATAACCGCTATCCAATAGAAATAAAATCAAGATACGTTCGTCAAAAAATCAGAGATACGAATCCCGATGGTTTTCAGATTGATATTTCAGGGGGGGACTTCATTAACGAACGTACGGATCGATACCTCGCATTCCGATTCAGGGGGCCTAGCCAAAGCGGACTTTCTGTAATGGGTTTACAAGAAGAATATTTTTTACACTTTTATAGCAAGCAGCACCAGCTGGTTTTGGGAGATTTTACTTATTCTCTGACTCAGCTTACCGAGCCTTCCAGATATGGCCGTGGCGCTCAATATGCCATTAAGTCGGGCCGTTGGGTCAGTGGCGCCATGGTATATAAACCTCGTTTCAGTGTAATGAATTCAACATCTGTGGCGGCTTATTCTACCTTAAATTTCTATAAAAAAAATAGTCTGAAAATTGCAATGCTTCATAAAGAGGGAGACAGCATTCCAAAAATTGACATCCTAAGTGTAAGTACAAAAATTTCGTTGACAAAAAACATTGAAATGGGGGCCGAAATTGCCAGCAGCAAATCAGACAGCCTACGATCAGCATTCACTAACAACCTATCCTTTATACATAAACGATTAATAGTATCTACCAATCTGATTATTGCCGAAAAAGGATTTAAAGGTTATTTTTCGGATGCTCTTCAGTATTCTGTTAATGTGGGTCTGCCCATTATTAAAACTATCCATCTAAATTCATCCGTTCATTTCAATAGGAAAAGCGTTGATTATGATAGCATACAGTATAAAGAACCCTATTCTCGCCACATCATCTCAAACCTTATTTTCAATTTCAATCAAAAAACATCACTTAGTCTTGGTGGTAGAATTCGCGAGTATGAGGATCCACTGATCTCGAATCAATTTCATTTCAAAGAGATCGGTGGTGGCGCTCAATTTAATACAGGGTTTAACTTTTTCCAATTACAAGTGGGTAGCGAAACCGGAAAAACTGAAAATTTTCTAAATAACAGCAGTCAAAAATCAAATTATCTGGATATATCGTCCCAAATTTCCTATGCTTACGACGACATTATCCATCTCTCGGTCTTTGGAAAATTTTCGAGAAACCAACGTTATAACACTGTAGTGAGTAATCAGTACTATTATGGGGGAAATATGAGTGTACGGTATTCTAAATACCTTTATTTAAAATTGAGTTTACAGAACAATTTCGAGCAAATCGAATATTATCGTGACCGCAACCTGGCTCAACTTGACATCGAGATTAAGCCTCATGAACGGCATCGAATAAAAATTGGTGGTTCATACTCCTTGCAAAGAGAACAAATAAAATCCAGTTCGTATTATACATATGTCGAATATTCGTATAGCCCGGGAATTATAACCGGAAAAAAGAAAAATATCGGAAGTTTAAAAGGCCGAATTAGCACCATCGAAGGAGCTATGGTGCAGGGAGCGATTGTAATGATAAATGGCAGCACGGTATTAAGTGGCTGGGATGGAAGTTTTGCTTTTCCAGAGATTCCTGCAGGAGCGTATTTGATGAGTGTAAGAGTAAATAACGAAGACATAAATACCATTATTTATAATCCGGATGATTTAACGGTTAAAATTTATGGTGGCAAGACATCTGTTCGTGAAATTATTCTAAGTCGTTCTGCTCGAATTATCGGAAAATTTGAACTCAAAGAAGACAGTGTGCTTCAGGATGGCTTATATTATCAAAAATCGTCAAGGGGAATACAATTTATTGTGGAAGCCACTTCCGGCGATGAAACGAAAAGAGTACTTACAAAGGCTGAAGGCGATTTTATTTTTACCGATTTAAGACCCGGTCAATGGAATATTAAAGTATATATTAATGGCCAAAATCGTGACTATGTGTTGGAAAACGAATATTTTACCGTAAATTTAAAGCCTGGAGAAACTGAAAAATTATTCATTCCATTAAAGCCCAGGTATCGAAAAATTAAAATTATAGGTTCCAAACAGTAACATATGAATAGATACAATAAATTCAGTTGCGCCTGGATGTTGCCTTTGCTTATTTTTGTCAGCCAGGTAATTCACGCTCAGCAAAGTTGCAATACCACAGTATCCATTAATTTCCCTCAGATAAGTCTTTGTGATATTGAGCCGAACCGAAACTCCATTAATCTTTCACTCACAACACCTGTGGAAGCAGGGCTACCCCTCACCAGCAGCTCAGTAAATAACTCAAAATGGTTAAACTATACCTGCGCTGTTGCCGGAAGTTCCACCAATGCAATTACAGTACAAAGTAATTCGAATATCTCTGGTCTGAATTTACAGGTTACTGCGTCTGCCTATACGGGCATCGGCGCAGGAACCAACGGAATCAGCAACGGTGTTCAACCCATTTCCACTACAGCCCGTTCTGTTGTGAGTGGAATACGGAATTGTTATACAGGAAACGGAGCCGGCAATGGTCATCAACTGAACTATTCTCTGGGAATTGGCAACCATTCAACCTTACATTCCACCAGCTATTCAATTACTATTATTTATACCATGATAAGCCAATGATTATGAGGAACAAACTACATATTATATGGATTGTCTGCCTCCTTTCTGTACAATGGCCTACTTGGGGCCAGACGATCACTATTAGTATTAATCTGTCTTCGACGCAATTGAATGTGTCTTCATCGCTGATTACTGAAGCAGGAAATGACTATCAAATATCGGCTTATGAAGACTGTTCTGTATGTCCTGTGTTATTTGTTTCAGGATATGCAAACAAAGACATGAGAGTAGATGTGAGAAAATCAGATATGATCTGGTCATCTTCGCTAGCCATTTTAGTCAGAAGAACAGCTATTGCTACTGGTATAACCGGAGGAACCACATTTCAAACCATTACCAATTCAGATCAGTACTTTTTCACAGTAGTCAAAAATACGGTTAATTGGATACCTATCGCATTCCGAGTGCAGAATTTTAGTGTATTAAACGGCAGTGGAAACTTATCCACTAATGTAATTTTTACAGTATCACTTTTATAGCAAACAAGGTATATTTAAATAGCCGCCTTGTAATCAGGGCGGCTATTTAAATATTTACCAGGAATAATTATAAACTCCAATAGGTCATTTCATTAATTTTCCCCCGATATATCCCTTTAACGTCCACTAAAATAGCACGAGCATTGGTTTTTGATTTAAAATATGCTTCATCAAGTTTAACATAAGGTTCATGACTTACCGCTACAATAACGGCATCATAATTCGATGATGGCTTATTAACGAGTTCTATACCATACTCATGTTTCACTTCTTCAGAATTAGCAAAGGCATCAACTACATCCACCTGAACTCCATATGATCGAAGTTCGCTAATAATATCAGGAACACGACTATTACGAATATCGGCCACATCTTCTTTGAAGGTAATACCCATAACCAAAACTTTGGTATTCAGAATATTTTTACTGGCAGCAATCAGTTTTTTAACCGTTTGTTTTGCAATGTAATAACCAATAGAATCGTTGATATATCTGCCAGCGGAAATAACCTGCGGATGATATCGGAGTTGTTGGGCTTTGTATACCAGATAATAGGGGTCAACACCTATGCAATGGCCACCCACCAGTCCTGGATAGAATTTAAGAAAGTTCCATTTTGTACCAGCAGCTTCAAGTACCTCGTAGGTATTAATGCCAATACGGTTAAATATGATAGAAAGTTCGTTCATCAGAGCGATATTTACATCACGCTGTGTATTTTCAATAATTTTTGCTGCTTCTGCCACTTTCATTGATGAAGCACGGTGTACTCCTGCTTTAACAACCAGCTCGTATGTTTTTGCGACCACATCCAAGGATTCTGCATCGCAACCGGAGACAACTTTTGTAATTGTAGTAAGTGTATTTACCTTATCCCCCGGATTTATCCGTTCAGGGGAATAACCAACTTTAAAATCGGTGAGGAATTTAAGGCCTGAAAACTTCTCCAGAATGGGGATACAATCTTCTTCTGTAGCTCCCGGATAAACGGTGGACTCGTATACGACATAATCTCCCTTTTTCAATATCTTTCCAACCGCTTCCGAAGCCTTCAGCAAAGGGGTAAGATCGGGCATTTTACGGGAATCGATGGGTGTAGGTACCGCAACGATGTGGAAATGGGCATCCTTTAAATCATCGATGTTTGCAGTAAAGGTAATATCACATCCATCAAAGGCTTCAGCCTCAAGCTCTTCAGAGGGATCGATGCGATTTTTCATCATCTCCACCCGTTCTGGTTTAATATCAAAACCTATTACGCTTATTTGACGAGCAAATTCCAAGGCAATCGGCAGACCCACATAACCAAGCCCTATCACCGAGAGTTTTGCTTCCTTTTTCAGGAGTTTATCATACATATTCATAATTCTGGTTGTTTTAGATTAACACTTTTTGAGCAAAAAAGGGTGGTATTCGCCTGTTCGGCCCACCTCCTTTGTATTTCTGATTTGAAAAACAGTTTCTATACTTTGGCGGGTTTCTTCCATGCTAAAACCTCCACCTTTTAAAATATCTTCATAAATTAATGTATGAAGATCTGAAAAGCCATCGCTGAACTCAATTTCCTGGCCATCCATTGTCAATGAACGATAGGTACGTTTCCCTTGTGCTTTGAGCTTGTCAGGAACGCAGTCTGCATCCACACTCAGGAACCAGCGGACTCTTGCTTTTTCGAACCGAAGAAATCCTGAAGCTTTTTCAGCCTCCGATAAATGTACAACGTTTTCCTGTAATCTGCCAAAAATCCAGCCCAACATATCAAAAAAATGAACACCAATATTGGTGGCTACACCGCCTGACTTACTGATATCACCCTTCCAGGAAATAAAATACCAACGACCGCGTGATGTAATATATGACAAATCAATATCATATACTTTGTCTTTCGGTCCATTATCGACCTGATTCTTTAGAGCGATGATTGAAGGATGAAGGCGAAGTTGCAAGACATTATAAATTAGCTTACCTGTTTCGCGTTCTATCTCCATTAATGCATCGATGTTCCAGGGATTTAAGACAACCGGCTTTTCACATATCGCATGAGCATCATTGCGGAGAGCCAAACGAATATGGGCATCGTGCAGAAAATTCGGGGAACAAATGCTCACATAATCGATTTTTTGTTCTCCTTTCCGCCGAAGTTTATCCAGATGTCTGTCGAAACGCTCCGACTCAAGAAAAAAATCAGCTTCCGGGAAATACGAATCGATAATTCCAACACTGTCTTTCGGATCGAGTGCGGCCACCAAATTATTTCCTGTTTCCTTAATTGCCTTCATATGGCGGGGAGCAATATAGCCTGCCGCACCAATCAATGCAAAATTCACTTTATCATGACTCATACAGTTATTCTCTTAGTAATTAAACTTTGGAAACCACTCCATTGCGGAGTATGTACTTTTGGCCACTTTCGGGGCAAGTAGCAATTCCATCACCATCAAATTTTAATTTATGGCCATATTGACTCATCCAGCCCGTTTGCCTTGCAGGATTTCCCACCATCAGGGCATAATCAGGAACATCACGGATAATAACCGTACCGGCACCAATAAAGGCATATTCGCCTATGGTATGGCCACAAACGATTGTTGCATTGGCACCAATGGATGCCCCACGCTTTACCAGCGTTTTTTCATAACTCCCACGGCGATTAACTGCTGAACGGGGATTAGTAACATTGGTAAAAACCATGGAAGGTCCTAGAAAAACATCATCTTCGCAAATTACTCCTGTATAAAGAGATACATTATTCTGAATCTTAACATTATTCCCCAGAATAACATCCGAAGAAACCACAACATTTTGTCCGATATTACACTTTTCTCCGATTACACAATGGGACATGATATGCGAAAAATGCCAGATTTTTGTACCAGAGCCAATGGTGCAACCTTCATCTACATAACTGCTTTCATGTACGAAATAGTTCTTTTCCATGTTTTAGCGATTAATAAATTCCAAAACAGAAGAGGTAATGAATTCCAGCTGCTCTGTATCCAATTCGGTATGCATGGGTAAGCTGAACACTCTGCGACAAAGATCTTCCGTAACCGGAAAATCGCCCTCTTTGTATCGCGAATCTGAATAAGCCTTCTGCATATGGAGTGCCACGGGATAATAAATCATTGCAGGAATATCTTTGGATGCAAGAAATTCAATTAATGCATTCCGGTCGATACCATCAGTAACAAGCGTATACTGATGAAATACATGACTTGATTTGGAAAACCGAACGGGCGTTTTCAAACTCTTTACTCCTGCAAAAGCATTATCATAAAATGTGGCAGCCTTATTACGGGCGGTGGCATAATTATCAAGTTGGGCCAGTTTAATTTTCAATACGGCAGCCTGAATACTATCGAGGCGCGAATTAACTCCAACATAATCGTGGTAATACCTGACAAACATTCCATGATTGGCAATTCCACGAATCATTCGGGCAATTTCATCATCATTGGTAAAAATAGCCCCGCCATCACCATAACATCCCAGGTTTTTAGATGGGAAAAATGAAGTACATCCGATATGACCAATAACTCCGCCTTTTTTAGTCCAACCTTTACTACTGGTAAAATCAGCGCCAATGGCCTGACAATTATCTTCAATAACAAACAAATTATGTCGTTGAGCGATATCCATAACAGCATCCATATCGGCACACTGTCCGAAAAGATGTACCGGCACAATGGCTTTTGTTTTGGGAGTAATTGCCTTTTCGATGGCAGCAGGATCAATATTGAAAGTATCCGGATCAACATCAACAACAACAGGGGACAAACCCAATAATGCAATAACTTCAGCAGTAGCAATGAATGTAAAGGAAGCAGTAATGACTTCATCTCCGGGTTTCAAACCCAATGCCATCATGGAAATCTGAAGTGCATCCGTGCCATTGGCACAGGGTATCACATGTTTTATTCCTAAATATTTTTCCATTTCTGCCTGAAAATCCCTGACAGCCGGGCCATTAATAAATGCTGTAGAATCTATGACTTCTTGTATCGCTATATCAACCGCAGGTTTTATCTTTTCATACTGACCCTTAAGGTCTACCATTTGTATTTTTTTCATTGTATACAGGAAAATTAGAGTATTATTAAACCAAGCAAAGATATTGAAATATCAGCAAACGATACGAAAGCTTCACCGGTATTATAAATAGTGTAGGTGATTACATTATTTTTAATACCATATACATTTATACTGAGAAAATGGTCTAATGAATTAATGCTATTGTTTCACTATTTTTGTCAAAATCAATCGAATACTGCTATGAATACCGCATATAAAATTACAGAAACGTATTTAAAAGAGCACGATATTTATTTAAGGAAATTCGATGGGTTTATTAAACTGAAAGAACTTACGGAAATCTGGAGTAAAATGTTTGCCACATCACAAGAAAATAGCATGTACAAAAAAAGGCTGCTTGATTTAAGTGAATGTGATCTGCAGATAGATCGCGAATTTTTTGACGAATTTATAATGAATTTGCTGAACTTTTCAAATCAGATGAGTCATTTTCGTTTGGCTATTGTTACCCTTTCACCCATAGCTACTGCATTTACTCAAATCGCTGAGAAAAAATTTCACGAAGAAATTAGTAGTATGAGAATAAACATATTTTCGAGTATGGATGCAGCCATCGATTGGTTAGGATACCACTGAAAAAACCCTGTATCAATTAATAAAACATAAAAACAGAATATTCAGGAAAATGGGTGGCATGCATACGCTTTTCTGTATTTTTGCGTTCCAATGAGAAATACCGGCATGAAACATTTTATACGCATCTTTATTATCCTTCTGCTCTCCTACCCTGTTTTAACAGTACAATCGCAGGTAAATGTCAAGAATTCAAGCATCAGTATTCCGATGATATTTGGTTCGGCTGCTTTTCATATCCCCGGTGGTGATATGGCCGATCGGTTCGGAGCAAGCTATGCAGCAGGTGCCGGATATATGTATAAAACGAAAAGCAATTGGATTTTAGGCGTCGATTTCCAATACATCTTTGGCACCGATATTAAAATAAAAGATGAACTATTCAGTCATCTCGAAACCAGTAGCGACTTCATAATCGACGGTAATGGAGTACCCGCCGATGTTTCAGTATTGGAACGAGGACATTTTACCGCTGTTAAATTTGGCAAACTATTTCCTGTAATGGGACCCAATCCTAATTCCGGATTAATAGTAACAGTAGGTGGTGGATACATCAGACATAAATTATACATCTCCAATATCGATAACACCGCTCCACAAATTAAAGACGATTACCGACGTGGATATGACAGACTTACGGCAGGCTTCGGAGCAACTCAATTTATCGGATATGTACATCTGAGCAATAAACGAACGGTTAATTTTTTCGCAGGTATTGAGTTCATTGAAACTTGGACCAAGTCATTAAGGGATTATGATTTCGACCTTATGAAAAAAGACACCAAAAGCCGTTTCGATTTCCTGGGAGGAATAAAAATCGGTTGGATACTTCCATTGTATGGTCGGACTCCACAGGAATATTACTACTATTAAATCATGAAATGGCTGTATAACATCAGCATCTGGTTATATGGGAACGGATTGCTCATCGCTTCTGTTTTCAATCCAAAAGCAGCTCTTTGGATTCGAGGGCGTAAAAATTGGAAATCAGAAATTAAGAAGCAATTCGTTGATAATACCAAAACAGTCGCATGGTTTCACTGCGCCTCTCTGGGCGAATTTGAACAAGGCAGACCACTGCTGGAAGCTTACACCGAAAAATACCCGCAACACCGCATTCTTCTGACTTTTTTCTCGCCTTCGGGTTTCGAAGTGCGTAAAAACTATTCCGGAGCCCATTCCATTATTTATCTTCCTCTCGATTTACCTTCCAACGTCCGTTTTTTTCTGGATACCGTAAAGCCTGCCATCGCTATATTTATCAAATATGAATTCTGGCTGAATTTCATTCATGGTTTATCCGATCGAAATATTCCTTTATTGTTGGTTTCCAGCAATTTCAGACCACAACAACACTTTTTTAAATGGTATGGAGGCTTTTTCAGGAAAGGCTTAAAAAAAGTCAACCAATTTTTTGTTCAGACTCAGACTTCTGCTGATTTGTTAAAAAATATTGGTATACAAGCTATTGTATCGGGCGATACCCGTTTCGACCGGGTTTTACAGATTTCGAAAAATAAGCAACGCTTTCCGCTGGTCGAAAAATTCTGTGCCGGAAATAAAATTCTGATTGGTGGTAGTACCTGGCCTAAGGAAGAAGAAATGCTGTATCAATTCTATCAAAATAAATCCAAGGACACCAAACTCATCATAGCTCCCCACGAGACGCACGAAGGACACATACAACAGATTCAACAGCTTTTCGGAGAAAAAACCGTTTTGTTTACCGAATTAGATACCACCGATTTCAGTGATAAAGACGTATTGATAATCAACACCATTGGCAAGCTTTCGCATTTGTACCAATATGCTCACCTAGCCTTGATTGGCGGTGGTTTCGGAGTTGGTACCCATAATATCCTTGAAGCCGTTAATTTTGGTTTACCGGTGATTTTTGGGCCAAATCACCGGTATTTTTATGAAACCAAAGCACTGGCCGCAGAAGGCGGAGCCTTTCCTATCTCCGGCACAGAAGACTTTCTACATATCACTTCCGACATTTTATACAACGATGAAAAGCTGCTGCATTTAAAGAAAATCTGTCTCGAATTCATTCAAAAGCACTGCGGTGCCACAGCGATTGTAATGGGGGAGATTGAGAAAACTAATGTAACCCTACGGCCATGTGCATCTTTTCTATGAGATATTTTCATTAGAAATTTGCTGCTAAAATTTAAACCATGAACCGTCAGGACAAAAACGAACAAATGATATCCCTGGTTAATCAATGGGAGCAAAGCGGCCTT
>JAUSOY010000079.1 GCA_030656615.1 Bacteroidales bacterium | reverse complement strand
TACCTTAACGAATTTTGTTATAGGATAAACCGCTCGCTAATGAAAGAGAACATATTTAATAATTTGGTCAGAAAAATGGTAGCCGCTGATAAAATTTATCAAGATAAATTAATATGTACTTAACTACTGACCTCTATAATTTTTTATTAAAACCCTTGAATTTTCTGGTTTTCAATACTTTTACAACTGAATTGAAATATAGTGCAATTCAATAAACTTGATTGAAATGAATAATGCACTGCATAATCTTTCTTTACCCGAGAATCATAAAGTACAGATATTAATGCCCGTAAGTTTAGAATACACCGATGTAATGAAAAACTGTTCAGATTTATAGAACAGTAAAACAGAAATTCCGCTAGTAATTGGGGGTAAAGAAATTTTTACAGGTAATATGATTATTGTTTAAATGCCACATAACCACGAATCATTGCTGGCTCAATGGATACGTTTTTGTTTTTAGATTATTCCGAACGATTTTAATCAGCTGATATTTATACTTTAAACCGGATGCTTTTTATAAGCGTTCGAGTTGGTAATCGTTGGTACATTGACTGTTTCCCCAGCATTTTTTAAGGGGACTGATTACCATGCCGATTTCCAGTACAGATGTTGGCCATGGCTGATTGATGGATTTTGTTTTCAGAGCATAGTCGTAACTCACCGTGAAATCAAATCCAAGAGTTTGATTTGCACCCCCATAAATTCTGAATCCGGCTTCCGCTATCGCATATCCGGTACTTTTATAGTGCATGGCAAAACGGAAACGGTCGGCATATCCAAAATGCCTGCGGTATAGGAATTGAATCCCTGTAGAAAAATGATTGCTGCCTTCTAAAAATAAGGATGCCTGTGGCACTAATCCCCACCGACGACTGGCTTCGAGTAACATCGCGGAGTGAATGTATATTTCCCGTCCGGGAATAACTTCTGTACGTTGGTCGCGTTTTGCGTGCCGTAAGGCAATTCCGGCGACGAAGCGTTTTGGCAGATCTTCGAGCCAACAATCGATATTTCCAAGTCCTATTAATATCCCTGCATTATAATCGAAACGCCGTATGGCAGCACGGCCCGGTAAAACTACAGAGTCGGCCGGATATTGTAATGTGTACGAAGGATATGGAAACCAGTTGGATGGTGTAAAAAATCCGGGCTGGGCACCTACCGATAACAGAAAGTCTTTATTTGGTTTGTAATGGAAAGCGGCTGAGGCATACCAACCTTCATATGGATGATGTTCAGGACTACCTTTCCTCACTTCAGCAGTTAGTCCCACGCCAAATGAAAATCGCTCGGCTCTTTCTATAATCTGGCCATAATCGCTGTGGCGCCATTGAGGATCAATGCGATAATCGAAACTGCCGGCATAGGTATTGTGGTTATATGCTTCGGCATTGTCAGCGGACTGATAAATACCGGAAATTCGCCACTTGCCATGACCTAAACCTGTAAAAGCAGGATTTTGTAATACGGATGTTGTGTTTCGTTGAGAATAAAATGCTGGTTGGCTCATCAGAAACAGAAAGGGAAACAAAAATATCCCAGCAAGAATAAGACGTTTAACCATAAGTTATAAAAGAATCTTACTGAATAAACTCGAAAAATCAAGGCTTATTGTATACAATCATTCATCCTTAAAGTAAGGACGCCCGGGTTTTCTACGATAATGGATTTAACACATCCGGCCCAATATAATTGGGTAACGTCAAGCGATTGATAATTGAACAATCTTTTACTTCGCGGTGGTCTTTGTTAGCACCGACAGACTTTCAACTTCTGAAATCAATTGTTGAATTGATTTTTTGCAATTGTCCAGTTCGATGAGGATGCCAGATTTCTTGTCTTCAAATTTGTCTTTCAGGTCACTGAACATTTTCTGATAATAGCTGATACCATCTTTCAGATTTTTTCCAAAATTCAAGAGATGACTTTCCTGCTTATTGGTCATCGATAAGCTGGTTTCATCGATTTTGTTTTTAAGGAAATCGATATAAATTTTTAATTCCTTGATAAACATATTCGGGCGATCAGTCCGCGTAATGACGTTGGTTCTTCCATAGATATGATCCGTCATTTCTCTCAGACTCATCTTCCTCGAAAAATAAGCCATATTCGGACCAGGACAAACAGATACACCCTCGCCTTCAACTTTTGTATCCATATCGTGGGAGATTAGCATAGATGTGCCTAAGCCAACACAGATACACGATTTCTCGATAACCTTATCAAATCTGGACTGAAATTCCTCTTTTGTTAAACCTTCTTCTTTCAGTTCTTTAATTTTTAATGTCTGATACTGACGTGAAGCAGGACAAATTCCTTTTTCTGTAAATTCATTATTTAGCGCAACAAATTTTTTCGGACATGGACTACCCGGCCGGCCTGTATAAGCCAGCGCCAGCTTTTCAATATCTTTGGTGTTGCCTCTGAGATTATTGAAGGGAACGCCTAAGGGAGAAATATTACTCAGATATAGATCATCTTCTTTAGCGTCAATAAGTCGGTTGATTGTTTCTTCATCTACCGATGTAGCTTCAGGAACCAGTAAAAATGGTGTTCCCCAACCCACCGAATCAACTTCATAATAATCGATCAGGAATTGATGTTCTTCCGCGGTACCAACGCCACCCTGGGCTGTAATTTTTAATGGCAAAAGCGATGAAGGAACGGCACGATTTTTATCCGCCAGTGCCTTTACAAGTAATTCATTTACAGATTGAATAAGGTCTTTACGGTTATCGCGGAATTCAGCCAGAATTGGCCCCATGAGATAACCATCGGTAGCAAAGGCATGCCCACCACAATTCAATCCGGATTCAATACGATATTCTGAGACCCATAAACCTTTCTTTGCCAAAAATTTACCCTGAATGAGTGCTGAGCGGTAATCACTAACTTTAAGAACAATCTTCTTCTTAATCTGTCCGTTTATATCTGGATAAAAATCTTCAAAATTTTCAAGATAACCGTATAATCGTGGATTCATTCCGGCGGATAATACCACCGAAGATTTTAAATCGCTGTTTGCAAATCCCCGTAATGCTGCATGGGCGTCGTTATATTCTACGGGTAACTTAATGTTATTGATGTAGTTATCCTTATCAATTTTTGTCATGATATTTACATCAATACTGCCCATGGCCACATTCTCTTTTATCCAGTTCCTTATTTCATTAAAGTTAAAATATTTATCAGTTAAGCTTTTGAATTCCTGCTTAATAGAAGAACTATCGGGTAACATATTGAAATATTCCTTGATCTCCTGACTCTTTTCAATGGTGGCATTTCTGATTTCATCAAATTTATCTTCGGCCAGCTGATTCATCAGGTTAAGGTAGGAGGTAATCCTTTTTGCCCTGAAATCATCGATTTTGTCAGTAATTTCGTCGTAAGGAATCTCATATTTCCTGCAATACATTTTCCTGAGTTTTTCAATAAGAATATCATCAACCAAGGAAATCACCGAGTCAATACCATAGTGAGAAACCTTAATTGGAGAGTCAAGTGTAAAGCCAATTCCCATAACGGGTATATGAAACGTATGTGCGCTATTCATATGAATATTTTTTCATGTTTTAATCCTGAAGAATTGCGTGTAAATTTATTATCCATTTGCCTATACGGGCTTTAGACAGAAATGATTGAGGGGATTTAACCGGAAAAAATCTGATAAAACTCCAGAAGTTTTCATCAGAAACACAAAAATTTTGTCCATTAACGGAAAAGAACAACACGCTCATCAACATAAATTACGCGAAGGCGCGTAGATATTATTACAAAGGTACACATAATGGCATTAAAAACTGAAATTTTTACAAAATTTATGATAGTTCAAGGCCTTCAAATACGAGAAACAGTCAGTGATATCTCTTCGCAATCAATCGCAGAATTTAGTAATCTTATTTTTTTAATAGGTAGTAAACCCGGCTTACTAATTTCATGTTTACATTCTGGAATTTACACTTCTCATCGTATCTTTAGCTTTGATTATAACAAACAAGATAACAGATTATTGCAATGGAGAAAAGTAAAAACAATATGGTAGGATGGTTTGAAATTCCGGTCAGTGATATGGAGCGGGCGATTCGGTTTTATGAAACCGTATTTCAGATTGATTTATGTCGTCAGCAAATGGGTCCACTTGATATGGCTATGTTTCCGTGGAATGAAACTGGTTTTGGAACCACAGGTGCTCTGGTTTTTCATATGGATTACTATAAACCTCAATCGAATGGAGTTCTGATTTATTTTACAAGTCGCGCAGGCGATGTAAATGATGAACTTTCACGGATAGAAATTACCGGAGGCAGTATTGTACAAGTAAAAACACGGATATCGGATGATATCGGTTATATGGCTGTTATAATTGATTGTGAGGGTAATCGTATTGCACTTCATTCGAGGGCATAAAAAAACCGGCCTAAAAAGGCCGGAATTTTCCGATGTTATCGAATTTTTTAGTAGCGTTGGTCGGAGCGACGGTTGTTGTTAAATCCGCCTCTGTCTGGCCTTCTGTTGAAACCACCAGCACCGCCACCACCGTTTTCGGTACGTGGTTTAGCTTCGTTAACAACAAGGTTTCTGCCCATAAATTCGGCTCCATTCAAGGATTCGATGGCCTGGTGTCCTTCGGCTTCATTTTCCATTTCTACAAAACCGAAACCCCTGCTCTTCTGCGTAAACTTATCAGTAATTACACGGGCTGAGGTTACTTTTCCAAACTCTTCAAACAATTCTAATAGGTCTTCATCACTGGTTTTGAATGATAGACTCGCAACATAAATGTTCATCAATACTAAATATTTGTTAATGATTCAAATCCGGAAATCCGGATATACAAGCAGCAAAGGTAATACTTGTTTTAACACTAAACGTATTATTATGAATTATTTTTCACTTTTTATAGATTTTATTCGAAAACAAATCTGCCTATAATTCAATAAGATGCGTAATGTATAGCATTATCAATGCTTTCCGAAGTTACTACTTCTGATTTTGTTTTGGTATCTGGCTTAAAATAAATTGATAATGAGTTTATTAAGACAGAAAATCTTGCAAAATTCTGGATAATTTAACCGTTTCAATCAAGAATCCATCATGGCCCCATTCGGTTTCTATTTCCGCATAGGTTCCATCCGGTATGTTTTCAGCCAAAAATTTTGATTCTTCTGCAGGTATCAGAAGATCGTTTTTTATACCAATACACAGGCTTTTTGATGTGATTTTTTGCAATGCGTCTATGGCGTTTCCCCTTCCCCGTGCCAGATTATGACTATCGACCAAACGCGTTATGGCGTAATACGCATACGGACTGAATCGTTTAACGAGTTTCTCGCCCTGATATTTCTGATAGGACGAAGCCCTGAATCCTTCAAAAATATGATCGTCAGTATCTTTCTGAGTTTTTCCAAAAGCACTGTACGACCTGAAAAAGCTCATCGTTATTGCTCGGGCAGCAGCAAGTCCTTTTTTACCTCCATGTTCTTCGCCCCGGATAAAACTTTCGTCGGCTTCCAATGCCATACGCTGACTTTGATTAATGGCCTTGAACCATGGGCTTGCGTTTATACCGGAAGCAATTGGGATCAGATTTTCGATTAGGCCAGGTTTCATGATAGCCCATTCCAAAGCCTGATATCCACCTAATGAGCCTCCAATGGCAATATGAATCCTGGAAATTTGAAGGTGCTTCCGTAAAATCTCAAATACTTTTACAATGTCACGGATACTTATTAATGGGAAATCATTTCGCCAAACTTTCCCACTTGTCATATTAATATCCTCCGGACCCGTGCTGCCATAGCACGAACCAGGAATATTGGCACAGATGATGAAGTATTTTTCGGGGTCAAAAAACTTTCCGCTTCCCATCATACCTGGCCACCATTCCAAAGGATTCGAATTGGCTGTTAGCGCATGAAAAACCCAAACCACATTGGAATCGTCAGGCAAGCGCTTTCCGAAAGTATGGTAGGCTATCTTTAATGAGTCAAGATGCCCACCTGCTTCCAATTTGAAAACATCAGTATGCTCAAGAATTTGTAATTCAGACATTTAAAAATGAGGAGATAAACGAATCTAGAGTTCGTTAAGCTTACGTTTTAAGCGATCGATGAGGGCCTGCTCCGAATCTTCAGTGCCATTGTAAACAACAGCTACCTTTTCGACCATAGCCATGATGAGTTTCTTTAATTCCGGAGTAATGTCTTCTTTATTGTCCTGAGCAAATTCGATGAACGATTGAAAGGCGTCACGAACTTTCACATCATAATCGGTAAGCCGTTCGAATTCGAATTCGGTATAAAAGGCATTTTCAGTGCCAAAAGCATCCTGCGATTCATCCAGCGGTTTCAGATGTTCACGAATGATTTGTATAATCTTTTTATGCTCGGCCTCCTGAATAATTCCATCGGCTTTGGCGATAGCGTATAAAAGCCTGCCAGTTTCTATATAAAATTCCTGTTTGTCCATAATTTCTTTTTGATTTTCAAATATAGAGAATCGTATCAATCTATCAAAAAAAGTACCAATTTAATTTTTATTCAGAGTACGCATTGAAAACTTAAAAGAAACACAGATTGGCAGCCAGGATATTTAGTACCCTACAATATTGTTTTCTGCAGATAGTATTTTTTGAATTATTTTTTAAGTTACTTAAAATGAATAAGTTTTAAATAATTCTGATTGTTATACAGTAGTGATTTATCTTGTTAATGTTAATTTGGAATTTTTACCGGAGAGTTACCAAAGCAAGTACTGATTTCAAAGAATTATTTTAAATCCGTATTGGATGGACAATATTTACTGTCAAATTGATAATTTTGTGGCGTTTTGTCCTTTGAGATATTAAAACTGGTTTTGTTATGAGAAAATATTTTGTTTTAGCTTCTTTCTTTTTGTTCAGCGTTATGGTCCTGGCGCAACCCATGAAAATAGTATTCATGACTCCAACCGGAGAAATTCAGGATAAACTACCCGTATTCAGGGTTATGGAAGTTTCCAACCCTTTATATCGGAAGTTAAATGCACAGTTTTCGAAAGGATTTCTGGCAGAATCGATAAAGTTGCATGGTTTTGTTCAGAATTATCTGCTTAATTCTGGCCGAACGTTGAAGGTGGAGCCCGTATATCTGGCAATCACAGAGAATGTGGGAGGCTATGCCAATTACGGATTTGTACTCCAGAATAGCAATTGGCAGCAAATCAAGGATAAATCGTATTATATTGATTTACATCATAATATGATTATCGCGGATGGTGCAGCACTATCATCATATACGCAGATTTTTCCGCATGAACTGGGACATGTTATGCTGAAACTATTAACAAATTCTTCTGATACGAACGATATAGCAGTTAACCCGGTAGTCCATTATTTTTCTACGCCAACGGATTACTACACTGCTTTTAGCGAAGGTTTTGCCGAGCATTTTGAACCTACCTCCGTTCATTTTGAACCCGATCAAAGAATACGCAGAGGAGTTGCCGACGATTTGAAAAAACTTGACAGAGGCAATACAAAAAGGCTGCATGGCTTTGATCGCGATTATTCATGGCCTCTTCGCATGGGTTATTATCGTGCTACGATGCCTTTCTGGTTTCAAAAACTGGAAAACTTTAAACGTCATAAATTTGTAGAAAATGGTTTAGGTATCTTCAAACCCCGTTTTAGAAATATTTCAATGGAGGGCAAAAAAGCCATGTTATATAGAAATACTTCTATTTGGCCCGATTTACGAATGGTACGTAATGCAGCAGAAGCCGAAAGCACCGAAGGTATTATATCATCATTTTTTTATAAAATGATGCAAAGCGATGTGAGGAAGCAATACTATTCAGAAGGCTTGTATCAGAATTTTGCACCGGACACTGCCAGCCACTTCATGGAATCAATCATTCCGCTCGAAAATCAATACATCAAGGTGTTTTATGTAATGGCCAATTATGTCCGGAATTCTGAAACAGGGCGCTCACAAATCATAGACTTTATCGAAGGGTATGTGAAAGAATTTCCTGCTGATAATGAGATGATTAAACAGATGTGGACTCAGGTCAGCGGGCATGAGTATTCTGCGGAGATGAAGCCGGAAGTGTGGGTAATGAATCAGGATAGTAAATCGTATCCATGGGTGATGTCACAGTTTGGTCCCACACTGCCATATTTTGTATTTAATTTGAATTCGGCAGATACAGTTCATCTGCTTTCCTTCAACGGACTGAACGAAGAAATAGCTGGAAAAATCATTAGCTGGCGAGAAACCAACGGACCCTTTTATTCGCTTGATCAAATTCGTGAGATTCCTGGAATTCCTGCTGACCTTGCTAATACGCTTGTCGGTTCAGGACTCGATAAAGAAAAACTTAATAATCATAGTTATAAGGCATCCATGACCAGCCTTATTATCTACCCTTTATGGCATATTTTTAAAATGTCGCTGCTTTGGTTTGCCATTCTTGGGGCACTGTATTTTATCGCCTTAAGACAAAAAAAGGAATTTGTAAAGCCCATGCGTTTCGTGATGCTCTTCCTTAAAATGTTTTTATTGGCAGTTATCGGTGTAATATGCATGGTCATCACTAAACCCATCATGACTTTTGGAATTATTGTGGGACTAATTTTACTGATACAAGCAGTAATTTACAGGAAAAACCTTTTCAAGCTGAGCTTACATACAATTATCAGCCTGATTATGGTGTTGATTGTCGCATATTCGATGTACTAGAACTCAACGCGCTTTCGTAAAAAATATCATTCCTCAATGACTTTATATCTGGTCATTGGGGTTTGTTTTTTTTTGGCTGATGTGGTTTGTTTTTTTAAGATTAAGGTTTATTTATAACGGTTTGAACGCAAGGAAAAAATGCTTTAGCGTTTGTGAAGCCTTATTTGTTATTGCGGGATTGGACATCTATATTTCAAAAAAAATGCCCCCGTTCAGGCGGAGGCATTTTCTTAACGAGTATTCTGATTTACATATTGGGAAGCACCAATTGAATTTCTGATTCCAACTCTTTGGTCAAATCATCCTGTTTATACTGTCCGGCCATCTGCATCAATCGGTTGAGGAAAGCAAAAGTTTCTTGTTTATCCTGAACAAATTGATCGGCAAACACGCCGCTTAAGGAATTGAAGTATTTTAAGTCATCAATAAATACTCTGGCAATTTTTCGGGTCATGTCGTTGCCCTTTTCGGTGGCACCTGCGGCATAATAAATCTCTGCGAAAGGCAGTGAGTATTTATCGAGCGCCAGTTTTTCGGATGGGAAATGCTCCATACAAACGTCCAGAACTTTAACGGCTTTTTCCTTTTCACCTTTATAAAGCATTGCTTGGGCCACACGCATATAGTTTTGACGCGGGATCTGAACATTGCGTGCACTTTCGCGGTCAATAACAACCTCGGGTGCATTCAGTCTGCCCCATTTGGCTCTGTTTACTAAGATATCATAGCAGGTATCGGCCGATACACCACCAATTCCTTTAATGTAATTGTCGGCTTTAACAGGCAGAAACTTATACACCATTCCTTCCAAATGGCAATATTGATCAACATCAAGAACCGATGCGATGGCCGATGGAGATGTGAAGTAAATCGGGCGTTTCCAGTTATTGGTGGCAATAATATCGAGTAACATCAGATCATTTTTGTACAAATACTGTTTCTTAATGGTGAAGTCGATATATGGTAATACTTTATGCCTCATCTCATCAGGAATGAGACCCGATGCCAGCAATGCTGCTGTATCGACCGGTATTCTGAGTTTTTTAGTAGGCATCATGCTTAAAAGCTGTCCTTCTCCGAAGTTTCGCTTGTTTCCGTCGTCAGAAATAAACCGTATGGCTTCCTGAATCGTTATAGCTTCGCCTTTTGTATTTAGCTCGATTACAGGAGTTATATCATTCGATCCTTTCGAATATTGCTGGCTTTTCAAGGTGAAGGGCAGGGGAGCCGATTCATATACTTTATTCATCATCTGATGAATGTACCAATCGCCCGATGCCAGCATATAATTGACAACTCTTAAATCAGTCCGGTGATTTTCTACTTCCTGAGAATACCAAAGCGGGAAAGTGTCATTATCTCCATTGGTAAAAAGAATCCCGTCTTCCTGGCATGAATCGAGGTATACATTGGCGAAATCGCGGGCAGCATATTTACCGGCGCGGTTATGATCGTCCCAGCCCTGTTGTGCCATGATGTATGGCACCGAAAGACTTAGAATTACAGCAACAGCAGCAGCCGGAACACCTTTGTTAAGTTTTTTAAACACTTCGAAAAGGGCCAGAACACCCAGGCCAATCCAAATAGCAAAAGCATAGAAGGACCCAGCGTAGGCGTAATCCCGTTCTCGTGGCTGAAATGGTGTTTGGTTGAGATAGATAATAATAGCGAATCCGGTCATTAAGAATAAAAGCGCCACAACAAAACTATCCTGACGGTTTTTATTGATATGGAAAATCAAACCCGCTAAACCAAGAATGAGCGGTAATAAATAGAATTTATTGTGAGCTGGGTTGCTACGGTGTTCGGGAAATGCATCCAGATTACCCAGTCGGGCTTCATCCAGATATTTAATTCCGGAAATCCAGTTACCATGTTCTATGCCACCGTGGCCTTCGATATCATTTTGACGGCCCGCGAAATTCCACATAAAATATCTCAGATACATATGGCCAATCTGATAGGTGAAGAAAAATCTGAGATTTTGACTAAAATTCGGTTTGTTGACCATTTCCGTTTTTCCGTCAGGCTTTTTTACCTGGATTGGTGTTCCGGTAACTTTCCCCCAATTTTCATAAGAGCGTATATGACTGGATTTTTGATTGGAATACATTCTTGGAAATATCGTTTTGAAACGCTTATCATAAACAGAAACTGTTCCTTTACGATTGTCGACGATAATATATTTTCCGCTTTTGGCATCCTTGGCATAGATTGGATTACCATCGGCATACTCGATAATCGGTGCATTATAGTACTGACCGTATAGGATTGGCCAGTCACCGTATTGTTCACGATTCAGGTACGAAAGCAGGCTGATAGCATTCGTCGGTGCATTTTCGTTGATGGGTGTGTTTGAATTGGCTCTGATAACGAGCATCATAAAACTCGAATACCCTATCAGGATGAATGCAAATGACAAAATGACTGTATTTAAAATATGCTTCTTGTTCAATGCTTTATAAACAAGAAAGACACTTATGGCGGCAATGATTAAGCGAATAAAGAAACTACCCGCTCCTGTACTGGCGGCCAATAACAGCATAATAAATAATCCACCACTTACAGCAAAGAGTGTAAAGGATTTATCCTTTGAATTGGTGTACATGATTCCGGTAATAATCAGCGAAAGAATTACCAGAAAAAGGAAGATTGTGCCTGAGTTAAATGGTAAACCAAAACTATTTACAAAAAGTAATTCAACCCGGCCAAACATATGAACGATATCAGGAATGATTCCATACATGATGAAGGCCAGAATGAGGATTGATATAATCCCAGTATAAATAATTCCTTTCAGATCGGGTTTGTATTTCTTGAAATAATATACGTAAGCAATAGCAGGAATGGCAAGTAAATTGAGTAAATGTACTCCAATGGAAATGCCAACCATAAAAGCCAGTAATATGAGCCATCGCAAGGAATGCTTTTGATCGGCTACCAATTCCCATTTTAGAATTATCCAGAATACTAAAGCGGTGAAGAAAGACGACATCGCGTATACTTCACCTTCTACGGCCGAAAACCAGAAGGAGTCGGAAAAGGTGTATACTAATGAACCTACCAGGCCAGCCCCAAGAATTCCTATGGTGTTTGCAGTACTAAATTCGTTGGAAGGAGCAGCAATTTTCCGGGCAAGCATTGTAATGGTCCAGAACAGGAAGAGAATGGTAAAACTGCTCGATAACGCAGACATCAGGTTCACCATCAGGGCAACCTGACTTAAGTCACCGGCGGCGAAAAGAGAGAATAAACGACCCAGAATCTGGAAAAATGGAGCTCCCGGTGGATGCCCTACCTGAAGTTTAAATGCAGTCGAGATGTATTCTCCACAATCCCACCAACTGGCTGTAGGTTCCAGCGTGAGAATGTAAACGGTAGTAGCAATGGCAAATACAAGCCATCCGGTTAAATTGTTAAGTCGTTGAAAGGTCTTCATCCTAAAATGGGATTTGAACGTTAATGAGATGCGAAATTAGGAATTTTAGCCGTAATAATACACACAGTAGTATATACATCGTATGTTTAAAAGGATTATTGTATAATTTGGTTTGTTTGCTTAAAATTTTTCTATATTTGCAGCCCGAAACGAAGAATCCTGTCCGATAGTGTAAAGGTAGCACTGCAGATTTTGGTTCTGTAAGTCTAGGTTCGAATCCTAGTCGGACAACTTCATACATGAGGGAATTGCAAATAAAAACTTTGCAATTCCCTTTTTTTTTGCAACAAACCATACAATCATAGAATTCACGGCCTATATTCCGTTGAACAATTGAACAAGGAGCCTGGCTTGTTTTTGCCAGATAAAACAATCGATCAATAATGACTTTGATTTTTGAACAAATAAAGATATTGAAGCAGTAAATACGATACTTAATAGGCTTTATTGACTAATTTTAATTTTTGCAAACCATGGATTTGGGATAACACACGATACGGCAATCTCTGTAGCCATGAGATTGGATATTCGTTTTAAAAAACAGGGTATCTGCATGAATGCCGGGAGTTATAAATTGTTCAGAAATAAACTATTTGCACACATTATAGAAGCTGATAAATGATGAAAAAATAAAAAATGGCCATTTGCCTCTGGTATGATAATCAGGCCGAAGAAGCAGCAGAATTTTACTCGTCCATCTTCAAAAATTCAAAAATTATACGGAAAAGCCATTTTGGAAAAGAGGGATTCGAATTTCATGGAAAGCCAGAAGGCACAGTAATGGCCGTTGATTTTGAAATCAATGGTATGAATTTTATTGCCATGAATGGCGGACCAAATTTTAAGTTCAATGAAGCGGTTTCGGTCGTGATATACTGTGATACCCAAGATGAAATCGACCATTATTGTAAGCATTTGACAGAAAATGGGGAAGAAGCGCTTTGTGGGTGGTTAAAAGACCGTTTTGGTGTTTCATGGCAAATAACCCCAACAATATTGCCCGAATATTTAATGGACACCAACATGGAAAAAAGAAACCGAGTTGAAAAATGTGCTTTTGGAATGATGAAATTTGACATTGAATCATTACAGAGAGCCTATAATGGAGAATAGAAATGTGGGCATTAAGTAAATTTTAGAGCTTATTCTTCTGTTCGGCGCAGGTGGTGCCTGGCTTGCTATAGGGCCCCGTTTGATTTAGAGACGCGCAGGCAGGATTGAAGGGATAAATTTTTCTTACAGCCCCTGTTTTTGATGGTTAGAACATATTATGCAAAGCTTTACATAAGTTTTTTAGACTCATAAAACAAAACCTGAGAATCAAGTCATTTGTCGGAACCTCCGAAAATGCTGTACAAATACAAATATAGACAGCGTTGATAACAATCTTATTGCTTACATTTTTGAAGGCAAAAGCCAAATATCAATGGCATATGTCAAACTTGATAAACTTCATCCGATTGAATCTTTTTGTAAAAATTGATTTATGGGAATGGATAAATCAACCATTTATACCTCCTAAATGCGATAATCTAACTCAATTAAATCTATTTTCAGGATAGACCTGATTCTGAAATAGTTGATTTACAAAAACTAATGTATTGATTTACAGTCGTGTGACTGAAGTTGTCAATTTATTTTGGACAGCTGTGTATTTATTTGTGAAATTTTACTTCCATTTCGAAAATTCAAAAATTGCACTTTGTTTTCAAATTTCAATAGGTTGATTATCCACCGATTGGCCATTGTATAATATTTTAGGAAGATGTGTGAATCATGTAACTAATTTCAATAGTTGTGTAAGACTATATGCAGGGATGGTATTTACCTTTGTCGCTATGTGAAAATACTTTCACTGAAAAATAAATATAGTATACTATGAAAACAAGACTACTCTATACTTTAACAGCAGTACTGTTGTTTTTAATGCCAAATGTAAATTTCGGTCAAGCACCTAATTTAGGAACTGCTGCCAATTATGTCCTCTTCACAACATTAGGGGCAGTAACCAATACAGGGATTTCTCACCTTACTGGAAATGTAGGCACGAATAATGGTGCTGTTACAGGTTTCGGAAATGTGAATGGTGTGATGTCCTATACCGCTGATGCAAAAAGTGCACAATGTGCTACAGATTTGCTGCTTGCCTATAATCAACTTAGCAGTACTATTCCAGCATACTTTCCTTCCAATTTGCTAGGAAATGGTGACACCCTTATTGCGGGTGTTTACTCAATAACCGGTGCAACAACATTGAATCTGAATCTTACTCTGAATGCACAAGGTAATCCAAATGCTGTATTTATTTTTAAGATTCAAGGAACTCTTTCCACCGGTGCAAATTCAAAAGTCAAATTGATTAATGGTGCTAAGGCATGTAATGTTTTCTGGAAAGTTGAAGGCCTGGTTAGTATGGCATCAGGAACATCTATGAAAGGAACTGTTATAGCGAACAACGCAGCAATTAATATGAATACCGGCGATACACTTGAAGGAAGAGCACTTTCTATTGCAGGTGCTGTTTCTGTTAATGGTGTGATGGGGTATACCCCTGTTGGATGCGGAAGTCCAGTTCTTACAGGACCTGCACTTCCAATGCTTTCATCAGCAGCATGCTACACTATATTTTCATCCAATGGATCTGTAACAAACGCTGGTGTAACTTTTATTACAGGTGATGTTGGGACCAATGTAGGTTTAACAACAGGTTTCCAGGCTTTAAATGTAACGGGTGCTATTCACCCAATCCCGGATGGTTCAACAGCAGCGGCAGCAGCCGATTTGCTTAATGCCTACACTTTTGCCGATGCAATTCCGTATGATATTGAGTTATTGTATCCTGCACAGTTTGGACGCAATCTAGTTCTAACGCCACATACTTATCTTATGAATGGTGCGGTTACTTTTACTGATACACTTTACCTGAATGCAATGGGTGATGCCAATGCTACATTTGTTATTAAAGTATATGGTGCACTTTCGACAAGTACTTATTCAAAAGTTCTTTTAATTAACGGAACACAAGCCAAAAATGTATATTGGATGGTTAGTGGTGCAGTAAGTATCAATGATTATTCAATTTTTAACGGAACAATTATTTGTAATAATGGTGCTATGAGCTTAAATACAGGAGTTGTTCTTAATGGAAGAGCATTAACAACAACAGGTATTATAAGTACTGCTGCAATAACAGCGATAATGCCTCCCGGCTGTTCATCAACTTCTGCACCTGTTATTATTACGGAACCTACCAATAAAATGGTATGCGTCGGAGATTCAGTTATTTTTACAGTATCTGCAACAGGAACAGGGCTTACTTACCAATGGAGAAAGGGAAATGTTAACTTAACCAATGGTGGCAATATTTATGGTGCAACTTCAGCGTTTTTGAAAATTAAACCTGTTGGTATATCCGATGCAGCGTTAAACTATAATGTTATCGTCAATGGATCACTTACACCCAGTGCCACTTCAGTAAATGTTTCCTTAACAGTTAATACAGCACCAATTATTACCACAGAACCTGTTAATCAAACATTGTGTGCCGGAAATTCAGTAAGCTTTTCGGTAATATCATCCGGTTCAGGCCTTACATATCAGTGGAGAAAAGGAACAGTCAACTTAACCAATGTTGGCAATATTACGGGGGCTACCTCAGCCACGCTTACAATCAATCCGGTTAATATCACCAATGCAGCATTAAACTATAATGTTATTGTATCGGGAACATGTTCTCCAAATGCTACTTCAAATAATGCAACTTTAACAGTTAATACAGCACCAATTATTACCACAGAACCTGTTAATCAAACAGCATGTGCCGGAAATTCAGTTAGTTTTTCGGTAATATCATCCGGTTCAGGTCTTACATATCAGTGGAGAAAAGGAACAGTAAACTTAACCAATGTTGGCAATATTACAGGGGCTACCACAGCTACACTTACAATCAATCCGGTTAATGTGACTAATGCAGCATTAAACTATAATGTTATTGTATCGGGCACATGTTCTCCAAATGCTACCTCAAATAATGCATCTTTAACAGTTAATACAGCACCAATTATTACTACAGAACCGGCAAATCAGACAGCATGTGCAGGTAGTTCAATAAGTTTTTCGGTAATTGCAATAGGTTCATTACTTACGTATCAATGGAGAAAAGGAACTGTAAACCTGATAAACGGAACAAATATTTCAGGTGCTAATACGAATACACTTACAATTATTAGTGCAAATATCACGGATGTATCATCCAACTATAATGTAGTTGTCTCAGGTGATTGTACACCAAATGATACTTCAATAAATGTTGCTTTGGTTGTTAATACTTCTACAGCTATTATAACTGAACCCATAAATCAAACTGCGTGTTTAGGAAGTCCTGTTAGTTTTACGGTCATTGCTTCAGGGCCGGGACTCACCTATCAGTGGAGAAAAGGAATAGTAAATTTAACCAATGGAGGAAACATTTCAGGAGCAAATTCTGCTACTCTTACCATTAATCCGGTGAACTTCACAGATATAGCTTCAAACTATAATGTTGTTGTCAGTGGTGGATGTTCACCAATAAATTCATCAGCCGTTAACCTTAATTCAGCAGGCAGATTTGGAATTCTTGCCGCTGTAGGAATAAGCACAACGGGCTTCAGTGAAATTCATGATATGGATGTTGGAATAAGCCCGGGTGTACGTTCTTCGGTTACCGGATTTCCTCCCGCTATTGTGGTAAACGGAGCTATTTATGCTTCAGATGATATTGCTCCTCCGGGAGTGGCTGCGATGTTAATTCAGGCAAAACAAGATTTAACCAATGCGTATCTTTTTGCTGAGGGAGCATCTGCACCTGCACCTGTTACCGTGGCTGGTGATCAGGGAGGTATAACGCTTGCCCCTGGTATCTATAAATCAACCTCAACTCTTTTAATACAATCCGGTGATTTAACCCTCGATGGACAAGGAGATGCTAATGCCACATGGATTTTCCAGATTGCATCTGATTTCACAACAGTAGGTGGAGCCGGTGGAAATGTTATCCTTTCAGGAAACGCACAGGCAAAAAATGTGACCTGGCAGGTTGGGAGTTCTGCAACAATTGGAAATAGTACCTCATTTAAAGGAAATATACTTGCTTTAACTTCCATTACCATGAATACAGGTTCAAGTATTGAAGGCAGATTGCTTGCCCGAAATGGAGCAATAGTATTATCAGGTACAAACATTATTAACAACCCTTTGACTTCAGCAGTAAATCTTTCTTTAGCTACATCTGTGAATGTCTCATTAACAGTTAATACTGCTCCGGTTATTACAACAGGACCAGCTAATCAGACAGTATGTAATGGGAATTCAGTTAGTTTCAGCGTAATTTCAACCGGAACAGGTCTTACGTACCAATGGAGAAAAGGAACTGTGAACCTCACCAATACCGGAACAATTACAGGAGCAACAAGCCCAACACTTACAATTAATCCAGTTAGTACTACCGATGCAGCATTAAATTATAATGTTGTAATTATTGGGGCATGTGCACCAAATAATATGTCAAATAATGCTTCTTTAACAGTTAACTCTGCTCCAAATATTACAGCTCAGCCTATCAGCCAAACAGGTTGTGCAGGAAGTTCAGTAAGTTTTACTGTTGTTTCATCAGGAACAGGCCTTACCTACCAATGGAGAAAAGGAACTGTAAATTTAGCTAATGCAGGAACTGTATCAGGCGTAAACACAGCCACACTTTCAATTTATCCTGCGAATTTAGCAGATGCTGCATCAAACTACAATGTTATTGTCAGCGGAACATGTGCTCCTAACCAGACCTCTACAAATGTTTCTTTAGCAATTAATGCGGGTCCGGTCATTTCAACTCAACCCGCCAATCAAACAGTTTGTGCAGGATTTACAGCAAGTTTTTCGATAATTGCAACAGGAGCCGGTCTTACTTACCAATGGAGAAAAGGAACTGTGAACCTAAACAATGGATTAACTTACTCAGGTGTCACTACTGCAACACTTACAATTAGTTCAGTGAGTATTGCTGATGCTGCTTCAAACTACAATGTTGTTGTTAGTGGTGCATGTGCGCCTAATGGTACTTCAAATAATGCTTCTTTAACAGTTAATTCTGCACCAAATATTGCAGCACAACCTATCAATCAAACAGGTTGTGCCGGAAGTTCAGTAAGTTTTACAATTACTGCAACCGGAACAGGTCTTACTTACCAGTGGAGAAACGGACTCGTGAACCTAACCAATGGTGGATCCGTTTCAGGAGCTACAAGTTCTACACTTACTATTAATCCTGTTGTTCTGTCAGATTCTTCATCAGACTATAATGTTGTTGTTAAAGGAACATGTATTCCTGATGTGATTACAGTCTATGCTTCACTGATAGTTTATACTGCTCCAGACATTACAATTCAACCTGCCAATCAAACGTCGAGTACCGGAGAGCTGGCAAGTTTCACAGTGACTGCCACAGGAACAGGTCTTACTTACCAATGGAGAAGAGGAACTACAAATCTGACCAATGGTGGGAATATTTCAGGGGTGACCACAAAGACACTTACAATAAATCCAGTGACCCCTTACGACACAGTAGCTTACTATAATGTTGTTGTTTCAGGAGCATGTTTACCTGATGTAACCTCAAATAATGTTACTTTAGATATCATTCAAACGGGATTCGCATCTTTTGATTTTGGAAAAACAAATAATGCAGTTGCGATTTATCCAAATCCTTTTACAACCTCATTAACCATTGTTATCAATGATGTGTCACAAATTGGCAGCTTTGATTTAAAGATACTCAATGTTTTGGGCGTAGAGATGATGAGTTCATACATAACAAAACAAACAACCACACTCCAAACCAGCAGTCTTCCCACAGGAATTTACTTCTACCGGGTGATTGACCATGGTAAAGTTATTCAATCTGGTAAACTGATTTCTCAGCACTAAAGAAATCTGAAAAAGAAAAAGTCCACTGCATTCATGTAGTGGACTTTTTCTTTCAACCCAATTTATTCATTAGAAATTTGAAGAGGAGGTGAAAGATCTGTTATTTTTGCGAACAATCCCTCCGAAAATTGTCTTCGTTTTTGTTTGATTGAGAGTATCAGGGTAGAATTGGCAAGCCGGATAGTACCCATAATGGCACTTACTATAAATCCTTCAACAAGGTCCACCGGACAATACCCTCGATTTGATCCCAATAGTTGGCAAATACTGGTACTCATCCTCAAGATATCGTTTAAGACCGCTTCGGCGATAGGTCTCCTCAATCAGGCGTAAACCGCCCCATGGCGAAACTACTTTGTCTAAATAATTGAATGGTAATCCTTTTATCCTATGGGTGAAATCAATATTTTTACACTATTGTAAATAGAGCAATGGTTTCGGATAATGAATTAATTGGGTTAATTATTCAGCAACCGAACAGCTAACTTTTTGTGCAGATGTTGATATGCTAAAAACGGTATTACGAAACCTTGTGTCGAATGCCATTAAGTTTACAAACTACGGCGGAGAAATTAACATTAAGGCAGAAGAAAATACTGAATCGGTAATAATTTCAGTTGTTGATAATGGAATTGGAATAGCACCGGATGATTTAGAGAAATTGTTCGATATTTCACAGATTCTTACAACAAGATGTACTGCCAATGAATCGGGAACTGGCTTAGGATTGTTGCTTTGTCAAGGGTTTGTGGCAAAACATGGCGGAAGATTATGGGTAAATAGTACTTTAGGGAAAGGCTCAGAATTTTGTTTTGACATTCCCTGTAATATTGAACCAATTAAAACGGAGGTCTCGGTTAGTTCAGATAAAATCAAATAACTGAACATACTGATAGCAGAATACGACGAATCTTCGGAAATGCGTCTGGACATTGTAATGCAATTAATCTTCAAAAATATTGTTGTGCTAAAAATTTGCTGAAAGATTGAGTTAAAAAGTATTAAGTCAAAGGCTTGTGGGAATAGAAATGGGTTTCCATTTATTTGTGGGGAAGGTATGAAAGTACCTGAATTAGGTAGGATATTTTGTTTAAAAAGAAGTAATATGGCAGGATGGTTGGAAAACGGAGGGGTGTTTAATGTTTTTAATAATTAAAATAATTGATTTACAAGTATCTAGGATTTTGGTGGTTATCCAATCGGTTGTAGGTAATGCTAAGTTTGACATGAATTTTTTATACAACTAAATCATGAACATTCAAGAAAAATTACAGATGTACTAATAAAAGAGCTGCAAAAATTGCAACAAGAATATGATTCTGTATAGCATTATACTATAAAAATATCCTCAGACTCTATAAGTTGGAATAAATGCAAATGATTGCGAACAATGAACTTGCTTTTTAAACTTTTGAGTTTAAACAAATTAAAAGGTGTGAATGATGTAACTTATTATAAGGAAAATACAACTATTTATAATATAAGAGGTATATTTTTGTAAAAATAATTTGAAATATCAGGTCATTTATAAAAATTTAGAATTGATAATTTGTATATTGAACCGTCGCTTTTATGCCACCTAAAGTAAATAGTGTCTGTCCATAAAGTCCTTCATTTCATGATTTCTGATAATTTTTTTCAATGCGTGAAGAATTTTTTACTTCGAAAAAATATTCGATAACGCTTACGCAGCGATCAGGTGTTTATATCTTGCCCAAATTTGTTA
>JAUSOY010000060.1 GCA_030656615.1 Bacteroidales bacterium | reverse complement strand
TATTAACAAATTTGGGCAAGATATAAACACCTGATCGCTGCGTAAGCGTTATCGAATATTTTTTCGAAGTAAAAAATTCTTCACGCATTGAAAAAAATTATCAGAAATCATGAAATGAAGGACTTTATGGACAGACACTATATAGTATAAATCAGGCTGTAACGCTATAGATATATGGATTCTTTTGTGCGGTATGGTACAGGGAGTGTTCATATCCGGACGATAGTTGCTTTGTACGGAATTCCTTGATAATGGAGTGTACCATTGCTTTTGTTATTTTTGCAAGCCAAATGAGCTTTTATGAAAAACTTTGTTGAAGAATTACGCTGGCGCGGAATGATACATGATGTGATGCCCGGCACCGAAGAATTGTTACAAAAAGAGATGGTAACGGCCTATGTTGGCATCGATCCAACGGCCGATTCTTTACATATCGGACATCTGGTTAGTATCATGATGTTGAAGCATTTGCAGTATAGTGGCCACCGGCCGGTAGCACTCGTAGGTGGTGCTACTGGAATGATAGGCGATCCTTCGGGAAAATCGTCCGAGAGAAATCTTCTCGACGAGCCTACACTTCGGCATAATCAGGAGTGTATTAAAATACAATTGTCGCGGTTTTTGGATTTTACATCCGATATTCCAAACCGTGCTCTTATGGTTAATAATTATGACTGGATGAAGGAATTTTCTTTCCTTGATTTTATCCGCGACGTGGGTAAACATCTCACAGTTAATTATATGATGGCTAAGGATTCGGTTAAAAAACGCCTCACAGGTGATGGTGCCGAAGGCATGTCTTTTACAGAGTTTACCTATCAATTGGTTCAGGGATATGATTTCCTTCATTTGTACAGAGAATATAGCTGTAAGCTTCAAATGGGCGGCTCCGATCAGTGGGGAAATATTACAACCGGCACAGAACTTATCCGCCGTAAAGAAAGTGGCGAAGCCTATGCGCTTACCTGTCCTCTTATAACAAAAGCCGATGGCGGTAAATTCGGGAAAACCGAGCAAGGAAACGTATGGCTGGACCCTGAACGTACATCACCCTATCATTTTTATCAATTCTGGATCAATACTTCCGATTCGGATGCGGCAAAATATATCCGCATTTTTACAATGAAAACCCTTGAAGAAATTGCAGCCCTCGAAGAGGAGCATAGTGCGGCACCTCATCTTCGGATTCTTCAAAAAGCTCTGGCGGTCGATTTAACCATCAGCGTTCATTCAGAAGCCGATTTGGAGGCTGCCATCGCCGCCTCAGAAATTCTTTTTGGCAAAGGCACTACTGAAACCCTTCGCCAAATTGACGAAAAGACACTGCTTTCGATTTTTGAAGGTGTACCGCAGTTTGAAATTCCGTTAAAAGATTTACAGGCAGGGATTAACATTCTTGACCTTCTGGCTGTTAATACTTCTGTTTTTGCTTCCAAGGGCGAAGCACGCCGGATGATGAAGGACGGAGGTGTTATGCTGAACCGCGAAAAAGTGGGTGAGGAGTTTATCGTAGACTCTTCTTCTTTGCTTAATCACCGCTACATCCTTCTTCAAAAAGGCAAGAAGAATTATTATTTGGTGATTGTAAAGAATTGATTAAATAAGTGAAGAAAATTGCACTGACCTCTTTAGGGTTTTTTCTTATTGGTGTGGGGACCATTGGAATATTTGTTCCGGTGCTCCCCACGACTATCTTTTTTTTAATGGCGGCCTGGCTTCTTCACCGATCTTCTCCGAAATACCGTTACTGGCTGTTGAATCATCGTTTATTTGGCCCTTTTGTAAAAGATCTTGCTGAGAATAATGCCATGACCAGGGCTGCAAAATTCAAGAGTATTATAGCACTCTGGACTGTTCTTTCTATCTCGGCCTATTTTATGCGGGAGTATTGGTACCTGCACCTTATATTATTGGCCGTGGGAGTTGGAGTAAGCGGCTATCTTTTACAGTTGAAAACCGTTAAAAGGTTATAAGATGAAAAGGCTATGAGGTTACAAGGATGGATAATGGTCTATTGATAATTTATTAAGGGTGGAAGACATTAGCTATTGGTTTAAAGAACCGTACCAAAAAACTCATCCATATTCAATTAATAAATTCGCTTTATTGGCTCAATAAGCAGAAATTACACAATTTTTGAAGAATGCGGGCACCCACATTGGCATCCCATTCATCATCCGGACCGGGAGCTACTTCACACAAATCAAATCCAACAATGCGGCGGCCTGATTCTACCAGTGTTTTTATGAGATATACCGCTTCCTGAAAATTGATGCCTCCTGGCACAGGTGTTCCGGTATTTGGGCAAAACTCAGGACTCAACCCATCAATATCAAAACTGATATACACATCATTGGGCAGAAATTCTACAATTTCCTGACAAATTTCAGCCCAGGGCTGACCCATAAATTTTTTATCGGACAATAAATAGTCGTTAAAAAGCACTATTCGGCCATTGGCAGAACGTACAATATCAATTTCATCCTGACAAACATCACGGATTCCTACCTGAACCACACGCGAAACTTCATTCAGTTGAAGCGCATTGTACATAATGGAAGCATGGCTATAAGTGAATCCTTCGTACGCTTTCCGTAAATCTGCATGGGCATCAATATGAAGAATTCCCATATTTGGGTATTTCTCGGTCAGGGCTTGTATCAGTCCTAAGGGGACGCTGTGTTCGCCACCAACCACAGCCGGAATTTTACCTTTTTCCATCCAGTGCATGGCTGTTTGGTAAACGTAGGTATTCATTTTTTCACTGGCCGCATTTATTTGACTGAGCGCCTGAATTATCTGAGAATCATCCGGATTACCACCATCACTCAGATGGTCGATGACATCTTCGGCCATCGGTCTGAATTCTTCGTTGAGCAGAACAATGGATTCTTCTTCACCCAGACTGGAAATTTTATTCTCCCAGGCATTTTCGGCATGGAAATCAAATAAATCGATTTGCAGCGATGCGTCGAGCATGGCCTGTGGGCCATTGGCCGTTCCCGGGCGATAAGAGGTCGTAACATCCCAGGGAACTGGAATAAGAATCAGATCGGCATCATTGGTTTCGTAGGGTAAACCAAAAAAATTGCCATTGGGAATTCCTATATTGTTTGGGTCGAAGGTCATAAATAGAAAATTTATGACAAAGTTAATAGAAATGATCCATACGGATATTTAAACAGATGTTAAGAAAACATCTCAGAGGCATTGAATTTGGTTAAAAATTGCAATTCTTGCACATCGAAATATAAGGGATTGATGTATCTTTATGGGGTAATCAAATGGATCATGAGAGCGATGAGGATTTGGCTCGACGATTTTTTATCGTTAATCTACCCACGGTTGTGCCTGTCGTGTGGTTTTAGTTTGTATTTAAATGAAGAGATGATTTGCACCCGATGTAAAAAGAATCTGCCACTTACTAATTTTCACTTGTACGAGGATACTCCAGCCGATCGTGTTTTTTACGGGCGCATTAAAATACAGGCGGCAGCGGCAAGGTTCTTTTTCAGAAGAGGAAGCCGGGTGCAGCATCTGATGCATCTCCTGAAATACAAAGGCAATAAAGATATTGGGATATACATGGGAAAAATCTACGGACAGGAATTGATAAAATCGCATCGTTTTTCAGACCTGGATGTCATTATTCCGGTGCCTCTGCATCCTGCACGCCTCAAAAAACGGGGTTATAATCAGGCCGCAGTTTTTGCCTATGGATTGGCAGAAGGCATGAAAATTCCGGTTGTAGAGCATGTGCTGGTGAGAGAACTCGCCTCCGAAACCCAAACACGAAAAAGCCGCCTGAGCCGTTGGGAGAATGTTAAAAGCATCTTTGCCGTGTACCATACCCATACCCTCGAAAACAAACATATTCTGTTGGTAGATGATGTAATAACCACCGGAGCTACCCTTGAAGCCTGTGCTCAGATGCTGTCAGAAATACCCGGAATACGCATCAGCATCGCTGCCATGGCCATCGCGGGGAAAGAAATCTGAGGATGGATTATTTATTATTGTTAATTGATTATTTATCAGGTGATGAGGTTATGGAGTTACTGCCCCGAAAGTTTACGGGGACAAGGTATTTGGAGATACCAAGATACTATCCCATGAAGGGTGCAAATTAGTGATTAGTATAGTGATGCGACCTTCGGGCTGTGATGCGCCATCACTTTCATCACTCCCATCACTTTCATCACTCGCAATTTTATCAATTCATTTTACTCAGTATTATCTGTTGCGATTTTAGTATCCGGCCTCCTTCTGAAATACTTATGATGTATGTACCCGTGGAAAGGTGGCCCAGTTGAATGCTGATGGATTTTCCTGTCGACAAGCGGGAATCTACCAGGTTTCCGCTTAAACTGAAAATATTGACTTCTGCATGATTCAACATTCTCGATGATTCGATTTGTATCTGACCCGATGTGGGATTGGGCGCAATGATGATTTGTTCTTCACTTTTGCTGCCGGGTTCAAGGATAAGGTTTAATCCAAGTGGACATGTGTGTTGGACAAAAACCAGCATCCCTTCATTTGACATGCTTCCCTTCCAGCAATTTCCATTGGGTGATTTCATGATAATGCCCCGGTTGATGTCTTCAATATAAATATCACCTTCGGCTATCTGCAGTTTAGCGGCTGGTTCTGATGTTCCGATTCCCACATTTCCTGTGGATGTACTGGAAGGTGAATCTCCTACAAAGAATGTTGGTTTTGTACTGTTAAAACCAATCATCAGGCTATTAATTTTTCCATTTATTAGCTTATAGTTAGCATCTGAAAATCCTATTGCAAATGCCCCTGAAGCAGTCGCTTCTACAAACCGGCCAAATGCAAATGAAGTGGAAGCCAGTGCTTTGGCATCTTGGCCGAAAGCATATGAATAATCGGCCGCATAGGTATTTGAACCCAGAGCAACTGACCTGATGCCATTGGCTTCAGCATTATAGCCCACTGCAAATGAAGTATGCTTTAATGCGCTTGAATTGCTCCCAATAGCCGTGGAGTTTATACCAGTTACTGTGTTGCCATTCCCTATAGAAGCAGAATTTGAACCGGTTACAGAATTATCTGAGCCCAGAGAAGAAGTGTTGTTTAGACCACAGGTATAGCAATTACTTTGCGAAAAAGCTGAAAAAGCCGTCATATAAAGTGTTATAAGCACGGCGGCGATTCGTGTAAATTTTAATCCTTCGTTAATCTGTTTCATATTTATTGATTTTTAATCCATTTTCCATTGCATTTTTCTACACTCGTAACTTAAACCGCGCTTGCCTTATTCCTTTAAAAACTTTCCTGTCCATAGAATTTGGGTGGGGGATGCTATTTTTACCAGATACAAACCGCTGCGATACGATCTTAGATTTACCACCACACTTGTGGCATCTTTTTGCACGGGTGTGGAATAAACCTTTTGTCCAAGACTGTTGGTAATGCTTAGTTCGAGATTATCGGGACGTTGATAATGGGCTGTTTTAACACTTAGACTTCCTCTTTGGTATTCACTGGTGTAGCTTTCAGGTAGAATGATATTTATTTCTTCCGTAGCAGGATTGGGAAAAATCTGCAAGCTGTTTTTTATGGGATTGGTAAAAACCTCATCCAAGCCTACTATAATGCTGCAATTCAGTGCTACGGTATCGGATGTAATTGCATAAGGGCAAAGGCTATCGTAAGTAAGTACTCTTGGGTCATAAACATCATATTCGAGATCCCTGTTAAATTTATAGAGGTAAGTATCCCAGTGGGTTGGCAACACGTAAAAAGCTGTAGTCATAAGAATTTTTTTATCTGAAGTTTGAATAGAACTCCAAATACCATGCTGATCCGTAATAATGAATTCATCTTTAAGCATATTGCCCAAAGTATCGCTTAACATTACAGTAAGACGTGGATATTCATACGCATTCTGATACCTGCGCGCTAAAAAAAACAAATTGGTATCTAACAGACTTATACTTGTTATCATTCCTCTACCGTATTTCCGTTGCAAATTTTGAGCATAAGGAATATAGCGGATGATTTGTCCTTCTTTACTTGTTTGTAATAAAGCACCTGGTTCACATTGACAGGGTTGGGCTGGATGAAACATCCCTGCTGTAGTATAATAATTGCCGAATTTATCTTCAACGGAATACCGGACTTCTCCTAAAAAAGACTCAGGACTAAAAGCCCATTCCCCTATCCATATATCATTACCATCCCAGTCAGTTTTCAAATGTAAAGGAATACAACACCAAGCTGAAGTTGAGGGGGGCGAATGATAATATGCATAACCAGACACCAAAATATTATTGTCAGAAGTTAGAATAATATTGAACGGCATTTCACTCCTGAAAGCAGTAACCGTATCGCAATAAGTCTTTTTCCATATCATTTCTCCATCTGACCCTATTTTCATAAGCCATAATTTTTCATTAACTGTACTGGTAGGATGTAAATGAAATAGAGCCACAAAACTACCATCCGGAAGTTCTTTTATATCAGTCCCAAATTCATCAATCCCTGGAGAAGAATATACAATACACCACTCCTTTTCTCCGCATGAATTAAGCTTCATAACGAATAAATCATAACATCCGGATATACATTGATCTATAGAATTAGTTGCTCCAACCGTGATAATACCCCCATCAATAGTCATCGCAGAACTTGCTGCATATGTAAAGTTATAATTATACGAAATAGGTACCTGATATCGCTTTTCCCAAAGCTTAGTTCCGTTTATATCCGTTTTTGTCAAAATAGGCATTTTCTTTCTATAACTAGGATGAATCAAATTCCCCGTAATAAGGTATCCGCCATCATAACATTCATCTACATCTTCTCCGCCGGTCCATTGAAGACCACCATATTCTTTAGGCCAAATGCCGTTTCCACTAGGTGCTTCCTTATTTTCTACAGGGTTTTGTACGGGCATTTTAACCACATAGGGCATTTTTTGCTGAGAAAAAATTACGCCTGGCAGAAACATGAAACAGATACAGACTAAAACAAATGTATTTCTCATGCTTTATTATTGGTTTTTTTGAACAATAATTTTTCCTGATATTATTTCATTTTCCCGATGTATTTGTGCAAAGTACACACCAGAAGGCAATCCTGAAATGTCGATTGACTGAGTTTCATTAAGCGGCTTAAAATTCCGGGTAATACACAACCTTCCAAAACTGTCGTAAATCCTGATTTCCGCTTTATTTGAGCTTTTGAGCCGGATATTGACAAAATGGCTGCACGGATTTGGAAAGATCTCGAAATCAGCTACGATGGGTATTTCATCCGTACCAACAAATGTAAAACCACAATAACCCTCAAACACTGAAAAAAACAGGGTATCTACTTGCAAGCACACACTATGCCCCGCTGTTGAATCCGGTATTGTAGGATACAGGTCGCTTTGGGTAAATACACCTTCCAGATAAGTAAAAAATTCGCCTTTCCCAATATTGTAAAACCTGAACTCTTTTCTCCAGCCTTGACTGTTCGTATAAAGAGTTAAAGATAGATTTACACTATCCACATGTTGCAAAACGAATAAAGAATCACCCGAATGACCCCACCTCGGATATTCAAAAGCCGGCAGACTTACGGTATCACCGATATTTACAGATAAATCGTAACCCAGTTTTTCATCGGTTTCGCCATAAAAATATAGGATAAACCAAATCTTCTTTTCAGAAACATCCTGACGCATAAAACAGTGAAGACTTCGAATGGTATCGTAAATTGTAGGATGGTCGTTGAGCTTGTATACCTTTTTGTAGGTTTTTCCATTCAATACGGTATCTCCTTTAACATGGTACAAATAATCATCCCAGTTGTTCCAGTATGGCTCTAAAATTGTCCAATACGCATTATTCTCGGGTAATGGATAATAGGTTTGTGCATGGCCTGTGCGGGCAACGAACAGCATTAACAGGATTGAAGCGATAATTTGATGTATTTTCATTTCATTTTATTATGAGTAATTAGTACGATTGATTTCAAAATTGAGGGTTAAAACACCTGGTTTACACTCCCCCCGGTTGATAAAAACCATGACGGAAGGAGAAACCCGGGCCGGCTTGACAGTCATCGCAAGGTTTCAGACAGATTTTATCAATGGGGGGGGGTAAACGCCTAATTATTAAATGATTACAGAAATTGTCTTTGACAAATCCCTGTAAAGCATTTGTTATTACAGCGTAAAATAAAGTAGTAAGAAAGTTAAAATACCCATAAACAGCCGTCATCGTAAAATCGTGACTTCGCTTACATATACCTGTTTTCTGGCTATGAAAGCGAAGCTTAGAAATACCAAAAGACAATCTGAAATTTTTGCCTGGCATATACCTAACAGTATTAAACAAAAACGTTTTACTAAGTTGTAATACAAATATACACACCCTATAATATATTAATACAATAAGATAGTAAATTTGCCTCCCCTTTTTGATTTTTTTTGGTGCTTATCTTACCGACATAAATACGTCGATATTTCCGGGGCTTTATCCAGCCTGAAAGTTAGGCGTTTATTAAGAATCAGAATAAATTGTTTTAGATTTCTTAGTTTTTTGCTACAGGTCAAAAAAGCAAGCAAAAAACCCTGCCGCTTCCAGAAAAACAGCTATTACTTTTACAATTCATGTGATTTGTATTTTCACAAATTACTAATAGCCATTTGGAGGCCGTTCAATGATTCATTCTCCATTATTCATTTCCAAATTTTCTCCCCTTCTCTTATCCATTACAGAAAACGAATTATTGAAGTAATACTTTGGTTTTATACTGTACTTCGGGGTTCTGAAAACGTATAAAAAACATACCGAAAGGAAGTGTAGCAGGCAGCTCGATTCGAATGGTATTCGATGCGTAAGTGTGGCGTTTTAAAAGCATACGGCCCTGTATGTCAAAAAGTTGTATTTCGCCGGAAGTCAGTTTTTTTGATGAAATAATTTCTAAAGTCCTTCCCCTTATTATGGTCTGAAGGTCGGCAAGGCGTGTTTGTTCAGTTTGAGAGATTCCTACAAAATAATTACCGCAATCATTTCCAAAGGTAACTTCATTATTTTCTTTGACACAGGCAGCTACCGACCAATAGTCAACGCCTTCGACCATGGGATTGAAAATCCCGCACGAACCTCCAATTCCTTCAATGTAATATTGGCCATTATCAAGATTTACTTTTTTAACCTCTTTGCCATTGTTTAGCGTGATGTATTCGGTGGAAGCCACTATCAGCGTCATTCCCTGACCGGCATAGTTTGAATGCAGTGTGTCGCCTGATTCAAGGCTAAAATCATACATTAAATCCGCTTCCGTAAGACAATGCCCTTCTACCCGTATATAGACTTTCCGGGCAAGTGTATCTTCATACATCATATACACAGGATTAAGCACGCTTTCGGTTTGAATTTCGAAAGGAGGACAAAATCCTGATGTTGAACCAGACAGAAAGAAATGCTGGTACACTTTTTTGTACACGCTTCCATCAATGGTAGTATCACCTGCGAAGTAGTACCGAAGCATATTTTCGTAATTGCATGTTGCCCATTCGGAGTAATCGGCTACATCCCAGTAACGGCCTTCTTTCACCATGGGTTGATACGATTGGGCGATGGAAACGGTGGCCATTAGACCCATTAAAGCAGACAATAGACTTTTCTTCATGTTTTTCAATACCTTGTTAAAAGATTTGTTTATAAGTGCTTTGCAAAAATAAACGGTAAACTGAATGCGTACTTCAAACCTGAAAAATATCGGCCAAATGGCGATTTAAATCGTGTGAGAATGATTATAGTCGGAAAAATATTCGTATTGCCGGGTTTAAAATTTTGCCTTTAAATTTTCACCAGTTTTTTCACCTGTTTATTGTTTGCTGAAAGCACATGCAAGAGATAAATGCCTGCGGGCAGATGGGTGAGAGAAATATCAACGGAGGTCTCACCCTGTTTAATGCTTTGATTTAATACCTGCCTGCCCTGTAAATCAAATAATTGAACAAGGCGGGTACCACTCATAAACTGTAAATGGCATGAATGTTTTGCCGGGTTTGGACTCAGTTGAAAATCATTGCTCAGGGGTAAAACATCCTGCCTGCCGGTAACCAACCCCAGGGTATCGGTTTTTAGAAAGTAAATGTAATAATACCCACTGTTGTACGTATAACCAATGGCAGCAGCACCCTCATCCTGAGTTTCTGTAACATTCACCATAAAGGTCATGGAGTTGCCGTTGTCGTGTGCTTCTGCCCACAATTGATTTCCCTCGCTGTCGAGGCGGGCAATCATTGCATAAGGGGTGTAGTCAAGGTAAGCTGAACCGGAAATAAGAAAACCACCGTCCGAAGTTTTTCGCATATCGCTGCCGCTGCTGCCGTAGCCTGTTGGTCCGGGAACGAATTTAGTCCATAGGGTGTCACACTGGGGTGTGATTTTATAGAGGCAAATTTGCCAGGATAGCCCCGGCCCGGGCATTTCGTGGCTTAAAACCAGTACATTACCATCTGTGGTGGTACATATACCTCTGCCCGGGTTGGAGTGCTCAGGATACCAGGGCATAAAAACCCGTGTGTTTAATACCTGTCCGTCGGCAGAGATATGGGCAACAAAAAGGTTGTAAGGCAGGTTCATGGTGGCGTTAGAGCGCGACCATCCGGTTGCCATAAAACTGCCATCGGATAGCTGACAAACCTTTGTGATGCTCTCGTTGGTGGTGTCGCAGTCATCGTTAGCATAGGCCAACCATAAAATGTTGTAACTGCTGTCAATTTTACACACAAACCCATCAAAGGGAGCAAATAAAGAATAATAAACTTGTCCGCAAAAAGCATATTCGTGGTTATTAATTGAAATCATTTCTTCGCCAGCATGTGAAGGTAAATCGAATAGGGTTGTATTAAAC
>JAUSOY010000050.1 GCA_030656615.1 Bacteroidales bacterium | reverse complement strand
TTTTAGGGTCAAGTCGTTGAATAGTTTCATAATGCCTGTATCTTTAATACTAAGATACTTATTCTTCTTATACCCAAAATATTTTTATCGTTAAGTTATTATATTAGTTATCAACAATTTAAGTTTAAAGACAGACTCTATATACACCCGTATCCCGTTTTGGCATAATAAATGCATCACAATCAGTCCAATCGTTTCTCATGATTTCACTCAAAAACATTCATAAATCCTATCACACCGATTCCACAAGCCTTCATGTGCTTAAAGGCATCGATTTGGATATTGAACCCGGCGAATTTGTATCCATTATGGGTTCTTCGGGTTCCGGAAAATCTACATTGCTAAATGTACTCGGCATTCTCGATAATTATGATGAGGGCAGCTATCATCTGAATGGCCGTATAATTGGCCCGATGAATGAAACCAAAGCGGCCGCACTTCGCAATGAAATGATTGGATTCGTTTTCCAATCGTTTAATCTGATTTCCTTCAAAAATGCAATGGAAAATGTAGCACTTCCTCTGTATTATCAAAAGGTAAACCGCAAGCAACGCAACCGGATTGCCATGGAATACTTGGAACGTCTGGGGCTAAAAGAATGGGCGCACCATCATCCCAGTGAATTATCGGGCGGACAAAAACAGCGAGTGGCCATTGCCCGTGCATTGATTTCTGGTGCAAAACTTATTCTGGCTGATGAACCCACGGGGGCACTCGATTCTCAAACATCCTACGAGGTAATGGAAATTCTGAAGGAGATAAACCGGCAAGGCATCACCATTCTCATTGTAACCCACGAACACGATATTGCCGCCATGACCAGCCGGATTATTCGCCTTAATGATGGCGTTATTGCTGAAAATATTCGTAATGGCGATGTACAAAAAATAAAAAACCTTTCATTCGCATCTAACCCATAAGTACCATGTTTGATCGCGACAAATGGAACGAAATCTTCAGTACCATCCGTAAAAACAAAATGCGGACTTTCCTCACCGGCTTTAGTGTGGCCTGGGGAATTATTATGCTGGTGGTACTGCTGGGCTCGGGCTACGGACTCGAAAATGGTGTGCGAAAAGAATTTGCCGGCGATGCCGTCAATTATATTTCCATCAATCCCGGAATGACTTCCAAACCCTATAAAGGACTAAAGGCAGGTAGTTTTATCCGCTTTACCGATGATGACCACTCGTTGCTATCAGGTCTGGATAATGTAACGGCCTCTTCAGCCAGAACACGCATTTTTGGTACCTCTTCCCTGTCCTATAAAAATCAATTCGGCAGCTTCGATATTTTTGCCGTTCATCCGGCATATAGCCAGGTAGAATCCCTGACTCTTATACAGGGTCGTTTTCTAGTGAAGGCCGATGTGGATCAATCAAGAAAAACGGTGGCCATGGGTCGTTTGGTGGCTGAGGCCCTCTTTAAAAATGGTGAAGCACCGCTGGGAAAATATATAAAAGTAAACAATGTGCCTTTTCAGGTGGTGGGCGTTTTTGATGACCCCGGCGGCGACCGTGACTTATCGCGCATTTATATACCGATTACTACGGCACAAAAAGTTTTTAACCGCGGACGCGATATTAATAATGTCTGTATCATACTCGACGGGGCAAGCACCGCAGAAAGTCAGGCCGTAGAACAAACCGTAAGAGAAAAAATGTCGGTCCGTCACCGCTTCGCCCCGGATGACCAAAGAGCCCTTTTTATCTTTAATACCATCAAGGAGTACGAAAAATTCATGAACCTCTTTGCCGGAATTCGCGTCTTTATCTGGATTATCGGTATTGGAACCATTATCGCCGGCATCGTAGGCGTCAGTAATATCATGATGATAGTAGTAAAAGAACGAACAAAGGAAATAGGTATACGTAAAGCATTGGGAGCCAGTCCGTGGAGCATCATCAGTCTGATTCTTCAGGAATCGGTACTTATCACTGGATTTGCAGGTTATGTAGGATTGGTAATTGGCGTTGCCACGCTGGAAGGTATGGCAAAAATGATTCAGGGCGTTGATTATTTTGCCAATCCCGAAATCAATTTTAATGTAGCCATTGGTACCACTTTACTTCTGATTGCTGCGGGTGCCGTTGCCGGATTTGTTCCCGCAAGACGCGCTGCCGCCGTTAAACCCATTGAAGCCCTGCGCGATGAATAAAAACCTAAAAACATACCGCTATGTTTGATCTCGACCGCTGGCAGGAGATATACATCACCCTTAAAAAGAATAAGGTACGTACCTTCTTTACAGCATTTGGCGTGTTTTGGGGAATATTTATGCTGATTATCATGCTGGGTTCAGGAAATGGATTGCAAAACGGCGCCAATGCAGGTTTTGGTGATATGGCTACCAACAGCATGTTCATGTGGACGCAGCAAACATCCATGCCCTATAAAGGATTACCACGTGGCAGATATTACAATTTCGACAACAGCGATACCCGTGCATTGACGGATCAAATACCCGAAATCGAATACATTGCTCCCCGACTGCAAGGCTGGGCCGGCGAAGGAGGTAATAATGTAATCAGGGCCGAACGCACCGGAGCCTATACCATACAAGGCGATTACCCGGCATATAATCTTATCGAACCTTTAAATATTCTCAAAGGACGATTTATTAATCAGGGCGATATTGACGAAAAGAGAAAAGTATGTGTCATAGGCGAAAGGGTTAAAAATGAGCTCTTTAATAAGGATGAAGATCCGATAGGACAATACATTCAGGTCCAGGGCGTTTATTTTCAGGTTTGTGGAATTTTTTCATCACGCAAAAAAGACCGGCAGGCCGAACAAGAAAATCAAACGGTGATGCTTCCTTTTACCACACTTCAAAAAACCTACAATTACGGCGATCGGGTTGGCTGGTACAGCATCACTGCCAAAAAAGGAATTGCTGTGTCGAGCATGGAAGAAAAAATTAAAAGCCTGATGCGCCAGCGCCATAAAATCCATCCTGATGACAAGCGGGCCGTGGGCTCCTTTAATCTCGAAAACGAATATCTGAAAATGCAGAGGCTTTTCTCGGGAATCAGCATTCTGGTGTGGATAGTTGGTATTGGAACACTTATGGCCGGTGTTATTGGAATCAGCAACATCATGCTGGTGGTTGTAAAAGAACGAACCCGTGAAATAGGTGTACAAAGAGCCATTGGTGCTTCACCATGGATAATTGTCAGCCAGATATTGATGGAATCTGTAATCCTGACCTCATTTGCCGGATATTTTGGACTGGTAGCCGGAGTAGGTGTTCTGGAAGCAGTAAACATGGCAATTTCTGGCATGAATACTGAAACGATGATGTTTGCCAATCCGAATGTCAGTTTTCAGGTGGCCGTAACAGCCCTCATTATTCTTGTTTTCTCCGGTGCTTTAGCCGGTATCATCCCTGCCCGGAAGGCGGTAACCATTAAACCCATCGATGCCTTACGCTATGAAATGTAGACTTCAAATCATCATAATTTGAATCCGATAAATACAACATTAGAAACTATATACAAGCTATGAAAACCATATTAAAAATTCTTGCCGCAGTGATAATTGTAGGATTATTCGGTGGAACCATATACTTCCTTTATCAGAAATCGCAAAAGAAACCGGTAATTTATGAGACCCGTAGCCCTGAAAAGACGAATATCATACAAAAAACAGTGGCTACCGGTTCGGTGGTGCCGCGCAAGGAAATCGAGATTAAACCGAAGGTGTCGGGTATTATCGAAGAAATTTTTGTGGAACCCGGAAAAATCATTCAAAAGGGCGATCGAATTGCACGGATACGAATTATACCGAATATGGTGAGCCTGAACTCTGCCGAATCAAGAGTGAACCGTGCAAAAATAAACCTCGAAAATTCCCGTACCGAATATGATCGCTATGCTGAATTATTAAAAAACAAGGTAATTCCTGTTGCTGAATTTCAAAAATATGAAGTGTCGTTTAAATCGGCCCGCGAAGAACTGAATGATGCCGAAAACAACCTTCAGTTGATTAAAGAGGGGCAGACAAAGCAAAGCGGAAGCAGTTCCAATACCATTGTAACAGCGACCATTTCAGGCATGGTATTGGCGGTACCCGTAGAATTGGGTCGTCAGGTAATCGAAAGCAATACATTTAACGACGGAACAACCATTGCCACCGTAGCCGATATGGGCGAAATGATATTTAAAGGCAAGGTGGATGAAACAGAAGTTGGCAAAATTAAAGAAGGAATGCCACTCATCCTTACCATTGGGGCTATCGAAAGTCATAAACTGGATGCAATACTCGAACATATTTCGCCCAAAGGCGTACTCGAAAACGGTGCTATACAGTTTGAAATAAAAGCCGCTGTAAAATTGCGCGAAGATGTTTTCGTACGGGCAGGATACAGTGCCAATGCCGATATTGTTCTCGACCGCCGCGATTCCGTCCTGGCCATTCCGGAAGGCTTATTACAGTTCGATAAGGAGCAGCCATTTGTAGAAATTGAAACCTCGCCGCAGGTTTTTGAAAGGCGAAATCTAAAAACCGGCCTGTCTGATGGAATTAATATTGAAGTGATGGACGGAATAAAAAAAGACGATAAAATCAAGGTACCGGCATCGATGGCTGCCGCTCCACCGCGCTAAGTTTTCTCATACATAGCTCCTCCCCTCTTTCCAATGGATTTTCTAAAGGATAAGAGGGGATTTTTTTGCCCCCATCCCCAACCCTTCCCCCACCTGTGGGAAGGGTGTGTGTCTTGTCCTGAAATAGGTTGACAAAAAGCATTAATAAATGTCAACTTAAAACAGGATTAAAAATAAACTGTCAACTTTTTTAGGACGATACAGGTACTGTACAGGCAATAAAACAGCATTGTATTTACTCTCATCCTTTTTTGCTCCAGGTCAAAAAAGGATGCAAAAAACCCCGCCGCTGCCGGAAAAATTGCTAAAAATCCATTCCTCCGGCTGAATCCTGTGAACTCCTCCTTATAGTCACCTACGGTGCCTAACGTCGTCAAACAACACAGGATTCTTATCGCCTCGCTTATGGATTTTCTTCACGCATTTTTCCGAAGGCGGAACCAAATCTGTATCATCAATTAAATTCGAAAAGTGTGTTTACGTCAAGAATTTCTAAGGAGCATTTGAAACGGTTGCCATACATTCAAGAAAGTAGGACAAAAGGCCGAGCCTTCGAAAGATTCAGGCTCCGGTCTCTAATAGTCATGTCTCGAAGCCACTTAGTCGAAACAAAAAAGACGAAACACCAGCGATGCCGGCACTTCGTCCATAATACAATCCTTTAATACGAAGAGAATCAGTATGTGGAATTAAATTTTTCCACCCTGACTTTTTTCCTGTCGTTTCGCTTCCTTAGCGGCTCTTTTTTCTTTCAGGGTTTTCGTAGGCAGTTTTTTTACCGACTTTTCCTTTCCTTCTTTTTCTTTTGACATTGTATGAGATTTTAGAATTTAATACTGTTTTCATCCGGCAGATTTCACCAATAAAGGCAAAGGAAAACACGTATCTGATGGTTACTATTAATAATCAATAATTAGCATCAGACAGGCGTTACTGGTTTATCTGCCGGATAAAAAATTTACAATCAGCCAATATTTTTTACATTGGTAGCAATTGGGCCTTTTGGACCTTCTTCAATATCAAAACTTACTTTGTCATTTTCTTTAATCGCAACTTTTAATCCATTAGCACCAACAAAGAAATCTTTGCCCGTCTTATCATCTTTGATAAATCCGAATCCTTTTAATTCGTTGAAAAACTTAACTGTTCCCTGATTCATAATTGTTTGTTTATTTGTTTTTAATAGGTACAATACCGGCCATTTCTCCGATGACATTAATCAAATCGGATCCGGTTGGAATTACGATCTTTGCATTGTTTTGAAGGGCTACCTCCATAGCTTGCAATTTACGAAGCAATTGGGCATTTCCAATAAAATATTTTTCAGCCGCTTCATTAACTAACTTAATGGCTTCTGCATCGCCTTCGGCTTGCAAAATTTTTGCACGTTTGGAGCCTTCCGCTTCTTTAATTTTTGCACGTTTGATTCCGTCGGCCACCGTTTCAGCAGCTGTTGCTGAATCAATTGCTGCAATTTTTTCATTTTCGGCCTTAACCACCTTATTCATGGTTTCCTGAACATCGGAGGGAGGATCGATTTGTTTAAGCTCGGTACGGATAATTTCAATACCCCACGTTTTAGTTTCTTTGTGAAGGGTTTCGTGTAACTCGGTATTAATCTTTCCCCTTTCGCTATTTGCCGACTTCAGTGTGAGTGTTCCAATAATATTACGAAGCGTGGTACGGGCCAGATTAACAATCTGCCACTTATAATTATCCACATCATATGTGGAACCTTTAACGCTATCTTCATCCGATTTCACCCTGAAATACACCTGCGCATCCACACTGGCATTCAGATTATCGTTTGTGATAATTTCTTGCGGTTCGGCATCAATCATTTGCTCGGTAATATTCACTAAAAATAAGCGATCAATTACAGGGATGATCCAATGAAAACCAGGCTCCGCCAGTTTTCTGTATTTTCCAAGACGTTCTATTAATCCCTTGTGTGTAGGACGTACAATTCGAACTCCGGAAAAAAATATCAATAGTACAACAGCAGCTATATATATGTATATCATGTTTATTAATTAATGATTAATGATTTGGATAAAGGTAAACAATTTTTCACCCAAAAGCATTAATAATCTTTATTATTACACTATATAATTCACAGGTTTTCAATATTGTTGACACGTTCATAATGAAGCGGTTTTTAAGAGAAATTATAAGACAGCCGGTTTCATGATGCTTTCGAATATGCAAATGTCCGCTTTTGACGGAGTTTTTTTATCACAAAAATCATCCTGATTGTCTAAAAATAAAAAATAAATCACTCAAAATTTGTAACTTGAAAACGTCAAATAACTTTTCATTCCTTCCTTTTTGAAGTAATAAACTTCATCAAATATTCTATAATTAAAAAATTAGTTGACAAACTAACAATTTAGTTATAACTTTGCCGTTATCAATTGACAGATTACAAAATTGCCTAATTATGAAAGAACTAACCCGTGCCGAAGAACAGATTATGCAGGTATTGTGGAGTATTGAAAAAGGATTTGTTAACGATATTCTTTCACAACTTCCGGAACCACGTCCTGCTTACAATACTGTTTCTACAATCGTCCGTATTTTAGAGCAAAAGGGATTTGTGGGTCATACGGCCTTTGGGCGCACGCATGAGTATTTTCCACTCGTACAAAAAAAAGCATATTCTCATGTTTTTTTCCGCAATTTCATGAGTAATTATTTCGGAAATTCATATAAAAGCCTCGCTTCCTTCTTCACCCGCGAAGAAAACCTCAGCCTCGAAGAACTGGAGGCCATACGACGGATGATTGATAAAGAAATTGAAAAAAAACTTCCGGATCATGAATGAACTTATTGCCTACGCATCAAAAAGCATATGGATATCGGCAGTCATATTGCTGATATATATGGTTTTTCTTCAAAAAGTTACACAATTCCGATTTCGAAGGATTTATCTTCTTTCGGCGATGGTTCTCCCAATCGTACTCCCATTCATTGAACTTGACTTTTCTGCACCACCTATAAAGATGCCACTCATTCTATTAAATGAAGTACCGGTAAACGTGGGTAGCGCCCTCGGTTCAGCACAGGAAAGTTCTAACTGGCAACTATATATTCCGTATCTCATCAGCTTTTTACTAATTACCATATTTATAAATAAGTTGATTTATTTACGCTTATCGTTGACGGGTTCCGAAAATATAAAATTCGGCCGTCTCAGAATATTTCTTACACAAAAACAAACACCAGCCTGGTCGTTTTTGAATTGTATGGTAATTCCAGCCCTAAATCCGCTGCCACATCGACGTAAAGGAATAATAGCGCACGAAATGGAACATATCAGGCAATGGCATTCACTGGATGTATTACTGGCAGAAATTCTATGTTGCCTGTTTTGGTTCAATCCCATCCTTTGGATTTTCCGTCGTTTAATTGTTCAAAATCATGAATATCTGGCCGATTACCACACAAAAAACTTTTATCAGGATTTATATCATTACAAACAACATTTATTCGAATCACTTACAGGAATTCAACTTCCGCTGGTAAGCACCTTCACACAAAAAACTCTTAAAAACCGATTACAAATGATTCACCTAAGTCAAAACAAACCTACAGGCAGATTACGTCCTGTACTAATCAGCCTTATTAGCCTGCTGATGCTCGGCGGGTCTGTCCTACTATTTCAGAAACCCCTAAAAGCGGGAATCTCAACACCTCAGGATACCGAAACTTCGATTTCTGCTCAATATCCCGGAGGTCATGACGCCCTGATAAGCTTTATAAAAAGCAACATCCGTTATCCGGAGAGCGCCCGCACCAAAGGTCTTTCCGGAATTGTATACCTTCAGTTTTTTGTTGAGGCAGACGGTAGCCTTGGCGAAGTAAAAGTTATAAAAGGTTTTGATAATGAATGCGACGCAGAAGCATTGCGTGTATTGAAACTCTGTAAGAAATGGATCCCCGTTATGAAGGAAGGTAAAGGAGTTAAATCTTCAAATACTCTTCCAGTTAAATTTGCCCTCGACTCTTCTGAACCTGTCGCAGAATTTAATCAAATTAAACAGCATCCTTCTTTCCCCGGTGGAGATCAAGCCCGAATTGAATACCTGCAAAGCAACCTGAAATATCCTGAAAACGCTAAAAAGAATAAGGTACAAGGAACTGTTTATATTACATTTCTTGTAAAGCGTGATGGAAGTATTTCTGATGTAAAAATACTAAGGGGCATAGGAAGTGGCTGCGACGAAGAAGCTGTGGCTGCTATAAAATCGATGCCCAAATGGAATCCGGGTTTGAATTTACAAGGCGAAGCAGTAGCCGTTGTTTATAATATGCCCATAAAATTTAAGCTGGACGTTGATAAAAAGGACGATAAATAAGAAAACGGGGTACAAGTGATTTGCTATCAGCACTCACTTGTACCCTCAAACCAATTAAGCATATTGTTTTTATGCAAAAAATCATACTTTATATCATTGTCATTACAGGTTTTGCATCCTGTTCTATTATAAAAAAACCAAATCGGAACCAGATCGATGAAACCGGAAAAAGGGAAGGCCGATGGGTGCAATACTGGGACGAAAATTCTAAAATTAAACTGTACGATGGCTGGTTTCTTGATGATATAGAATATAAAAAATCAAAATTCTACGATTCGAAAGGCGTAGTGTATGCCAGTTTCAGATACCGAAAAAATTACCTTAAAGTGCGCTATTATGATGAGGGCCGGCTCGAGCGAAAGGGCCGGGCAATAATACTCCGCACGAAAGACGATATCGCGTATTATTTTCATGGAAAATGGAAAATTTACAACAAAAAAGGCCGACTGATACGCATTTCAGAATACGACATGGGTAAAGAAAAGCGGATATTTTTCATGCGTGATTCGCTGGATAACAAAATCCGTTTCAGGCCTCCAAAAGTTGTACCCGATTAAAAATAAATTACGTGAATTGATTTCTCAACCAAAATCATCGTAGCCTGTGCGGTAAGGGTAGCGTTCGCGATATAAATCCCGGACCCTGACAGCCAATTCCTGTCGCAAATCTTCCAGTCCGTCTTTATGAAGTGCAGAAATAAATACGGCTGGTGCATTCTCGCTGGCCATCCAGCTTCTACGGTAATCGTCAAGCGTAACAATGCCCTCATCATCCCCTTCTTTTCGCTTTTCGGGTATGGCATCTATTTTATTAAAAACCATCATAACAGGCTTATCGCCGGCACCAATTTCTATGAGGGTTTGTTTAACAACACTGATCTGATCGCTCATGGCAGCGTGGGAAATATCGACCACGTGTACCAAAATATCCGCTTCGCGCACTTCATCAAGCGTTGATTTAAACGACTCGACCAACTGATGAGGCAGTTTACGAATGAATCCTACGGTATCGGAAAGCAGAAATGGTGTTTGCCCGATAACTACTTTACGAACGGTGGTATCAAGCGTAGCAAAGAGTTTATTCTCGGCAAAAACATCCGATTTACTCATCAGATTCATTAAAGTAGACTTACCCACATTGGTATAACCCACCAGGGCTATGCGTATCAGTTCACCACGGTTTTTACGCTGGGTAACATTTATTTTATCGATATCGCGAAGCCTTTCTTTCAACAAGGCAATTCGATCACGGATTATACGGCGGTCAGTTTCTATTTCTTTTTCACCCGGGCCACGCATTCCAATTCCTCCACGTTGCTTTTCCAAATGGGTCCATAATCGCGTAAGCCTGGGAAGAAGATATTGATATTGTGCCAGCTCTACCTGCGTACGGGCATGTGCTGTACGAGCTCTTTTGGCAAAAATATCAAGAATAAGATTATTTCTGTCAAGGATTTTACACTTCAGAATTTTCTCCACATTTCTGAATTGAGAAGAATTCAATTCATCGTCAAAAACGGCCGTAGCAATTTGATTTTCTTCGATGTAGGCAGCAACCTCGTCAAGTTTTCCAGATCCAAGAAATGTGCGGGCATCCGGATGCGACATGCGCTGAATAAAGAGTTTTTTAACAATACCACCCGCAGTTTCAACTAAAAATTCAAGTTCGTCCAGGTATTCATTAACCTGCAATTCTGTTTGCGAAGATGTTATAATTCCAATAAGTATGGTCGTTTCGGCCTTCGGTTTTGTATCTATCATTCAAATTAATTTCGGCTGCAAAAATATACAATCAAGATGAATAATGGTTATGCAATAATCTAAAAGCCTCAAATTAAACCGCTTTGCAGGATTTATAAATGTTTCACCATCAAAGCGAATAAATCTTCCTTTGTATATGGTTTGGCAATAAAACCGCTTGCTCCGGCCTTCATTGCCCTTTCTTTATCACGATTCAAAGCAAAAGCTGTTTGAACAATTATAGGCATTTCCGGGAAATTCTGCCTGATTTCACGGGTGGCTTGTATTCCATCCATAACAGGCATCTTCAAATCCATTAACACAATACTAATGGCTGGATTTTCGGCACACAATTGAATAGCCTCCTTGCCATTCCCGGCATATAAGGTGTTTACGGTTTGCGATTTAAACAACTCACCAAGATAATCCTGATTAGACTGATCATCTTCCACGATTAAAACGGTAGTATTCGTGGGAATAACAAGCGTCTGCTCATTTTTTGCAATATTATATTCTGTGATTTTACAGGGGATTTTCACAAAAAATTCGGAGCCTTTGCATTCTTCCGATTGCATCCGTAATTCTCCTTTCAATATTTTGACCAATGATTTGCAAATGGCCAGACCCAATCCGGTACCGCCATAAAGAGTTGAATTTCCGTAATCGGCCTGAGAAAAATTCTCAAAAATGGCTTTATGATATTTTGTAGAAATGCCAATCCCCGTATCCTTGACATAAAACACAATTTCACTCTCCCCCTTTTCATATCCAAAAGTCACCTGTCCATCATGTGTGAATTTAATAGCATTATTAACCAGATTATCAAGCACTTGCTTTATCAGGTTACGATCACTTTCAATTGTAAGGGATGACAGATTTTTAGGAGTTTCAAGAACAAATCGAGTTTCCTTATTTAAATCACCGGAATGCTTTGCTTTGATATCCAACATGAGTGTATTCAAATCAAATACTTCATCATTGGGCTTTATTTGGCCTGACTCCATTAAGGAAATATCAAGTACATTATTAATGGTTGATAATAATTGCAGGGAATTTTTATAAATAATGGACGAATACAATACAACTTTCTCATGCGATAAGCTACTGTCCTCACTAAAGAGGCTACTAAAACCCATGATGCCATTTAAAGGCGTTCTGACTTCATGCGAGATGTTCTGTAAAAAAGCTGTTTTAAGCCTTTCACTTTCTCTGACAGTCTGCTCTGCCTTCCTCACTTTTATTAGATGGCTGCGTATAATCAAAAAGAAAATGAGTGCAGATATAGTCACATAAAACCAGCCTTTATACGTCTGAATTTCAGATAAAACATTGATATCATCAATAATTGACAATAGAATCCAATCGGTGGAAAGAATCCACAGACCACCCAAAATAATATAAATAATAACAAATTGATATTCAAATTTCAGTTTCATAATATGCTTACTGGCTTGTTTTGTTCAAATTAATAAAAACCTCGAATTTTGTCTGATTCACTGACAGTTGTTTGTAAAGACCGGCCGTTTTCTCTAATAACAATTAAAATCGCATTTTGATTAATCAATAACACATTTAATGTCTTCTTGTTCAGATAGATTACAATCAGCATTCGTCCCGATTAAAATATAACTTTGTGAATTCTCTTTTGCATATCTGAAAATTTAAAACTAATCACTATGAATATTAACCAATGGGCATGGAAAAAAACAGTTCTTATATTTTGCCTGTTTATATTTAATCCGGTTTATTCACAAAATTTTCAATCGTTCATAAATCGGATAAGTTTGCTTCCTGAAAGCTCACGGCAGGCCATTGTTGATAGTTTTATTTTGGCCCAACCACGTTTTCCGGTAACGGAGTCGGATAGTTTGTGTCATTTCATTTTCACAGGTTCAGCACAGCAGCTAAGTATGGCCGGTGATGCCACCAACTGGAATCCAAGTCAAAGTTTGCTCCACGTTTCCGGAACAAATTTCTGGTACAGAAGCGAAGTTTATGAATCGGATGCCCGCCTCGACTATAAGTTTATTGTAAATGGCAGTAATTGGATATTGGATCCCCGAAATCCATACACCTGTGCCGGCGGATTCGGTGCTAATTCAGAATTGAGGATGCCTGATTACATTTTGCCGACTGAAGTCATTTATAATGCCGGTATCGCCCATGGAAGCGTCTTCGACACGAATTTTTTTAGCACAAACCTTCAAAATTCACGTAAAATCTGGGTATATACCCCTCCTGGCTATAGCCCCCAACAACAATATCCGAGCATTTATTTTCATGATGGTGACGGCTATCTTGCATTAGCGTCCATTAAAAATGTGCTTGATAATCTAATCTCAGAAAACCGGATTAAACCAATAATAGCAGTTTTTATTCCTCCGGTTAACCGAACGGACGAATATGCCGGAAGTCAGCAAAATGCATTCACGAAATTTATTACGGAAGAAGTGGTAAGCTGGGTTGACGGACGGTTTTCTACTGTTAAAGAAGCTTCACAAAGAGCAAATATGGGAGCGAGTAATGGAGGAAATATTTCGCTGTGGCTGGCAGTTTCTCATCCTGAAATATTTGGATTAGTAGCGGCACAATCAAGTAATATTCAGAACAATATAACCACCACACTTCAAAACGGCGGGTTTTTAAACCTCAAATTTTATATTGATATTGGCACATATGATATTCCCATTCTAATACCTATGGTGAAAAATTTCAAGCAACAACTCGAGAATCTGGGTTACCAATATGTATATCACGAATTTCACGAAGGCCACAGCTGGGGAAATTGGAAAGCCCGTCAGGCAGAAATTCTGGAATATTTCTTTGGAACCGGCAGCGGTATCATTCAAACATCTCATCAAAAAAGTTTACAAATACAATTTGATTCTGCCTCCAATTCAATTTTAATTCAAAGTTTGGAGAATTTACAAGCGCCATTTCTCCTAGAAATCCATAATATTCAAGGACAAAAATTGTATTCTGTAAGCCCGGAATTAATCAGCCAAAAAATCTTAAAGGCAAAAATACCAGAGAATATTCATGGGATTAACATCGTGAGAATCACCACTAAAAATCAGGAAGCATCTACAAAAATCCTTCTGCAATAAATACGCTTATTTCGGAAAAGCGTGAACACAACGGGCTATTTCGGCGATAAGATTTGGGTTTTTTTCAGCCGCATTACCAACTACAATTAAATCGGCACCCGCTTTCAGTGCCATTTCGGCTAACAGTGAATTTTTAATTCCACCACCAACAATGATGGGAAGTTCAATGTTTTGGCGAACCTGTTCAATTAAATTGGCTGGCACCGGAGAATCAGCTCCGGAGCCAGCTTCCAGAAAAATCAATTTCAAACCAAGCATTTCACCGGCCATGGCAGTGCAAACAGCTATCTGGGGTTTATCAGCAGGAATGGGAAGCGTATTACTCATATATTGCACGGTTGTTACACGCCCGCCACTAATCAGAATGTAACCCGTTGGAATAATTTCCAGTCCCGAATTACGAAGATATGGCGCCGCTTCAACATGTCGCCCTATAAGCATTTCAGGATTTCTACCTGAAATAAGGGAAAGAAAAAGCAAGGCATCCGCTTGAGCATTCATTTGCAGGGTGCTTCCGGGGAAAATTACTTTCGGAATATCTGTTTCAGATGATAAAACATCCAGACAAAGACTTAAAGCATCATTGGATAATAAGCTGCCACCGATAAAAAAATAATCAATTTTTGCCTCCATCGATAAACGGGCAATATTTTTAAAATGCTGTTTATCGGACTTATCCGGGTCAATTAAGATAGATAATTGCTTTTTACCCTCGTCTTTTTTCTGGAGAATCCGTTGATAGATGTTCATTATTTCGAAGCGATTTGTACAAAGATAAATAACAATTGTATATCCAATACGCCTTACATACCGCAAAATGTTCCATCGTTTGGATAAACGCTAGTTTGACAAATACTAATTATTGTAAGGTTTTCCTTTGTAAAATCGGTTAAACGATGATGTTTTCCCTGATTTTATATTGAATTTGGGGAAAACTAATGTGATGAGATACCTGGATTAAGAGGATTTTTTGGAATCGGTGGTATCCGGAAAACATACTCATCACGCTTAAGCGATCACTATCTGATTAAAAGTCACAAGACCATTCATCGCGAAAATTTTCTTGGGTTCCTTGACGAGCCAAGTTTCCCTTGATACAAGCATCCCAGGCATTTTGACAACTCAATTATAAAAACTCATCTCCTAACCATTATTAACCTTCTGTGGTATGCGGGATATGGAGAATGTTTACCTTTGTAATACTTCCAATACCGCCATCATGCAAAAAAAACATTTCTGGCTCTTATCAGTTCTTTCCGGTCTGTTACTTACCGCTGCCTGGCCTGCCAACGGCTTTGCAGGTTTGCTTTTTATCGCTTTTGTACCCCTCTTATTTATCGAAAATCACCTTTTAGAGCATAAAGCCGAATCGGGGAAATTCAGAATTTTCCGATGGGCCTTCATCAGTTTCCTGATATGGAATGGGCTCACCACCTGGTGGATATGGAATGCGACGCCATTGGGTGGCGTTTTTGCGGTTGGGCTCAATGCTGTTTTTATGGCCTTTGTGTTCAATATTTTCCATATTGCCCGCCGTACCCTGCCTTCAAAGGCGAATATATGGTATTTGATTTTTTTCTGGATTGGTTTTGAGTATCTGCATCATCATTGGAATCCCTCCTGGCCCTGGTTAAGTCTTGGAAATGGTTTTGCCACCTCCATTCAATGGATTCAGTGGTATGAGTTTACCGGTATTTTTGGCGGAAGTTTATGGATTATTATGGCCAACATATTACTATTTCTGGCCATTAAGGGTAGATTAGCAGGTGGACGAACTGCTAAGGCGTTTTGGGTTCCGGCTTTATTTTTCTTTTTAATCGTCGCTATTCCCATGATCACTTCATCCCTCATGTTTAAGAACTATAAGGAAGTGTCAAAACCTGTGGATGTGGTTGTGGTTCAGCCAAATATTGATCCATGGGAAGAACAATATACCTTACCCGTGGAAGAAACTTTCAGGCGAAACATAGGTCTGGCAATGAAAATGACGGATAGCCTAACCGATTTTATTGTTTGTCCGGAATCCGCACTGCAGGAAAGCATTTGGCAAAACAATCTTCATTCGGCTCAAAGTATACGTCTGCTCGATAACTTTGTGGATAAACATCCTTGGGCCACGATAATAATAGGAGCCTCTACTTTTAAATATTATGAGCAAGGCGAAAAATTATCAAATACCGTTCGTAAGTTTTCGAATGGTACAGGCTATTACGATGCATATAATACCGCATTTTATGTAGACACCTCCCATAAATACGGAATGTACCATAAATCAAAACTCGTACCCGGACCTGAAAAATTGCCTGTTCCAAGCCTGACCCGCCCGCTACAAGAACTTATTTTTGATTTGGGAGGCACCGTTGGCAGTTTGGCCTTTGCCCCGGAACGAACGGTATTTCATCATTGCTCCAAAGATCTCACCATAGCAATTCCAATTTGCTATGAATCGGTTTATGGTGAGTTTATTTCCGGATTTGTCAATAATGGTGCTGAATTAATATTTATCATTACCAACGATGGTTGGTGGGGAAATACGGCAGGCCACCGTCAGCATTTATCATTCTCGCCCTTACGCGCGATTGAAACGCGCCGATCGATAGCCCGTTCGGCAAATACAGGGATAAGCTGTTTTATTAATCAAAAAGGAGAAATCACTCAATCGCTCCCCTATCTCAAATCAGGCGTGATACGTCAAAAAATCAACGCCAATAAAAAACTTACATTTTATGTGCGCTACGGCGATTATATCGGGCGAATTGCCTCTTTTGCCGCCGTGTTATTTCTACTACTAACCATTGCTACCGGCCTAATCAACCGGAGGAAAAAAATCTGATTAGAACGTAGAACGCATCGCTTCAACCGGATCGAGTCGGGCCGCATTATATGAAGGAATAATTCCGGATACAAAACCGATTATAATCGAAACCGATAATCCGAGAATGATGTTTCCGGTGGATAAAATCATCTCAAAATCAAAGGCATGCTGAACAATTAATGACATGAAATAGATTATGAGCAATCCGGCAATACCACCAAACAGGCTTAGAAATACCGATTCGAATAAAAACTGAAGAAGAATAAAGTAATTTTTAGCCCCCAACGATTTTTGAAGTCCAATAATCCTTGTACGCTCTTTAACAGAAACGAACATAATATTAGCAATTCCAAATCCGCCAACGAGGAGTGAGAAACCACCAATCACCCATCCGATAATCGCCATAACATTAAAGAATTGATCGAATGTATTGCTGATGAGGCTAATTTCGTTAATAGAAAAATTGTCTTCCTGACCCGGCCTTAAATGCCTGACAGAGCGCATTATTCCGGTAAGATCATCGATAAGCTCCTGTTTGGCAATGCCTGGTTTGGCCTTAACAATAAGGGCTCCGTCCCGATCAATGTCCAACACGTTAATGGCGTAATTTATTGGAACTATTACTTGTTGATCAAGACTTTCTCCCAATCCTTCCCCTTCCTTTTTAAGCACGCCGACGACCTCAAGCTTTCGTCCGAAAATCTTTACCATCTGACCAATGGGTTCGGTCTGTCCAAAAAGTTGTGACGAAACATCGCTTCCAAGGATAATGATATTCCTGCCATTTGCTGACTCCATGGGTGAAAAATACCGACCAAGACCCAATTCGAACGAGCGGGTTTTATCATAATCATGAGAAATGGCCATCACGCTGGTATTCTCAATACTCTTACTCCTGAATTTTATGGTCCGGTTACTTCCCATGATAAAAGCAACGGCATCTGCAGTGTAGCACCGTTGCTGTATTGCTTTCATTTCTTCCAGCGTTGGGACCGGCCGTTTAATGTATTTCCACCAGGGATAATTACTCGAAAACATCCAGGGCCATTTTTGGACATACACTACATTATCGCCCAGTGATTCGATTGACGATCGGATTTTTACTTCCAGACTATCAAATACTGACAACACGGATATCACACAAAAGATACCGATGGTAATGCCCAGAAGAGCAAGAATTGTGCGCCCCATTTTAACCCTTAACTCATGAAAAGCAAAAAGGTAAGATTCGCGGATAAGCCGGAGGATAATAAGCATGGCCGAAGTTTTTTTGTCTTTCAAAGGTATAATTTTATCGCTGTCAGGGCAATCAGAAAACCAATTCAAAGATCATTACCCATATTTATTCATTACTCAATGACGCTGAAAAGTGAAAAAAATTACAGAAGACCCCGCCGATATCACCCATAATAACCGCTTAAAACGCAAATTTATTTCTTTGCAAAACCTTTTGCCAGCCAGTATTTAATAAATTCAGAAGCCCAGTAAAACGTTTATATGCTTATACACATTCGATTGCCATGAGAGAGTCATTCATGGATTTACAAATCGGCAGCAAGTGTTGACACCTATCCCTTCCCCGAAATTTATTACCAAAATATTCTTTAGCCCAAACTCCAATCATAAGAAAAAACGATCCAGACTCAAAATTTGCGAACCAAAAAATCCGAATTTCATTATTAATGACAAGAATCCGATTTCCTTCTTGGGCATTGGGCATTTTTTGACTAAACTTGCAAAACGATATAGAGTCAATTTCGATATTTCTAATTTATTGACTTCCATAACTCTGGCTCAGTTTATGAAAAAAAATATTCAGTCCGCACTGATTTCTGTATATAATAAAGAAGGTCTTGAACCACTGGTAAAAAAAATGGATGCCTTGGGTATCCGGCTCTTTTCCACGGGCGGAACCTACGATTTTATTCAAAGCCTTAACATTCCCGTTACCGCTGTTGAAGATATTACTTCATTTCCTGAAGTCTTCGGAGGACGTGTAAAAACGCTTCATCCGGCCATATTTGGTGGCATTTTATTCAGGCGGTCAAACGAATCGGATCGCTCTCAGGCTGCCGAATTCAACATCCCAGCTATTGATTTGGTAATAGTCGATCTTTATCCTTTCGAACAAACCCTTGCCACCACCGATGACGAGCAAAGTATTATCGAAAAAATTGATATCGGTGGAATTAGTCTCATTCGGGCTGCCGCTAAGAACTTTGAAGACGTTGTTATTATCCCATCCATAAATCAGTACTCTGAACTCAGCAGAATTCTTAATGAACAACACGGATTTACCGAATTAGCAGAACGTCAAAAACTGGCTGCTGAAGCGTTCAATACGTCATCCCATTACGATTCCGTCATTTTTTCCTGGTTCAATCAACAGACGAATATTCCTGTCTTCAAACAAAGCATTCAGAGAAGCACTTCCCTCCGATATGGAGAAAATCCGCATCAGAATGCGGCATTTTATGGCAATCTTGACGATATTTTCGAACACCTTCACGGGAAAGAAATTTCATATAATAACCTCCTTGATCTTGACGCCGGGCTGCATCTGATTGATGAACTCGGAGACCATTCCGTTGCGATTTTAAAGCACAACAATGCCTGCGGTGTAGCCGTTAGGGATAATCTGCTGCAAGCATGGCAAGATGCCCTTGCCGGCGATCCTGTTTCCGCTTTTGGGGGCGTAATTGTATGCAACCAAAAGCTTGATGAAGCTACTGCTAAGGAAATCAATACTATTTTCTTTGAAATTATCGTAGCACCCGATTATGAAAAATCTGCCTTCGAAATCCTTAGTACTAAGAAAAATAGAATAATTTTGCAGAGGAAAGATGGCAAATTGCCGGATTTCCAATATCGCACCATACTCAATGGCGTTGCTTTTCAACAAAAAGACCTAAAAAAAGAGCAGCCCTCCGATCTAAGTTGTGTAAGCAATACACAGCCAGATGCAACTTTAACGGATGATTTGCTTTTTGCAAACACCATTGTAAAACATACGAAGTCGAATGCTATTGTAGTAGCCCGAAACCTGCAGTTGTTGGGCAGTGGAACAGGGCAAACTTCCCGCGTTGACGCAGTAAAACAAGCGTTGGCCAAAGCATCGGCATTTGGTTTTAACTTAACAGGTGCCGTATTGGCTTCTGATGCTTTTTTCCCTTTCGCTGATTCAGTTGAAATAGCACATAACGCTGGTATTACAGCGTTTATTCAGCCCGGCGGTTCCATTCGCGATAAAGATTCCATCGAATATTGCAATGAACATGGTCTTGGAATGCTTTTCACCGGTATCAGACATTTTAAACACTAATAAACGACCTAAGCGCACTTTAAATCATATGGGACTATTCTCGTTTTTTACCAAAGAAATTGCGATGGACCTTGGCACAGCCAATACCATCATCATCTTTAACGACAAAGTGGTTGTGGAAGAACCATCCATTGTTGCTTTCGAACGTTCCTCCGGAAAAATAATAGCCGTAGGAAAACGAGCGCAATTAATGCATGGAAAAACTCATGAGAATATTAAAACAATACGCCCCCTTCGTGATGGCGTTATAGCTGATTTTCAGGCTGCTGAATATATGATGCGTGAGCTCATCAATATGATTCCCGGCAAAAAAAGTTTTCTGCCCCAGTCACTGAAAATGGTTATCTGTATTCCTTCAGGAATTACCGAAGTAGAAGAAAGGGCCGTTAAAGACAGCGCTGAACAGGCAGGCGCCAAAGAAGTAAGGCTGATTCACGAGCCTATGGCCGCCGCTATCGGTATCGGTATTGATGTGATGGAACCCACCGGAAATATGATTGTTGATATTGGAGGTGGCACCTCCGAAATTGCTGTTATCGCTCTGGGAGGTATTGTTACAAATGAATCAATACGTATTGCTGGTGACGATTTCAATAAGGATATTGAAGAATACATGAAAAAACAGCACAACATCACCATCGGTGAACGTACGTCGGAGCGCATTAAAATTGAAGTAGGTGCTGCCATTACCGATTTGGACAATCCCCCACAGGATTACCCGGTCCATGGTCGTGATATGCTCACGGGTATTCCAAAAGAAATTACGGTAAATTATGCAGAAATAGCGCATTGCCTCGATAAATCTATCAGCAAAATAGAAACAGCCGTTTTGCATGCGCTCGAAATGACCCCTCCTGAATTATCAGCCGATATTTTCCGCACCGGAATCTACCTCGCCGGTGGCGGAAGTATGCTTCGCGGACTTGATAAAAGATTACACCTTAAAACCCAGCTTCCTGTTCATATGGCCGAAGACCCTCTGCGCGCAGTTGCTCGTGGGACAGGTATTGCTCTCAAAAATTTCGACAAGTTTACCTTCCTTATCAAATAAAACGAACGACGACTCAGAACTGATTACCAACTATGAAAAACCTCTTCCTGTTCATCTGGAAGCATTATTTCTTCTTTCTGGCCTTGCTGCTTGAAGTAATCGCATTTATTCTAATCGTTCAGTATAACCAGTATCCCGGAGCTGCCCTCTTTAGGGTTTCATCCGAAATTAACGGATCCGTAAAACAGTCGCAAGAGGAAGTGGCCTCCTATTTTAAGTTGAGGCGAGCCAACGAATTACTTTCCACCGAAAATGCCATTTTACGCTCCTTTACACCCAACGCGTATATGCTAACAGATACGGTATCCTTTTGGATTAATGACACCTTATACCGACAGAGATATCGTTATATTCCCGTAAAGGTTACCGGTAATTCAGTAAACCAGCGAAATAATTTCATGATCCTTGAAAAAGGTTCCAATAATGGCATCGTAAAAGATATGGGAGTGATAACGCCAACCGGGGTTGCAGGAATTGTTGTGGCTGTTTCTCCCAACTTTTCATCGGTTATGTCACTACTTCACAGTGCTTCGGTAATAAGCGCCAAACTTGCTAAAAATAGTCAGCTGGGTTCTGTTATTTGGGAAGGAAAAAATTATCGTCAAGCCAGACTGCTGAATATTCCTGTTCACATCCAAATAAATAAAGGTGATTCGGTTATTACCTCCGGTTTTTCATACATCTTTCCCGAAGGTATAATGATAGGAACAATCAGCGATTTTAAATACGACGAAGGCGATTATTATGATATTACCCTCAACCTTTCCGTCGATTATAACAACCTATCGTATGTTTACGTGGTAGAAAATATCTTCCGTAATGAACAGGAAGAACTTTTATTAAAGCAATCAACCATCGTTCATGATAAACAGTAATTTGCTGTACTGAATTCTTTATGGTTTAGTTTTCAGCAATTCTGTTATTTTTGCGAGACGAAATTTACTTACAAACCTGATAAAAATGAAAAAACTTTTGACAATCAGCACCTTGATGATTTTAATGGTTTTTGGCTTCCATTCTGCGAATGCCTGTACCAATTATCTTATCACCAAAGGTGCCAGTGCTGATGGCAGCACCATGATTAGCTATTCAGCCGATTCACACGTGCTTTATGGCGAATTATACCATTGGGCGGCCGCCACCTACCCCAAAGGAACGATGATGGATGTGTATGAATGGGATACCGGCGATTTTTTGGGAAAAATTCTTCAGGCCGAAAGAACATATACCGTTAACGGAAACATGAATCAATTTCAGGTTTCCATTGGCGAAACAACGTATGGTGGACGCGAAGAATTAGCCAATGGTCCCGGTACCATAGTCGATTATGGCGGACTCATTTATTTATCGCTGCAAAGATCGCGCAATGCCCGCGAAGCCATCAAAACAATGATACAGCTGGTGGACGATTATGGATATTACAGCTCCGGTGAATCATTTTCAATTTCCGATAAAAACGAAGTATGGATACTCGAAATGATAGGCAAAGGAAAAACCATCACCATTGATACCTGGAAATTCAAAGCCCTTGAAAAATCGGGAGTCCCTTCAAATTTTCTTAAATCACTGAAAAGACTGAATGGAAAATCATGGTATTCCGATAAAGACTTTACCGATATGCTTACCAGCATCACCGGAAAAGAAAATGCAGCCAAACACGCTAAAGCACTCATAGAAGCATTCCAGAGTGGGCAAAAAGGTGCTCTTTGGGTTGCCATGCGTATTCCTGACGGCTACGTTAGCAGTCATGCCAATCAGGCACGTATCACTACCTTCCCGCTCGAAGATTTAAAGACTTCCATTTCTTCCAATAACCTCCACAAAATCAACGATCCCGACATCAGCGTAATCTATGCTGCCGATGTTATTTCTTTCGCCCGCCAACGCGGATACATCACCGATAAAGTAGCTGATAGTGAATTCAGTTTTTCAGATACTTACGCTCCCGTAGAATTCAGCTCAGCCCGCTTCTGCGAAATCCGCGTATGGTCTATGTTTAACAAAGTAATTGATAATGGTGCCGATTATTGGGATTATGCAAAAGGCCACATCACCCACGACGAACGCACCGGCTACGCGAACAACCGCATGCCTTTATGGGTGAAACCCAATCGCAAAATCACGGTTCGTGATATGATGGATTTCATGCGCGACCACCTCGAAGGAACCGAACTGGATATGAGCAAGGATATGGGCGCCGGTCCTTACGGCGTTCCTTACCGTTGGAGACCCCTCACATGGAAAGTTGATGGCGTTTCTTATCTGAACGAAAGAGCAACAGCAACCCAACAAACCGGCTTTGTATTTGTTTCGCAATCGCGCTCATGGTTACCCGATGAGGTAGGTGGAATTATTTGGTTTGGTGTAGATGATGCAGCCAGTTCTGTATTTTACCCTCAGTATTCATCGGCTACCAAAGCCCCTGAACTCTTTGCTCGTGGATATGGCAGCATGATGGAATTTGTTGACGATGCCGCCTTCTGGGTTTTCAATCAGGTAACCAATCTGGCCTACACCCGTTATAGCGATATTCATCCGGAAATTCGTCAAAAAATAGATGCTCTGGAAAATGGATACATCAATAAGACGCCAGAAATTGATAAAAAAGCACTGGAGCTATATCAGCAACATCCTGCTAAAGCAGTTGAATATCTGACAAACTATTCCGTACAAACCGGTAATGACCTGGTAAGAGACTGGAAAAAATTCTATGGATATCTGTTTACCCGTTATATGGATGGCAACATCAAAGAAAAAGACGGCAATAAACAAAATCCGAAAGTTTCTCAACCCGGATACTCCGAAACATGGAAACGTACTGTGATTCAGGAAACCGGCGAAAAACTGAAGGTACAGGGAAGCGGCGGTCACTAAACGGCCCGGCATCCAGCTGATCTTATATCAAACCCCTCTTCTGATAAACCCGAAGGGGGGTTTTGTTTTTCGGGGGTTCACGTAATAAAGCATCGTACTCACCTGCCAGATTATGACTTTTACACATTATGTCAATAACTAAAATAAAACATCATATGTAATACGCGAAATTCAATATCTTTATTTCGAAAATAAAGAGGCCAATAACTGTATGAAAACTATAGCTTACTTAAAAAAAAAGAGGTTGATTTTTAATCTCATTACTGCACTCACACTCGCTTTTTCAGCAATTATTCCACAAACTCTAATAGGGCAATGCGATTGTCCTCCTTGTGGTTCTTGGACTACCTCACCAACTATAACAATTCCTGCTGGAAGCTCCGTAACATCCTTTCCAATTACATTCAAAATAGTTAATAATAAAACAGGTGCAACTCCAGTTATCGATGAATTTCGTTTACAGATTTCCAGAAGCACTAATACATCAGTTGGTTTTGATGTAGATGATGGTTTTGAATGCCCCACCAGCGGATGTACCCCCGATTTTTCTAAAATTGTTGTATATAATTGTAATCCCGGTGATGGAAAAACATTTCCATACTATCAGGATGTAGACTGTCTGAAATATGGAACTCATTACTATACTGGAAGAACCTCAAACGGAATTAATCATACGGATTATTCTAATTACGGGACATTTTCAGTTCAATGCATTAAAGTAAGCGGAGTTTACTCTTCGAACATATCACAGACATCAGCAAAAATTACGTGGAATTCAAGTTGTCAGGCCTTAGACTACACTTTAAGATATAAACCAGCCAGTGGGAGTTGGGCATCAGTAAGCGTGTCTGCAACATCCGGAACAACCGTAAGTAAAACACTAACCGGCCTACAGTGTGGAACAAACTACTCAATAGAAGTGATTAATAATTGTACTTCCTCCGTAAGTAGTGCAACTTCAACAGCCTCTTTCAATACCCTAGCCTGCAGTGGATGCGTTGTGGAGGATCCGGACATTTATCCGAATGGTGGTTCATTTTCTAACCCTGTAACAGTAAGTATGAGTTGTGCTACTGCCGGTGCTACAATTCATTACACAACAAACGGTACTACACCTACATGCAGTTCACAACAATATACCGGGTCATTCATCATAAGTTCCAGTGCAACTGTTAAAGCGATTGCCTGTAAAACGGGATGTACGAGTAGTTGGGTTACAAGCGAAACCTATACCATTAATAGTGCTCCATCAACTGGAAGCATAACCACTTATATTTATCCCTTAGGATTAGCCGGAGCAGCATGGCAAATTAATGGCAGTGGCAATTGGTACACATCCGGGAATTCGGTAGGTCAGCTATATCCGGGTTCTTATACAATAAATTTTAAACCCGTAACAGGTTACATTACTCCCCAACCCATATCTACAACTGTTACAGCAAATAACAATCAAACAATCAGTGGGACATATCAACAAATTCAATCATTATCCAATTGTGGATCTGGATGCAATCAATCTTCAGAAGGCTATAACAACCTGCGTCTTGAAATCATCAGTGAGCAAACATCAGATTATAAGGATGCTAAAGGCAGAATACAAGTCCATGGATCAAACATACCTAAAAGCGCATCTTTTAACTGGAGCCGAGCGAGAAACGCAAGTAAATATACCGTAGAACTAGCAGATGCCAACGGACAAGCAATTTTAGGTGCCCCCTATATTAACGGCTATGTTATGTATGAGGTTAATGACAATGGAAAACAAATTCTATCATATCGTATTTCTAGTTCAAGCATACTAAGCTATTCTAGTACTTATAAAGTAAAAGTTCAAGCATATAATGCTGCCAATGAAGTGATCGCTTGTCAGGTAAAAACTTTTACAGTAATGTCTCCACCTCCTTACAATATTTCTGAGTATAGAGGTGTTGTAAATCATGTTAGCAACGTAATTCTATTTAACAATTGTCTTTTCTGTTCAAATATGACAGTACCTTGGACAGCCAGACACCACCAGTGTACGGATTATACCCGAAGATTTTATAAGAAAACATATAATCTTGATACATGGAGAGATCAGTCACCTATGGGTAGTAACGCATATAACTTATTCCAGAAAGTAACAGACAATCCGGATTGGGGATTAATCGGATATAAAAACAATGGGAGTCAACCGCTTCAGGAGGGTTCTATAATTTGTTATGGTGGAACAACTACTGCCTCACAGCAAGGACACGTCGCAATAATTCGAGAAATTCTTTCGGATAAAGTATACTTGGCACAACAAAACACTTCAGTAATATACGACCAATATGATGGATCACACGACAGGGGAGGTTTTAACAATAATGTACTTGTTTCCGCGCGAAAAATTTTAGGACTCATTTATCCTAATTTACCGAGAATAAAAACCATTTATCAAAATAACTTCCCAATTGCCCTTGATAATCGATTTGAGAATCAGATAAATATTCCATCTAACAAACCAATATTTTACTGGAACCATATTAAAGATGCCATTTATTTTATCAATCTAAAAAAATGGAATGGGACCTGTTACGTAGATTACCCTTCATTTTCTGGCTGGACAAAAGTAACCGGAACATATTTAAATGCATATAGTTTCAAGGAGACTAACAACACATTAGAAAATGGCGAATATCAAATATGCGTTAAAGCGAAAGTTAAAGGCGACAAGGGCGAGCTCAAAGGTGAATTTTATTATTTCACCATCAGTCCAGGCTCTGATGTTTCGATAAGTCTTTTAAAATCAATTAATTCTGTAATTAAAGGTGTTGGTTCAACAATGTTTAATGCTAGGTTTATTACCAAACATCAAAACGATACGCTGTTTACGGGCAAAACTGGAATTACAGGAAACATTGACCTTTTCAACGATGAAATTATTACACCCGGCGATTCAATTATCATTAAGAACTCAGGCTATTTACCAACTACGTTTGCTATTGATTCATCCTTTATAAAACAATCTTATATCCCTATTCCTTTATTTAAAGACACGAGTTTTAATGGAGTCAATACATTGTCCGTTAGTTTACTTAACAATTTCGTTAATCAAACTGGTGTTTTTAAGATAAAAATTACTGGTAAAAACATGACAGGGTTTGATATTATTAAATCTACAAACCCTTACATCTATGATTCGTTAGTCGTTCAACCCTATTTGTTTACTGATAGTATCATTGATTATCTTGCTACAGATACTGGCATAAACTATATAAGTATTCGGGCTAAAGGGATCGACTCTTTAGAAGTTTCCTTTCCCATTGGATATTATTATCCTGGAACCGAATACAATAGCAAAACATCAAATGTTAATATAAGTGCCCCAGAAGATGTTTTACCCTGCGATTTATTCTTAGATGGTGACTATTTTAAAACCATTACTTCTAGCTATAATAGCCTCCGACTTCCAATAAACGACCATGTTCTCCAAATAAAACGTTTTGGGTTCAACAACCTCTTGATTCATACTGATTCTGCCCAAAATTTACCTCTTATAGCCGTTAATCTGATTCCTAGAGACAATTATTTGATGAGTGATACTCTACTGGTAGATAATCTTAGTCCTCAAAAAACCGCCTATAAGAATGCTATTACTTTAATAAATCAATCCATAAATGACGCAAAACTGTCATTAAAAAGAGGTTTGAAAGACTACAGTTCAATCGGAATAATAAACGTCTCAGATTCCTATATACTTCGAGATCTTGACAATTTCCCCAATAGCATTAATTCAATTATGATACTACATCAGCGTGATTTCCTATCGGATGATAGTATCTATTTATTAAACGCCTTCAGTCCCAATCAATTTAGTAAATACCCCATAGATTCAACAAGTAAATGGAGGTATGACTCTGCCTTTCAAAAACTTAGCGTAAATAATATTTCTTTTAAATCTGGTAGTTCTACATACGAGGAGTATGTTTTGGCCAAAAAACTTGCCCCTCTACCAAAATCCTCCGGACTTCACATTTGGGAAGACCGGCCTGCGATGTTTCATAAAAACCAATTCTGCATAGACCCGGATAGCATTGCTGATTTATTGGTTGAAATTTTATCACTTTCGCCAAGTAATCTCACCCTTGAAATTATTGGTGATTCAGTACGATTAACTCCGGCATTAAATTTTTTCGGTAATTCGTCAATAACGGTAGATGCTACGCATGATTGGATTTCAAAAATTCTGATTACTCCTATCATTATACACCCTTTAAATGATCCTCCAGTTTTCACAGATGTTCCCGATCTCAGTCTATGCGCCAACGAGACTAACGGTATCAACCTGAATCCTTATTTAAGCGACGTAGATAATACCAATGATGAGTTATTCATCGAAGCCAGTATTGTTGGAACAAGCCCCGGTGGTAATCCTGCAGATTTACAAATCAGTATAAATCAGGCGAATAATTCATTGTCGTTTACATCAAATGTGCTCTATAACGATGTGATATATTATGTGCGGCTTATTGCTACAGATGATAGTCTTGCTTCGGATACCACAATTATGAATGTTATTGTGTATGGCCTGCCTAATCCTCAAATGAATAATTTGAATACAGATTACTGCATTGATGATGAACCTATTCTTATTCAGGGAAACCTCATGCCTTTTGGGAGTTTTACCGGAATTGGCATTACGGACTTACTTAACGGTACAGCAATTTTTAATCCAATAATGGCTGGCATCGGTGGTCCTTACACCATATCTTATTCTTATACAAATACTTTTGGCTGCAATAACAACCACAATATCAATGTAACGGTACACGACCTGCCACAAGTTAGTATCACGGGTCTTGACAATCTGTTCTGCGATAATGTTTCTCCTGTACTACTATCGGGTAATCATCCCGGAGGAATCTTCTCAGGAAATGGAGTCATTAATTCAATAACACCAGGACAAGCTTGGTTCCAACCTGAAATTATGGGTCTTGGTGGACCGCTCTTTATAACATATACCTATACTGATCAATATGGTTGTACCAATTCTTCTATAGACTCAACCTATATTATTGCCTCTCCATCTCTAAAAACGATAAAAACATCAAATATAAGTTGTAATGGCGCCAATGATGGCTCCATCTTTATTGAAGTTCAGGAAGGAACTCTGCCTTATAGCATCCATTGGTCGAACGGAAGCTCGTCCAATTCTCAGTCAAATCTCGTGGCTGGGACATATGTTCTGCAAGTAAATGACAACAATCAGTGTGGTTTTGAAAAACAGATTATTATTGCCCAACCCAATACTTTTGGTTTATTCACAGATACTGCATTTTGGGATCATTCTCATTCATCCGAAGGTTCCCTTGAGGACCGCATAACATCAACAAAAACAGATAATGACGGAAATATTCTTGCCTGTGGAACGTTTACCGGAACTACAACTCTTTTTGGAGTAAACGTGACCAGTTTTGGACAAGACGATATTTTTCTGGCAAAATTTAGTCCCGCTGGTGATATTATCTGGATAAAAACCGCAGGGGGAACATCAAATGAAAAAGCAAACTCCATAAGTACTGATAAAGCGGGTAATATTTATATAAGTGGTTATTATACCGTTAATTCTTTCTTCGACACAGCCAACATTTCGAGCAATGGGGGCACTGATGTTTTTGTCGCGTCTTATAATCCATCAGGACAATTAAGATGGGTATCCAGTATTGGTGGTTTTTTTGATGATTATTCCAACTCCCTTTATTCTGATCCGGATGGCAGATTATGGTTATGTGGTTCTTTTCAGGGCATGCTTCAAACAAAAAATAAAACACTAATCAGTAATGGTGGAGATGATGTGTTAATTGCTCATCTTACAGCGATGGGCGATGTTAAATGGATAAACCAGGCCGGAGGCACATCTCAGGATTTTGGAAGAAGTATTTATGTTGACGCCCTAAAAAATGCGTTGGTAACCGGCGAATTTCAGGGAACTGCTCTTTTCGGAACAAATGCATTAAACTCCTCTGGTAATAATGATATTTTTATCGCAAAATATAATCGTTTAGGTGATTTGAGTTGGGTTCGTAAGGCCGGAGGAAGCGGCAATGATATTGGGAAATCCATTTCGGGTGATTTTAACGGAAATGTATATTGCGGTGGCACCTTTGAAGGAACGGCATCTTTCAATGCAACCAATATTATTTCAAAAGGTTACAACGATGTTTTTGTCTCTAAACATGATACTTATGGGAATCTAAAATGGGTTAAAAGCTTTGGGGGTACTGAAACGGATAACCTTTCTAGCTTAACAAATGACGCATTGGGTAATGCTTTTATAGCAGGAAACTTCAGAAATCAAATGACTCTTGGAGACAATAAATACAACAGTCAGGGCTTAAATGACGTTTTTGTAGCAGCTATTAATAAAAATGGACTGCCAATATGGTCTCAAATTGGTGGAGGACTTGGGAATGACTCCTTAACATCCATTAGTATTCATGATAACGGCAATATTATCGTTGGTGGTTCATTTAATCAAACAGCAACGTTTGGAAATCAATTAATTAACAACATTGGCAGTGTAAACAGTATATTTGCGGTTCTATCACAGCAAGAAATCAGTTCTCCTCCTCAAATAATCCAACCGGATTGTTTCTGGAGTACCAATGGCCAAATTGATATAAGCCCCGGAGGAGGAACAAAACCCTTTTCTTTCTTATGGTCAACAGGCAGCACAAATGAAGATATTATTAATGCCCCTACCGGAACTTATTGGCTTTTTATGGAAGATGATAATGGTTGTGAATTTGACACAGCCGTTGTGCTCGATTATGTCTTCCCCTTCCCCGAACCTCCCACATCGGCTTCTGTTGACAGGAATTTCTTCTGTACCAATGATGCCGGAAATATCACACTGACTGCTGTTGGTGGTTCAGGCGATGTTCTGGAATGGTACGAAAACAGCTGCGGTGG
>JAUSOY010000020.1 GCA_030656615.1 Bacteroidales bacterium | reverse complement strand
TTGACCCTAAAATTTAAAGAGCCAAACTGGGCATTGAACCCGGAGTTTTGTGTGATTGATACAATTCTTGAATCACACCCAGAGATTATTATGATGCTTAAATCGGACATTATTGGAACGGAGGGTACTTCAACATTTGGACGGAAAGACTCCCCCAGTGTAGAACAAATTGTTCGCGCTGCTATTTTTAAAGAGATGCGGGGGATGGATTACAGAGAACTTGAATATGCGCAGAGTGATTCGAACATCTGTGTAAATTTCATTAAGCTTGATGATAGGGAACCCTTCAGTTTCCAGATGTTTCAAAAATACATCTCTCGGATTAAACCAGAAACACTTCACAGGCTTCTGGTTGAGATAAACAGGATTGCCATTAGTGAAGGCTTTGAAGATTTGAAAAGTGTTTCGCAAGATGCTACCGTTGTCAAAACCAATATTCATTATCCTACCAATAATGCCCTGGTATGGGATTGTATTAAAACGAGCACCCGTTTATTATCACAGCTAAAGCAGGAGATTGATACACTGGATTTTATTGATTACACCAAGTCAGCTAAGAAGACCTATTATGAACTTAACCTTACCAGAAAAGAAGAAAAGCGATATGAGTTGTTTGCCAAGCAACTGATTCTTTTCACAAAAGTGATAAACCAGACTTCCAATGCGATAAAAAAAAAGTCCACGAGCCTTATGGCAAATTGTATTCAATTGGAATTAAAAAAGTTACTCCCCAAAATGATTCAGGTTTATGACATGACCTATAGGAAACAGTTTGAAGGAGAAGCGGTACCAAATGAAGACAAAATCTTTTCTATCTATGAAGATCATACTGACATCATCATGAAAGGTCAGCGTGAACCACTGTTCGGGCATAAAATCAACCTTGCAGCCGGGAAAAGTAATCTTGTACTTAACTGCCAGATATTAAGGGGAAATCCTTCTGACAAATCTTTGTTCCAGCCAACTATCAATTCTGTTATAAGCGACTATGGCATTGTTCCTCGTGACAGTGTTACCGACGGAGGTTATGCCAGTTCGAAAAACATAGGATATGCCCAGCAAGCTGGAATCAAAAATATCGTTTTTAATAAGACTGTAGGTAGTATGCAGAATATTGTCAGCAGTCTGAATATGGAAACCCGGTTAAAAAAGTGGCGTAGTGCGATGGAAGCGATTATTTCAAATGTTAAGCGTGGTTTTAACATAGTTACCTGTAATTGGAAGGGATGGGTGCACTTCCAGGCGAAAGTTCTTTGGAGTGTCTTAGCATATAATTTTAGAGTATTAACAGCACTTATAAGAGATCAATTAAAATCATCTCCCGAGATGGGATAATGAGCTGTAAGGGCTGTCATTCCTTGTATTTATTGATGTTGTTTTTGAAATAAGATGGAAGAAAACTGCATGTTAATCGCTAAAATTAGTGGCTATTAACAAATTTGGGCAAGATATAAACACCTGATCGCTGCGTAAGCGTTATCGAGTATTTTTTCGAAGTAAAAAATTCTTCACGCATTGAAAAAAATTATCAGAAATCATGAAATGAAGGACTTTATGGACAGACACTAAATAGGAAAAAAGAAAAGCGGAACCTATAAAAGCAAAAATAAAACTGACATATTTCCTTTCTAAAAGTAAACGGTTAAATAAAAAATGAAGCGTAAAATAGGTTGCTGGAATAACAGTAGGTAGCAGTAAAATGGTATGTAAAAATTTTATACCGTACTGGGTGCTCATATTACCATAAGCTACCGTATAAAATGCAACGAATGTTAACCAAAAAATCAAATGGCTAAGCCAACGAAACCGGCCACTTACAAAATTTAATACCTGATCCATACGAGTGCTATTATGGCGAAGTTATAAAGATTATCAGCTTTCCGGAGCGTTTTGAGTCTTTTTCGACAAAAACGAAATAAATCCGTTCGAAATGGATATTGTGGCGACAAAACACGTTCAGAATTTGAAAAATGCTTTATAACCAGACTTAAACCCTCAACATCGAAAATATGAAATATGCATTAATTCTTTGCCTTTCTTTGAGTTGGTTTTTATCGATGAACATAATAATTCACCAAAACAAATTAAAAATGAAAAAAATTGCATTGAGTATTATCGCAGCTTTGATGGTATTAACGCTTCAGGCACAGGATCATAATAATAAAGCAGATAGTCTGGCGATAAGTCAGGTAATTAAAGATGCCTATATCGATGGCATTTTCAACAAAGGTGATGCCGAGGCTGTAGCCAGGGGTTGGCATTGGGATTGTGATATAAACATTTTCCTCGAACGAAGAGATCAGGTCATGAAAAATCCATCCTTTGTTTTTGTGAAGATGTTCGAAAATGGAAGCAAAGCTTTTCACCCGGGAACTACCTTTAAGATGCCATTTATTCATATTACAGGCTATGCAGCCATAGCCATTGTTGAAGTCTTCCAGGAAAACAAACAGATTTATACCGATTACATGAATTTCTATAAATTCAAAAAAGATGGCTGGCAGATTGTAACAAAAACATATTTTGATCATTCGAGCCAGGAATAAATTTCAGGTAACATACTGTTTTCATATTATAATCTACAGCTTTATGTATGAAACTCTGTGTCGGACTAATTCTAAATTGGTTGAGAATCATTCGTCTGTGTCATAAAAACAAGACCTACTTGACTTAAACACAAATGATAAAACGACTAATCACACAGATTATAATTCTATTTTTTCTGACGACATTATCCCATTTGTGCATTTATGATTATGGAAATCCGTAAAATTGCACATGGAAAGGAAACAAATCATCATTGTTGGAGGTGGTCCGGCAGGAATGATGGCCGCAGAAATTCTAAGTTTAACCCACAATGTTTCTATTTTTGAAAAAGAAAAAAACCTGGGACAGAAATTTCTTTTAGCTGGGAAGGGTGGTTTCAATCTGACCAATCATTTGCAAGGCGATAATTTGTACGAAAAATACTCCCCTGAAGGATTTCTGAATAAAGCATTATCGGAATTCGATACAAGGGCACTACGGCAATGGTTTTCGGCGATTGGGGTTGCCACCTATGTAGGTTCCAGTGGAAGAGTTTTCCCCGAAAAAGGCATCACGCCAATCGATGTTCTGAATGCGATTAAAGCAAAGCTTCTGAAACAGGGCGTCCAGATTTATACGCAACACGAGTTTGTCGGGTTTGATAATAACCGATGCATAACCTTTATAAAACAGGGTCAGGAAATCAAGCATAAAGCTGATTATATCCTTTTCGGTTTGGGTGGGGCCTCATGGCCGGTGACAGGTTCAAACGGAGCCTGGCGAAGCAAATTCGAAGAAATGGGTATTACCGTAAATCCCTTTCAGTCGTCCAACTGTGGAATAAACATCCATTGGTCTGAAAGCATTCGGCAGTACCACGTCGGGAAACCCATTAAAAATATTCGATTATTTACCACTGATTTTGAAATAAAGGGCGAAGCGATGATATGCGATTATGGCATCGAAGGGAATGCCGTTTATCCTTTGGTACCCTCCATTCGCAATATGCTGAATGCAAACATTCCCGCATTTTTTTACATCGATTTTAAACCATCAATAAGCATAGAACAATTATTACAGAAAACAGTTGGGAAAACGATAATGACAAAAGATTACGGCCAGGTTTTCAATTTAGGAACCCTTGAACTTGCCATTATTAAGGCATATACCACCAAAGAAAATCATTTATCGCTTAGGGGATTCATCCATAGCATTAAAAATCTGGCAATACCTGTCGTTTCGTTGAGACCGGTGGAAGAAGCCATATCAAGCATTGGCGGCATTGACACGAAAGAAGTAAACGATGATTTTTCTCTAAAGAAATACCCCTGGATATACACCGTTGGCGAAATGCTTGATTGGGATGCTCCTACGGGTGGTTTTCTACTTCAGGCTTGTTTTTCGATGGGAAATTATGCGGCGAATTCGATATTGAAAAAGACATAAATACAATTGGATAGTCTTATTGCTTTTCGAATAATAAACTGAATTAATTTATAAAGCTGCACTTCTGTGCATCGTACGAATTGAATCCTTTCCGGTCTGAAAGATTTACAATTTATGTTCACGTCAGTCGATAATAATCCTGATTCCTGAAAATTCTATTTTAGATGCTTCGATACATATACCGAATCTTTTATGTTGAATATTTTACACGACGTTTTCTCCGCTATAATCATCATTTAAACTACATACCAGTCCATCGTAGGCTTGCTGCACATTATGCGGTAATATTTTTTTCACATCTTCATGAAGCCCCAACTTATGGCTGATATGTGTCAGGTAGGTTTTCCTTGGTTTTAAAATCTCGGCAAGTTCCAAGGCCTGATCCAGGTTAAAATGCGAAATATGAGGTTTTATACGTAATGCATTAATTACCAACACATCCAAATTCTCCAATAATTTCATCGAATCCGGAGAAATCGAGCTACAGTCGGTAATATAGGCCAATGAGCCAATTCGATAACCCATCACAGGCAATCGATGATGCATCACCGGAATGGGCTGAATTTTCAGTTGGTCAATGTAAAATGCTTCATCCTCGATAAAATGAATATTCATGTCTGGAACGCCGGGATACTTTTCATCGGCAAAAGCATAGTAAAAATCACGATGAATGTCTTTGGAGACTGTGGCTGTGGCATAAACATCCACGGGCTTTTTCATAACGTAGTTAAACCCTCTGATATCATCCAAACCTCCGATGTGATCTTTATGTCCGTGGGTGACCAGTAGAGCATCAATGCGCTTCACTCCTGCCCTAAGCATTTGAGCACGAAAATCAGGGCCAGCATCAATGACAATGCAATGTTCGTTTGTTTCAATCATGACCGATGATCGAAGTCGCTTATCATGCATATCTTTTGATTGACACACCTGACAATCGCAGGCAATTACAGGAACCCCCTGCGAGGTACCAGTTCCAAGAAAGGTAAGTTTCAATTTTTTTCCTGTAAAAGTATGACCATTGTTTCAAAGCATCAATAGAAGTGTATATTTTAACTAATTTTACCGAATAAAATTTGCCTTTTATCAACCCTGCGAAAGAACTTTTGTGAAACTCATCGAAAAAATACGTTGCTATTTCGGCTTTAAGGCATTGAAGCATTATTTAGAGCTTAACCCACGCAAAATCAAGGTCTGTAACCTACAGGATGCAAAAAGCATTGGCATTCTATTCAGTCTGTATGACCAAGAAAGTTTTAAAAATGCACTATCTCTTGAAAAACAGATTAAAAATTCGGGTAAAAAGATCAGCCTGATGTGTTTTTCTGCTTTTAAGGTCTTACCCGAATTTTATACTCCCAAAGCAGATTCAGAATGCTTTACTCTTCGGGACATTGATTGGAAGAAAATGCCTTTTGGCGGTACAGTAGAGCGTTTTGCCTCTCAGGAATTTGATATTTTAATTGTTCCAGAAATCTTGGAGAGCCTTCCGGTAATGTATCTGGCGGCCATATCAAAAGCCCGCTTTAAAACGGGAAAAACCTCAGAGCATGGTACGGCTATTTACGACCTTAATATTCAATTGCCAGTAGAAGGGAGTCAGGAAGAATTAATCCGAAATATTGTTTATTACCTCAGCTTAATTAATAATGGCAAGTCAGAATCATAAATTCAGTGGAACAGGTGTGGCCATGGTCACTCCATTTAATGCAGATCATAGCATCGATTTTGATGGCCTGGCTAGGCTTATCGATTTTTTACTTGATAATAAAACCGAATACCTGGTATTAATGGGTACAACGGGCGAGAATGCAACCATCAGCAAAGAAGAAAAAACAGAGCTTCTTGCATTTGTAAAAAAACAAATCAAGGGTCGTTGTCCTTTGGTTTACGGAATTGGTGGAAATAATACCGTGGAAGTTCTGAATACAATCTCACAAACCGATTTTACCGGTGTCGATGCATTGCTTTCGGTCAGTCCGTATTACAATAAACCCATACAGGAAGGTATATATCAGCATTTTATGCGAATTGCCGATGTAAGTCCGGTGCCCGTTATTCTCTATAATGTTCCTGGCCGAACAGGTTCAAACATGAGTGCTGCCACTATTCTTCGACTGGCATATGATCACAAAAATATTATTGCCGTTAAGGAAGCTTCGGGTAATTTGGATCAGATAACAGAAATCATCCGTAAAAAACCCGAGGATTTTATGGTTATTTCCGGAGATGATAATCTTAGCCTGCATATGATATTGCTGGGTGCCGATGGGGTTATATCCGTGGTAGCCAATGCACTTCCTCTTGAATATGGCGATTTAATTCGTTATGCATTGAAAGGAGACTTCATTAAAGCCCGGGAAAATCATTTCAGGATTTTTGATTTCGTCAATGCTATTTTTTCGGATGGTTCGCCCGGAGGAATAAAATCAGCATTAAAAACAATGAAGATTTGTAATGACTATGTGCGCTTGCCATTGGTCAACGTTAGTGCAGATACGCATAACTACCTTGCTAAACTATTGAAACCTTTTGGATATTAATATAATAATTAATCTATAGAACAACTTTTTACAATGAAAGCATTGAAAACATTCTTTTTACTTACACTCATTTCGGTGTCGGTAATTGTTCAGGGGCAAATTTCTCAAAAAGCCCAGAAAATGTTTGATACCTCCGGTGAGGTATACTTCAGTTTTAATACCACCGATCGGGCGCTGATTGACGAAATTACCAAAATGATTTCGATCGATAATTTCAGGGATGGTCAGGTAAAAGCTTATGCAAACCGCGAAGAATTCGAAAATTTTCTAAGGAAGGGTATCGAATACAATCTGTTGCCACATCCTGGTATTTCTGAAGAACCAGTTCCCATGCGCGATAAAATAGATATCCGTTCAACCAATTCGTGGGATTACTATCCCACCTATACCGCCTATGTTGACATGATGAATCAGTTTGCTGCCCAATATCCAAACCTTTGCCAGGTAACTGAAATCGGTACTACTGTTCAAAACAGAAAACTTATCGTAGCCCGCATTACTTCCAATGTAAACACGGTAAAACCTCAATTTTTTTATACCTCCACAATGCATGGCGATGAAACGGGAGGTTATGTTCTTCTTTTAAGATTCATCGATTATCTTCTCTCAAACTACGGAACCAACCCCCGCATTACAAATCTGGTAGATAATATCGAAATATATATTAATCCCAACGCCAACCCCGACGGAACTTATTATGGAGGAAACAACACGGTAAACGGTGCCAGAAGATATAATGGTAATAGCGTTGATCTTAACCGTAACTTCCCTGATCCACAGGCTGGACCACATCCAGATAATAAAGTTTGGCAACCTGAAACGATATCCATGATGGATTTTGCCGAATCGAAAAATCTGGTTATGTCAGCCAATTTTCATGGAGGTGAAGAAGTCATCAACTATCCTTGGGACACCTGGTCAAAACTTACAGCAGACAACAGCTGGTGGTTTAATGTCAGCAATGAATATGCTGATACCGCACAGGCAAACAGCCCATCAGGTTATATGACATCCTTTGGAGGAACGGGTGTTACCAACGGCTATGCATGGTATACCATCACCGGAGGACGTCAGGACTATATGAATTATTTTCAGCAGGTGAGGGAAGTTACCGTAGAAATCAGCAATACAAAATTGTATCCTGCAGCTTCTCTACCCAACCTCTGGAATTACAATTACCGCTCCTTCTTGAATTATATGGAAGAATGCCTTTACGGTATTCGTGGAATTGTTACCGATAGCTTAAGTGGACAACCGATGGAAGCCATGGTATTCATCAACGGACATGATATTGATTCTTCCATGGTTTTTTCCGCTCTACCCAATGGAAATTATCATCGTTTAATCAATCAGGGAACCTATAATCTGACTTTTTCAGCTCCCGGTTACGTTTCTAAAACCATTAATAATGTGGCAGTAACGAATCACAATACAACCTATAAAAATGTACAACTCCGTCCTTTGGGCATTTTTCCAAACTTCAGTGCTTCACAGACAGCGATAGAACCCAATGCAGCGGTGAATTTCACAGATTTATCTTTTGGAAATCCAAATACATGGGCATGGACTTTTGAAGGGGGTTCTCCGGCGACTTCCACTCAACAAAATCCACAAAATATCCTTTACAGTCAGGCCGGAGTTTATGATGTAAGCCTTACAGCCTCTGATGCTACCTATTCCAATACGGTAATGAAACCAGCATATATCGTGGTAGGCAATCATTATCCGATTGCCAATCAAACCGTGAATACTTGCGATGCGTGGTTCTATGATAACGGTGGCCCTAATCATCCGTATCTGAATGGATCACGTCGCACAATGACGTTCACTCCCGCTTTGCCGGATAAAAAGATTAAAGCCGAGTTCACTTCTTTCAATATAGAGACTGGTACCAACTGCAATAAGGATTATCTGAAAATTTACGATGGACAAGCTATTGGTAGTGGTTTAGTCGGTATATATTGTGGTAATGACAGTCCGGGTACTATCATCGCTTCGGGAAGCACAGGTGCCTTAACTTTTGAATTCTTCAGCAATTCAGCAGATGCTTTTGATGGTTGGGTGGCTCATATTACCTGCGATTCAGGCGTTGGTACCAATGAAATTAATGCTGAATTTGTACGCATTTACCCAAACCCCGCCCAAAATCAGATAAACATACAATTACCTGACGGAAAATATGAATTTCAACTCATCGACCTCACAGGTAATCGCATTCAAAATATCAATGGAAAAGGTGGAAGTTTCCAACTCGACGCTACCGCATTAAACAATGGATTATACTTCCTGCGCATCATCTCAGGAAACGGCAGCAGTCTGCATAAAGTGATTATAAAAAAATAAACGGAATGATACTATTTGCAAGCCGGGAGAATTTCTTCCGGCTTTTTTTATAGACTAAAAATCCTTTGAATCTGCGGTAACAAAGCCTCTACGCCATCATTCAGAATAATATGCTGAGCATACTGCATTTTCTTCTGATCAGGCCACTGAGCGGAAATGCGTTCCAAAACTTCTTCCCTTGAGCATTTATCGCGTAGCATAACACGTGCGATTCGTATTTCCTCCGGAGCGTTCACATAAACGATGGTGTCGAATGAAGCGTATAATCCGGTTTCGATCATGATGGCCGCTTCCATTACTACACTTTCAAATTTATGATGTTCAACACACCAATCTTCAAAAGCAGCACGCGTTAATGGGTGAATTAATTCATTCAAAATCCGACGTTTGTTTTCGTCACTAAAAACCAAGCGGGCAATTTTTATTCTATCGGGTTTTTCATTGGAAAAGACATCTTCTCCAAAATTCTCCAAAAGCAATGGAATAAACGAATCTGAAAATAGTATTTTCTTTGCTTCTGCATCCGCATTAAAAACAGGAATACCAGCTGCAATTAATATTTCAGACACTAAGCTTTTGCCACTGCCAATATTACCGGTCAGTCCAATTTTTTTCATTATTGCTGAAGGATAAATTCAACGCTCGAAGGCTCAAGCAGTATAACCTTGGTCAGAGGTGGATGGCGTAAAACCCTGACAGCAATGCGACCTCCACTTTGTTGATTTGCTACTGAGCAATCAGCTACGACAGCAAATTGAGATGGGTCGAGTGATTTAAAGTCGCGGAGCGGAACCTGAACACTTAATTTCACCTTCTCAGGAAATGTTTTAAAGCGGCAATCACCCGCCGGGAAAGATTCAACCGCAACATCAACTGTTGCTTCGGTATACCTTTCAACCGAAATTTCTAGTTTTATTTCAGGAGGTGCATAATCAAGATTGATGCCTGACAGTGGCTGTTGTAATTTAACATTTGCCTCTCTGCTTTCCCGCAGATTCTTTAATTCAATAGGGATGTTTGATACATAACGCAAGGTATCAAGGATGCGGGCAGGACCAGAAACCCAAACACTATCAGGAACTGGCCTGATACTGTCGTAAAGCATGAATTGCTTATCAAAACTAAGCAAAGCCTTAATCCTCACTGGTAATTTCTTTTTCTTCAATTTCTCAAAACGAAAATATAAGGTATCGGGCGATACATTATCAAGTCGTCCTTCAACGTTAAGCTCGGCAGTGAGTTGTGGAAGAAGATCGCCGGAAGTCAGATATGCATTAAAATGCCCATGATTTTTTTTAAGAAACCTTACCTGCGATAAATCAATGGTAACAGGTCGTGAGTTTTCCATGTATTTCATTGAAAGCAGGCGCATACCCTTCACTTTCAATCTTAGACTAACCATGGAGTCGGAATAAGCTCCGATAACGCGATTTTTTGGTGGGTTGACATACAATGCAGCCCTCTGAATCTGGAGGTCATATTCGCGATTTAAACGAATAATGGTCCAGATGCTGAATGAGAGAAGAAGGCATACAAAAAAAACCCAAAGCCGGCTTCGCAATTTACTGTTTCGCTGTCCGAAGAGGCGTGTAACGGTACTAAGTCGGCCGGCTTTTAAAACCATAAGATGGTGTGGATTTATTTTTTCTGAAGTTGATCTTGTGATGCTCCACCAATGGAAACAGCACTCTTCTCAACTTTAAGACGGTTAGCGCCTTCAACTTCAATAATAACAGTACTTTCCTGTACTTCAAGTATTTTACCGTGGATGCCACCAATGGTAACAACTTTATCGCCTTTCTGAAGACCTTCACGATATTTACGCTCATCTTTCGACTTCTTCACCTGCGGACGGATAAAGAAAAAGTAAAAAATAACGATGATGACCACTAAAGGTAAAAATGACATAAAACCTGCGCTGCCTTCCTGACCTGCAGGTGGCGACATTAATAAAAATGATAATAGATTCATAATGATATTTGATTAATTTAGTTCATTTCTGGTTGGATAACATCCGCTTTGATATTTAATACCACATTAGCGGGATTGGAATTTGATGAAACCGTGATGGTCTTATGCTGAAATCCTTTACGGTTTTCACTATTAAAACTGACCATTATAACGCCTTCCTCACCAGGAGCAATCGGCTTAGAAGGATATGAAGGAGCCGTACATCCGCAGCTGGCACTAACGCTACTGATCAATAAATCAGACTTACCGGTATTCTTAAATTTAAATCCATAGCTTACTTTTTCGCCGGAAATTATCTTCCCGAATTCATGAGTCAACTCTTCGAAGCTAATAACAGGCATATCGTCAGAGCTATCACCGGATGCCGTCGCTGAATTTTTAACCAAATCGGATGACAGATGCCGATTTGTATCCTGATTACAGGAAACCATTATGCCACAAATTGAAATAACAAATACGGCTTTAATAAGTGTCTTCATAATTTTAAAAACTTGTGCATACAAAAGTATAAATTTTCGGACTCTAGTGTTATCAAAATGTATGCCTTATTATTGTTTTAACACGGTTCTGTCGTATTTTCGCAAACTACCTTCTAATCCCTATTTGAAATATGCTTGTTTATCTGATCGGATATATGGGCTGTGGGAAATCAACAATAGGCCCACGTCTTGCCAGACTACTGGAATATCAGTGGCTCGATTTGGACGAGGCTATCGAAGACAAATATCATATTTCCATCCATAAAATTTTCGAAAAATACGGAGAAGAAAATTTCCGCATGATCGAAAAAACAGCACTCGAACAAACATTTTCTTTAAATAATACTGTCATTTCGACAGGCGGTGGCACTCCTTGCTATTTCGACAACCTTCAAATAATGAAAGCCAATGGATTGGTGATATATATTAAGCTCAGTCCCGGAATGTTATTGAACCGGCTTAGTATTTCAAAAAAACCCAGACCCATACTGCGTGATTTATCAGCGGATGACTTAAAAAACAAAATTACCGATCAGATCATCCAACGCTCAGAATTTTATGAGAAGGCACACATCATCATTACGCATAATCATGCAACGCCATCACGAATGGCTGAATTAATCCACCTGCACGAAACGGGTGGTCGGTTTATTTAAGTTCTGCTCAAAAAAATATCCCAGAGGGATAAAATGTTTATAGAAAATGGATAGCAGGAGTGAATATTCAACCCCAGCCGGGCTTGTACAAATTCTAATCATCATTTTCTATCCGCCTGCTGGCGGATGACCCCTGCCTACCGGCAGGCAGGTCGCTGAGGTCGTTTTTACCTTCTCTGAGTTTTTCAGCAGACCCTATTTAAGTTCGAGTAAGACAATATTTTCGACATGCTGTGTGTGAGGAAACATATCAACCGGCTGAACGGCTGTTACTTTGTACGTTTGCTCAAGTAAGGCTATATCGCGTGCCTGTGTGGCCGGATTGCAACTGATGTACACAATTTTACCAGGTCTGGCCTCTTCAATCTGACTGACCACCGATGCATGCATACCAGCCCGGGGAGGATCAGTTATCACAACATCCGGTCGGCCATTTTCCAGAATAAACTCTGTTGTGAGAATTTTGGCCATATCACCCGCATAAAATGACGTATTACGGATGCCATTAATCTCTGAATTAATTTTTGCATCAGCCACAGCAGCTTCTACATATTCGATTCCAATTACATGAGCTGCCTTATGAGCAATAAAATTGGCAATGGTTCCTGTTCCGGTATACAAATCGTAAACGAGCTCGTCGCCAACCAAACGGGCCATATCAAATGCGGTCTGGTACAGTATGAGTGCCTGAGCAGAATTGGTCTGAAAAAAAGATAATGGCCCCACTCTGAAAACCAAATCATTCATTTTTTCAGTGATGTATGGTAAACCACTATAAACAATGCATTCCAAATCCGTAATGGTATCATTCTTTTTGGTATTGATAACGTATTGTAAAGATGATATCTGCGGAAATGTTTGCTTTAAAAACTGCATAGTTTTATCAATATCGTCTGGTGAATCATAACCAAAAATCATGATAAGCATTAAATCACCGGTGGATGCTAGGCGTATAATGAAATTTCTTAAAAACCCGAGATGAGTCCGGGGATTATAGAAAGTAAAATCCTGCTCCTGACAGAAATCGCGTAAACGGTTACGCATCTCATTGGCCGGCGACTCAAACAAATAGCAGGTATCAACATCCAGAATTCGATCAAACATACCCGGCAAATGAAAACCAAGACCATTCATTTCTTTCTCTTCGACATGATCGGCCGGATGAATCAACCATTTACGATTAGAGAATGTAAACTCAACCTTATTACGATAATGGAAAATATCTTTGGAACCAATAATCGGTTTGGGTTCAGGGAAATCAAATCCTCCCAAGCGTTGCAGACTATCATTGACTAATTTTTGTTTAAAAGCCAGTTGAATATCGTACCGCATATTTTGCCAGCGACATCCACCACAAAGCCCAAAATGCGAACAGGGAGGTTGCGTACGAAGCGGAGAAAGTTTATTAATCTTGATTATCTTGCCTTCTGCATAGGTTTTCTTTTTTTTGGTGAGTTTAACATCAACAATATCACCGGGTACTGCAAAGGGAACAAAAACAACCAGCATATCATGCCGGCCAACAGCCATTCCTTCAGCCCCTGCATCAACAATCAGTAAATCCTGCAAAATTGGTAAGTCCTTCTTATTTCTCCTCATTCGTCAATCATTTTTTTTTGCAAAGATAGTCTTCGAAGTAAAACAGCCTGCATACCGACATAATAAATGAGTTTTGACAACGTTTAGCAAAGGAATCTTTTTTAGAAAAGAGGGATTATAGTACTTTTGACTTTTTCAAATTAAATCAAAATACGTGAAGCCATTCAGATACGCATTTATAATTGCCATTGCATCTTTTGCAATGATAAGCAGCAGCCATGCTCAGACCGGAGGCGACAATACCTACGAATTTCTGAACCTGACACCATCGGCCAGGATTGCTGCACTCGGTGGCAACTTTCTGGCAGTAAAAGACAATGATATAAGTCTCAGTTTGGCTAACCCATCACTTATAACACCCGGAATGCATAATCAGCTGGCCCTGAGTTTTCAGGATCAATATGCCGATATCAGCCAGGGCTTTGTAATGTACGGCCGAAGTTTTGGCAATGTCGGAAATTTTGTTGCCAGCCTGCAATACATCGATTATGGGAATTTTACTGCAACCGATCCGACGGGCCTTGAATTAGGCACATTTTCTGCCGGGGAATATGCCATGAATATCGGATGGGGTCGTGATCTGGATTCCTTATTCTCAATTGGTGCCAACCTAAAAGGTATTTACTCATCCTTCGAGTCATACAGCAGTTCAGGCATGGCCGTGGATGTTGCCGGAACCTATAATAATGAAGAACATCGTTTTACGGTTTCATTTATTGCCCGCAATATTGGTATGCAACTCAAGACATACCGCCCGGGAGATCGTGAAAACCTTCCATTCGAACTTCAATTAGGTTTATCGAAGCGCTTAGAGCATTTACCATTGCGGTTCAACCTCCTGCTAACACATCTCGAAAAATGGGATCTGACGTATGACGATCCGCTTTCTGTACAAACCGATCCACTAACGGGTAAAGCTCGTAAGAAAAATGGTCTGTCTGAATTTGGCGATAAACTGATGAGGCATATTGTTATTGGAGCCGAGTTACAACCCATGCGTTTTTTAAGTCTTCGTGTAGGTTATAATTACCAGAGACGTCAGGAAATGAAAGTCGAATCCAATATCTCTACGGTTGGTTTCTCATGGGGAGTTGGTCTCAGAGTATCTAAATTCAGCATAAACTATGCACGTTCCACGCAGCATTTGGCAGCAGCATTAAACTACATCACCATTAGCACTAATCTGGATGATCTGTTTTAAGAACTGAAAAATGATAATTGAAATTGATCCGGCGGGTGGTTTCTGTTTCGGGGTCGTAAAAGCCATAGAAACTGCTGAACGTCTCATTCGTGAGGGGCAGGATGTATATTGTTTGGGTGAAATTGTACATAACGAACACGAAGTAAAGCGCTTAGCATCCATGGGCATGAATACAACATGCCATAATGATATTCCTGAATTAAAAAACAGAACGCTTCTAATCCGGGCTCATGGAGAGCCAACAGAAACCTATTCGATAGCCAGCAGTAATAATATTCGAATTGTTGATGCCACCTGTCCTATTGTACTAAAACTTCAAAAAAAAATCCGGGAAGGATTTAAAGAAATGGAGCGTCTTAACGGACAGGTTGTCCTTTTCGGACAGGCCGGTCATCCCGAGGTTATCGGACTTAATAGCCAAACTGAAAATACAGCCATTATTATCAGTGGGTCGGAGGAAATGGAAAGGATTGATTTTACACGCCCAATCCGGCTTTTTGCTCAAACGACGAAAGATAAAATCAAGTATCAGAAGCTTGCAGGACTCATGGAAGACGCCATAGCATCCTCCGGTGAAAACTCTCCCGATTTCAAAATGTATAAAACCATTTGTGGTCAGGTTTCGGATCGGATTCCGAAATTAATTGAATTTGCCAAAAAACATGATGTAATTGTTTTTGCTGGCGGAAAAGAATCGTCGAATGCCAAGGTTCTTTTTCAACAATGCCTGGCCGTAAATCATAGGACGCACTTTGTAAGTGGTCCCGAAGAAATTGAACCTTCATGGTTTTTGCAGTGCAATAGTGTAGGAATAAGTGGAGCAACCTCCACTCCCCGTTGGTTAATGGAAGAAATAAAGCGTCAAATTGCACAAATGAACCCTGAAATTAGTTACTAAGATCTTCCGCAGAATTTTCATTCGAATCACGCAATCATAGTAAAATTAAACCTTTGCTCATTTTTTTATGAGCCGATAAATAATTTTACTATACACTGATTGTTAATAATTTCTAAATTTTATATTTCAGAGATTATCTGTCGTAAATTTGCGCGTTCCCATTTTGAAATGAAATATTTTTCATTTTGAACAAATGGTACAAATAATTAAGATTATTCCAAAAATTAGAAATTATAAATATTCAGATCATTATAATAAATTTGATTTATAGATAATTATAAACGGTTTTTTACTTTGGTACATTTTTTGTTTTGCTTAACAAAATTTTTAATATGAAAAATATCATTGTTTTACTCTTAGTGCTCACCGTTATCCTTGGAACATCCTGCAAAAAGGAAATTGAAGAGCCCGTGAATCCATTGCCAAAAAAAATGGCAGACTTAAAAGTTAAAGCCGATTTCGACTGGAATACAACGAAAGATTATTTCTTTACCATTTCAGGTCCGGTAAACCGTTCTATACGTATAAGCTCTGCCGATGGTAGTACTATTTATCAAAAGGGAATGATTTTTTCAGAAGAACCCTTTAAAGCTACTATCAGCATTCCTGCTTATATTAAGACCGTGCATCTTCTATACGTCGACCAAAATATCGAGATTCCACTGTCTGGAAACAATATTAACTACTCTTTTCTGATGAAAACATCTACCACATCAGGAACAGCACTACAAAAAATGGTTAACTCCAAAAATGAAAATTTCAAAAATTAAATCTTCCGAAAAATGAAACACTCCAACAGATCTATTTTATATTCATGGGCGATAAATGTTGCGGCAATTTTCTTTTTTGTATTTGCTTCCGGAAGTGCTTTCGGTTCAACTGTATCAAAGCCTTCCTTTAATCCGGATGGTGGAAATTTTACATCTGCAGTTGCCGTTACTATATCGACCTCTACAGCAGGAGCTACCATCCGATATACAACAAATGGCAGTAATCCGAGTCAAACAAATGGAACGATTTATACCGGGCCGGTTACGCTGGATGCCACCTGTACACTAAAAGCTATTGCCTATTTGGTAGGTTGGACCGATAGCGATATCAAATATAAGGATTTTATCTTCGAGGTTATGAAACCAACATTTAATCCCGATGGAGGATCTTTCCTTTTACCTCCAATTGTTACTATCGCCACAACAACGCCGGGCGCTACCATACGGTATACACTTAATAACTCCACTCCCAGTCAGACCAACGGTATAGTTTATACCGGCCCTGTTACTATAAATAACTCACTTACGCTGCGAGCTATTGCTTATAAAACAGGTTATACAGACAGTGATATAAAATACAAAGATTTTGGCCTTCCTCAAGTAGTCAAACCAACATTCAATCCGGATGGAGGAACTTTTGCATACGCTCCTTCAGTAACAATTGCTACAACCACCAGTGGAACTACTATCCGCTACACTACGGATGGATCTGAACCCAGCCAAACCAATGGAACTCTTTATACAGGACCGATAACTCTGGATAATTCTTGCCGGCTTAAAGCGATGGCCTATAAACTGGGTATGGATGATAGTGATATTAAATATAAAGATTTCACCATTACAAAGGTCAGTGCCCCCACCATGACTCCTGCTCCCGGAACATATAACAGTCCTCAGGTCGTGACACTTGCAAGTTCAACCACAGGTGCGTCAATTCGGTACACTTTGGATGGAAGTACACCTACATCAACAACCGGAACTTTATATACAATTCCGATAAGCGTCGGTTCAAACCTCACCATGAAAGCTATTGCTTACAAAAGTGGAATGACCAATAGTGATGTAACTTCAGGAGCCTATAACATTCGTTGCGCTGCACCCGTATTCAGTCCTTTGCCGGGTTTCTTCAGTACTCCTCCATCGGTAAGCCTCAGCAGTTCAACTTCCGGAGCCACAATCCGTTATACCACGAATGGCAATACTCCAAGTCCAACCAATGGCACTATATACAGCGGTCCATTTACCGTGGCAAGTACAGCTACCGTTAAAGCAATTGCATACAAAACAGGCAATTTTGATAGTGACATCAGCAGCGGACTCTACACAATACAATTACCTGCTGTAGCAGCGCCTGAATTTTCGCCCGCCTCAGGTACATTTACATCATCGCAAAACATAACAATAACTTCTGCTACACCAGGCGCCAATATACGTTATACCACCAATGGCAGTATTCCTAGTTCTACTTCTGGAATCATTTACTCAGTACCTGTTCAAATTAGTACATCAGGAACAATAAGAGCCATTGCATACAAAAGCGGTATGCTCGACAGCGAAGTATCATTAGCAATTTACTCTTTTCAGGCAGCCGATTCGGATGGCGATGGTGTAATTGATATTGAAGATGACTATCCTGCAGATCCTTTAAGAGCCTTCAACACCTATTATCCGGCCACTGGCAACGGAACTCTAGCATTTGAAGACCTATGGCCATCACAAGGGGATTATGATTTTAACGATTTGGTTATGAATTACAAGTTCAAAATCGTGACCAATTCCCAGAATAAAGTGGTAGAATTTTCATCAGACTTCCATGTTATTGCTGTTGGTGCCGGATTGAAAAATGGATTTGGATTTCAGATGGATGGAATCACTCCTGATAAAATTACCTCCGTCAGTGGAAAATCCATTACCGGAAATTATATCAGCTTCAACGCAAATGGAACAGAAAGTAATCAGGCTAAAGCCGTTATAATCGTCCTGGATAATACAGAAAATGTATTACACCGTGCAGGAGGTTCAATGTTTAACACCGTCAATAATGGTTTTCACGGCACCTCCGATACAATTAGTATTTCGGTAGTATTTGCAACACCGGTGACGATGGCAGCCTTTGGCACGCCACCTTTCAATCCTTTCCTGATAAAAGGACAGGATCGTTCCTCCGAAATACATCTGGCAGACAAAATTCCGACCAGCCTGGCAAATACAGCTATTTTTGGCACCTTTGATGACAGTTCAAATCCTGCCACAGGCCGGTACTATAAAACAGCAAGCAATCTTCCATGGGCCATCAATATTCCTGAAGCATTTGCATACCCATACGAAAAAACACAGATACTCGAAGGACATTTGCATTTCGCAGAATGGGCCGAATCATCGGGCACATTATTCCCCGATTGGTATCAAAACAAAACCGGTTATCGAGATAACTCGAAAATATATCAATAAACCATTAAAACCGCTCTTATAAAAAGGGCGGTTTTTTTATTTGTAAATGAGCACATCCTGAAATCATTTGGTCTGTCCATGAATAATGGGTATAGACTGCATACTTCACTCTGAATTTTATCAATTCATGTATCTTTGTTGAAATATCCTTTTAATCATGTATCTGAGACATCTCAAACTGCTGAATTTTAAAAATTACCCCGAAGCTGAAATGGAATTTTCGGCCAAGATTAATTGTTTTGTTGGAAATAATGGTTGCGGAAAAACCAATATTCTTGATGCCATCTATTATTTATCGTTCACGAAAAGCTATTTTAATAGCATTGATTCTCAAAATATTCGGCATGGTGAAGATTTGATGGCCATTCATGGCACTTATGTAAGAAATGAGAAAAAATCAGAAACATTGCATTGCATCGTTCAAACGGGACAGGCAAAGAAATTCTCTTTTAATAAAACCGAATATCAACGACTGGCCGATCATATAGGTTTATTTCCTTTGGTTATGGTTTCTCCGTACGACCGCGACCTGATAAACGATGGCAGCGAAGTCAGACGAAAATACATTGATGGAGTAATATCACAATTCGACAAAGAATACCTCGACCACTTGCTCGATTACAATAAAGCATTGGCCCAAAGGAATATGTTGTTGAAACAGTTTGCCGAACAAGGCTATTTCGACCGTTCGATGCTCGAAATATGGGACGAAGCCCTCTTACAGCATGGAACACACATTTTTAATAAACGGAAAGAATTCCTGAAAGAATTTCTCCCCCTGTTTCATACGTTTTTTGAATTTGTTTCGGGTGGGATGGAATTGGTAAATATGGAATATACCAGTCAGCTTACTGAAAATAGTTTCGCTGAATTATTAAAAAACAATACAGACCGCGACAAGGCACTACGATATACGACCACAGGCATTCATAAAGACGACATTGAATTCCGCATTGCTGGTTATCCGATTAAGAAATTCGGGTCGCAGGGTCAACAAAAATCATTCGTTGTTGCGATAAAGCTGGCTCAGTTTGAATACATACGGCTTACAAAAGGATTTAAACCCATCCTTCTTTTTGATGATGTTTTTGACAAACTCGACCCAAGCAGAGTTCACCAGATATTACAACTGGTGAGTGAAAATAGTTTCGGACAGGTTTTTATCACCGACACCCAGCCGGAACGCATTCAGTCCATCTTTAAACAAATCAGCATTGAACACAAGGTTTTTGAAGTAAAAGATCATCAGCTGAAACAAATTCACGCATAAAAAACCCCGCTCAGCGGCGGGGATGATATTACGACAGCAATTCCTTCATCTTTTTGCCAATATCGGCCGGTGAATCAACCACTGCGATACCACATTCGCGCAGAATCTCTTTCTTGGCTTCCGCCGTATCGGCGTGACCACCAACAATAGCACCGGCGTGACCCATGGTACGGCCTTTAGGGGCAGTAGCACCGGCAATAAATGCCACGACTGGTTTGCGAAAATTGTCGCGGATATAATAGGCCGCATCGGCTTCCATATTACCACCAATTTCACCAATCATCACAATACCTTTCGTTTCAGGATCGTCCATAAGCAGTTCAACAGCCTCTTTTGTGGTTGTTCCCGGAACAGGATCACCGCCAATTCCAATGGCCGTTGTTTGACCGAGTCCGACCTTGGTGAGCTGATCTACCGCTTCATACGTCAGGGTTCCGGAACGGGAAACAATACCGACTATCCCCTTCTGATGAATAAATCCTGGCATAATTCCCACTTTAGCACCATCGGGGGTAATAACTCCGGGGCAATTGGGTCCAATTAAACGGCATGGTTTATTACTGATGTACTCTTTTACCATAACCATATCCTTTACAGGAATGCCTTCGGTAATACAAATAATTACTTTTATACCAGCATCGGCAGCTTCCATTATGGCATCGGCAGCAAAAGCCGGAGGAACAAAAATAATGGAAACATCAGCGGCTGTAGCTTCTACTGCCTGACTAACCGTGTCAAAAACAGGCCTGTCGAGATGCATGCTGCCCCCTTTTCCGGGAGTAACTCCGCCAACAACGCGGGTACCATATTCAATCATCTGTGAGGCATGAAATGTTCCTTCACTACCCGTAAAGCCCTGAACCAGAACTTTTGAATCTTTGCTTACCAATACACTCATTGCAATTTAATTGTAATTAAACGTAATTTTGAACTCGAATAATGACAGGATAAACAATCCTGATTGAGTTTTGCTCAAAAGTACTGAAAAAATATAAACCGCTTTGTCTCGATTTCGGTGCAAATGAATTGTGGCAAAGGAAAAACAAACAATTATGGACGGAGTATATGGCAGTTTAAACAGCATTCACCGGCAACAGGATACCATTTGTGCGCTTGCCACTCCCCCGGGTATTGGCGCCATTGCCGTCATACGCATTTCAGGGAAACAAACTTTTACGATTCTTAGTAAGATTTTTGTTTCGGCCCGTCCGGGATTTGATATTTTCAAAGCCAAAGGAAACCGAATCTATTTTGGGAAAATAACAGACCAGGAAAGCATACTCGATGAAGTTCTTTTAAGTGTTTTTAAAGGTCCGAAATCATACACCGGTGAAGATATTGCAGAAATATCATGCCACGGCTCAATATTTATACAGCAAAAAATGGTGGAGCTCATACTCCGTAATGGTGCCCGCCTTGCTGCTCCGGGAGAATATACCATGCGTGCGTTTTTCAATGGGAAATTCGATCTGAGCCAAGCCGAGGCGGTTGCTGATCTCATCCATTCCTCGTCTCAAACGTCTCATGATTTAGCAATGAACCAGATGCGTGGTGGATATTCCGACGAAATAAAACAACTACGAATACAATTACTCGACTTTGCCTCCCTCATCGAACTTGAACTCGATTTCAGCGAAGAAGACGTTGAATTTGCCGACCGTAGCAATATGCTGGAACTCATCGGACAATTACAAAAAAGCATAAAAAAACTGATTGAATCGTTTAGCACCGGAAATGTTATCAGACATGGAATTCCTGTGGCCATTGTCGGAAAACCCAATGTCGGAAAATCTACCCTGCTGAATGCCATTCTGAATGAAGAACGGGCCATCGTTTCGGATATTCCAGGCACAACACGCGATACCATCGAAGATACCATTATCCTTGATGGAATTTGCTTCCGGTTTATCGATACAGCCGGCCTGCGTCAGTCGGGCGATACCATAGAAGCCATAGGCATCGAACGCACATATGAAAAAATAAATCAGGCACGAATGATTCTTTATGTTTTTGATGTGAGTGAAACGAGCATTGAAGAAATTAATGAATCCTTGCTTGATTTTCAACAACACATCGAAAGCGGGCAGAAAACATTTATCCTTGTTGCCAATAAAACCGATTTACTGGTAGAAACACCCAAACATTTCGGAACTTTTGTTGATTTAGAAACCATCTTTGCCTCTGCCAAACGCAAAGAAGGCCTGAGTCTTATCAGTGATTTACTGGTAAAAACGGTCAGGAAAAATCTGCTCAGCGACCAGACAATTGTCAGCAATTCCAGGCATTATGAGGCACTGATAAAGGCTTCAGAAGCTTTGAATTATACAGCCGATGGACTGATAAAAGGCATACCCACCGATTTGATTGCCACCGATGTACGCTCAGCCCTGCATTATCTGGGAGAGATTACCGGCCAGGTAAGTACCGAGGAATTGCTGGGTAATATTTTTGGGAAATTTTGCATCGGAAAGTAAGCACTACAGGCCACTCAGTGTTCTGTATATTATAATTGTATTCTTTGTTTCAATCTTTAAAATGTTGTGATATTGAAGTGCTTCTGAATTAAAGACTCTAATTCGTCTTTATTAATTGGTTTTGAAATGTAGTCGTTGCAGCCAAATGAAATTGATTTTTCTCTGTCACCGGAAAGTGCAAATGCAGTTTGAGCGATAATGATAACTTTCTTATTAAATTCCCTAATTTGCCTGGTAGCTTCAAAGCCGTTTATTTCCGGCATTTGGATATCCATTAATACCAAATCGATATCAGGATTCTTTTTACAGGCTTCGATAGCATTCTTACCGGTTTTTACCCAAATGATGTCTTCCCCGAAGCCTCTAACAATAATTTCGAGTAACTGTCCAGAGACTTCATCATCTTCGACTATTAATATTTTAATATTTTCAAATTGTTTATGTTTGGCCTTAATGGAATCAGAACTAACAGTTTCGTAACCCTCCGGTAAACTACATCTAGGATGATTGTGAAAATTATCTGATGGGTAATAATTGTTCCAGTTTATTGACCGGATGATCAGCGATTTTTGAGAGGGTGTTTTTTAACCAAGCCGAAGGCTCTATTCCATTCA
>JAUSOY010000017.1 GCA_030656615.1 Bacteroidales bacterium | reverse complement strand
TTTTAGGGTCAAGTCGTTGAATAGTTTCATAATGCCTGTATCTTTAATACTAAGATACTTATTCTTCTTATACCCAAAATATTTTTATCGTTAAGTTATTATATTAGTTATCAACAATTTAAGTTTAAAGACAGACTCTAGATAGTTAAATAAAAAATCATAATTTGGTACCTCATTTTATTAGTTCGGCTGGTTCCGAATCAATTTTTATTTAAATATTTGCATACAACATGTTTTTGTTTTATATTGCAGTTCAAATGATGGTTTAAGAAAGACCATTATTGATTTAATTTTGTTAAAAAGAGTTTTAGGGACTCCCTGATTCTGCATATTTTGAGCTACTAAAAATATGTAAATTGATTTATTTTTTTTGTTGTGTCAACCATTATTACTAACCAAAATTCATTCGTTATGAGAAAAGTTACATTTCTGCTGGCATTCCTGACTTTGTTAGGGATGCAACTGCACGCGCAGAAACAAATCTCCGGATCCGTTACTAATGCCGACGACGGTCAAAGTATCCCCGGGGTATCTGTTTTTGTAAAAGGTTCTACAACTGTTGGTACCGCTACGGATATCAATGGAAAGTATAGCCTTACGGTTCCTAATGATGCCAAAACTCTTGTATATTCATTCGTTGGAATGGTAAGCCAGGAGGTTGTCATCGGAAATCAGACTGTTATTAATGTGCAATTAAAATCAACACTTACTTCCATTGAGGGTGTAGTAATTACCGCACTTGGAGTATCGCGTGAGAAAAAATCGCTCGGATACGCGACACAGGAGGTTGGCGGAGACGAATTGGTCGCTGTGAAGCGCGACAATTTTATTAATTCGCTTTCTGGTCGTGCAGCTGGTGTCCAGGTTAAAAGTAGTAGCAATATGGGTGGTTCAAGTAACATTGTCATTCGTGGTAGTGCATCACTGACCCAGAATAACCAGGCACTATTTGTTGTTGACGGGGTTCCTGTTAACAATGATAACACGAATAACGCAGGCCAAATTTCGGGACGCAGTGGTTTTGACTACGGTAATGCTGCCTCCGATATTAACTCCAACGATATTGAGTCCATCAATATTCTGAAGGGAGCTGCCGCTACTGCATTGTACGGAGCACGTGCCGCCAATGGTGTAATTATTATTACTACCAAAAAAGGAAAGAAACAAATGGGTGCAAAAAAGGTATTTGGAGTCAACATAAGCTCTAATATCACGACAAGCTCCATTGATAAAAGCACTTTCCCCAAATATCAAAACCAATATGGTGCTGGTTACGGCCCTTATTACGGTGACGATCCTTATGCTGGATTTGAGTATGTTTTTGATGTAGACGGCGACGGAATTGATGATTACACTGTTCCTACTTATGAAGATGCTTCAATGGGTCAAAAATTTGATCCTAATTTTGAGCTCTACCAGTGGGATTCGTATGATCCGGCTTCACCCAATTACATGAAAAAAACACCTTGGGTTGCCTCACCAAACGGACCGGAAACTTTCTTCGAAACCCCAATATCTCTTACGAACAGTATTGATATTACGGGTGGTGGCGAAGCCAGTACTTTCCGTTTATCATATACCAATTTTGATCAAAAGGGTCTTTTGCCTAACAGCTCACTGAAAAAGAACAACGCTCTTTTTAATGGTTCTTATGATATTTCGAAGAGCCTGACTGTTAGCACTTCTGCCAATTTCACAAATACTCGTGGCTTAGGTCGTAATTCAACTGGTTATAGCGACAATACCATGTCTTCTTTCAGACAGTGGATGCAAACCAATGTTGACTATAAAATGCAAAAAGATCTTTATGATAAAACGGGCAGGAACGTTACCTGGAACCCGAATTCTCCTTTCGATCTGGCTCCCGCATATTGGGACAACCCATATTTCCAGAGATATGAAAACTATGAAACCGATGAAAGAAACCGCATAATCGGTTACATGCAAGCCGACTGGAAAATCACCAGCTATTTAAGCCTGATGGGCCGCTTTGCAATTGATTCGTATTCTGAATTACAGGAAGAAAGAAAAGCTGTTGGCTCAGGCTCAGGTGAGTTTGGTGTTGATCGTCCTGACGTAACTTCCGGTTATTCCAGATTTGACAAAAATTTTATGGAAACTAACGCCGATCTGATGTTACGCTTCCATAAAGAACTCAATGAAGATTTTAATCTGAATGCGCTCGTTGGAACAAACATACGTCGTACCAAATTGGATCAGGTATATGCATCCACAGACGGTGGTTTAATTGTACCCGGTTTGTATGCACTTGCCAATAGTGTTAACCCCATGCGTAATCCAGAAGAAAGACTGAATGAAATTGGAGTAAATGGTATTTTTGCCAGTGCTTCTATTGGCTATCAGAATTTCCTCTTTTTAGATGCAACGATTCGTAGAGATCAATCTTCTACTTTACCATTAGATGCTAACGCGTATTATTATCCTTCGGTATCGGGTAGCTGGTTGTTTTCAAACAACCTGGATCTCGACTGGTTACAGCTTGGTAAATTAAGAATGGGTTATGCTCAGGTAGGTAATGATGCTCCATGGGGAAGTATTAAAGACACCTATTCACAAAATACTACTTTCGGTGGAACAGCATTATTCTCATTACCCAATACAAAGAATAATGCCGATTTAAAACCTGAAAACACAAGCAGTATTGAAGCCGGTATCGAATTGGTAACCTTACAGAAAAGGTTAGGTGTAGATATATCTGTATACAAAACCAATACCACTGAACAGATTATGCCTGTTGCTGTTTCTACCGCTACTGGTTATTCCACGATGTTTGTTAATGCTGGTGAAGTTGAAAACAAGGGTATTGAAGTTATGTTGTTTGGAACCCCTGTTCTTACCAATGATTTCCGTTGGGATGTTACCTTAAACTGGGCAACGAATAAGAACAAAGTTGTTTCATTGAAAGACAGCATCACGAACCTTCAAATTGCAGCTCTTCAGGGTGGTATTAGTATCAACGCCCGCGTTGGAGAACCTTATGGAACCATTCAGGGCACAGATTACATTTACACAAATGGTCAGAAGACCGTTGGATCAAATGGTTATTATCTCAAAACCACAACATCCGATCAGATTCTTGGAAATATTAATCCTGACTGGAATGCTGGTTTGAATAATAAATTCTCGTATAAAAACTGGTCTGCAAGCTTCCTTATCGATTGGCAGCAAGGTGGAAGTGTATTCTCCCTGGATATGTGGTACGGTATGGGAACTGGTTTATATGATGAAACAGTTTATCTGAATGACTTAGGAAACCCTGTTCGCGACTATGTTGCTGATGGTGGTGGATTAATTCTTGATGGCGTTTTAGCCGATGGAACTGTAAATACAAAGCGTGTTGAAGGTGGAGATTACAGAGTAAACGGCTGGTCAAAGAATCCAAACATGGCCTTTGTTTATGATGCTTCCTACATTAAACTTCGTGAAGTTATTATCTCTTATTCCTTACCAAAGAGTCTCTTAGGAAGCTCGAGCTGGTTACATGGTGCTACCTTTAGCATTGTTGGTTCTAACTTATGGATTATTCATAAGAATCTTCCTCACGCAGATCCCGAAGCCAACCAGAGTTCTGGTAACGTTCAGGGATGGCAGAGCGGTGTAATGCCTACCACCAGAAATCTCGGTTTCAGTGTTAATTTACAATTCTAAACCTGTTTAAAAATGAAAAAAATACATATTATCTTATTGCTTTTGATCGGGATGACCATTTCCTGTACAAAAAACTTTGAGGATTATAATACGGACAAGAAACGGGCCGTGGAAGTTCCCGGCCAGTTTCTGTTCGCGAATGCTCAAAAGGCTTTGGCCGACCTGTATTCAAATACAAATGTTAACCGCAATAACTGGAATCTATTTGCCCAGTATTGGACAGAAACAACCTATACCGATGAGGCCAACTACGATGTAGTTAACCGTAACATCGGAACTACGCTCTTCCGTACTTATTATCGCGATATCCTTGCTGACCTCAAAGAGGCCAGAAGAGTTATCGAATTAGAAGTAGTAGAAGGAGATGACGCAACAATTCAAAAAGCCAATAAACTTTTTATCATTGATTTACTGGAAGTGTATGTTTACAATCAAATGGTGGATATTTTTGGCGATGTTCCCTATACCGAAGCTTTGGATATTGAAAACATTACTCCGGTCTATGATGATGCTTTTGCTATTTATAAAGACCTTTTAATCCGTGCAAAAGCGGATGTGGCTGGTCTGGATGCATCAGGAAGTAGTTTTGGTGGAGATGACCTGATGATGGGTGGTGATGTAGCCATGTGGAAAAAGTTTGGTAATACTCTTATCGTTAAGATGGGAATTACCCTTGCTCCTGTGGATTTTGATTTGTCAAAATCATATGTTCAGGATGCTTATGCTGGTGCCTTCGCTTATGGAGAAAACTGTGCATTTGCTTATCCCGGTGGTTCCAATTCGAATCCTTTGTATGAAGATTTAGTACAAAGCGGACGTCATGATTTTGTTGCTGCCAATACAATTGTGGATAAAATGAACGATCTTTCAGATCCTCGTCGTCCCAAGTATTTCGAAATGAATGGCACAGCATATACTGGCGGTGTTTACGGAGAAAGCAGTGCGTTTTCACAGTATTCACACATTGCTGACAGAATTCAAGAAGCTACATATGCTGCTGTATTACTAGACTACACTCAATTGGCTTTCTACCTGGCTGAAGCAGCTGAATGGAACTTCAGTGTTGGTGGTTCCGCCAAACAGTGGTACGACAATGGCGTAAAATCATCCATGGATTATTGGGGTGTTTCTACAGCTGATGCTGATGCATATATGGCTCAAACTAGCGTAGCTTATTCAACCGCTGCCGGTGATTGGAAAATGAAAATCGGAACTCAGGCTTGGTTAGCGTATTACGTTCGTGGTTTGGAAGGCTGGACATCATACAGAAGACTTAATGCCCCTGTTTTAAACCTGCCTCCTTCACCAGCCCAATCGGCTGACGGTGCTGTTCCCAGAAGGCATACTTATGCTATTGCTGAACAAACACTCAATTCAGTTAATTATGCTGCAGCGGCCGCTAAAATTGGTGGTGATAAGCTGAGTACAAAATTATTCTGGGATAAATAGGCAACGACTTATTTTTTCTTAGAAAAATTTATTTTTTGAGTGTGGCCGCCTCAATCTGAGGCGGCCACACTTGTTTATTGGTTTTTATATTCATGGGTAAGCACATGCAGAATGCATGCACGTACTTTATTGCATCAGGTCTGTATTAATAGAAAACAGGAAAGATATTTATCACGCTAAAAGGCCATATAAATCGATTACAGGCATCACAAGACCGATTGCTTGGTTGGTTTGATTAATGAGCTTTAAAATCGCGTTATCGGCGTTGTTTTTTCTCTGGAACTTTATGGATTGTATCGTTTCATTGTAAAGAAAACAGAGATTTTTCGCAACGTTTTATGATTTCTGAAAAGTACGGAAGTCTGGATGTTTGGTTAAGAGATTTTATTTTTTCGGCATTTCCGATTTATTAATTCGATTTTTAAAGTATCCTTTTCCTTCAAGAATGAAATAGATAGCGGATACTCCAACTACCAGAATCAAGCCGATACGAGTAATAAGGCCCCAACCCCGATTGTCTGAAAACTCGCTGATATTTAACATGTCAGCTAACACACTGACAATGGTAAGAGCTGTCAATGCCATAGCATACATATTAAGCCGTTTTTCTCTTCGATTTTGGCTTTGTTCGATTTTCTCATTCATAATGCTTGTAAAGATTTCACAGGCATTAGACATATGCTCAATTTTTTTTGAAAAGCCCCCCAATTCATCAAAATGATTCAAGAGTTTCATGTCTGAAATGTTTTGGCTTAAACTATCGAAACGTGTGAATTCTGCAACGGTATGCGATATGGTTCTCAGTCGGTTAAGGCTCACAGCATCATATGTTGCTGAGCTTTTATTATCCATACTATCACGGACTGATTCAGAAATGTGGTAAGAGAATAGTCTTTCAAAGCCATCGCAGATGCCAAAATATACTTGCGTCATTTTCATTAATTCAAGAATACGTGAAACATATTCTGTATTATTGGCCTTAACCACGGCGGCAGCCCATCCAAAATGCACGTCACCGTCATCCATCCTGAAATGGGTTAGTTCATCGTAATCCTTTAGTATTTCAAGGGCATGATTTGTTTGGGCTGCGTCAGCAGATAGCAGAATGCACTGGAATCCCGGGAAGAAATCATATGGAATTTTTCGCCTTGTGATTTTCCTGAAGATGTTTTTTTTATCGAAAGCGCTGTAAATCCTATAGATGTTATTATTAAATGCTTTGCGGAATTTTGCAGCGCAATACGTTCCATAACTTGCATATTCAATGCAGCGGTATATCCATAATGCGTAGCCCGATAGATGTGGCGGTAGGTCATTTGTTTCGAGATAGTAGTAGCCGATACCCAGACCGTAAAGTCTGCAATAGAATGTATTAATACCGGTATTATCTGTGAAGTTTTTTATAATTTCAGAAATCTCAGGAGGAAATTCCTGGTAGTATTTTCCCATGAAATCCGGGTTTTGCGCGGAAATAAGCGCTTCGTCAAGCAATAATTTGGTGATGGACGAATTTTTAAAGTCCAGCAGCAAGCCTTTACCGATGGGCACATTCAGGCCAATATGAATTTGGTTTTCTCCCTCCAATGGTGGAATATAAATTTGTTCTTCATCGGAAAATCCAAAATTTTCAGTAGGCTGGTCAAGTTGAAGATTTAATTGAAGTTCGTGCGAAAGAAGTGATATGATTTCGGATTGTTGAAAGAAGGTATGGTCATCGATGCCGATAGAAAATCCGGTATCAAAATAACCGCTGATAATGATCTTCATGATGGTTTGTTTTATTTCAAAGGTAGTGAGAGTTGAAATAAAATATCTATAAAATTGATACAAGTAATTTATTAAATAAAAAAGCCGCTTCTTTTTGAGAAGCGGCTTTTTAAAATTAATATATCAATTAGTTATTGATAATAAGTTTAGAAGTTAATGTCTGTTGTGTCGATTCCAGACGAAGCATGTATACGCCACTTATCAAATGCTTCAGATTGATTTGATATTCTGAAGCTTCTGAAACGCGGAGGGATTTTTGAAGGACTACTTCGCCTTGCGTATTTATCAGACTTATTTGATAATTTCCAGCAGAAGGAAGACCAATAGCAGTAAAGTCTTTTGCAGGATTAGGGAATACATGAACTGTGTTTTTTGTAAGTTCTGGTGTGCCAACACATTCATCATAGAAGATCGAATGTAAATCAGTGGATTCGCAGCCATCTTTATTGATGGTAACTGAGAAATCGTGACTTCCAAGACCGTATTGTTGAGAAGTAACCGTGATGTTCGGTGTGGTTTCTCCACCAGGTGTCCACAGATAAGTAGCACCGGCAATGGTAGCATCCAGTGTAATGGGTACATACGGACATGCAGTATCTCCGGGAGCTGATGTAATATTGGCAATTGGGCCAACCTGAATGTATGCCGTTTTTACAACAGAATCAATCTGAGAACCACGGTTTACAATCAGTTTAACATCGTGAGCACCACATTCATTATATGTTACAACCGGATTTTTATCCGTTGATGTAGCGGGAGTTGCTCCATCAAAGTACCACATGTATGTTTCAGGAACATGCAGATAGCCACCAATGGTTCCATTGGTGAAAGTCACAGGCTGGTTATTGTTAATCACGGTATTGTTGGCATTGAAATCTACATTCAGATCAATGGCAGCTTGTTTAACAGCCTGAAGAACTTCTTTATTACTGGCTTGAACAGCGGCAACAAATTCGACGTGATCAATCGACCATGCTGGATTCATGTTGAATTCGAGGGTGATTACCACCTGATCTCCGGCATTAAAGTCAAATGCTGTACCATTTTGGTTTGGTAACATTAAGCGGTTTACAAAATCAACTTGTGTTTGGCCGTACCAGTTCTGAGGAATATCAGACTGTGTTACAAAGAAGTGTAGTTTTAAACCTGTTGCAATAACGTTTGCTACTTTATTAATCGTAATAACTGCTGTATATGCAATACCGTTATTGCTGATTTCCATCGTCATATCCATATCGCAAGGAACGGCCATGCGTTGATTGTATAAAGGGAGGTATGAACCATACATGCTGGCGGTTGTACTTCCCCCCGATTTTTTAAGAATTCCGTCAAAAACGGCCGTAGGATAACCGGTTATTGCGTAGTACGAATTTCTGGCGTTTGAATAGGCATTTGCGTACGAATCGCCATTGTGATTTTTGACAACAGCAACCTGTTTGCCGTTATTTAGCAAGTCTTTGGCACCCATTGAAGCACCAGGGCAATACTGACACCATGTACCAGTACCAATTTCCAGAAGCACCATTTCTCTGGGTATTTGTTGCGAAAAGACAGCAAGACATGTCAGTCCGGCAAAAAGAGTAAAAAAAAGTTTTCTCATACGATTGGATTTAGGTTTGTAATGTTAAAAAAACCGGGTTTGCTTACGATTTATCGATAATGCAAACCCGGTTCGGATTGGTTAAGGTTTATTTTTTAATGATTAGTTTGCGGGTAAGGTTGGCACCATTGCTCTCAAGAATGAGGAAGTAGATACCATCTGAAAGCGCATTAAAGTTAAGGCGTGTGGTGAAGTTTCCGTTAACATCAATTTTCTGGGCGTTCCATAAGTTGGCTCCAAAAACATTAATAAGTCGAAGATTCACTTTCATATCTACAGCAGCATTAAGTTCTAGTGTGAATTGACCATTGTTGGGATTGGGATATACGTTCATACCAATAACCTGATTCAATTCACCAATACCGGTACAATCGGTAAAGTTAACTACGATGCTTGAGTTTTTAGTACATGCTTTCGAGGTAGTAACATCCACAGAAATGGTTTTACTTCCGCTAAGGCCAACCCCAGTAGTATCAACGATCAGCGTAGCATCGGAGGATCCGGTACTCCACAAATACGTTGAGTTTGCAAAAGTTGCATCCAAAAGAATTGTAAGGTTGTGACAAACAGTAGTATCGGTACCAAAGGCAACAACAGGAACTGGATTAACCATATAATTGGAGGTAGCAGTATTGGTACAGGTAGTGGTAAGATCGGTAACGGTATACGATACAGGTATTTCACCAGCACCTGCCATTTCAGGATTAAATGTACCAGCGTCAACGCCTGGTCCTGAGAATATGCCACCTTCGGGAGTTCCGCCACCGAGAGCAACCGGAGTTCCATTTTCGCAAATTTCACCGAAACTTGCTAGGGCTACAACTGGAAGGTCGTTGATGAGGATACTGGCAGAAGCTGTGTTTGAACAACCATAAGCATTGGTAAACGTGTAAGTAAGATCATGTGTTCCAACACCGGCAACAGCAGGGTCGAAGAGGTTATTACTAACTCCGGTACCATCCCATGTACCTCCAGCAGGAGTAGCGTTGGTTGGTTCAAAAGCTTCCGTATTAGCACAAACAGGGTTGAAAGCGGAAACAGAAACCATTGGAATATTGCTTATCGTTAAAACGATTTCGGTCGGTTCACTCTGGCAAATTCCTGAAGACTGAGTAACATAATATGTATAGGATCCTGCTGCTGTCAGACCAGTTGTATATACATTTCCGGTACTTACCATGGCAGTAAGGTTAGCATCAGTATACCATTTGATATTTTCACCAGCGGCTTCAAGATCTGGTACAGCCTGACCAATACAAGAAGAAGTATCGCTCGAAATAGGAGCCGAAGGATAATTATTAACAGTAATGTAATTTGTCATCGTAGTTGTATGGAAATCAGTTCCATCACCAACTTTCAGACTGACTGTGTAAGAAGCATCAGCGGCGAAAACAATTCCAGTGGGGTTTTGTACTGTTGAAGATGATGGAGTAGCTCCTTCAAAAGTCCATTCCCATGAAGTGGGCGTACCAGCAGAAACGTCCGTAAAATCAACGGCTAAAGTTTCGCATCCTTGTGTTGCACTGGCGGTGAACTGTGCGGTAAGAACATCGCTGATAATAGGAACTAAGGCTTTATACCGACGGAAGTTTTGTTTGGTTGCTGTTACTACAAAGTTTTGACCAAGTACGAGGCCTGCAGGTAAAGTAAAGGTAAGAGGAGTTGTACCAGCAGTTTGACAACCAACAATTGTATTGCCAAGTGTTAAAGCTACAGTTGAACCTTCTGTTGCAGTTATCGTAAAGCTGGTAGCTGTCATATTAATTTCAGGCTCATGGCTTACAGTAAGGTTCTGAGGCACTTCTGAATATATAACACTGAAACTTTCTCCATGGTGATGGAAGAGGGCATAGGTTACAGGTTTGTTGGAAGTATTATAAGGCCAGCTCGATTGCTGCAAGAAATATTTTCCAGCGGCATTCCCAAACGAGGGTAAGGTTCCGCGTGGAAGAGGTGTGGAACCGTAGGTTGGCATGAATTCGGGCCACCAGTTGTCATAAACGCCCCAAACGTAACAGTCGTTTACAAAAGAGTAGGATGTTTCAGAGGCAGCAATCAGTCCTAATGCACCAGCATTATTACCTAATTTTGTATGTCTGTGGAATTTTTCAGTAAAACATTCGCCACCCCAATTGTATTTTCCTGTAAGGCAGTTAATGGACATGATAAAAGTCAGATCGGTATTGGTCAGATTGTTGATATGACCATTTGTATATGAAGGTTCTCCCCAGCCGGTTTCCATACCATGGTCACGGTGTTGCAGGATGAAAGAACCACTGTTGATAGCGTTGTTAATCATCGTGGCATTACCACCTGACCAGTTACCTAAAGTACTTGGAAGTGAAGGAATATATCCTTGTCCATTTGGACCAAAATAATTTAATACGGTGTTGGTATTTGTTGCCGTTGACCAGGTAGATCCAGGAGTTCCGGAATAAATTTCATTGATACGGACAGGATTCTTACCAAGGACGTTTTTGAAAAATCCGCCAACTGTTTCAGAACAAATCTGGAACCAACGTTCGGTTTGCCATCCAAGGGCAGTAATGGGTTTATTATAAAAGTCAGGATTTGTTGGTGGATTACGTTCATAATTCAGGAATTTTGAAACCATAACCTGAAGCTGGTCGTTTGTATTGGCTGTTATGCGCGAGAAAACAACATCGGGCATAGAATTTCCGGTTACATCGGCGTAGATATTATCGGAAGCACAATAGTTATCCCAAATGGGAGAAATAACATTTTTAGTAGCATCTGTTCCAAAATCGCCGAGTAATAAGCAAGCAGCGGGTTTGGGGTTCCAGGTGTTATATGCGTTATTGATGAAAGATTCAATAGCAGATGTGGTATTTCCACCAACTTCGGTCAATGTAAATACACCGGTTTTAATACCTTGTTCGGTACGGAATTTACGAATGGTATCAGCCCAATTTTGGAATTCCTGGCCAGTTGGGGTGATAATGATGTATTCATAAACTTCGGTTTCGGTTGGCGCATTCATCTGTTTTACCTGTTCAGCATAATCGATCTGGGGTAAAGAGCTGAAATTGTATAAAGCGTCTGATAGAATGGGATCCCAAAAACGTGAACGATATGAAGGATCGCCAAACTGGCCATTTCCACCCTGAAATTCGATTTCAACTTCCATGTCTTGATAAACGATCAGGTCTTTAGTAACGGGGTTATACTGAAAGGGGGTAATTCCCAAAAGAACAACGTCTACTCCCCTGATTTGGGTGATCTCCGATAGTTTTACAGCACTCGAAGGAAAAAATGCATTGTCGTTATAAATCTGTGGATTTTTTTCGAAATGCAAAGGACCTGTATCCGAATCTAATGGAAGACGGGGGGAAGGAGCAACATTCACATTGTGGTATACAGTCGTCCGTTGGCTAAGCACCTTTAATACGGGTGTGCAGCCCTGAGGAATTGCTATGTATTTCGCATCAGAAGGAAGGTTAGGATAGCCTTCGTCTGTGGGAAGAAATACACCATTAAGTTGTACATCTTTCATTGCTTCGCCATTTATCATGGCATCGGCAAGGTCAAATTCAGTTACAGCATAAGTCATTTTGACTCCGCTAACATCTGATTTTGTAAGAGCATAACCCTGTTTGGCAAGATTGTCAGTGTATTTGAAGGTCTGAGCTTGCAGGCCAAGGCCGGCTATTACAAACACTAATACCATTACAATCGCTCCAAGGTTAGAAAAAAAGGTAAATTGTTTTTTCATCGTTTGAACCTGTTTGTTAGAATTGAATTAGCAAAAAAGTGATTATCAAATAAATAAGAATTAGATTATTATTGGTGATGATCTACGAACGCCAAATATACAATTTTATCATAATAAAAAAACAAGTTTTATAGCCTGTATTTAAATCAATATCAGTATTTCCCCCAAATAAATCACCGCAAAAATAACATTCCAGAGTTTAAATGCACAAAAAATCGAATATTTTTTTAACTACATGGTTAATTTTTAAGAAGTTTTTAGAATTCAATAGTTCATTTTGTTGATATAAAAATAATTATAGTATGTTGAATATCAGATTACTTAAATTTAAAAACATGATTCTTCATTCTTTATATTTGATGATTTTTGGGGTTGCATCAACAAAACCCTGATTATATGGTTATTTCTAGGCATTTTTAACTTGACAAGGCCTCTTAGATTTCTTAGTTTTGCAGCGAGAATTGCGCTTTTTTATATTTTTACGCAATATGCTAATAAACAGGGGCTTAACCCTAAAAGTGATTTACCAAATAAATACCCGATGAAATTATCGCAGTTTAAATTCAATCTGCCTTCAGAACTCATTGCCAACTATCCATCCGAAAATCGAGACGATGCTCGAATGATGGTCTTAAATCGTAAAAAGCAAACGATAGAACATCTGCATTTTAAAGACATTATTAATTATTTTGATGATAAGGATGTTTTTGTAATTAATAATACGAAAGTATTTCCAGCGCGCCTTTATGGTGAAAAGGAAAAAACAGGCGCAAAAATTGAGGTTTTCCTACTTAGGGAATTAAATCGTGAAACCCGTTTATGGGATGTATTAGTTGACCCGGCGCGGAAAATCCGCATTGGCAATAAATTGTATTTTGGAGATAACGACGAATTGGTGGCTGAAGTTATTGATAATACAACCTCCCGTGGGCGTACTCTCCGTTTTTTATTCGATGGTTCGTATGACGAATTTAAAAAAACAATTCAACGTTTGGGAGAAATGCCTCTTCCTAAAATTCATAAAAGAGCTGTAGAACCTGATGACGAAAAACGTTATCAAACGATCTATGCTAAACACGAAGGTGCAGTGGCTGCTCCAACAGCTGGACTTCATTTTAGCAGGGAAGTTATGAAACGTCTCGAGATAAAAGGCATTCAGTTTGCAGAAGTAACTTTACACGCTGGCCTTGGTAACTTCCGTACGATAGAAGTAGAAGATCTTACAAAGCATAAAATGGATTCGGAAGACATGATGGTTTCTGATGAAGCCGTGGCCATTGTAAATCTTGCTAAAACCGAGCGTAGAAAAGTAATTGCCGTAGGCACCACCACCATGAAGGCTCTTGAAACGGCTGTTACCATCAATGGTAATATCAAACCCTATAACGGCTGGACTAATAAGTTCATTTTTCCCCCATATGATTTTACCGTTGCCGATGCGTTAATTACGAACTTTCATATGCCACAATCGCCTATGATGATGATGTCAGCGGCATTTGCAGGCTATGATTTTTTAATGAAAGCGTACAAAATTGCGGTGGAAGAAAAATACAATTTCTTCACGTATGGTCATGCGATGTTGATAATTTGATATAATTGCGGATATTTACGGGCGGCACGCTTGCGTGCCGCCCGTTTTCATACCTATGAAATTACATTTACTCATAGTTGCCGGAGGTAGTGGTCAGCGGATGAAAACTACCCAGCCTAAGCAGTTCTTACTGTTGGATGGTTTGCCAATGCTTATGCGAAGTATTCAGGCTTTTACATCTTGTATAAAGCCCGACTCGATTACGATTGTCCTTCCTGAAAATCAGATTCCTGAATGGCAAAAACATTGCATGTCTTATAATTTTCAAGAAAAGCACAAGACAGTTTCTGGCGGTATTGAACGCTTTTTTTCTGTTAAAAAAGGCCTTGAAAATCTTCCGGATGAGGGACTTGTTTTGATTCATGATGGTGTTCGGCCCTTAGTTTCTGAAAAAACCATTAACAATTGTATTAAAATTGCCACTCATTTCGGCTCTGCTATTCCTGTAGTGCCGCCTACCGAGTCGCTACGCGAATTGGATGAAGATGGTATTTCAAGAAGTGTTGATCGAAGCAGATTTCAACTGGTACAAACACCGCAGGTTTTTGATTTGCCATTGATTAAGCAAGCATATACACAGGAATATTCTCCTTTATTTACCGACGATGCCTCTGTTTTTGAATCCGTAGGAAATAAAGTGAAGCTGGTGGAAGGAAATCCAGAAAACATTAAAATTACACACCCTCGTGATATAGCCATCGCCGAAACCCTCATTCAGATAATGAAGTGATTCTTTTGAAGGTTAAATGGCTATGATTTAATGAGGTTTTAGGGTAATCTTCAGACCTAATTCATCAATTATTTGAGACGGTCATCAATTGTATTAAAAAACGATATTGATGATTCGGCCAGGTACGACAATAAGTTTTTTTAGTGGTTTTCCTTCTGTATAATGCTCTGTTTTATCGTGATTGAGAACGGCCTTTTCAATTTCTTCTTTTGTTAAATCAAGTGGCAAACTCAAATTGAAGCGCATTTTACCATTAAAAGAAACTGGATAATCAAAAGATTTTTCGATGAGATATTTCTCTTCAAATATGGGGAAATTGGCTTTGGAAACGGTTGTGGAATTCCCCAGATTTTTCCATAACTCTTCAGCAATGTGCGGAGCGTAGGAAGAAATTAATATGGTTAATGGTTCCAGGATGGCTTTTTTATGACATTTCAAATCATTTAGTTCGTTAACGCAAATCATAAACGAACTGACGGCGGTGTTAAATGAAAAGCGTTCGATGTCATCCTGAACTTTCTTAATGGTTTTATGAAGCACCTTCAGTTCTTCGGGCGAAGGTGATTCTTCAGTCACCGCCCACTGATTCTGGTCATCGTGATAAAGCTTCCATAGCTTCCGCATAAAACGGAAAACGCCTTCTATGCCTTTGGTATCCCAAGGTTTTGATTGTTCGAGTGGTCCCAGAAACATTTCATATAGCCGAAGGGTATCGGCACCATATTTTTCGATTAAATCATCGGGGTTTTGTACGTTATGTAAGGATTTTGACATCTTTTCAACCTCACTGCCGCAATAGTACTTTCCATCTTCCAGGATAAACTCTGCATTTGCCAAATCAGGTCGCCACTTTTTAAAGGCCTCAATGTCAAGCATGTCGTTATCCACGATATTAACATCAACATGAATATCCTGAACCTGATGCTGGTCTTTCAAGCCTTTGGATACAAATACGTTACTGCCTGCAATTCGGTATGCAAGGCTTGATCGTCCCTGAATCATCCCCTGATTGATCAGTTTTTTGAATGGCTCATCCATAATGGCCAATCCAATATCTTTCAGAAATTTATTCCAGAAGCGTGCATAAATCAAGTGACCGGTGGCATGTTCAGCACCACCAAGATATAAATCGACATTTTGCCAGTATTCAACAGCTTCTTTCGAAAAATAAGCAGTGGAGTTATTGGGATCCATATAGCGAAGATAATAGCCACTGGATCCTGCAAAGCCTGGCATGGTGTTGGTTTCGAGCGGATAGCCTTCATACGTCCAGTCTTTAGCTCTTGCCAAAGGAGGTTCTCCTAAACTGGTTGGCAGATAAGCATCTACTTCGGGTAATCGTAGTGGAAGTCTTTCTTCGGGAAGTGTATAAGGCATGCCATTTTTGTAATAAACGGGAAAAGGTTCACCCCAATACCGCTGACGGCTGAAAATAGCATCGCGTAAACGGAAGTTAATGGTTCCTTTTCCAATCTTTCGCTCTTCAATTTGCTCAATGCAGGTCTGAATGGCAACTTTCACATCCATACCGTTAATGAAGCCGGAATTGACCATTACACCTTCCTTGGCATCGAAAGAATCTTCCCAGCTCGATGTATCGGTGGGTTCTTCGCCTGAAGGACAAACCACCTGAATTATAGGCAAATTAAAATGGCGGGCAAAAGAAAAATCCCGGCTATCATGGCCCGGAACGGCCATTATGGCACCACTTCCGTATCCCATAAGGACATAATCAGCAATCCAGATGGGTATTTTATTCCCTGTGAATGGGTTAATTGCATGCGTTCCTGTAAAAACACCGCTCACTTTTTTAACCTCAGTCTGTCGCTCACGTTCAGAACGGTTTTTTGCCCATGAAACATATTCCTGAACAGCTACTCTTTGCTCTTCGGAACAAATGGCATCCAGAAGCTCATGCTCAGGAGCGATAACCATAAAAGTGGCACCAAAAATGGTATCGGGGCGTGTAGTAAATACTTCCAAGGGTGGAATTCCATCTTTGTCAATATTAAAGAAAACCTGAGCACCATCACTCCGGCCAATCCAGTTACGCTGGATTTCCTTTACAGAATCAGACCAGTCGAGGGTATCGAGCCCATCAAGAAGGCGCTGAGCGTATGCGGTAATACGTAGCGACCACTGTTTCATTTTCCGTCGTTCAACAGGATGGCCACCGCGTACCGATACACCATTGGTAACCTCATCATTTGCCAGAACAGTACCCAAATCGGGACACCAGTTTACCATGGTGTCTGACAAATAAGCCAAACGGTAATTCATAAGCATTTCCTGCTGACGAATTTCATCCCAACTATTCCACTCCTCAGCACCAAAGTATTCATGAATCGTAAACGAAGCATTAATGTTATAGCTCCCTTGTTTTTCAAAATGGTCAGTTAATTTTTTAACGGGTAATGCGCAGTTTTCTGCCTTCGAATACCAATGATGGAACAATTGAATAAAGGTCCATTGAGTCCAATGATAATAGGATGGATCACAGGTCCGGATTTCACGATCCCAGTCGTAGGCAAATCCAATATTATCGAGTTGCTCGCGATAACGGGCAATGTTTTTATTTGTAGTAATTTCAGGATGAGTGCCTGTTTGTATGGCATATTGTTCGGCAGGAAGACCATAGGCGTCATAGCCCATGGGATGGAGAACATTAAAACCTTTAAGCAGTTTATACCTCGAATAAATATCGGAAGCAATATATCCAAGCGGATGTCCTACATGAAGACCAGCACCGCTAGGGTATGGAAACATATCGAGAACAAAGAATTTTGGTTTGTCAGTATCTTCTTCTGCCTTAAAACATTTATTTTCTGCCCAGTATTTCTGCCAGTTTTTTTCAATTTCCTTGAAATTATAATCCATCTCGAATTTTTATTAAGCCTGCAAAATTAGCAAATAAGGAAGAACAGGCAATTTAGGGTTAAAGGATGAGGTCTAGAATATTGTTTTGAAAATAATTCCAATCCCGGCAAGGAGAAATATTGCTGCAGCAATTTGATTGATATGACCGATGGCTTTACCCTGTAACCAGTTTCCAAGACGGAGTGAAAGATGAGCTTTGATAAATGTGGAGATAAGGACAATAAACCATACTCCGATAAAAAAAACTGTAAATCCGGAATTTATTGAGCCTGCTGATGCACGGGCATAACCAGCTAGGGCCAGCCAAAAAAGCCAGTTAAATGGGTTTGAATTGTTTATGAGAAAAGTTTTTATCAACAGACGTTTTGCGGGTAATTTATTAATGACTGAAGCAGTGTCTTTTACGGGCTTTTTCGCAGTTATGAAGCCAGCAATACCAAAACTGATAAGGAGCGCACCACTTCCTATACCAAGCCATAATTTGTGGGAAGGCATAGCCACAAAGCTCGCCAGACCAAAGATGGCAATGCCGCAAAGCAATAAATCGCCGAGAAGGATTCCAGAGGCAGCAAAAAAGGCGGAGCGGGAACCAAATTTTACACCGGCTTGTATCATAACAATAAATGCAGGACCTAAAGAAACAGCAATAATGAAGCCAGCTATAATTCCTTCAACAAATAAATCCATAGTAATTTTTACAGACTTGCAAAAGTACAAAATGCTCCAATTAGTGTGGATAGAGCGAAGAAAAGAAGTTTTATTCTGTATAATGGGCGGGGTTTTGTATATTTATCCATCCATTAAAATATTTCAAATGAAAAACAGAATAATTAGAAGGTTTTTTCTGTTAATTCTGGTTCTGACAGGGGCTATAAGTGTAAAGGCTCAGACGGAAAGCACATTTCGCTTTGCTTTTCTAACGGATATTCATTTACAACCTGAACGGCACGCTTGTGAAGGATTTTCATCGGCAATTGGCAAAGTCAATGAAATGAAACCCGATTTTGTAATTACCGGTGGCGATTTGATTATGGATGCCCTTGGAGTTTCTCAGCGTCGCGCCGATAGTTTGTACACCTTGTTTCTTAAACAATGTCAGGCTTTTAAAATGCCAATATATCACGCGATTGGAAATCATGAAGTATTTGGATGGAGCAAACGTCGGGGCCAATCGGCCATGCATCCGGAATCCGGAAAGAAAATGTTTACTAATCGGATTGACCGACCTTTTCGTTCAATGGATTATTTAAACTGGCATTTTATTTTTCTTGATGCTACCCACGCTAACGATACATTATCGTACCACGGGCAAATCGATCAGGAACAACTCAAATGGTTGAAAGACGATCTGGCATCCATGGGTGACGAGAAGTTTGTTGCTGTAATTACTCATATTCCCATACTATCGGCTGGTGTGCAGTATTTTATCGGAAATACCAAACCCATTCATCCGGCAGAATTAATCATGAACAATACAGAGGTGTTAGATGTTTTGAAGCCATATCATTTAAAACTCGTTTTACAGGGCCATTTACATTATTATGAAAAAACGGAAATTGATGGCGTTTCTTTTGTTACAGGTGGCGCAGTGAGTGGGAGATGGTGGACAGGTCCAAATCAAGGTACGGAAGAGGGTTTTGTTTTTATTTCCGTTCAGGGCGATGAGCTTCAGATTCAGTATGTTGATTATGGATGGACTCCCATCAAAACGAATGAAAGAGAATAAACTTTACCTTTGCGAATTCAAAACAGAATTGCTATGCGTACTATCCGAATACTTACAAGTTTTTTTTTCCTCTTTCTTTCGATCTCTATTTCGGCCCAGCAGGAATTAAAATTTCCTCTCGGTGACTTCAAAAAAGTAGTGGTTTATGATGGCATTGATTTGGAGCTTATTAAAAGTGAGTTTAATGAGGCTAATATCCAGTGCGAAGGGATTGATGTTGCTAAAATTAGTTTAGAAATATCCGGATCCGTATTGAAGATTAAGGCAAATAGACCGCCATTTGAGAAGGGAATTAAAATTAGAGCTGTTATAAATTATACCGAGTTGGAAGAAGTGAAAGCCAATAATCAGTCAACCGTAATTTTTCAATCTCCGGTGTATGGCGATAATTTTGAAATTACAGCCAATACAGGGTCAAGCATAAGTCTTCGTTCCGGATTAAAAATACTTGAGGTTAAAGCACAGTATAATTCAAAGATTCAAATTGAAGGAGGAGTGCAGCTATTGCGTGCCAAATGCAATACCGGATCCGAAATTAATGCTCAGCATCTTGTATGTCAGGAAGCATTGTTGGAAGCACATACCGGAGGGATTTTACACGCTCGGGTAGAAGAAATGCTTAATGCTACCGCAGGTACAGGCGCTCAGATATTTTATACAGGAAGACCCTCCAAAGAAACTGTTTCCAGTAGTTTTGGAGGGTCTGTAACACGGGAAAACTAAACCAGATGGCTTCGATGGGCGTCTCACCTATCGTAAATAGCCAATGTGTGCGATTATCTATCTGGTACAATCTTTTTATTCAAAGCTTTTTTACCCTGCTTAATTTGGAGAAAATACGTTTCTCTAAAATTATCGAGGCTAATTTCTTTGGTATATAAACCCGAAAACACCTTAATAAGTTCATGGTAAATAGTTTCACCATTATTATTAAATAGTTTTACTTCAATATTTTTTGTTTCATCCGTTCTGAAAGAGATGCGTAAGATTTTACGTCCGGCTTTTTCTATATTTAGATCAGAAATGCCTAAGGGCTGATATCCTGATTTTGTTTTGAAATCGCTGCCTTTCAGATTTTCCAAATCTTCTGAGGATAAATCTTTTAAAGCCAGAGATGAAAAAGCACGATGGCTCCAGCGTGGTGCTTCAATGGAAGCTCTTCGTGTTCTCCGTGAAGAATGACGGATGTCATTATCCATTTTAACTTCAACGCGTATCGAGTCATTGTCATTAGTTTTATTGATGAAATATTCGAAATTCCCTGGGGAATTATTCTTCCCAATATATTTCATCATGCGTTTTCCGCCATTTTTAATAATGATGGTATCCTCGCCTTTGATGATAATTTCTTCTTCCATCTCCGGCATATCCTCACCATGGAATTTCATCATGCCATGTGGCATTTCTTTACAGTCATCGTTAAAAAACATAAAACCCGGCATCTCTCCGCCATCCATATCAAATGAAAAGGTTTCTCCACCATCCATACTCATAATCATGATTTTTTTCTGAAGGGAGTCGGTTTTTATATTCAGTGATTTTATTTTATCCATATGTACACGCATCATGGAGTCATTATCCATCCACATATGGGTTATTGGTTTGTCTTTATCACTATCGAATTCGAACGAGAAAGAACGTGCATGTCCATTACTTTTTTCGGTCGGGGATTTTGATTTCATCACCCTTTTAACGTGCATGCGTTTTTCGCCATCCGCTTTCACCAGTGTTTTATTCAGTGTTTCGATTGCTTTTTGAATCACTTTTCCATCACCTTTAAAAACAGTATCAATATTAACGGTTTTGTCACCATCATTGATCATTATTTTAATCCGGGTTGTTTTTTCTTTCAGGCTGTCCGGGGTAGATTGGGCTACACCATGCATGCTTCTGCCAACAAAAAGCATTATCAGCATGATTCCATAAATTTTTAAAAAGGTAGTCTTCATGGGTATGGGGTTTTGGATTGATTTTAGCAAAAGTATAAACGCATTGAATACTAAGCCGTTAATGCAAGGTTAATAATAGTTAAAGAAAGGTTAAATGCCTGATAAGCGCTAATGTTTCTTTTTACTTTTGCTAAATGAACCGGAGAGTAATAAAAATAGTGATTGTTTTAAGCGGAATATCCTTGTTAGGGATACTGCTTGTTCAGTTTATGTGGATACGGAACGTTATTGGCTTACATGAAAAACAATTTGACCGTGATGTAAAGTCGGCATTACAGGAAACCGTACGCAGGATTGAAAAGAATGAGGGCATTTATTTTATTGCCGATCGTCTTAAAAATATTACTTCGGTGGATACACTGATGCTGCCATTGCATAAAAGCACCTCCGTCAGGGAAATTGTCAAACGAAGGAAAGTTGATTCCATTCCCCGATTTATTGACCCGGTGGAAGAGTTCTTCAGACAGGCTCATTCTGGTTTTCCGGAATCCTTTATTAGTTTTGGGGGGATTAGTCCGGATAGTATTTTGCGACAGATAAAATCGATGGCAAAACAGAATCCGGATAATGGCTCATTTCAGTCGGAGCGGTATTCAATATATTTTGAATCGGGCACAGGTAGTCAGGGGATACCCACCGAACGGCAGGTGTATACTTTTATTGGTCCTGATGGTACCGTTATTGAGCAGGAAAGTCGTGGCCGTAATATAAATAGGCAGCCCCCTCAGATGTGGGTAGACAGAAACCGGCAGGGTAGCCGTAGAGATTATCGTAACGATGCGAAAAACTATTCGCGGAATTTCCCTCCCGTGAATCCAATGGAACAATTTTCGGCCGAAAAACTGGTAATGACCGATAAGATTAAACAGCTCGAAAGTCGGACCGAAATTCTAAATGCAGCTCTGAACCGAATGGTGGCAGAAATTAACAGCCTTCAGACTCCAGCTGGTACGCGATTGAATATTCCCGGAGTATTTGATATACTTAATAAGGAATTGGCATCACGAAATATTGAAATTCCTTTTGAAGCATCTGTTGTTTCAGGACTTAATGATACCATCAGCCGTTCGTTGGGCTTTAATCCTCATTATGATGGCGTTGTATATACTGCTGGCTTATTTTCTGAACGATTTTTTCAAACAGGAGATGCAATAGCCATGTACTTTCCTCATCGAAAAGATCATATTTATAGTTCAATTCATTGGCTTTTAACAGCTTCACTGGTTTTTACCCTCATTATTATTGCCACCTTTATTACGAGTATTTTCGTAATTCTCAGGCAAAAGAAAATTTCTGAAGTGAAGTCTGACTTTATCAATAATATGACGCATGAGTTTAAAACCCCGATTGCAACCATTAGTTTGGCAGCCGATAGTATTGTAAATCCTCGAATTCTCAATGATCCGGAGCGCATTCAATATTATACCCGGGTGATTAAAGAAGAGAATAAACGCATGAATAATCAGGTAGAAAGCGTTTTACAAATGTCGTTGCTCGAAAAACAGGACTTTTCAATTAGTCTGCAATCTACGGATGTTCATGATTTGATTAATCAGGCGGTTTATAATATTGGACTTCAGGTCGAAAAGCGGGGCGGTGAGCTTACTTCAGAACTTAATGCTGAAAACAGTCATGTTTTAGTTGATGATGTGCATTTTTCAAATGTGGTTTTTAATCTGCTTGATAATGCTAATAAGTATTCGCCGGAAACACCTAAAATAATTATAAGTACGGAAAGCAATGATGATGTATTAAAAATCAGGGTAAAAGATCATGGAATGGGAATGGATAAAGAAACCCGTACTCGTATCTTTGAGAAGTTTTATCGTAAACAAACCGGTAACATTCATAATGTTAAAGGATTTGGCCTCGGCCTGAGCTATGTAAAAGCAATTGTTCAGGCTTGTGGAGGTAAAATCCACGTAGATAGCGAGCCGGGAAAGGGCTCAAGTTTTGAAATAGAATTACCACTTAACCATGACCACAACAATGAATAAGCCCATAAAGATTTTTCTGGTGGAAGACGATTTGAATTTTGGCGCCATATTACGATCATATCTCGAACTCAACGATTATGAAGTGACATGGGTTGATGATGGAGCAAAGGCCATTGCGGCGTTTAGGGCTGATGTTTTTCAACTTTGCATACTCGATGTTATGCTTCCAAATACGGATGGTTTTACCATTGGTCGATCCATACGGCAAACGCATCCGGTAATTCCGCTCATTTTTCTTACGGCTAAATCGCTGAAGGACGATATCCTTGAAGGCTTTCGTATTGGCGCCGACGATTATATCACCAAGCCATTCGATTCGGAGGTATTGCTTTTTAAAATCAAGGCCATTTTAAAGAGACATGAACCCATGCGTCAATCTGAGCAACCACGAGAATATCTGATAGGTAAATATATTTTTAACCCCTTTTTACGAACACTCAGTTTTGAATCCGAAATGCGAAAACTTTCACCAAAGGAAACAGAACTTTTAAAGTTGCTATGTCAGGCGATGAATGATGTTTTACCCCGCGAAATGGCCTTAAAAACAATTTGGGGTGATGATAATTATTTCACTACCCGCAGCATGGATGTTTTTATAACAAAATTGCGGAAGTATCTTGTGGCCGATTCAGATGTTGAAATCGAAAACATCCATGGGTCGGGTTATCGGTTGATAGTAAAGTAATTTATTGATGCTTAATAAATTGTGAACTAGGTACCAGATAAAAGGTAATTGTTATACTATCGTTGTTTTGGCAAGAATTTTCGTCGCCTACCATTACCATGTAGATACCGCTTTCGGTTACTAAAAGAGTTTTGCCGGTTGAACCATCGCTCTATAGATACGTTTCGAAACCTAGTCCGGCATTAAGTAAAACGGTATTTCCACCACAAAGTGAAGTATCGGATCCTAACTCAACCTGAGGTAAAGGATGAATTTGTATAATTTGTTGTTTAATGGTGCTTATGCCATTAATCCAATATGTAAGGGATATAATGAATGAACCTGCCGATGTAAATATATGCCAGGGATTTATCATGCTGGATGTGTTCTGAACACCTGACAAAAGATCACCAAAATCCCATAATACTGAGTCAATTCCGCTTGTTTGAATCGGAAAAAAGAAGGTAGAATCCCAAAGGCACTTATTTTCATAAGTAAAAGGTCGGGTGTATAATAATCCAGGGAAAAAATTTGGCAGTCCCATGCGTGTTGAATTTCCTCCTAAAGGAACATAGTTTATTATATAAGAGTTGCAAGCGGATGTTTCTGGGCAAATTACTGCGTGCAGGTTTGGATAGTTTTCTTGAGAAAAATAGATGTTTGCATCAAGGCCTAACTGGATAGCCCCAATTTTACTTCCAATAGTAACCACACCAATCTGACAGGCAATAATGGAAGCTGAATCTCCGGATAGAAGGTCAGCTTTGTATATGATGCCCAATTCTGAGGTACTGAAGAACAGATATCGGGAGTTTAGTGAAAAATCGAGCCCATAGATGCTCCCATAGATGAATTGGGTAAATTTAATGGGATTACTAATTAGGGCTGTTGAGGTATTGAAACTGAATAATTCACAAAAATTTCCCGGGGGTGCAACAGAACAAGCAATATAATTACCATCAGGAGAAGTTTTCATATATCCTATATAGGAACCTATACTTTCGTGAATTGATCCAACAATACTTTGAACCGGAGTCAGATTTATTCCGGCTGTTGTAACAAGATAGGCTTTAAAAACAGCATTGTCCCTTTCATGAATAATAACCCAGACATCTGAATTGTTTGCATGCCGGGCCGCGGTAATTTTCTCTGAAACATTTCCCTGAATAAAAATATTTTTTTCGGTGGTTACGACGCCTCCAAGTCCGGATGCTAAGTTCATATCTATTAGAGAATAACGCAGGTTTCCGGTCTAATTACCTGATGGTATAGTAAATAGAAAATAAAGATGGTCAGAACCCGGTTTTGGAATGATAATAGAACTTTGGGTGGAAGAACTGTTGCCGAGTAATCCTGTGCCATTTAACATGACAGAATGATTCCGATTCCATACGGTCATTCCATCCGAATAAAAAAGAAGCACCCCGCTTGAATTACTAATAGCTGTGCAGCCTTCAGGACTGTTCATCGCACTTCCTGCCAACGAAACCGAGGTACCCGAAGCAAAGTTGATGCCAGCATAATTTCCGAAAAGCCAATTATCGGTTTCTCTTTGGGCTACCGCATCATAACAAGCCAAAATCACCAATACCCAAATCAGGTGTTTGGCAGAATTAGACCAATCCAATGTTACCGTTGTTTTTTACTATTTGTGATTCAAAGATAATATAAATCCATTTTAAACATGTGTATATAGTTCACATTGCCTGTTTTTTAAAGAGTTGTTCTATTGGAGACTAATCCATAAACAAAAGAGATTGTTATTGCTGAAGGAAGTTGTTTTTGCCTTACTTTTGTTAGCGTTTTTGCCTAAGGGCTGAAAGACTAAATAATTACAGGCTAATAATTGCCACTATGAAACGGTTTACTTTAAGGGTACTGCTTGCAGTTTTATTACCATTATTTTCTATCGCCCAGCCCGCCGGATATTATGATCCTGCCGCCGGATTATCAGGTACCACCCTTCAACAGGCATTGCATGATATAATTGATAGCCACACAGCAATCAGTTATACAACCATCTGGACAGCCTTTTATACCACCGATGATAAGCCTAATAGTACAGTCTGGGACATGTATTCTGATATACCGAATGGGACGCCCAATGGAAATCCGGTGTTTGTATATACCTTCGGGGCTCCTTATCAAGGAGCTACAGTATCTTCGGAAGGTATGGGGTATAATAGAGAACACAGTTTCCCTAAGAGTTGGTTTGGTGGTGAAGTGGCCCCAATGTATACGGATTTATTTCATGTGATACCGACCGATTCCTATGTTAATACCCGCCGCTCGAATTATCCTTATGGAAAAGTGGATGCGCCTACTTATACTTCCAGTAATGGCAGTAAATTAGGACCTTGTACGGTTAGCGGTTATACAGGAATTGTTTTTGAACCCATTGATGAATATAAAGGCGATTTGGCGCGTAATTATTTTTATATGGCAACTCGTTATTTCGGTGAGGATGCTGCTTGGCCAGGAAGTGAAATGGTTACCGGAAGCCAGCCAAAACCGTGGGCTCTTGCCATGCTAATGCAGTGGCATATGCAGGATCCTGTTTCTCAAAAAGAAATTGATAGAAATAATACAATTTACAGTAGTTTTCAGAATAACCGGAATCCATTTATTGATAATCCGAACTATGCTGGTTTGATCTGGCCGCAGTACGCTACGCCCAAAGCCGAACCTGCTCAGCATGTTACTAACTTTGCAGGAGCCGTCCATCAACCTCCTTATAGTGCTGTACAATTAACATGGACTGCTTCTGCAGGTGCACCCAGCCCCGATGGATATTTAATCAAAGGCAGTACCACCGGTTTATCATCCATAATAGCGCCGGTTGATGGTGTTCCTGAAAACAGTGCTTTTTTGGTTAAAAATGTCGGTTCTTCATCAATATCAGCTGTATTTAATAACCTTGATCCTACTTCTGTATATTATTTTAAAATATTTCCATATACCAATGGTGGTCCATTAATCGACTATAAAATTAATGAAATCGTGCCTTCAACGCAGATTATTACGGCTGCCCCACCTTGTGTTTTTGAACAATTTACAACGACTACTTCGCCCTCCGGCTGGATTTCGACCGGAGTGAATTTTACAACGGCTCCAGGCAAGGCTGACTTTAATTCCAATAATGGCACGCTGGCTACACTTGGCCTTCAATATCCTAATGCAATAACTTTTGACTTGTCGCGGTCAGATAACGCGAATGATAAAACGTTTTATGTGGAGGTTTCAACATCCTCCCAATCTTCTGGGTTTGTGACCCTTGCAACCTATACACACGCGAACACAACAGTAAATGGAACGACGGTATGCAATGTCGATCTCTCAACGTATTCATCTTTTTCTCAGGTATATGTCCAGTTTCGTAAGTTTTCGGGAACAACTTCCTACTGGAGACTTGATAATGTAGTGGTTAGTTGTGGTGCTACAACATCATGGAATGGATTACTAAGCACGGCCTGGGACAATTCTGGTAATTGGAATAATGGTGTACCCGTGAATGGAATGGATGTAAAAGTTGGCCCGGCTCCTAATCAGCCAATAATATCCGAGAATATCAGCCTGAGTTCTCTTTCCATTCTTTCACAAGCTTCATTAAAAGTCAGTCCGGGAAAGTCACTAACGATTACGGGTAGTTTAATAAATAGTGCCGGTGCATCAGGGCTCGAATTATTATCAGACGCCTCCGGAACGGCATCGCTTATGCATAATACCACAGATGTTATCGCTCAGGTAAATCAATATATTTCAGGTGTAACTACATGGCCGGCAACGGAAGATGGCTGGCACTTTATTTCATCACCGGTTAAAAATCAAAGCATTGCAAATGGATTTATTCCTCTTAGTGGAGAATATGATATGTTTTCATGGGATGAACCGGGTTATCAGTGGTTGAATCAAAAAATAGCTGCCAATGCCATCAGCTCGTTTTCTTCTGCTGAGGGATATCTGGTAGCCTATCAGAATTCGGGCGTTAAAACCTTTGAAGGACTGTTACATCAAGGAAATATTGATATTAATCTCACAAAATCTTCCTATAATGAGTCAGGATGGAATTTGATTGGAAATCCATTCCCTTCGGCCATCGATTGGGATTTGGTTAGTAAAACCAATATTGAGGGGGCCGTTTATATCCGCAATTCAATCAATAATGGCTGGTGTACATATGTGGATGGTATTGGTGTTAATTATAATTCAAATGGGATTATTCCAATAGGTCAGGGATTCTTTGTTAGAGCTACCAGTACGGGCCCGCTTTCTATTCCACAGGCAGCACGCCTGCATGATCATACGCAGGGTATCACGAAAAATACGACTTTTCGTAAGGATATGGTACGGATGCAAGTAAATGGTAATAGCCTTCAGAATGAAACCGTTATCCGTTATGCTATGACTGCTGGTACAGGTTTTGATGGCAGCATGGATGCTGCATATTTTTCGTCTGAAAATCCCGCTTTACCGAAGATATATTCCGTTACCGAAACCCGAAAATATTCAGTAAATGCTTTGCCATTGTCCGATCCATCCATGCATGTTCCTCTTTCTTTCGAAGCGGGTATCCAAGGACAGTATTCTATTTCCATGGCAGAACAGACCTTTGATCCATGGGTGACACTTAGTTTGGAGGATTTAAAAACAGGTAGCCAGGTCAGTCTCCACATCGATCCGGAGTATGAATTTGATTACAGTCCTGGTGCTGATCCAGCCCGATTTATTCTTCATGTAGCTGGTTTAAGTGTCTCAGTAAATGAGGAAACCAATCACAGCCTTGTGTATACTTCAGGAAAAATGCTGAAAATCGAAAATGACAAAATGCAAATGGTCATGATTTATTCGATGCAAGGGCAATTGGTTCGTCAGATGATTCTTAGGGCTGGAACAAATACCTTGGCAATGGAAGTAGCACCGGCTTTTTATATTGTCAGACTGACGGGGCCGTCTGGTGTAGTTGTCCGGAAGGTTTGGATAGGCCTGTAAAGACAGATTTAATTGCTTTTCTTACTATATGAAAGAGCAACTATTCGTATTACTGTACTTGTTAGTTTAACAAATTTCCAAATTTTAATTCTCAGGAACTGACTCCACTAACGGAAGGCGGGCATGGCTTAATCTGTATTCAAACGCCGTGAGGCGGAGCCACGTCGCTTGGAAGTGGTCTCGTTTTATTACTTGGTTTGGGTACCGTTTACGGAATCCTCAAAATTTATGGTAATTCCCCTGTGAAGTAATACTTAATTCAGGGTTTTATTCTGAAGGAGCATTATCAGATGCGCCGCACTCCACGAGAAATGACTTGCATTAAGGGCTTTGCCATTAATAGGATTGTAGTTTTCGTGAATGGCAGAATCACTATTAAGCAGGCCTTCTGAGTTGAGTAGAAGTTTGTTCATCATGTTATTGGCTTCTTCATGATAACCATATCGTAAAAGTCCCTCAAGTGCAAAGTAAGCCTGATCAATCCAAACGGGTCCGCGCCAATACCCTTTTTGTGGATTAAATGAAGGATGCGATGCCGAAAGCGTTGGAAACGGAACAAAGGTATTGAAATGGTCTTCGTTCATGATAATTTTCATTACTCCATAGGCCTCGTCGGGGCTCGCTAATCCGGTCCATAGCATTATCCATGCCTCTGGTCCAAAAATTTTGATGGCTTTGCCTGTGCTTGTGTTTTTATCGAAAAAATAAGCTGTTTCTTCATCATAAAACCATTGTCTGATTTTCTCTATAGATTTAGCATACATCACCCCGTATTCATGTTCGGATTGGTAATCGCCGGCAATTCCTGCTATTTGGGAGATATATATTTTTTCAGCGCATAGAAAGGCATTTAAATCGACTGATTCCTGATTCATCGACCATGATTTGTCGGTCGATTTTATCATAATAGCACTATCAAAGCGGACAGCATTATCCATTCCGCTTTCCCAGGCAGCAGCTTCTAGGCTTCCATCGTTACTTCCGTATTCGCATATGCCGTTATTGTTGTAATCGCGGAATTTGTACCACCATTCGTGATATTTAATGAGTTTTGGAAGCATTTCTTTTGCGAAAGCGGTGTCGGGGTCGAATTGGAGGATTTGCCAGACTGCCCAGGCAGAAAGTGGTGGTTTCGTATTGCGTTCGTTTGGTTTTTCGATGAGGGTATCACTAAAAATACAATCGGCAACCATGCCATCTTCATTCTGATAATCGAACATGGCACGTATCTGATTTTTAGCCAACGATGGTTCGATAGCTGCCAAAGCCACGGAATGCTTCCACGAATCCCAAGCCCAAAAACCATGAAATCCTTTATAGGCAGTTGATGGGAAAATGCCATCATGTTTTAAGGCGCTCCGGGCTGTTCGCCAGTTATTAATAAGCGTCATTAGACTTTTCGCGTAAAGCTCAGCGTGCTCACTGCTTAAGTTTTTTGCACCCCTCAGATAGTTTTCCCACCGCTTCGAATTGTCAACAAAGGCTTGCTCTTTCTGATTGTTTTTTAAATGCTTCGCCGATTTTTCATATTCTTCGAAACGAATCTCGACGTAGAAAACACAAGGTTTATCCTTCCCGGTATTACATTTTCGAGTGGCAGTGTTTGCTGTTAGTCTGAAATCTTTTTCGAAAACAAAACGAACCAGGCCAGAATTCATCGAATATACCACTTCGGAAGAGTGGATATTTCCCCCTTCGTTCATCGAAAATATCAGTTGATAAGATTGTTTTTTGCCAGAATATAAACTGTATTGAACGAGGACGGAATTCGACCTAGTGTAAATTAGTTTTGTATTTATTCTGACTGAATCGTTTGAAAGGCTTTGGATTAAGGCTCCCGGGACCGCTTTTTGCTGGCATTCCAGATTCAATTTTTTACCTTTTTCATTTTCAACTATCAATTCAAGACTCCTGTTATGTAACCAATATCCATTATGTTCGGTTAGAAAATAGGGTCCGGCGAAACCGCTTGCATTATTTTCATTAAAACCAAATCCAAACCAGGCTCCCAAATCTGAAAAAATATTTATCTCATCCGAAGAATCATTTTCGAGATTGAGAATGTTTGTATCCCAAAGTGATTTTACAGGAAAAGGAGACAGATTTTGTGCGAATATGGGGGTTATGATGAATATCGTAAGAATTGTTACCAGATATTTAAACATGAATGATTAGTGTTTATAAGAGTGATATTATTAGACGATAATAAGCCCGGTATGCTGTAAATTTAGCATCCACGGTGTTTCCCAGTACATAAATGCCGTTCCTTCGTATTCTGTTAAGAAGGCTTTTTCAAATTCTTCGAGCGAAAAACAATATATCCCTTCATTTTCATGTTGTTTTAATAAATTGAAAAAAGAGAGCCCAAAGTGTTCTGGACATAGTAATTCTATTACTCCGGATGGTTTATGAATGATGAGAGCAGATTTTTTGCCATCTCTGTATTCTACATCGTATAAAGGCCAAAGTACTTTTTGGTGTTTCGTTGGCTTGATGAATTCAACGGGTTTAATGAATTGTTTTACCAGAGTGGGAGGATGTGATGTTTTTGGCGGACTTTGTCTGAACCAGGTATTGAGAGCTTGTTCAAAACCTACACCTTTCATGTAGTTATACTGGGCTGTGCGGAGGCCATCATCAAAGTGTTCATGATGTCGTGCTTCTTTCTCGGTATATTTCCATTCGTTATTGGCGAAAGGATGCAAAGGTTTGTCATTTAAAGTAATACCAAAACTGTCGGGGTTTGAATATACCGGACTATGAATCGTGAGGGCAAAACGGTGCCAAAATCCGGATTGTAATATTCCAAGTTCAAAGAATTGTCTGACAACCTCCAGAGCATCAATCGTTTCACGACCGGTTTGTCCAGGAAATCCATACATCAGATAGGCGTGTACCATAATCCCGGTTTGGGTAAAATGGTGACAAACGTTGGCGGCTTGCTCAATGTTTACTCCTTTTTTCATTTTTTTGAGTAAGCGATCCGAGGCTGTTTCTATACCACCGCTTACTGCAATACAACCAGCCATCGACATTAATCGGCAAAGATCGCGGGTGAATGATTTCTCGAAACGGATATTAGTCCACCAGATTACATGAAGTTTGCGTTTGAGTATCTCAATACTAATTTCGCGTAAAAGTGCGGGAGGAGCCGCCTCATCGGTGAAATGAAAGCTGTGATTCCCGGTTTGCCGGATGATTTCTTCCATCTGGTCCACCATCACACAAGCATCCACTGGGCGGTAGTCACGAATATAACTCAAAGAAGTACCGCAAAAAGCACAATTTGCCCAATAACATCCCCGCGCTAGTGTGAGTTTATTCCAGCGCCCGTCAGACCAAAGTCGGTGCATTGGATTGCTGAATTCGATCAGGCTGAGGTATTTATCAAATGGCAGTCCGGAAAAGTCTGGCGATATTTTCCCCGGGGGTATATCTGTATCTGTTACCACCAAAGGATGAAATACAATTTCGTCCTGAATTAATTGAAAACAATTACTCGGTTTTTCGTCTGTTTGTGGATTTTCGATTGTTTTAAGAATTTTCACCAGCGATTGTTCGCCCTCATCCAGAACAATATAGTCAATAAAATCAAAGATCCGTTTATCGCTGAGTTGTCTCAATTCGGTCGTAGGATACCCTCCGCCCATAATGCTGACAATTTTTGGATGATTTGCTTTTAAGTGCTTGGCACACCATAAGCCGCCCATAAGATTGCCAGGGAAAGGTATCGTAAAGCCTACCACTTCGGGTTTGGCTTTTTGAATATGATTTTCAAAAATGCGTATTAATTCGCGCTGAATGAGATTAGGCGTTTGGTCGAGAATTTTTAAAGCGGGATCAAAGCTTGGAAGGTGAGTGCTTATTTTTGAGGCATAGCGGATAAATTCGAAGCCAGGATCAATCGTTTTACGGATAAAGTTCGCTAAATCCGTTAAAAACAATGTTGAAAGATGTTTTGCAAAATCGGTAATTCCTAAGGGACCATAATCGAATTCTGTGTCTTCCAGACTTTCAAAAGATTTGCCTTCTGGTAACCAATTCCGATTGATGATTCTTGTTGCCGCAGCTGTTTCAGGGTTTTCCAGAAACCGTATTACCGGGTCAATGCATTGGATGTATGAATGTCTGAATTTGTATATTTTCGATGTATGTTCGTCGCATTTAGATAAGTTGGCTTCTGAAAAAACACTGGTAAGGCCTTGTTTCGAAAAAATGCAATGAATCAGTTCTATTCCGAGGTCAGCATGGTAAACTTCATATCCTGCATTTTGTAAATACCCTTTCAGGACAGCTGTAGCCGGATATGGTGTGTTGAGTTGTAAAAGCGGTGGCGTAAAGAGGGCTATGGGTGGTTTTCGTTTCATAAAGGCAGGCTATTTCAAGAGGGTTTCTTCACCATGGTCGTGGAAGCTGGTTTTTGGATTTCCCATTCCTTTTTTGGTGAGATATTGAGTGTTTTTATATTCGATTTCTATTTCCAATGGAGGCCCAGTGGGTTGAATTAATGATGGACCAGTAGCGGAAGGTGATTTTATAGTGGCAGCGATGGGGTACGCATTCATCAATTCGGCATCATAAGGTTTTAGTAAACGTGTGATATCTGACAGTGGCGCATCTGTGTTCAGCCATTTTTTTTCAGAAGAGGGTGATAATATAACCGGTGAGCGATGATGGGGTATTTTTTGCATCAGCGAATTGGCCGTTGTTGTGACAATTGCAAAGGAGGATATTTCGAGCCCGCTTACAGGATGAATCCATGTATCGTAAATGCCGGCCATGGCAAAAGGTCTTACCTTATTCCGGAGATATACCAAATAAGGCTTAGAGAGCTTTTCGTTGGTGGTTCCCTCAATAAAGGCATCGGCAATAACGAGGCAACGCTGAGATCGTATCGGTTTACGAAAGGAAGGTTTTTCGATAATTCCCTTCGCTCCTGAAAAATCAGCCCGGTTTTCCTTATTATGATCACCTTCGGCACGGGCATTAATAATTAGCATATCTTTTTTTGCCCAAAAAGGGGTAAGTCCGAAACGCATTAACTGAAGTTTCCGGGGTTCAGCAGAGCTGATAATGGCTGTATATTGCCCGGGTGCAACATTATAATTGGGTTCCAAAGGAAAATCAGCCAGCGCTTCTACCTGAAACCTTTTCTCGATAGCTTCCAATCTTTGAACCAAAATAAATCTGCCACACATGCCATTTGCGTTTCGTCAAAGATAATTCTTTCGAACTTGACTGGATAATCGTTCGTGTTATTTGTTAATTTTAGACCCCCTAACTAAAATCTTTAGATTATGTCATTCATCGAATTGGCTAAAAAGCGGCAGAGTGAAAGAAATTTCATGAATTTTCCTGTCGAAAAAGAAAAGATTGAACGTTGTCTTGATGCGGCTCGTATTGCCCCATCAGCAAGCAATTCTCAACCATGGACATTTGTCGTAATTAATGAACCTGAACTACGTGAGAAGGTAGCTCGAGAAACATACAGCAGCCTGATGGCTTTCAATAAGTTTGTACATCAGGCCGGAGCTATCATTGTAATCGTTATGGAAAAGCCGTCTCTGATTACACAAATTGGAGGAAAAATTAAAAACAAGGAATTTAGTTTGATAGATATTGGTATCGCGGCCGAACATTTTTGTCTTCAGGCAACCGAGGAAGGATTGGGAACCTGCATGCTGGGCTGGTTTAATGAGGAACCCATTAAAAGTGTGTTGAAAATTCCCCGTCGTAAAACAATAGGACTACTCATTGCGCTTGGTTATTCGGCAAATCAGAAACTAAAAGAAAAAAAACGTAAGGATATGGACGAATTTAGAAAGTATAATACCTATAAATAGTCGTTTGTAAGTATTTTTCTGGTTTGAATTTCATCTAATTGTAGTTGATGACGGAGTGCGTCAAGACTTTCGAATTTCACCTCATCACGGATTCGTTTTATGAAACTCACGGTTAATGATTCGTCGTAAATATCTCTGTCGAAATCAAAGATGTTTACCTCAACAGTGAATTTACTGTCGCTAATGGTAGGTCTGAGGCCAATATTGCTCATTCCCAGCCATTTTTTCCCTCTCCATTCTACCCGCGAAGCGTAAACGCCGTTAGCAGCAATCAACTTATATTCATCAGCGAGTGATAGGTTTGCCGTAGGGAATCCAAGGGTATGACCAATACGATTTCCGCGTACGATATCTCCTGTGATACTGTATTCGTATCCCAACAATTGGTTTGCCAGGCATACATCACCCCGCATTAATGCTTTACGAATGCGCGTTGAACTGATACCGGTATCACCTTCGAAACGTTCAGAAACTTCCTCCACCCGGATGCCATAATGTTTTCCCAGCTCGTTCAGATTGCTGATATTGCCTTTGCGATCTTTCCCGAATTTGTGATCGTAGCCGATGACAAGCAGTTTTGCATGAAGTTTCTGGATAATAAAATTTTGCATGAACTCTTGCCAGGGGGTTTTCGCAAATTCTCTATTGAAAGGGATGATGATTAGGTGTTGAACTCCGGCAGCTTTTAGTCTTTCGGCTTTTTTTTGATGGGTATTGATCAGTTTGATTGAATGATCGGCAGGACTGAGTACCTGACGGGGATGGGGCTCGAAGGTAACCACGACACTTTCACCAAGAGTCTCTGTGGCCAGTTCGTTTAAGCGTTTTATTATCGCCTGATGTCCACGGTGGACTCCGTCAAAAGTACCAATGGTAACGACAGGATTTGTAATATGAGAAAAATTATCGTGAAGAGAATATGTTTTCAAAATGCGATGGTTTCTATAGTATATTATTAATTACCAGGTATTCAGCAATTTGTATAGCATTTGTTGCTGCACCTTTGCGTAGATTATCAGCGGTTATCCATAAATTAAGACATTTCTCCCGGCTAAAGTCACGACGGATTCTGCCAACAAACACATCATCCTGACCTTCCGCCGTTATGGGCATGGGATAAATATTATTGGATGGGTCATCGTAAATGCATAATCCCGGCGAATCATGAAGCATGGATATTACGTCCGTCAACTCATACTCCTTCTCAAATTCTATATTTACCGCCTCAGAATGGCCGCCCTTAACAGGAACCCTAACCACCGTGGCGGTTACCTGAATGTTGGTGTCATTCAATATTTTCTGAGTTTCTGAATGAAGTTTAATTTCTTCTGAAGTATATCCACTATCGGTAAAAATACCTCCATGAGGAAAAAGGTTCATATCAATAACATGGGGATAAACTTTGTCAGCCGGATTTCCTACTCTTTCGTTCATGAGCTGCTGAAGTGCTTTTACTCCCGTACCAGTGACCGATTGATACGTCGAAACAACAACTCTTTTAATATGATATCTATTGTGTAAAGGAGCCATTACCATGACCAATTGTATGGTTGAACAATTGGGATTAGCAATGATTTTATGCGACGGTTTTAAAATATTGGCGTTAATTTCGGGAACAATCAGTGGTATTTCAGGGAACATCCGCCAGTAGGATGAATTGTCGATGACTGTACAATTGGCTTCCGCGAATAAAGGAGCAAGAAATTCTGATGTTTTTGCTCCGGCTGAAAATATGGCGATTTCTGGTTTTTGTCGGATAGCCTCTGTGGCATTTATTACAGTATAATCTTTTTGATGAAAGGTGATGGTTTTACCAACGGACTTATCGGAGGCTACCGGCAGTAAATCGCAATGCCTGAAAATGTCTGATTTTTCCAATACATCAAGCATGGCTCCACCGACCATACCCGTAACTCCTACAATCGCAATTTTCATATGATTTTCCTGATTTTTGGAAATTTGTTCACGACGTGCTGAGGCTTGAACTTCAGAGAAATAATTTATTTCGCTTGTCGAAATCGCTTACAAAATTACTAACTTTACTTCACTTCTTTTAGCTTACTGTTTTCTTCTGGTTTGATTTGGTATTAATAAGTGCATGTATGATAATAAAACAACAAATTCTCATTCTGTTACTAATGGTATGCGTACAGAGTGTATTCCCACAAATAAACGAAGACTTTGGTGATGGTAATTTTACTCAAAATCCAGTCTGGATGGGCAGTACTAACCAATTTACCGTTAATTCATCCAATCAGCTTCAACTGAATGCATCGGGAGAAGGAATAGCATTTTTGTCAACAGAAAATGCCATTTGTAATTCGACCGAATGGCGCTTTTGGGTGAAATTGGGATTTAGTCCTTCGTCAAACAACATGGCGAGAATTTATCTTGTATCCAATTTGAATGACGTAAGTGGATCTTTGCAAGGGTATTATCTCCAGCTCGGAGAAGCCGGCTCCCTGGATGCTATTGAACTTTTCAGGCAGCAGGGTACTTCTTCCGTTTCCGTTTGTAGAGGTACTCCCGGGTTTTTATCTTCATCCTTTGCTATTTCAGTAAAGGTTACCCGAAATGAAAATGGACTATGGCAGGTATTTGCCGACGCAAGTGGAGGTAGCAATTTTCAGTTGCAGGCAGAGGGCACCGATACGCAGGTGAATACAACATCCTGGTTTGGTTGGTATTGTAAATATACTTCAAGTAACAGCACGAAGTTTTACCTCGATAATATATATGTTGGCCCCATCCAGGCTGATACAGTTCCCCCAGTTCTTCTTTCGGTTGAAATGATAGGCACACAACAATTAAAACTTCTATTTAATGAGGCTTTGGATGCCACGATGGCGTCAGATCCAAGAAATTTTAATGTGAATAATGGCATAGGCGACGCTGTTTCTGCTATTTATGAGAGCAGTGATCCTCTTATTGTGCAGTTGTCCTTTGCAACTCCATTTCTGAGTGGGACAAATTATCGAGTTTCCGTTGTAGAAATAGCGGATAAATCAGGCAATAGTGCCTATGGTTTATATAAAAACTTTTCTGTTTTTGAGGCCGGAAGATACGACGTACTTATCTCTGAGATTATGGCAGATCCTGACCCAACGGTTGGATTACCTAATTTTGAATACATCGAGTTGGTTAATAAAAGTGGATTTAATCTTCAGTTAAAAGGCTGGCAGCTAAAAACAGGAAACGTAACCAAAACTTTACCTGATTTTGAGTTGGCGGCAGATGCATATGTTTTACTTTGCCGTCCGGAGGCTATTCCAGAGCTATCGCCTTTTTCTGTATGTGTGCCTGTTTCTTCGCTGCAGATTACAAATTCAGGCCAGTCATTACAATTGCTTGATGCGAATAATCAGTTGATACACGAGGTAAGTTTTAATGACAGTTGGTATGGTGATACTCAAAAGAAGAATGGTGGATGGTCTCTCGAAATGATCGATCCTCAAGCCGTTTGCCTGGGAGCAGAAAACTGGAAGGCTTCGACGGATGCTTCCGGTGGTTCTCCCGGAATGGAGAATTCAGTCAATGCGTCCATAGCAATCGACCCCACTGTATTGATGGTATACACATTGTCAGATTCATCCTTGCAGGTGCTGTTTAATCAAAACATGGATGCCCTTAGTTTGGAGTCTAATACTCATTACTCTGTTGAACCGGCTATCGGAAATCCAGTTTTTACAGAAATTCCCGGACTGTCATCGGTAATTTTACATTTTACTCAAAAGTGGGTTGCTGGAATTGAATATCGACTGAATTTTTCTCAGGGAATTGTCAATTGTAAAGGGGTTTCACTCCCTGCCGCATATAGCATAGCATTCCGAAAAGCTTTGCCAGCCTCGTCGTATGACATTCTGATAACAGAAGTAATGCCCGACCCGGATCCGCCGGTAGGTCTTCCAAATTTTGAATATATCGAACTTTACAATGCCGCCGAATATCCTATAAATTTGGGAGGCTGGAGGTTGATAAACGGCAATTCGGTATTAAGGTTTTCGCAATGTGTTATGGCTCCTGATTCCCGACTCATTTTAGGACACCAAAATGCCACGGCTGAATTATCTGCTTATGGACTTTTTTATGGGTTTTCTTCCTTTTCGCTGACCAATACAGGCACCAGCCTCGCCCTTTATTCAGCTCAGGGAACAATGATACACAGTATTAGTTATGATCCTGCGATGTATTACCCATCGGCAAAAGCCAATGGTGGTTGGTCTCTTGAAATTACGGACATTGACAATCCTTGTTCATCATCCAATTGGCAGGCTTCAGTTAATCCCTTAGGTGGAACTCCCGGTGCAGTAAATTCGGTATTGGGGGCCTATCCGGATATTGATCCCCCAAAACCATTGAGAGTTTATGTTTCGGATGCTAATCATATTTCATTGTCTTATAATGAAAATTGCGACAGCTTAAGCATTTCTTCACCCAGCATGTATTCGATAGAACCAGAAATTGGAAATGCATCAGAATCAATTCCTCAAGCGTATGATTTCAGAAAAGTTGATCTGAAATTTGAAATCCCACTTGAGGAGGGAAAGGTTTACCATTTAAAAATAAAGCCCGGAGCAACGGATTGTGCTGGAAATACATTAAATACTACCACTGATATCGACTTTGGGCTTCCTTCAGTGTGCTCTGTCGGGGATGTTGTTTTTAATGAGATTCTGACAAACCCGCCGGCCGATGCTCCCGATTATCTCGAACTGTATAACCGTTCAAAAAAAGTTGTGGATTTGGCATCACTCGGTCTGACGTATCAATCATTAACGTCGTCTTCAAGTCCTAAAACAGTTTTTTTGCCAACCTATCTGCTGATGCCGGGTGTATATTATTGTCTCACCCGAAATCCTGAATCCATCCTCACATTATATCAATCGGATTATCCACAAAATTTTGTCGTTGTTGGCGATTTGCCGGATTTTACTTCCGACAGTGCTTTGTTGACATTACATCTAAAGGAAAGTCTGACAGATAAGGTAGATTATTTGAAATACTCCATTCAGATGCATCATCCTCTTTTAAAAGATTTGGATGGAATTGCTTTGGAAAGGGTGAATCCTGATATTTCTACCAATACAAAAGGCAATTGGCAATCAGCAGCCGAGGCACGGGGATTTGGTAGTCCGGCAGATGTAAATTCGCAATATATGAATGAGGTAGTGGCAAAAGGGAGTGTAAGTATTAGTCCTGAGATTTTTTCTCCGGATAGTGATGGACGGGATGACGTACTACAGATAAAAATTTTACCACCCGATGCGGGTTTTATAGCAAATGTCAGGATTTTTGAAAGCAGCGGTCGTTTGGTGAAAAATCTGGCACAAAACCTGAGTGTGGGCAACGAAGCAATATTGTTTTGGGATGGAATAAGCGATTCGCGCCAAAAAGCCCCTATGGGAATGTATCTTTTATTTACCGATCTTTTTCATATTGATGGCCGGCGCGAAAGACATAAAACCCTTGTAATTGTTGGGCATCAGCTTTAATCGAATTATTTTAGACCTTAATCCGAGTTATTGAATCATAGAAACTTTAATATCGGTGCCTGATTAATCGCAATAAGTTCCTTTTCCGACCCAAAGTTTTTTTGGCGTGATGGTGAAATGTTTTTTTCGAAAGAGTGGATCCTTTTTAAGGAAGTCCATCGCTTTTTCCGAGCTGGAATTAAAAAGGACAAAAGCTGACTGATGATTTCCTAACCACCCAACACATAGTATTTCATCTTCACCAGCCAGACCCTTTTCAAATAAACCGATTAGAGAAGGCTCAGGGGCAGGCTGACTGGTATCAGAATCCAGTCGTGCATACGAATACTCTATCATTTCGAAGGGTTCGTATGGCCGGCAGATGCCGCCTTTGATGAGCGTTAGTGGATAGATTTCGATGATGAAGCGATTGGCAGTGATGGCGGCATCCGACTGCAGTAAAAACGAAACAGAAATACTGTCAGTTGCCAACATTATAAAATGCCCACCACCTCCGTCGAAAGGTCCGGCAGCAATGAGTTGGCCTTCGTTATACAGTCGGGTTATATTGGCCATATGCAGATCTTGAAGGGTATTGGCAGAATCTGCACTAATTTGAGCACGATCAGGATTTGTATTCAGAAAAACATAAAACATATTTCTCTGAGCCAGGGTACTTAAGGTCAAGAGTATCAGAAATACAAGGGTATATATGTTTTTCATGGGTTGTGGGTGAATGATTAACTCGAGGCATTGATATAAGCAGCGATTTTATCGAGGCTGATTTTTTCCTGATGACCTGTTTTCATGTTTTTAAGGGTAGGGCTGCCTGATAAAATTTCCTCCGCTCCGGCCATAATAGTCCAGCCAATGTTTTTATCATCGGCATACGACATTTGTTTTTTCAGTTTAGCGGCCTCAGGATACATTTCGGCACTGATGCCTGCTTTTCTCAATTGATTTAATATTGATAGTCCAAAGAGTTCTTCTTTTTCTCCGAAGTTTAAAATCAGAGCCTGAACATTACTTTCGGCGGAGGATGGAAATTTGCCGGTATGTTCTAAAACATCATAAATACGATCAGCACCAAATGAAATACCCACACCGGAAACATCTGACAGACCAAAAATGCCGGTAAGATCGTCATATCTTCCACCACCACTAATACTACCAATGGCCATTTCATTGGACTTGACTTCGATAATGGCGCCAGTATAATAGTTAAGTCCGCGGGCAAGGGTAAGATCAAATTCTATCGGACTTTCAACTTCCAGTAAACGAGCATACTCAATGACTTTTTCAAGTTCATCGAGGCCCAGTTGTCCAATTTCTGAATCTTTTAAAACGTGCCGGAGTGTTTGAATTTTTTCTATTGAACTGCCCTGTAGCAATAAAATGGGTTGTAATTTTTGTACAGCAGCTTCCGGAATCCCTTTATTGATGAGCTCCTCATTAACTTTTTCCAGACCGATTTTGTCGAGTTTATCAACGGCAACCGTGATATCGATCATTTTATCAGGATGGCCAATATGTCCTGCTAATCCGGACAGAATTTTCCGATTGTTTAGTAATATACTGATTTGAAGGTTTAATTTTTTAAATATTTCATCTGTAACTTTCAATAATTCAGCTTCATTCAGAAGAGCATTGCTTCCGATGACGTCGATATCGCATTGGTAAAATTCCCGATATCTTCCTTTCTGAGGGCGATCGGCACGCCATACCGGCTGTATCTGAAAGCGTTTGAACGGGAAACTGATATCGTTACGGTTCTGAACCACATAGCGGGCAAAAGGTACCGTAAGGTCATACCGAAGTCCTTTTTCGCATATTCTCGATCCCAGTACCGATGGTTCTGTATTGCTTAAATCGCCGGCGTTTTTCAAAAAATCGCCGGAATTCAGGATGCGGAATAAAAGTTTATCACCTTCCTCGCCATATTTTCCCATGAGCGTGGTGAGGTTTTCCATGGCCGGAGTTTCGATTTGTTGGTATCCATATTTCATGAATACATTTCGAATTATATCGAAAATATAATTGCGACGGGCCATTTCTTTGGGTCCAAAATCGCGTGTTCCTTTAGGAATGGAAGGTTTTTGACTCATAATTCGTTATTACTGACCAGCGTACCAATATTTTGGCCTTGTAGTAGTCGAAGTAAATTACCTTTCTGGTTCATATCAAAAACATAAATGGGTAAATCATTTTCACGGCAGAGAGTAAATGCAGTGAGGTCCATGATTTTTAGATTTTTCTCATACGCCTCATCAAAACTGAGGGTGCTGTATTTGGTTGCTTTGGGGTCTTTTTCGGGGTCAGCAGTATAAACGCCATCTACACGCGTTCCTTTGAGCAGTATATCTGCTTTTATTTCCACACCACGGAGTGCTGAAGCCGAATCGGTTGTAAAGAAAGGATTACCAGTTCCGCCACTGATGATAACAACCTTACCTTCTTCTAAACCTTCAATGGCATCACGACGGCTCATGGCTTTTGCAATGGGCTTTACTTCGAGGCCACCCAGCAACAGAGTTTTAATTCCCTGTTTTTCTATTTCTGACTGTAAAGCCATGCTGTTGATGAGCGTTGCAAGCATTCCCATATAATCGCCTTGAACTCTATCCATTCCATCTGCAGTACCTTGCAGACCGCGGAAGATATTTCCTCCGCCAATAACAATGGCAATTTGCGCTCCTTTTTTGGCTGCCGCCACAACATCGGATGCGTAAGCTTCAAGCATTTCAGGAGAAATTCCGTATGCTTGATCACCCATTAGTGACTCGCCACTGAGTTTTAATAATATGCGTTGATATTTTAGTTTCATAGGATGAGGATTTTAATCTCTGCCATGACAGTTTTTGAATTTTTTACCACTACCACAAGGACAAGGGTCGTTTCTTCCAACTTTCTTTTCAACCTTAACCGGTGCTGGTTTGCCGGCTTCGGAAGTCGGACTGGCCTGAGATAAGAGATCCGTTCTTTCCTGTTTTAACCGACTCATATCAGTCCGGCGGGGAGCCTGAGCTTCACGGACTTCTGTTTCCTGACCAGGAAGATTGGCTTTTATAAGGAAGGCAGTAATATCCTTGTTTATTTTATTGAGCATTTGTGAGAATAGCTCAAAGGATTCGAATTTATATATCAGCAATGGATCTTTTTGTTCATATACCGCATTTTGAACCGACTGTTTCAGTTCATCCATTTCGCGGAGATGTTCTTTCCATGCATTGTCAATAATTCCAAGGGTGATGGATTTTTCCAGCGAGAGTAAAATTTCTCGTCCGTGATCGTTATATGCTTTTTTCAGACTGACTACAACGGGCATTTGTTTAAATCCGTCGGTAATTGGAATCGCAATGAGTTCGTATTTGGAGTTGTTCTCGTAAACATCTTTAATGACTGGATATGCTTTTTCGGCCAGATGTAGATTTTTGGTTTTATAGCGTTTGAAGGCTGATTCAAAAAGTAAAGCGGTTAAAGAGGCTTTGGAATTGTCAAGAAATTGTTCTTCTTTAAAAGGGGCATCCATGGCAAGTACTTTAAGCGTTTCCATACGGAAGCCCTGAAAGTCGCGTTGATCGGCAAATTCATTGATAACATTTTCGCAAACATCTTCAAACATGTTTTTAATATCAAGCGCCAGACGTTCACCATGTAATGCATTACGACGACGGCTGTATATAACTTCGCGTTGTGAGTTCATCACGTCGTCATACTCAAGCAAACGTTTACGGATTCCGAAGTTGTTTTCTTCAACCTTCTTTTGTGCTCTTTCGATGGATTTGGTAATCATCGAATGTTGAATTTCTTCTCCTTCTTGGAGGCCAAGTCTGTCCATGATTTTGGCAATTCTTTCAGAGCCAAATAGACGCATCAGGTCATCCTCGAGCGAAACAAAGAACTGAGAACTTCCTGGATCTCCTTGACGTCCTGAACGTCCGCGAAGCTGTCTGTCGACGCGTCTCGATTCATGTCGTTCAGTACCAATGATGGCTAATCCACCCGCTTCTTTAACGCCGGGCCCGAGCTTGATGTCGGTACCACGACCGGCCATATTCGTAGCGATGGTTACGGACGATGCTTTCCCGGCATTGGCAACGATATCTGCTTCTCTCGCGTGGAGTTTAGCATTCAGTACATTATGTTGAATGCGGCGTAAAGTAAGCATTCGGCTGAGCAATTCGGAGGTGTCAACCGTTGTGGTACCAACAAGTACCGGGCGACCATTTTTTGTGAGATTTTCTATTTCGTCGATAACCGCGTTAAATTTTTCGCGTTTGGTTTTATAAACTAAATCTTCTCTATCCTGGCGGGTTATGGGTTTGTTGGTTGGAATAACCACCACATCCAGTTTGTAAATGTCCCAGAGTTCTCCTGCTTCCGTTTCGGCTGTACCGGTCATACCGGCAAGTTTTTTATACATACGGAAATAATTCTGCAAGGTAACCGTGGCGTATGTTTGTGTGGCGGCTTCAATTTTTACATTTTCCTTGGCTTCTATGGCCTGATGTAATCCATCAGAATAACGGCGACCTTCCAGAATACGTCCGGTTTGTTCATCAACAATTTTAATTTTGTTGTCCATCACAACATATTCATTGTCTTTTTCGAAGAGGGTATATGCTTTGAGAAGCTGATGAACCGTATGAACCCGCTCTGATTTGATGCTAAAATCGCGCATCAGTTCACTTTTCTTTTCTTCTTTTTCTGATTCGCCCATATTGGACTTTTCGATATCGGCAATTTCAGCTCCAACATCGGGAAGAATAAAAAATTTACCTTCCTGATATGATTCGGTCAGAATATCGATGCCTTTATCGGTTAGCTCAATGCTGTTATTTTTTTCATCAATAACAAAGAAAAGGTCATCATCAATAATGTGCATATTTTTACTCTGCTCGGCCATATAGAAATTTTCTGTTTTCTGAAGCAGAGATCTCATACCAGGTTCGCTAAGAAATTTGATTATGGCTTTGTTCTTTGGCAAGCCGTGGTGAGCCCGTAATAGTAATTCACCACCTTTTTTTTCATTTTCGTCGGAAGGGTTATTTCCAAGCAGGTTTTTTGCTTCGGCAAGCAGTTTAGTTACAAGATTTTTTTGTGCAACATGTAACTTATTAACCTGAGGTTTAAGCTCATCGAACAATTGATCTTCGCCACGTGGAGTGGGCCCTGAAATAATAAGCGGTGTACGGGCGTCATCAATAAGAACCGAATCAACTTCATCCACGATGGTATAAATATGTTCTCTTTGAACCAGTTCTTCAGGGTTCGAAGTCATATTATCACGTAGATAATCGAAGCCGTATTCATTATTTGTTCCGTAGGTTATATCGGCATTATATGCTTTGCGGCGTGCGTCTGAATTGGGTTCGTGCCGGTCGATGCAATCGACAGAAAGACCGTGAAATTCAAAAAGCATCCCCATCCATTCTGAGTCACGTTTGGCCAGGTAATCGTTTACGGTAACTATATGAACACCTTTACCGGTAAGTGCATTGAGATATACGGGAAGCGTTGCAACCAGTGTTTTTCCTTCCCCTGTTGCCATTTCAGCAATTTTACCCTGATGAAGTACAATACCACCGATGAGCTGCACATCATAATGTACCATGTCCCAGGTAATTGTATTACCGCCTGCCAGCCATTGATTACGGTAGCGTGCCTTATCACCGGTAATTTCAACATTGATTTTACGGGTTGCAAGTTCACGATCTCTGTCGGTGGCCGTAACTTCGGTCCATTCATTTTCCTTAAGTCTTCTGGCCGTTTCTTTCATAACGCTGAAGGCCTCCGGTAAAATATCGTTGAGGCATTCCTGCGATTTCTGATATAATACCTTACCAAGCTCGTCGATTTGTTTGTAGAGTTTTTCCTTTTCGTCTACATCCATTTCAAGATTTTCGTCAATTTGAAGCTTCAGGCTTTTAATACCTTCTTCTTCGGTACGAATACTTTCCGCGATAATATTTCGGAATTCCTGTGTTTTTTCTCGTAAACTGTCATTATCAAGCAGTTTAATCTGTTCGTATGCCTGATGGATTTTGTTTAACATCGGTGTAAGTTCGCCGACATCCCGGTTGGATTTATTACCAAGAATTCTCTTTAGAAGGCCTAACATAGGGTATTATATAAGTTTTTTATACTCGGGTTTGGTGACGTTTAAAGGGCAAATTTACTCAAAAATACTGCTGTTTAATTAAGTTATTAACGCAAGTAGATTTGATAAACAGAAAAAGCAGGGCAAAAACCCTGCTTCTTAAATCTTTTATCCATTTTTAATATTCGTCCTCGTGGAAGAAAAAATCCTCTTTCGTAGGATAATCGGGCCAAAGGTCCTCAATGCTTTCATACATTTCACCCTCATCCTCAATTTCAGAGAGATTTTCTATGACCTCTTGAGGAGCACCTGTTCTTATGGCGAAATCAATTAATTCCTCTTTGGTGGCTGGCCAAGGTGCATCTTCCAGTTTTGAAGCAAGTTCGAGTGTCCAATACATATATACGCTATTTGATTCCGTTAGGTTTTTGCAAAAGTATAATAATTATGATAAGAATAACAAGATAAATCTTTATTTTTCAAAAAATTAATAAGAAGGTTCCCATTTTATTTCTTTAATTTTCAGATCAACGGCAAATTTTCGTGCCAAAACAAAAAGATAATCTGAAAGTCTGTTGAGGTATTTTATGGCCATTTTTTCGTGAGACGAATCGCGCATTACCCTTATGGCTGCACGCTCTGCACGACGGCAAACTGTGCGTGCGATATGAGTCTGGCTGATTAACGGATGGCCTCCGGGCAAAATAAATGAATTGAGTGGAGGAATATTCTCATTCATTTTATCAATTTCCTGTTCAAGATTCTCAATGTCTTCTTCTTGAATGTGTGGAAGCGTTTCAATTGCAGTAAGCGTAGCAGCAGCAAAATAGGATTCGATGGTGAATAAATTATCCTCTATAGCTAACAGTATTGCTCTAACATCGGAATCTGAACTCAAATCTCTTACAAGGGCTATAAAGGAATTCAATTCGTCAATCGATCCATATGCTTCAATACGATCGTCTGATTTTTTTATTCTGTCGCCACCTATGAGGGAAGTAAGCCCTAAATCACCTGTCTTAGTATAAATTTTCCATTCGTTGTCCATCGCAAATCAATTAAATAATGAAAATCATAGAGTGGTCTAAATATGTAATAAACGTTTTAATAAAAACCAACCATCGCCTGATGCTTATTAATTTACGAACCCCAAAACAGGTGTTCAATCTGGCGAATTCGAAAAAAACAAAAATTCTCTTAAAAGAGTCTAGGTCTTGTGTTTCCAATATTTTATGCCAGGGTCACCTGACAAAAAGAACGTATTCAGGTTAATATGAACGAATTACTTCAACTTTTTTAATTTCAGAATTAATTTCATCGGTTTCAACCAAACCATCTTTTAATCGGATGATGCGGTGTGCATGACGAGCAATTTCTTCTTCGTGGGTAACAACAATGATGGTATTTCCCAGAGAATGAATTTCTTCAAAAAGGGCCATAATTTCGATGGACGTTTTAGAATCAAGATTACCGGTTGGTTCGTCAGCCAGAATTATTGAGGGATTGTTAACCAAAGCCCTTGCTATAGACACTCTTTGACGCTGTCCCCCGGATAATTCGTTGGGTTTATGGGCCATACGATCAGCCAGATAAACCTGATTTAACACTTCTACACCCCGGGCATTGCGCTCTTCTTTTTTCTGACCTGCATAAATTAATGGTAAAACAACATTTTCCAGTGCAGAGGAGCGCGGTAAAAGATTAAAAGTCTGAAAAACAAATCCGATTTCTTTGTTTCTGATTTCAGCCAGTTCGTTATCATTCAGTTTACTAACATCCTGATTTGCCAGAATATATTGCCCCGCTGTTGGAGTATCCAGGCATCCCAGGATATTCATCAGCGTAGATTTTCCAGATCCGGAAGCCCCCATGAGCGCTACATATTCATTTTTATAAATGGTCAAATTAATCGACTGAAGTGCTTTAACAACCTCAGTTCCAACGCGATAATGTTTTTTTATATCGATCAGACGAATGAGTTCTTGTTTGGTCATCATGGTTTTAAGCAATAGAAATGGTCCGTATTATATAATATTTGCTAATAAGCTTCATTTGTTTAACGCCTGAACATGCATAACATTTCAGATATTAATAAAAAAATTACTTAAGGGAATCAAAGGTAGCAAAAGCCTTTGGTATTTTGAAATCTTCCTCCGGGTTAAAAGAAAATGGTGAAATCCTGCTTGCTAAGTTTTTTCTTAAAGAACACCAGCCCCAACGTGTATAAATCGACACTGGCCGTTACCCTTACGTCTTTTTTTATTTCATTCCAGGCATTTTCCATTCCTTCTGACCAATGTATATCATCAAAAATAAACAGGCTATCATTAAGGGCATTTTTTGCCAGAAGTTCAAAATAACGGATACAAGGTTCATAGGCATGATTGGCATCGATGAACACAATATCGGGAAGTATATTGTTTTTGAGATATTCTGGCAGTGTTTTGTCAATGTTTCCCACGATGACTGTAATGTCAGAAAAACCGCTTTCGGTAAAATTTTTCCTGGCCCATTCGGCGGTTTCAGGACTGCCCTCAAAGCTTGTAATTTGGGTTTTGGGATAAGCTGATTTCATGTAAATGCTACTGATTCCAAGCGATGTGCCAAGTTCAAGTATGGTGTCGGGTTTAAAGTATTCGCATAATCTGAATAATAGTCTTCCTTCTTTTTTTTTCTTAGATGATTCAGCGGCAATTTTCGAAATGGTTCTTTGGTATTGTTGCTGTTTTTTACCGCCGGTTCCGAAATCCATAATTTGAATACTTTCAGTACTTCCAAGCATCTTTTTTCGAATATTTTCCGCAATTGAGTACTCCGTCCGGTAACTTTTACGATTGACCACCTCACTTACGAGCTTGTACATGAAAGGTGAATGAAGATTGTGGACCGTTTCAGCTTTTAAATAATATTTCAGGTATGAGGTCATGATATTCATAGTGGCAAAAGTACAAAATGAAATGTCTGATACGGTTGTTAAGAAAGCCATTGGGATAGTTTGTAAAAAATTATTCATTCAATAAGCTTTGTATCTTTGCCGCATTATGGTATCGGTTAATCATCTAAGCATTCACTTTACAGGCGTCGATCTTTTTTCCGACGTTTCATTCATTGTTAATCCACGCGACCGGGTTGGATTGGTAGGAAAAAATGGCGCCGGGAAATCTACCCTGCTCAAAATTCTTGCCAATCAATTGGCTCCTGAAACGGGCCAGATTTCTTGGCCTGGCGATTATACTCTGGGTTATTTACCTCAGGAAATGGTGCCAAATGGTGATAAAAACATCATAGACGAGGCCATGATAGCTTTTGAAGAAACCTTGAAATGGGGTCGAAAGGCTGAAGAAATTGGTCTGGAATTGGCTCATCGCGAAGATTTTAATTCAGATTCATATTTACGTCTTATCGAAGATCTCCACGAAGCCCAGGAGCGGTTTGATATGACCGGAGGAAGTACCCTCAGGGCTGAAACCGAAAAAGTGTTGCTCGGATTGGGATTCGAGCATTCTGATTTTAATCGAGCAATGACCGAATTTAGTAGTGGCTGGCAAATGAGGGTTGAATTGGCAAAGATCCTTCTTAAAAGACCCGACCTGCTTCTGCTTGATGAGCCTACCAATCATTTGGATATAGTTTCCATTACCTGGCTTGAAGAATGGATAGAATCGTACCCAGGTGCCTTGGTTCTGGTTTCGCATGACAGGGCATTTCTTGATAATGTAACCAACCGCACCATCGAAATAATGAATGCCCGCATTTATGATTATAAGGCCGGCTATAGTGATTATGTACTGCTTCGCGAAGAACAGATTAGTGTGCAGATGGCTGCTATGGAAAATCAACAGCGGCAGATTGCTCAGATTGAGCGTTTTGTGGAGCGTTTTAGATATAAATCAACGAAATCACGTCAGGTTCAAAGCCGCATTAAAATGCTCGAAAAGATGGATACCATCGATGTTGATGTTATCGATCAGAGCTCAATTTATTTTAAGTTTCCGCAAGCCCCTCATGCCGGCAAAGTGATTTTTGATGCGGAAAAGATTTCAAAATCATATGGGAAACTTCAGGTACTGAAAAACCTGAATTTCAAAATTATTAATTCCGACAAAATAGCCTTCGTCGGACGAAACGGAGAGGGAAAAACAACCTTATCGCGTATTCTTACCGGCGAATTGGATTTTATTGGAAAAATTACCCCGGGACATAAAATTCAAATGGGTTATTTTGCTCAAAATCAGGCGGCCATGCTTAATGGTGAAATTACGGTATTTCAAACACTTGATGAAATTGCAGTCGGAGAAGTTCGTCCAAAAATCCGTGCAATCCTGGGCAGTTTTTTGTTTGGCGGTGATGCCATTGATAAAAAGGTAAAAGTTCTTTCGGGTGGTGAAAAAACCCGTCTTGCCTTAGCAAAACTTCTCCTCACACCGTATAATGTTCTTGTACTTGATGAGCCCACCAACCATCTCGACATGCTTTCAAAAGATATTCTTAAATCTGCGCTGCTCGAGTTTAATGGAACACTGATTATTGTTTCGCATGACCGTGATTTTCTACAGGGACTGACAAATCGCGTATTTGAATTCAGAAATCAGCAGATTTATGAGCACATTGGCGATGTATACGATTTTCTTGAATCGCGCAAGTTAAGCAGTCTGAAAGATTTGGAAACAGCTGCACTAAATACAGCTCAAGCGAAAAATGAGGCTTTGCCAACAGATAATCAGTTGTATCGCGAAAAGAAAAAAGGCATCGATCGCGATCGCAGAAAAATTAGTCAACAAATTGAAGAAATTGAAAATCGGATTGCTTCGGCAGAATCTTCTTTGGAGCAAATGGATAATAGCATTGCCAATCCTGACAATGCTGTTTTACATACGGCTCAATTTTATAAAAAATATGATGAAGACCGTAAAACATTAGATCGATATTTACACGAATGGGAGGAATTGCATTCGCGGCTCGATGCATTGGATAACTCAATACTGTAACACATCGTATTTCGGAACGTCTCATTGAATGAAATACAAATCTTGGATAATAAATAGCTTTTCGACAATAAATAATAGTTTATTAAGTAAAATAGAATCCCCTAATCTACCGAATGAATGAAAACAAGTGAATTGGTTAATCGATCGAACAAATCAGCCTTACGTTTGCTTTTGCTGGCTTGTGTACTGAGTTTGCCGTTTTTTGGTTTTGCTCAAAAAACGAATGCGGAGGAGGGCCTTTCTGCGGAGGCTGAAAAAAAGCGCGATTTGTCCATCCAGAAAGAACAAAGAGTTCAACAAACGTATTTGTATGATACCGTATCGGGCGATGCCCTTAAAACGCGTATTTATACGCTTCAGAATGGATTAAAGGTGTATATGAGTGTTTTAGCGGATGCTCCGCGTATTTATACAGCGATTGCTGTACGTACAGGAAGTAAAAATGACCCTACCGATAATACCGGTATGTCGCATTACCTCGAACACATGATGTTTAAAGGTACAAGCACCTACGGAACGGCAGATTTTGTACTGGAAAATGCCGAGCTTCAGAAAATCGAATCGCTTTTTGAGGAATACAGAAATTCGACGGACAATACCCTTCGTCAGGCGATTTACCATCGTATTGATTCCATTTCGGGCGTGGCAGCAAAATTTGCCATAGCCAACGAATATGATAAACTACTTACCACCATTGGTGCCCGTGGAACGAATGCTTTTACTGGTTCTGATCAAACGGTCTATATCAATGATATTCCGACGAATCAGTTTGACAATTGGCTAACCATCGAACGTGATCGTTTTACTAAACCTGTTTTCCGGATTTTTCATACTGAACTGGAAACCGTGTATGAAGAAAAAAACATGAGTCTCGACCGCGATGGGAGTAAGGCCTGGGAAAGTCTTTATGCAGGCCTTTTTAAAAAGCATACCTATGGCACTCAAACAACTCTTGGCTCGGTAGAACATTTGAAAAACCCATCCATCAAAGCCTTAAAGGATTATTACGGTCAAAGGTATGTTCCTAATAATATGGCCATTGTTCTTTCAGGAGATTTTAATCCCGATACCATCATTGCAAAAATCGATCGCGAATTTGGAAGTATACCACAAGGAAAATTGCAGGATTGGAAAGTGGTGGTTGAAGACCCCATACTTAAATCTGAAATCAGGGAAGTGATTGGTCCCGATGCGGAAAGTGTTATGATTGGATTCCGTTTGGGAGGTGCAAAGTCACCCGATGTTGATATGTTGAGGCTTATTTCTGAAATGTTATCCAATGGAAAAGCAGGTCTGATCGATTTAAATATTAATCTTGCACAGAAAGCGATGGGTGCTGGAACATTTATGGATATTGGCGCTGATTATTCAACGTTTATTCTTTATGGTTCTCCAAAAACGGGTCAGAGCCTTGATGAAGTTCGTGATTTATTGCTGGCTCAATTGCGATTAATTGAAAGCGGTGATTTTCCAGAATGGTTGATGCCTGCTGCTATCAGTAATCAAAAACTCGATCATTTAAAATCTATGGAAAAAACCGACTCAAGAGCTCTAGCAATAGCCGATGTTTTTGTTCAGGATGCATCCTATGAGGATTTTGTAAATCAATTTGATAGGCAGTCTACGATAATTCCACTTGGTATACAGAAATTCGCCCGTCAGATATTGAACAGTAATTATGTAGCTGTTTATAAAAAAACGGGTATTCCTACTGAAACGGAAAAAATTGAAAAGCCGGTAATTACACCAGTTGATTTAAATCGTACAGCCGAATCGGAATTTTTAACAAATATTCGAAATAGTAAACCGAAACCCGTTGAGCCCGTTTTCGTCGACTTTAAAAAAGAAATTCTCGTTCAAAATGCTTCAGGAGGTATAAAAGTATATAGCGTTAAGAATACGACGAACGAACTCTTCGACCTTAGTTTTCGATTCGATATGGGTTCACAAAATGATTTGAAACTGGCTATTGCTACGCAATATTTACCATTTCTTGGAACAGTAAGTATGAGTCCTGAACAACTCAAACAAGAATTTTTTAAGTTAGCATGCGATTATGATGTACGGGTAAACGATAGGGAAATAACGATAAACCTTAGCGGATTAAGCTCAAATATGGAAGCAGCTCTGGTACTGTTCGAAAGTATTATTACAAATCCCCAACCCAATCAGACCAAGCTAGATAATCTTATAGAAGATATTTTAAAGGCCAGAGCCGATGCAAAATTGAATAAGCGTTCCATTCTTGGTGCTATGATACAATATGCACAATACGGTCCTAAATCAGCCTTTACGAATGTGTTATCAGAAAACGAACTTCGTAATCTTAAAGCCGATGAACTTACAACGCTTATTAGAGGTCTGTCGGGATTTCAGCATGAAGTGTTTTACTATGGAGATAAACCCGCCGCTGAAGTGGTAAGTATTCTTCGTAAGAATCATAAAGTGCCCATGACCTTGAAACCGGTTCCTGCTACGGTTAAGTATCCGATGCTTGATGTTGTAGAAAGTCAAGTGTATGTTGTGGATTATGAAATGAAACAAGTAGATATCGCTCTGGTTTCAAAATCAGGAATTTATAGCCCATTAGATGTTCCTGTGGTATCGATGTTTAATGAGTATTTTGGAAATATTGTTTTTCAGGATATTCGTGAAGCAAAAGCATTGGCTTATACCGCCACCGGATCATATAATTCATCGCGTTATAAGGGCGAAAATAACAGTCTTTTTGGTTATGTGGGTACACAAAACGATAAGCTGCCAGAAGCCATGAAAGGGATGTTCGAATTATACAACAATATGCCCGAGGCCACGAATTCATTTTTGGGTGATAAAAACGGTCTTTTGAGCAAAATACGTACCGAGCGAATTCCCAAATCAGGTATTCTTAAACAATATATTACGAACCGTAAGTTGGGAATCGATTATGATGTTCGGCGCGATGTGTATGAAAAAGTGAATTCAATGAAGTTTTCTGATATCAAGGCATTTTCAGATAAAAATCTGAAAAATAAAAAATTCAGAATTTGTATTCTCGGAAAATCAGAACAGCTAAATATGGATGTTTTGAGTAAATATGGAAAAATCACAACACTAAAATTGGAAGATATTTTTGGATACTAATGGATTATCATTATTTAACAAAAACGTCAGGACTAATCACCTGACGTTTTTGGTTCTCGGCAAAACGTAAACAAACATCAAAAAAAATCGTGGGCAATAGCCAATTAAATTGTTTCTTTATATGTCTGATAGGGAATATCAGTTATTTTTACAAAAAAAATTATGTTGAAAACTGCTTTAATTACTGGAGCTACAGCCGGATTTGGTGAAGCTACAGCACTGCTGTTGGCATCAAAAGGCTATAGGCTTATAATTACTGGCCGCCGCAAGGAAAGACTGGACGCTTTAGCCGAAAAGATGCGTGCGCAAGGGACTGAAGTGTATACCTTGGCATTTGATGTTAGAAGTCGCGAAGAAACAGATGCCGCGGTGGATTCCTTACCCGAAGCCTGGAAAACCATTGATGTTTTTATTAATAATGCTGGTCTGGCCGTGGGTACAGAACATCTTCATGAAGCGGTAACCGATGATTGGGATCGAATGATAGACACCAACGTAAAAGGCCTTTTATATGTTAGCCGTAAAATTGTTCCGTTGATGGTACAAAGAAAGTCGGGCCATATTATCAATGTTGGATCAATCGCCGGACGTGAGGCATATCCAGGTGGTAGTGTATATTGCGCTACTAAACATGCAGTACAGGCCATTACTAATTCGCTGCGCATCGAAATGCTACCTCATGGGATTCGGGTTGGTTTAATATCTCCTGGCCTGGCAGAAACGGAATTTTCGGAGGTCCGCTTCAAAGGCAATACGGAGAAAGCCAATTCAGTTTACAATGGACTTATCCCATTATATGCTCCGGACATTGCAGACACGATACTATTTATGCTTTCTGCCCCAGCCCATGTGAATATTGCAGATGTGTTGATATTGCCGACGATCCAAGCTTCGGCAAGGGATGTGCTTAGAAAGTAATATTTATTATAAAAGCTTCAAATAAAGCATTTTAAATCAAAGCCTTGAATAACGCTGAATAAGTCAGAAATGAATATTGGTATTTTTTTAAGAATAGATTTTTATTCTTTAAGTGGGTCAGTATTTTCTGACCATAAGTATTTCAGAAAAACGGATTAGCTCAGATTTCGACTCGTTGCTTAGATTCAGCGCAGCCAAAATTTCCTTGGCTTCCTGATAAAGAGCATCCATTGCTGAAATAGTTTGTTCCCTGACGCCTATTTGCAGATATAGTGATTTTACAGCCTCAATTTTTTGGTTGCTATCCTGAGAATTAATGGGAGAGAAATGCGTGTCGAGGGCTTTTTTTTGTTCATCATTGGCCATTTTGTATGCCGTGAGGTAGAGGAAGGTTTTTTTATTCGTAATGATGTCGTTACCACTCACTTTTCCGAAACGGCTTTCGTCGGCAAAAACATCCAGTAAATCATCCATAAGCTGGAAAGCCAGGCCGATTTTAATACCATAATTATATAAACCATCTGCTTCTGCTGCTGACGCTCCACCTATTAGTGCACCTGTTTTCAGACTAGCAGCCAAAAGCACTCCAGTTTTTAGGCGAATCATCTCCATATAATCAGAAATACCGGTGTCTTTTTGATTTTCAAATTCCATGTCGAGTTGTTGACCTTCGCAAACTTCTATGGCTGTACGGTTAAATACAGGTAAAATAAGAGGAAGAAGTTCGGCATCAGTTTTTAAAAGAAAATCATATGCCATGGCAAACATGGTATCACCGGATAAAATCGCCAGATTGGTATCCCATTTTTTATAAACTGTTTCCCTGTTTCTTCGCAATGGAGCCTGATCCATAATATCATCATGAACCAAGGTGAAGTTGTGAAAAACTTCCATTCCAATAGATGGGTAAAGCGCCTTATGGATGTCTCCGGCAAATACTTCGCAAGCCAGGAGCATCAACGAAGGCCGAAGTCGTTTTCCTCCCTGCGACATAGTGTAATGTATTGGTTCATAAAGCCGTGGGGGATAACCATCAAATTTCTGATTTGATATACTTTCCTCAATAAGATTTTGAATATATTCTATAGTATGCATATGTCAAATTAGTTTTCGCTTTAGCAGGCGTTTATTTAAATGTGTTGCTCGAAATTTTACTTATCAGCGGTACGATTCTAAGATGGCAACACTGATAGTATTCTCTTAGCCGATTTCTTAGTTGATTGGTAATCGATAAGAGTGCATTAAAATTTCGTTAGTCAAGACCCATTGCAAGTCGCTGTAAATAGGCTCCGTAACCACTTTTTAGCAAGGGCTGTGCAATTTTCATCAATTGATCGCGATTGATAAATCCACGACGGTATGCCACTTCTTCGATACATCCGATTTGTAATCCTTGACGGTTTTGAATGGTTTCTACATATAAGCCTGCTTGTATTAATGATTCAAAAGTTCCGGTATCTAGCCATGCTGTACCACGACTTAGAATCCCGACACTTAAAAGGCCTTTGCTGAGATACCAGCGGTTGACGTCAGTAATTTCGTATTCGCCCCTCGGGCTGGGTTGTATGTTTTTTGCAACTTCTACGACCGAATTATCATAAAAATACAAACCCGGAACAGCGAAATTGGATTTCGGTTGACTCGGTTTTTCTTCAATACTGAGGGCTTTCCCTTCTTTATCAAATTCAACAACTCCATATCTTTCAGGATCAGAGACGTGGTAAGCGAATACTGTTCCCCCAACCGGATCGCTGCATTTGATCAGTAAATCCTGAAGGCCACTGCCATAAAAAATATTATCACCAAGAATCAGGGCAACTTTTTCTTTACCAATAAATTCTTCACCAATAACGAATGCCTGTGCTAACCCATTGGGAATGGCCTGTTCGGCATATTGAAAATCACATCCCAAATCGGCACCATCACCCAGAAGTCTTTTAAAATGAGGGAGATCGTGAGGAGTAGAGATGATTAAAATTTCACGAATACCAGCCATCATCAGAACCGATAAAGGGTAATAAATCATGGGTTTATCGTAAATCGGCATTAACTGCTTACTTACTGCCAATGTAAGAGGATGAAGACGTGTTCCGGAGCCTCCGGCTAATATTATTCCTTTCATGGGTTGCTATTTTTAATTCAAACCTAAGTTATTATCCGATAAAACACAATGAATTATTGATTTTTTGGGGTTGAGTTATCAATTTTGTCAGTTTTCACGATTTCCAGAGCATTCAGATTGATCTCATCTTCTTCGTCGAATACGTCAAGCAAGGGTTCTTCAAATGCCTTGGTAGTTACCGTTTTATCAAGCCACATCAGTAATGAAGGCAATAAAAGCAGGTTGGAAAGCAATGCCATCAGTAAAGTAAAAGAAATCAGGTATCCCATGGCTTCAGTGCCTCCGAATGAAGAAAAAACAAAGATGGAAAAGCCAAAAAACAGAATGGATGAAGAATATATCATACTGTATCCTGTTTCGCTTAAAGCCATTTGTACACATGTACGGATGTCCCATTGGTGATGGCGAATAAACATCCTGTAACGCGATAGAAAATGAATCGTATTATCTACTGAGATTCCAAGGGCGATACTAAAAATGAGTATCGTTGAAGGTTTAATGGGAATACCAAGAAATCCCATAAGGGCAGCCGTTAGAATCTGTGGTAATAAATTAGGAATCAGCGAAATAAGTATCATTCTCCAGGAGCTGAACAGCATAGCCATTAGCAATGTTATCACGAACATGGCCAATAAGAGGCTTTGCAGGAGGTTTTTAACTAGATATTGCGTACCTTTTAAAAATACGACAGCGGTTCCGGTAAGTTGAACTTTGAAATCAGCTGGAGGAAAAATGGAATCGATTCGTGGCCGGAGGTGTTGTTGTATTCGTTGAATATCATAGGTGCCAATGTTGGCCATTTGAACCGAGATACGGGTCTGACGGAAGGATGTATCGATAAAGGAGTTTAATATGGTTCGTTTACTTCCTTTTTCGCGAGGCATATAACCCATAATAAAATTTTTCTCCTGATTGCTCGGCAGGCTATACATCTCCGGATTTCCGAAATAGAAAGCCTGTTTCGAGAACTTTACAACTTCCACCACCGATAATGGCCTTGATAATTCAGGATATTCTTTCAATACGTCCTGAAGTTTATCGATACGGTTAAGAGTCGACATTTTCAGAATTCCCCGTGGTTTTCTTGTATCTATTGCAATTTCTAGTGGCATTACACCCTTAAAATGCTTTTCAAGGAAAATCAAATCTTTATATAAAGGATCTTTTTGAGGGATATCATCCACTATTTTTCCGGTGGCGGTGAGTCTGCCTATACCGAATATCGCAGTAATGACCAGAATACCAACACTGATATATACCCATTTTCGATGACTTTGAATAAGTGGCAGAATTCTTAAAATTATTCTGCCTGTAAAACCTGACTCAAGATGCGCCAGATGACGCGGATTGGGCCCTGGTAAATAACTATATACTATTGGAATCAGGAAAAGAGACAGTAAAAAAATGATGAGAATATTTACCGAGGCAACAAGTCCGAATTCGGTTAGCATACCGTTTCCGGTAACCATAAATGCAGCAAATCCCGCAGCAGTGGTTGCATTAGTAAGTACATTGGCTTTTCCTATTCGTTCGATAACACGTGCGAGTGCTTTTACTTTATTGCCATGTTCGCGGTATTCGGTATGAAATTTATTCAGTAAGAATACGCAGTTTTCTACGCCAATAATAATCAATAGCGGAGGCAAAATTCCTGTTAGTATTGTGATTTTGAAACCCAGAAGGGCAATACTGCCAAGTGCCCATATCACACTGATAATAACAATGATAAGAGGGAAAATTACAGCTTTTTTTGATCGAAAGAAAACAAAAAGAAGAATTCCGGCAACCAATAAAGCCGCCAGGGTAAAAATCAATAATTCGTCCTGAATTTTTTTCGTTGTAATTGTTCGTATATAGGGGAGTCCCGAAAAATGAGGAGTAAGACCCTGCTCTTTTGAAAAAGTATCAATTTCCGCTTTAAGGTTATAAATCAGCTCTACACGTGCCTTACTATTAAGCATTTCCTTACTAAGCGTAATGCCGAGTAAATGAACCCCTGTACTGGAATTAAAAAGCAGACCTTCATAAAAGGGCAGTTTTGAAATACAATGCCGGATGCTGTCGGCTTCTGCTTGTCTTGTAGGTTTTACTGCAACAACCGGACGAAATACAAATTTGTGAGCATTGGTGTCTTTTTCAAGCTGGAATAATCGTGTGATTGAAATAACCTCCTCCACACCATGGGTATGCCTGATTTTATCGCATAAATCATAATAAGCCTGAAAACGGGACAATTGATAAATATCATTTCCTTCGAAACCAACAAACATTACGGCACCATCCTGACCGAAATGCGTTTTAAAATTATCGTATTCAATACTAACAGAGTCGTTTGTGGGCAACATACGAGCCATTTCGTAAGACATCTTGACCCTCGTGGCCTGATAGCCCATAAAAATCGTTATGGCCCCGATAACGATAAGATTAATAAGCCGGTATCGAAGTATTATCCGGATTAGTATTTTCCACATAACAAAAATCTTAAATCAGTTATCCTTATTGGATAACCGTATGTTTTAATAAGCAGGCTTTTCCCAGTTGAGAATTTCATAAAAATCATATTCGACAGGATTGGATACAAAGACTGATGCCGCTTCATAATCCTGTTTTTGGATGCATTGAATATTTCCCTCGTAAACCATGCGGGCTTTTTGCGAGTATATATTTACCAGTCGTGGTTTTACCTTACCTTTTTCATCTGCAACATCTTTCAGAAATAAGGGGAATATATCACCTACTGGATCGGAAGTTACCATGCATGCAGTATGTCCTTGATCAAAAAGCACCTTAACACCAAGTCCCAACAAATTGCAGTACATCAGATCGAAACCAATTGGACGTACGCAACGAAGCTCATAGCCCAACTCTACCGGACGACTTTTGATGGGTATTTTAAGCTCTCTCAATCTTTGCTGAACCAACATGTTAAAAATGTGCGCTTTACTAACATTGCCAAGTTCCGGATGACCGTGATCATCAAAAGTAAAGGTGATACCGGTTTTGAGAATTTCTTCATCCGATAGAAAATGAAAAACGCCCTCGCTGATGATAACTGCGCCATAATCAATGTTTAAAACCTTGCGTTTTAACATGGAAGAAATAACCAAACGGATAATTTTATCCATCGTGATTTCTGTTCTATTAAACATCTCTGGAATAACAATCATTGGGTAATGGCAGGCAGCACCAATGCCAAAGGCCAGATGACCTGCCTCGCGCCCCATGGCTGAAACAATGAACCAATTTCCACTGGTGCGGGCATCTTCATAGACCGTGGTTGCCAGTTTTACGCCTTCTTCTTTGGCTGAGTGATACCCAAAGGTGGGCTGCCCTTCGGGCAGAGGCAAATCGTTATCAATGGTTTTTGGAACGTGAATATTCTGTATCCGAATATTGTGTTTTTCGAGGTAAAGGGCAATTCTTCCGGCAGTGGAAGCGGTGTCATCACCCCCAATCGTTACGAGTAGTTTAATGTTCTCACGAATGAAAAAGTCCGGTTTAAAGTCTTCATCCATTGGTTTGTGACGGCTCATTTGTAAAGCCGAACCCCCGGTTTTATATATATCATCTGCTAACCTAAAATCAATTTCCTGAAAAATGGGAGAAGATGTAAACAATGTTTTATATCCCTGATGTAGCCCTAAAACGCGGTAGCCATCTTTTAAAAAGACTTTTGCAACCGTTCCTATCACTGTATTAATGCCCGGGGCAGGGCCACCACCACATAATATTACGATTGATCCCTTAGTATTCATATTTCAGATTATTTTAAGACTCGAAGCGTTTTATTGTTTGTCGTATTTCAGAATTTCTTCACTAACATAATGGAGTTGAATACCGGCTTCTTTAAACATCGCTTCTGATTCAGATGCGGTATGATATTTTTTTTCGCACACAACCCGCTCGATTCCGCAGTTAATTATAAGCATGGCACATGTTCGACATGGAGTCATGCGACAATATAAAGTAGCTCCCTCCAGCGGGATTCCAAGCCGGGCAGCCTGACAAATGGCATTTTGCTCAGCATGTACCGTTCGTGTACAATGGTTGGTAATATTGCCATCTTCATGAACCATCTGTTTAAATAAATGCCCTACCTCGTCGCAATGAGGAAGACCGACGGGTGAACCAACATAGCCGGTCACCAGAATCTGACGATTTCGTGCAATAACACAACCACTTCGTCCCCTGTCGCAGGTGGCACGCTTGGCAATGGTATTGGCTACCTCCATAAAATATTCGTCCCAGGTTGGGCGTATGTAATTATCACTCATTGAGTTGTTATTTACCATTTCCTGCTTTCGAGTGAAATCTTCGTTAGCAGTATAAAAATACTAATAAAGCTGAGAAAAAAGAGCATGTCGCGGGTATCGATAACTCCTCGGCTCATGCTCGAATAATGAGCATTGATGCCTAAATTTTTAATAAATAAATCGATGCTTCCAAAGAGCGATAAGCTGTAAATTAATTCAAAACCGATATAAAAAATGGCACATAAAAAGGCACCGAGAATGAAGGCGATGATTTGATTATCTGTTAGGGATGATACAAAAAGCCCCACGGCTACAAAAGAAGCACCCAGAAAAAGCAAACCAATGAACGAACCCCAGGTCCCTCCAATATCCATGTTTCCTTTAGGTAATCCCAATTGATAGACCGTAAGGAAATAAATGAGCGTTGGTAATAGTGAAATTATTACCAGAACAAGTCCGGCAATATATTTTGCTAAAATGATTTGTAAATCTGTCAGGGGCCTTGTTAGAAGTAATTCGATGGTTCCACTGCGCCTTTCATCGGCAAAAGAACGCATGGTAATTGCAGGAATAAGGAAAAGAAATACAAAGGGTGCCATCATAAACAGTGGGTCTATATTGGCATAACCAAATTCCAGCACATTAAAATCGAGGGGTAATACCCACATAAATAAACCATTAATCAGAAGGAATACAATTATAACAATGTATCCGATGAGCGAATTGAAAAAGGTACCTATTTCTCCTTTGATGAGTGTATACATGAATTTTTAAGCTTGTTTTGCAACAAAAGTACGATTTAAAACGCTTTTGGCGAAGATTGGTCTAAAGTGGTTGTTTTGCACCATATACCGTACATTTGTTTCAAATTTTTTGAAAATGATTGCCGAAATTATAACCATAGGTGACGAATTACTGATAGGTCAGGTCGTGGATACGAATTCAGCCTGGCTGGGAAAAATACTGAGCGATAACGGTATACGCGTCAGGCAGATCATCAGTATTTCTGATGATAGAGAACATATCCTGATGACTCTGAATGAGCGTGTTGGAAGAGTTGAGTTGATATTGATAACAGGCGGACTGGGCCCAACAAAAGACGATATTACAAAAAGCGTATTATGTGAGTTTTTTGATACCTCCTTGGTGTTAAATCACGCAGCATTAGAAAAAATCGAGGAATTTTTTATTTCAAGGGCTTTACCGATGACTCATATTAATTCGCAGCAAGCAATGTTGCCGGAAGCCTGTATTCCAATCCCAAATGAAAACGGTACAGCACGCGGTATGTGGTTCGAAAAAGATGGAACAATTATAATTTCAATGCCTGGTGTACCCTTTGAGATGAAACCCATGGTAAGCAATTATGTGATTCCTGAAATAAAAAAACGTTTCGATTTACCAGTAATTCTTCATAAAACTATACTAACCCATGGTATTGGAGAGTCCTTTTTATCGGATCTTGTCGAAACCTGGGAGATGAGTATTGATAAACGAATTAAAGTGGCCTATCTTCCTCAGCCTGGTGTTGTTCGAGTCAGACTGAGTTGCACTGGAAATAGCCAGGAGGAAGTAGACTCCTTACTCGGCAAAGCCGAATTTGATTTTATTCAAATCGCCGGAAAATATGTTTTTGGTTTTGATGATGAAAATCTGGAAAACATTCTTTTTCATCGACTAAAAGAATGCAATAAAACACTTAGCGTTGCAGAAAGCTGTACCGGTGGATATTTATCACATTTGATAACCAGCATTCCTGGAAGTTCATCGATTTATAAAGGGGGTGTGGTGGCCTATTCCAATGAAGTTAAGAGAACCTTTCTTGGCGTAAACGAAGAAACCCTTCAAAAATACGGAGCAGTAAGCGAGCAAACGGTTCACGAAATGGCCGAAGGTATCAGAAACCGTATGGAAACTGATTTTGGTATTGGAATTTCGGGTATTGCCGGCCCTGATGGCGGAACGACCGAAAAACCTGTTGGAACGGTTTGTATAGCTGTTTCTGCAAAAGAAAAATTGATTGTAAAAACGTTTAACTTCGGGCATCTTCGCGATAACAATATACGGAGGGCTGCCCTTTCAGCCATTTATTTATTGTTGGAGCAATTGGTCAAGGATTGACGGCTTTTCAATCGTATAGTTTTGCTATCTTCCCTAATATCGGATTTAGTAGCTCTTTTTGCTTTGCAAAGTGGACACGAAAGTATAATGAATCATCGTTTAATTTAAATAGTCAGATTCTTAGCTCTGGCTACGGCTTCATCAAAACTCGGTAAAATATTTTCATTACCCATGAGTTTTGTAATTCCGGCTTTTTCAATTTCAAGATTTACAGCCTCACTAACCCCGGATAAAACGACATGAGTTCCTGAGTGTTTGAGTATACGTATCGCTTCTTTAAGGTTGTTTGTTCCGGTCGAATCAATAAATGGAACGTGCCGCATTCGAATTATCAGCACTTTGGTTTTATCACCGGTTTCTTTTATTACTTCACTGTAATGCTTTGCCGAAGCAAAGAAAAATGGTCCGCTGATTTCATAAATTGCAATGGATTTAGGGAGCGTAGAATAATCAGTAAGCATATCTGAATCAATGGTTTTAAGACCATCCTTTCCTAAATCGGCCATACGTTTCATGAAGAGAAGAGCCGATAAAACAACACCAACTTCTATTGCAACGGATAAATCTACAAGCACTGTCAGGAAGAAGGTTGTGAGGAGGACTGAAACATCGAAAAAGGAGCCTTTCAGAATTGCCTTAAATGAGCGCCATTCGCTCATATTGTAAGCCACCACCATTAGGATTCCGGCAAGGCAAGCCATTGGAATCATTTGAGCCCATTTTCCAAAAAACAGCATAATCAAAAGCAAGGTTATTGCATGAACGATTCCTGCTATGGGTGTTCGTCCGCCCGTTTTTACATTGGTTACTGTACGGGCAATGGCTCCGGTTGCTGGTATTCCTCCAAAAAATGGCGTTACTACGTTGGCTATTCCCTGAGCAATAAGCTCAGTATTTGATCGATGGTTTCCGCTAATCATACCATCCGACACCACTGCGGATAATAGAGACTCAATTCCGCCAAGCAGAGCAATTGTTACTGCAGGACCGATATATTGTTGAATGTTTGACAAGTCTATCGAAGGAAGACTTAATTGGATTTTTCCTGATATTTCACCAAAGAATGAATGAATGTTGGTTACCGGAAGGTCAAATATTTGAGCAATTGCTGTTACAACAAGGATCGCAATAAATGAGCCGGGCACTTTTGAAGTAATTCGCCGAAAGCCAACGGTTATTGCAATGGTAAGTAGCGTGAGAGCAAAAGCCGTTAAATTTATTGAATCAAAATGCGTAAAATACAGACTCCATTTTTCTACGAAAGCTGATGGCACTTTAGCAATGTCCATCCCGAAAGCATCTTTGATTTGTGTTGAGAAAATGACCACTGCGATTCCACTCGTAAAACCAACGATGAGTGGATGAGGAAAAAATCGTAAAAGCGAACCCAAACGTAATAAGCCGAAACCTATAAGCATGAATCCGGCAAGAATCGTGGAAATCATGAGGCCATTCAGTCCGTATTGCTCTACAATGGCATAAACAATTACAATAAAAGCCCCCGTAGGACCACCTATCTGAACACGACTGCCTCCTAAAAAAGAGATTAAAAATCCGGCAACCACTGCTGTTATTAGTCCTTTTTCCGGAGAAACACCTGAAGCTACCGCAAAGGCGATGGCCAATGGTAAGGCTACAATACCTACAACAATTCCAGAAAGTACATCATTACGTATTTGTTTGTGTGTAAATCCTTTCCGGAGTAAACTGAAAAACTTGGGATAAAAAAGCATAGATCTGTATATGTTAACAAGGGAATGTGTCGCTTGTCTTTTTCAGTTTGCAAAATTAGAAATGTTATCGACATATCGATAATGATAAGATGATTTCGGATGATAGAAAGGAAATTCTCTGATATTTAGCCAGCGTTTTTTATTCATTATATACGACGTACTCTTGTAAAAGCGATGTCTGAAGAATAGAACAATGTGTTATTAACTGATTAGTCAAGCATTGTCTGGTGTTTATGCTTATTGAAAGTACGTATTTTGTCGCAAAAAAAAGACCCGAATTGATTAAAATTCGGGTCTTTCGGGTGCGCCCACCTGGACTTGAACCGGGGACCTACTGATTATGAGTCAGTTGCTCTAACCGTCTGAGCTATAGGCGCTAAAAATGGTTCCCTGTAAAAGGATTTTGAAAAGAGGCTGCAAATTTACAAATTTGATGCATTTTTGCAACCATATATCCAAAATTAGCAGTTTAATTGTCATGAAACCTATAAAAAATATCATTTTTGATTTTGGCGGGGTCTTTTTGAATATTGATTTTACCAGATCATATATTGAGTTTCAGAAGCTTGGTATTCCTTCATTTCATAAACTTTTTGACGGATACCTTCAAACGAATCTTTTCAGGGATCTCGAAATTGGTACCATCAGTAGTAAGCAATTCGCCGACAGTATTCGCTACTTAGCGGGTATGAATCTCACAGATGCTCAGATTTTTTATGCCTGGAACGCATTGCTTCTTGATTTACCAGCCAAGCGGTTATCGGTATTGAAGACAGCGGCCTCGCATTATCGCATTTTTTTGCTTAGTAATACGAATCAAATTCATTACGAGGTATATAATTCAGATTTTAGAAATAAGTATGGCTATGATTTTAACGATTTATTTGAAAAAGCATTTTGGTCTCACCAAATTGGAGTTCGTAAACCAGAAGCTTCTGCATTTGATTATGTTATAAATCAAACAGGTATAATAAAAGAAGAAACATTATTTATTGACGACGGGATTATGCATATTCAGTCCGCTAAAGCCATGGGGTTTAGGGTTCATCATTTGATTAGTAAAGAAATAAACGAATTATTCGACAATTTAGGCAGACTGATAGAATACTAGGATTCTATGATATCGGGCGTTTTTTTAATCATACGGTAAATGGTTGTTTTTCCTATTCCAAGGATATCAGCAACCAATTTTATATTTCCCTCATATTTAGCGAGAAAGAACTTCACAATGTCGTTGTTGTATTCATCCAGTGATTTTTCCTCAAGAAGGAAGTCTTTTTGAGTTTCTGAATCGGTAAAAGTTATTGATGATTCAGAAATTTCGTCACCCACTTCAAGTACACAGGCGAGTTCAATAATGGCTTTTAATTCGCGCACATTTCCGGGATAGGCGTATTTCATTAGTTTATCCTGAGCTTTAGCACTGAAACGTTTGAGCGGAAATTTGTTTTTATCACAGAAAGTATCAGCAAAACTCCTTGCTAGTAATATAATATCATTTCCACGGTTACGAAGAGGAGGTAATTCAATTGGGAGACCCAATAATCTAAAATACAAATCCTTACGAAAGTGACCCATTTTTACTTCATTTGCAAGGTTTTTATTGGTAGCAACAATTATCCTTGCGTCTATTTTGATGACTTCGTTGCTGCCAATGCGGGTTATTTCTTCCTCCTGAAGAGCTCGTAGGAGCTTGACCTGCATATTTAAGTCCATTTCACCCACTTCGTCAAGAAATAATGTCCCACCAGTAGCCTCTTCAAACTTACCGATGCGTCTTCCTGTGGCTCCGGTAAAACTGCCTTTTTCGTGTCCGAATAATTCACTTTCGATAAGTTCGGAAGGAATTGCACTAACATTGATGGCGATAAAGTTCTCTTTTTTTCGAATGGAATTATAGTGAATGGATTTCGCTACCAACTCTTTACCTGTTCCGGTTTCGCCGGAAATGGAAACGGTGATGTTCGTTTTTGCCGCTTTGCCGATGAGGTCAAATACACTCATCATGATTGGGCTGTTTCCTTTGATAATGTTGTATTCGAGATATTTTTTCTCAACCTCCAACTCAAGGGCCGATATTTTTTGGTGCAGCTTTTTATTTTGAGCGATTTTATCAATAAGATTTACCAGTCTGGATCGCATGTTTTTATCCTTAACAAGGTAATCATATGCGCCTTTGCGAAGTAAATCTACAGCGGTGGAAACATCTTGTTGTCCGGATACAATAATTACCGGGATATCAGGATTATAGCGTTTTATTCTTTTGAATAATTCGCTGCCATTATAATCGGGCAGGTAGTAATCCAATGAAATTACATCCGGGTTTTCATGAAGATTATCCAGAAAATCTTTTCCATTAAAAAATACACGTACATCTTGTCCCACTTCTTTCGAAAGGGCCTCAGCCAGTGTTTTTGCTGTTATTATATCATCTTCTACGATAAATACCTTTAATGGATCCACATTGATAGGGATTAAATGAAACAAATACTCTTACCTGAACTCAAAGATAGGTTGAGTTTTTTCATTTTGAAACAGGTGTGGATAAATTATTGATAATGTTGGCGTATTTCCTGCAAAATATTTTCAGCTTCTTGAAAGGAAGTAGCTTGCATTAATCTCATTTTGAATGGCTTAAAGTTTGGAAGGCCTTTATAGTAAGGTGTAAAGAATTTTCGCATTTCCAAACTGGCAAAAATATCACCCCGCATCAGAACCTCAGCTTTAAAATGTCGGATAAGCGTTTGATATCGTTCTTCTGATGAAGGTGGTGCAGGTATTTGAGCAGTTTTAAGGTAGTGTTTGATTTCCTGAAAAATCCAAGGGTAGCCTATAGCGGCTCGTCCAACCATAATGGCATCAACACCGTAATCTTTAAACGCTTGTTCTGCCTTTGTACAATCCGTTATATCACCATTTCCGATGATTGGAATTTGGATACGTGTGTTCTCCTTTACTTTTCGAATAAGACTCCAGTCAGCATTGCCGCCATATAATTGTGATCGGGTACGGCCGTGGATAGTAAGGGCGGCAATGCCACAATCCTGCAAGGCTTCCGCTATCTGATCGATTATAAGGGAGTTTTCGTCCCAGCCAAGACGTGTTTTAACAGTTACAGGAACCTTTACAGCGTTTACTACTGCCCGGGTTATATCCAGCATACGGGGCACATCCTGAAGAATACCCGATCCTGCCCCTTTACTGACCACTTTTCTAACAGGACATCCCCAGTTTATGTCAATAAGGTCGGGTTGAACGCTTTCAGCTTCAATGGCTGCTCTAACCATTGACTCTTTTTGATGTCCGAAAATTTGAATTCCAATTGGCCTTTCAGCTTCTTCAAAAAGCAATTTTCTTTTGCTTTTTTCGGCATCGCGGATTAATCCCTCGGATGAAATAAATTCCGTATAAACCATATCGGCCCCAAGCTCTTTGCAAATGAGCCGGAAGGGGCGATCCGTAATATCTTCAAGGGGTGCCAAAAAAACAGCCTTGTCCTCAAATTGAGTATTTCCAATTGTAAACATCGCGCAAAATTACTGATTTGGTTTACATTTTTTTAATAAGATAGCATAATGCTTATTGATTATCAAATAAATACTACATATGAAATATATTTATTATGTTTTTGAAATTATTTTGATATCTTTGAGTCAAATACTTACAATATTGTCTGATATTTCTAACAGTAGAGGAGAATTACTAAGTTATTATTGAATAATTTAACCCATTATGAACGCAATAGAAGAGGGTTTTGCTTTCGAGGCAATCGATTGGTCAAATAAACTGGTTATGATTGCTGAAGATGATGCTTTGACCTTTAGGTTGTTGAGGAATTATTTAAAAAGAACTCAGGCAAAAATCATTTGGGCGCAAAATGGCCGCGAGGCCGTTGAAATGCTATTGGCGAATCCGGATGTAGAGATTGCCCTGATGGATATCCAAATGCCCGAAATGAGTGGAATTGAAGCAACCATCCAAATAAGAAAAATCAATAAAAACTTACCGGTAATTATTCAAACGGCCTATGGGTTACCTGAACATAAGGAGGCCTGTTTAATGGCCGGATGTAATGACTTTATAGCGAAACCTTTTGAAATGGCTGAACTTCTTGATTCGATGAAAAAATTCATTAATAATTAGATTCCTGATTTTTTTCGATTTCTGTAAATGGCCATATATTGAATAATATACCAATAGGCCAGGGGATTCCTGATTTTTTAACTTTGGTGTTTCTTACATTATCCAGATTTTGTTTTCCGCTTAGAGCCTTGTTTATAAAGAACTCCATATGTTCTGAAGGGACTGGAACGGCAGGAGGTGATTCAACTTTTAAAGGATTCACCGGATGCCCGGCTTTGTAAAATCTAAAATCAAGATGTGGTCCGGAGGCCAGTCCGGTAGCGCCTACATATCCAATGACCTGCCCTTGCCGAACCCTTGCACCGTTAACGATCCCTTTGGCATATTTCGATAGGTGAGCATATTGCGTGCTATATAAACTGTTGTGTCTCACTTTTACCATGTTGCCATATCCACCGGTGTATCCTTTGGCTATAACAGTTCCATCGCCAATGCTATGAACGGGCGTTCCTGTGGGCGCTGCATAATCTACACCGTGATGCGGGCGATAAATTTTTAATACCGGATGAAAACGACTGCCACTAAATCGGGAACTTATACGGCTGAATTTAAGTGGTGCTTTTAAGAATTCGCGTCTCAGACTTTGTCCTTTTTCATCAAAATAATCCGGTTTACTGCTCGAATCGGCTTGAAAACGAAAGGCGTAATACTCTATTCCATGATGTGTAAAAACAGCCGAATGAATGTGGCCTATTCCTGCTGATTTTCCACCAACTTCAAGTTTATCATACATTATTTTGAATTGATCGCTTTTTTTTAATGCAAAAAAATCGACGGCCCAGCCGTAGATGTCTTCCATTGCAAGGGCCAGTTCAATGCCCTCCTCTTCTCCGGCCAGGGCATTCCATAAAGATGATTGTATTATCCCGGTGGCTGTATCGGGCGAAAGCTGAATGAGTTTTTGACCTTCTGAAATATTCATGGTATCGCGTAAATCGAAAACCACATAATTTATCATGCTTGTTTCATAAATAAAATGCGTTGCTTGACGCAGACTATCATTTGAAAAAATAATGGCATAGGTATTTCCGGTTTTTATCTTTCGTACATCAAAAATCCCATGCGATTTTTGAACGAGTGCGTATACCGATTGAGAATTAACGCCATGAGGCAATAAAATATCGCTTAAAACCTGATTTTTCTTTACTTGTCCGAAATACACATACTGGCTATCGGCTTTGAGACCGTATATAAGAGGAGTATTTTCTTCGGGAGTGTCATCACCTCGTATTCCTTCCAGCGTAACTGAAGATAAAAACAGAATGTATGACCATGAAATGATTAATATTCCCCCAATAACGAGTAATAGTATTTCTTTGAAGCGTTTCTTCATCCGGATTAATTTAAATAAAAAACCACCCTCAAGGTTTTGACTGCCCGAGGATGGTATTTTTTTCGGGTAATGGATTATTATTTATTCAGCTCGGTAAATTCGCGACCCTTTTCCAGAGCAGCAAGATTCATATTTACAACTTCTTCGCCTTTTCTTCCAAAAACAGCCCGTATTGCATCTTGTAGTTCAGAATAAGGAATATCAATAAAAGGGGAAGCTGCGCCAAGTATCACCATATTAGCCGAACGTGGTGAGCCCAACTCGGTGGCTATTTTATCGGCATCGAGCGCAATATGGCAATCGAATTTTTCAATTTCAGCAATCACCGTTTCAATGGGTGGATAATTCGGGATATTGATAAATGGGTTGATATTACTGATGAGCCATCCACCTGGTTTTAACATAGGCAGATACCGAAGTGATTCCATTGGCTCTACTGCAATAATCATGTCGGCTTTACCAAAAGGAATAAGGTCAGATGCTATTTCACGGTTCGAAAGTCTTAGATGTGACTGAACGTCCCCGCCACGTTGACTCATGCCATGTACTTCGGCTTGCTTAACGAATAAATCTGCTTTAACTGCAGCTGAACCAATAATTGTGGCTATGGATAAAATGCCCTGTCCCCCAACTCCGGCAAGTATAATGTCGTTTTTCATCCGTTTTTGTTTTGTTTTGTATTTGGTCTTGTTTTAAGTTATTAAAGTTCGTGTGCTGTCAAATTAACCAATCCTGATTGATTTTTTGACAGCATTTTCCATTGTAGACTATAAGACCAGGTTATATCATATAATTGATTAAACATTCATTCCATGAATTGAATTTATTCAATGCTTTTTGCCTTGAAACCTGCTTTAACGCGTTTTCCAAGAGTTTGAATACATTCTCTGGTTGGAATAATTACAGAAATCCCTTGATATTCTATCTCTTCTTTAAAAATAGCAACGTTTTCGGCATGATATTTTTTAAGAGGTTTCAAGATTCTAATATGCTCTTCAGCCACACCCAGGCCCTTGCAAATAGCAGGAATTCGGCCGTATGCAGCAGAAGGTTGTCCACCGGTCATTCCGGTCGTGCTATTATCGAGTATGACAACAGTAATTGGAGTGTTTTCGATAATGGCATCCAATAGACCAGTCATTCCTGAATGAGTAAACGTTGAATCGCCTATCACAGCTATTGCAGGTACCAGACCAGCATCGGCTGCCCCTTTGGCCATTGGAATTGAAGCGCCCATATCGACGCAGGAATTGATGGCTTCCAAAGGCGCAAGAGCACCAAGGGTATAGCAACCAATATCGCTAAAAACGCGTCCCTTTGAATATGCTTCGAGTGCCTCATTCAGAGCAGTATACGAATCGTAATGAGAGCAACCACGGCAGAGTGAGGGAGGACGGCCCACCACGATTTCCGGAATGTTTTTACCCCGGCTATCCGATAAACCAAGTGCAACCGCTACAATGTTAGGATTTAACTCCCCATCGCGGGGAATACTACCATCAAGCCGTCCTTTGATTTTAATACCTTGAGCGAGAAATCCCTTAAGCATTTCTTCTACTACGGGCATGCCATCTTCGAGAACAAGAATTTCATTGCATTCGGAAGCCATTTTTTCTATCTGCTTGCGGGGCAATGGATATTGGGTAAGTTTTAATACAGGATATGGCACATGCCTGTCCTCATAATTTTCCATTAAATAATTGTAGGCAATACCACAAGCGATAATTCCCATTTTATGATCGGAATTATCCAAATAAATATTGTTGCCTGACATTTCAGATTCTGTTGCCAGCGGATTTTGCTGCTTTAAAAGGTCTTTGTATTGTTTGCGTGCAATGGCCGGAAGCAATACAAACTGACGTAAATTGGAAGGCAGTGAAATCTCATTTTGCTCTCTGCTTGGAACACGGGTCACCCCTGAACGCGAATGAGCCAGGCGTGTAGTAATGCGCATCATTACGGGAAGACGGAATTTTTCCGACAATTCAAAGCCGTAGTGAACCATATCATAAGCCTCTTGTTGATTTGAAGGCTCAAGGATAGGAATCATAGCAAATTTGCCATAAAACCTTGAATCCTGCTCATTTTGTGAACTATGCATCGACGGGTCATCGGCAGCAACCACAATGAGTCCGCCATTGGCACCAGTAACTGCAGAATTCATAAATGGATCAGCGGCCACATTTAAGCCGACGTGTTTCATACAAACCATCGTACGTTTTCCGGCATATGACATGCCCAGAGCTTGTTCCATGGCTGTTTTTTCGTTGGCTGCCCAACTGGCCTTAATGTTTTTTTTACGGGCTTCTTTGGAAGCATGTACGTATTCAGTAATTTCGGTGGATGGAGTGCCCGGATAAGCATATATTCCGGATATCCCGGCATCTATAGCACCTTGTGCGATAGCCTCATCGCCCAGAAGTATCAGTTTTTGCATCTTTACACAATTTTTCTTTGAGGCAAAGCTAAGATTTTTTTAGCAACCTTTGGTCTTTATGCCGTACATTGCAATCACTGAAAATATCGTTATATGAATTTTTTAGCGCACTTGGTACTCTCACCTCCTGAAAAAGAAATTATCCTGGGTAATTTTATTGCGGATGCAGTAAAAGGCAGCACCATCAATACTTTTTCGTCTTGTATACAAGAAGGAATTCAACTGCACCGGAAGATTGATACTTATACCGATCAACATCATGCGCATCGCCATTCGCGAATTATTTTACAGCCACGTTTTGCTAAATTTTCAGGAGTAATAACCGATATTTTTTTTGATCATTACCTAGCAAAAGACTGGATTCGGTTTTCATCCGAAAACCTCGAAACATACACGTTGCGGCACTACGAAATCATTGAGGAGTATTGGGAAATATTGCCACCAATCACCCGAAAAATTTTCCCATTTATGAAAGGTGATAATTGGTTGTTGAATTACTCATCGATTGATTTTTTAAAAAGAGTTTTTGAAGGTATGTCCAGACGCACTCGTTTTAAGTCAGAAATGGAATATGCTACTGATTTTTTATTACTGCACTACAATGCTTTTGAAGAGGATTTCAATATACTCATGCCCGATTTGATTTCTTTTTGTTCAGAGATAGCAATTTCATGTAATTCAGAAAAAGAGGGGTTGAAGAATTAATTCTTTAATAACCAGTAATATGTCGAAAGGAAAATACACAAAAAAGTTAGGACTCCCCCCGGGATCACTCATTTATACCGGTGAATACCCGGTGCAGGATTCCGGTGTTATTTTTGCCTCTTATTCGAACGATATGCTTAGCCTACCTGAGCGGATGTCGTTCGAAAAAGCTGTTAAGCAGTATTCCCCCGGAAATTGCAATTGGTATCATGTTACAGGAATTGCCGATGTAGAGCTCATTGAAAAAATGGGGAAGCATTTCTCGATTCACCCATTATTACTCGAAGATATTTTAAATGCCAATCATCAACCAAAGGTGGAGGAGGTTGACGGACAACTCTTTATCACGCTTAAATTATTGAGTTATTCGGGTAAGCTGGGACTGCAGGCAGAGCATATTAGTTTTATACTCGGCAAGGATTATTTATTGTCTTTCAGAGAAAAGCAAGGTGGATTGGCCGATATGATTACTTCGCGTCTTGAAAAGAACTCAGGACGTATTCGGTCGTTGAGTGCGGATTATCTTTTGTATGTATTAGTAGATTCTTTGGTGGATCAATTTTTTGTATTGATTGAAGAACTGGACGATTCTGTAGGGAAAATAGAGTCGGATTTATTGTACGAAAAGGCCAAAATCCGGGCCGGACAAATTCTGCGTTTGAAAAGAGACTTTATTTTGGTACGCCGCCATTTTTTGCCATTACGCGATGAATTCCGTAAGCTCATTGCCGGAGGGTCGCCTTTGCTTTCAAAGGAATCGATGATTTATTTTAATGATGTATATGATCATCTTCAACAGATTACGCAGACATTAGATATGTTTAGGGAACAATTTTTGGGAATAATGGATTTATATATTGCCAATAATGATCTCCGAATGAATATTGTAATGAAACGCCTGAGTGTTGTGTCAACCATTTTCTTACCACTAACATTTCTTGTAGGTGTTTATGGTATGAATTTTCGCCATATGCCTGAATTAGAATGGCAATATGGCTATCTGGCATTATGGACTCTTCTTATTACAACTGCCGGAGGCTTAGCCTGGTATTTGAGGCGGAAAATGTAAACTTATGATAATCCATTCAAACGGAGATAAATTTCACGACAGACCCACGCATCGGTAGCGGCATAAATTTGTTGCGAGGGGCTAAGGGTTTCGTTTTCCCAATTGCTGGTTTGCTGAGCCTTACTGAGTCTGAAGCCCAGGAACAGGGCTGCTAACTTTCTTGCACCGATGCTGACAAATTCCAAACGTCCGCATATTCGGTTTAAATCTACCATGGAAGCTGGTGAGATGGATCCGTAATATCGTAGTTCAGGGATATCGTTTTCGAGCGCAATGCCTACTTTCAGAATTGTTTCTTGTTCAAGAATCCGTCGTAAACAATCGGGTAGTCCTATTTTATTCAGACGAAACAGGTATACTGTAGAAGCACTTGATAATTGAAGAAGGGCTATTTGATGGAATTCTCCTTTTTTAAAACTCGGACGTGTTTCCGTATCAAAACCAAGGATATCGATTCTTTGTAATATTTCACAGGCTTCCCAGCAACTGTTTTCATCATCCACTACAATGATCTGCCCGGAAAAACCAGCCAAAGGCAATTCAGCTAAATCCAGTTTGCTTATTTCGCGGGGTATTTCAGTAATGTTAGATGCAAAAAAATCAATCCGATCCTCAGATAATTCAGCAATATCCCCAGCTTGTGTCTGCTTGAGTTTCAGTGGTTCTCCGTTGGTAATGTCAGAATTGCTATTCCGTTTGCTAAATCGCATACCTCAAAAATTAATGGCCAGTTTAATGTTAATTTGGCGGGGGGTGAGATAGTTAGGTATTGCGTATTTCCGGCCCGAAACATCGGTTACCCAGATATAGGATACCGTATTACTGAATTGTAATAGGTTGAAAACCTCAGCAGTTATCCATACGGATTTGAAATGTTTTAAAAATCCGGACATTGACTGATTTTCTCCCTTTATTTGTTTCGAAAAACCGATATCAACTCTACGATAGGGTGGAATCCGGTAAGTCTGAAGATATTTTTGTGATTTAGGAGGTCCAAAGGGCAATCCTGATCCAAAAACCAGATTAAGATGCATTTTATACGTTGGGTTATTGGGAAGATAATCCTGAAAAAACAGATTAAACATGATACGCTGATCGGTCGGCCGCGGATACATCCCAGGCTCTATTCGTGCACTGTCAATGGCAACAACATCTGTTGTATACCCGGGAATAATTGTGGCACCTTCTTTATTATAGTACTCCCAATAAAAATCGTCCTGAATGTCTTCCATGGTTTTTAAAAGCGATAAACTCACCCATGAATCGGCGCCCTTTACAAATTCACCATTTACTTTAAAATCAATCCCTGCGGCATATCCACTGGCCGAATTTTCAGCATAATAGCGTATCCTGACATTGTCGATATCGTAAGGAATCAGATTGTCAAGTTTTTTGAAATATACTTCGGTAATAAATTTAAAAGGTCGTTTCCAGGCTGTGAAGTTAAAATCGGAACCAGCAAGAAACTGAAAGGATGATTGAGCCTTAATGTTTTCGTTTAGTTTGCCATCCAAACCTCTTAATTCGCGATAAAATGGAGGTTGATGATAGGCTCCGGCTGAAAACCGGAATAAGAAATCATTTTCCCAATCAGGTTTTATTGAGAGCGTTGCACGCGGACTTACTATCCATTGTTTATTGAAATCCCAATACTGAGTTCGAATACCAGCTGAAAAAATATAATCAGTTTGTGGCGTTAGAAAATTCCATGTTTTCTGAATAAAACCGGAAATTCGGTTTGATTGCATCGAAATGTTGGTTTGAAGCCGATAATTCATCATCAAGGGATACGGGAGTTGTGAGGCTGGATTGGTGTATCCAATAGAGTCGGGTGGCCTGGGTACCGAATAACCCGACGAATCTATCATTTCCCATTCGTTGATGTAGTCATCTATTTTTTCGTGCTGGAATTTAAGACCCCATTGCAAGTAATTATCTCCGGCAAGGAGAAGCGACCCCCGATGTTCTACATTAAATACGGTGGCTTCCAGCTGGTTGCGTGCATGGTTTAAATAAGAACCAATACCCTTGGCTTCAAGTACTCCACCAAATTCATCGCTTCCAAGATCGGTATCTATTTGTCCAATCCAATATTGTCCTAAAATGTCATAATTTTCGCTTTCAATACTTTGAAAACCAGAGGCCATCAGTTTCAGTTTTACATCCTCCGAAGGTTTCCATGTAGTAGAAAAGGCACCCATATAATTCGTAAAATGATCCCTTTCTTGGCCCTCAAAATAAATTTTTAAACGATAGGCTTCATTGATCGTCCCAAAATCTGTTTCGCGATCGGTTGGCTGAAGTACGTAGGAGTTTAAAGAGAGATTACCAAGAAAAGAAACTTCCAGCGTCTTACTAATTTGGTAATTCAGATTCGTTTGAATATCAGTAAACGAAGGTTTATAGTCGCCTTTGGTTTCCAGAGCCGAAAGGACATATTGATTTGATTTTTGACGTACACCCAGCAGATAGGTTAATTTCTCATTTTTTGAAATTCCTTCGAGATGAAAAGAGCCCCCAAGAAGGCTTAAATTAACCGATCCACCAAATTTAATAGGGCGTTTGTATTGAATGTCAAGTACTGATGACATTTTATCTCCATACACGGCATCAAAACCACCGGCAGAAAATAAAATAGATGAAACCATATCGGGGTTGAGAAAGCTGAGACCTTCCTGTTGCCCTGCCCTGATTAAAAATGGGCGGTAAACTTCGAAATCGTTTACGTAAACAAGGTTTTCATCGAAATTGCCACCGCGTACCGAATATTGGGAAGATAATTCATTATTGGAGCTTACACCGGGCATGGTTTTGACAAGGGCTTCTATACCCCCCCCCAGGGTCGGAATAACCGCCGCAGCTTTAGGATCAATGCGATTCAGACTGGTCGATCGCAGTTGTTTATCTTCAATAGAAACAGATGGCAAATCCGTTGATGACTCTTTGAGAATTACGTTAAGTATGATTTTTTCACCCTTCTTAGCAAAAACTGTTTCCGATTTTAGTTCAAATCCAATAAAAGAAAACAGTAATTCCGTTTTTTTGCCGGAGGCAATTTCCAAAGAATACAATCCGCTTTTTTCACTGGCTGTGCCACCAGGCTGTCCGCTTATGGCAATATTAACCAATTCTATGCCAATGCCTTTCGTGTCGGTTATTCGTCCGCTAACCGTTGCATGAGTGCGTTCCTGTGCATTCAGCACGGAGCTAATGAATAATGATATGGCTATTAAAAGAGTAAATCGAGCATTCATCCGGAGCAAGTAAAAATCAGAATTCCTGCTGAAATCCGCAGGAGGTTCAAAGATATTAATAATACAGACAGTAAAGGATCTGTATGGGAGTTAACGAAGTAATGCGCCCTTTATTTTTATACTAAAAAAGCTGCGCCAAAATTTCTTTTGACAGCAGCTCTCTAGCTCTCTAATATTTTAATAAGGGTATTTTATGCGATATAACCCTTTTCTCTGGCTTCTTTTAATACGGCACTAATACCATTTTTGTTGATGGTACGAATAGCGGAAGTTGATACCCTTAATGTAATCCACTGGTTTTCTTCAGGGATGAAGAATTTCTTCAGCTGGAGATTGGGGTAGAATCTTCTTCTGGTTTTTTTGTTTGAGTGCGAAACTCTGTTACCAGTGATGACTGCTTTACCGGTGATCTGGCATATCCTTGACATGATTCTTCGTGTTAAATAGTTTCTTAAAAACGGAGTGCAAAGTTCGTTATTTTTTTGTAAGAAACAAGACTTCTTATTCTTTTTTTTACTTATCTGCCTCTTTCTTAATGTTAGATGTCTCGGATAAAGGATTATTATCTGGGAGAAACTAAATTTTAGGGTTTTTATAAGAACTTAAACCGCTTTAAACGAGTCCAAGATTGTAACCCACGACCGTTTTCGATGCAATGACATTTGACATAGCCAGGATGAAAGCAAATAATTGATGTGTGGTTTGAGCTATTTTACTTGCGAGTTTCCCGAGACCGATTCCTGCGTTAAGTGCAGTTTCGGGGAGTAGTCCTTTTTGTTTAAGCCTATCAGTGCAATATTTTTCATTATACGGCCTTAATGTTTTCATCAGCGGATTAAAGGTACAATTCTACACAAACCTAATCATGTTTTGTATTCAGTTTCTGAGTAAACAGTATTCCAACATATTGGTGATTTCTGGCCCAAATAGTTTCTTTGGTGAGCCAGTGATAGACTACTCCAAAACTGTAAGTCCTGCGTTGCATCATGAAACCCATTCTGAATTTGTAAACGAAGGGGAAGGCTTTTTCGGTATAAATTGATTTTTTGCCAATTAAATTGCCTTCGATACTTCCATTATGTACAACTCCTTCGATGCCAGGTCCCGCAAAAAAGTAGATTTCATTTGTTTTGTCTGATAGTTCATTGCTTTTTATACTGGCTCCATAGTGCATGGAATTATTGATGGCTTGTAATTTCCCAATCCTGAACAGAACCTCCTGACGAAAAAAAGTAAATAAATTTCCTGCAGCCAGGTGTGATTCGAAAATTATATCTGATTGCCTGCCTGTCGAAATGCCTCTTGCTGCATCCAGGTAGATATTAAATATAGGAGCATCATTTATTTGAAATTTCCATCCCAGTGCTTTTTGCATTCTGAAGACATCATGCAATAGTTCCTGCATCCCCGAAATTCTGTTGGAAGGGCCAATCCAGCCGGCCTCAGCACCTATTCCGAAATATAATGGAATTGAAAAGTAAAAGGAGTGCTTGTATGCTAAACTGAGAACCGCGGCGAAAGGTCTGTCCATGTAAGCCGGATCGGTCATTCCAATGTATATGGGTGTAAACATTCTCATTTGCAGAGTGATCTGCTTTTGGGTCTTTGTGCTATAATGACCTATACTACGGTCTCTGGCAGGTTTTTTATATCCAAGATAAATACCGGTGGTGTAGTAGTGGTCCAAATCTTTGTTTAATGTAAACGCGTCATTATCCACAAGTACACATATTTCAGGATATGTTTTGAGTGTGTCATTTTTCTGAGCAGATGAGATTATTGGTATCGCAGCGAATAGAAAAACGGCAAGGATAGGATGTAAAAATGGCTTAAACATCTTGCAATTTAAGGAAATACATAATAAAAACGGCCAAAGAATTAGTAAGAATTCTTTGGCCTGTTGTTTGTTTTTACGAAAAAACTTAGTCCCGATCGAGGGCAGCCAGTATTTTTTCGAGTGGTAATTTTGCGGCAAGTCCACTACTTTCCATCATGTCGAGGATGGATTCGCGAGGGATAATACCCGTTTTATCGGCGAAAAATATAGAAGCCATAATGGATGCATTTTTTGCCCCAAAGCTTCTGAAATCAAATGGAATAACTTTCGCTCCTGTTATTGGTACATCAAGGCTTTGATCAATGATGAGAATTCCACCTTGCATCTGTTTGATTTTCTTAAGGCTGTATGCCAGCCCTTCTTCCGATGTGGCCACTACCAAATCCGGAATATCCATCCCATGGTAGTTGATGGTTTCGGGTGAAAGATTGATTTCTGAGGAAGAGAAGCCTACACCTACAGTAACTGGATAGCTGCCCTTTTGGGTGGCATTTAACCCACAACTTAATGCTGCTTTAGTGATGATGCTGGCTGCCAGCTGAACGCCTTCACCCGCCGATCCACTGAGAACAATTGAGTAGCCCTTATTAAGGCTGCTTGGGTATTTAATATTAATTTTATCAAGCTTATCAAAAAGTGATTTAACGTTGGGCTTCAGATATTTTTCCTTGAAGTTTGAATCAGATCCGTTGAATGGAGGTCTGTCATTTGTCCATACGCCCTCAGGCTTTCCTGCTTCAAAGGCAATATCACGTAATTTACGGTTCGGATTGAATTTTACGCCATAACTGGGGCAAAGCTCTATCACTTCTATTACCGAGCATCCTTTTGTTTTATAAGCTTCTGCCAATTGATCAGAGAAATCGCCAATGCCCATGATACGTGTAACATAAGACGCACCTGCAGCATGGGTTAGAGCACATAAGTCGTGAGCCGCAAAAGTATTTCCGCTGAGGGCAGTGGTTGTGCGAAATCCTTCAGGAGTTAGGCCGGAAGTTTGCCCGCCGGTCATTCCATACAAATAGTTATTGTGGATAACGATGCTCATATTCAGGTTGAGGCGTGCTGCTTCGATAATGTGTTGTAAACCGATGGTAGCACCTCCATCACCAAGAAAAACCAGTATTTTCTTTCCAGGTTCCTGAACCCCCAAAGATACACCGGTTGCCAGTGCAACAGAACGGCCATGAAGTCCATGAACAGTATGGGCATTCAGCGCTTTATCGATAATACCATGACAACCAATGTCAGTTACCACGATAACATCTTTGGGATCAAGACCAAGCATATCAAGTGCTTTGGCAGTGTTTTTCGAAACAAGATCATGACCGCAGCCTTTACAAAAAGGCAAATTGCTTGTGTTGAGAAAGTTTGTGCTCATTATTCTGCTCCTCCATTGATTATATCGGATGGTGTAATCATTCGCCCGAATGTTCCTATATGAGTAACATTTTTTGGTAGCCTGTCGCCGAAAAGTATTTTGGAATATTGGGCGGTGCTGTTTTCCTCGGCAATTATTATGTTGCTGTACTTATCCATTATCTCATAATATACCGGAGGAACTGGCAGAAGTGTTTTTATGGTAAGTAAAGAAATTTTTTCACCGGAAGTCCTCATTCTGTTTACAGCGTCCAAAGCGGCTAATGCTGTTATACCAAATGAAATCAGCAGTTTTGTCGCACCAGCCTGTTCGTCGAGATCATAATGAGTAAAATCGTCCAGATACTTCATGGTTTTTTCCTGTAGGCGAAGTGTATTGTCAATCGCTTCTTCGGTCGAATGCTGAAGAATTCCTTTGGTATCATGGGTACTGGCGGTAATACGAATCTGATGCTTGTTGTTGGGAACGGCAAGGAAAGGAGGAATCTTATCCTCTGTGTTGGCATAGGTGCGATATTCATCTGCTAAATCAAAGCCTTTCATCTGAGTGGCCGTGATTTCTGGAAGGTGCGAAATATCAAAGTTTTTATGCGTCATAACTTCTTCTTTCGAAGTGAGAAGAACTACCGGAGTACGAAGTTTGATAGCTACTCTGACGGCTTCGCCTGCCATAGTCCATGAATCGCTGTATGCTGATGGTGAGAAGACAGGAATACTGAAGCCTCCTGAGTACATACCACGCAGTAAAGCAATATCGCCCTGGGCTCCACAAGTGGCTGTTCCGGTGGCAGGTCCCAGGCGTTGAGCCAGAACGATAACCATAGGAAGTTCCATCATGTATGCCATATTAATGGATTCGATCATCAGAGCAAATCCGGGAAAAGAGGTAGCTGTAACTGGGATTCTTCCTGTAGCAGCCAAGCCAGTCATCCACTGAATTGTTGTGATTTCATCAGGGGCTGGAAGCATTAGTTCAAAACGCTGAGTTGCATACAAGTAAAGCAGATTGGCAGGAGTTATCGGGTAACCGATAAATGTATCGGCACCGGCTCTTGCCATTGCTTCGATCATAAGGCGTGAACCGTCGATTAAAACGGATTCTTGTGAATTATTTTTTTGCATAAATAACCTGTTTTTCAATCAAATCATTAATGTATTGTTCTTTGAAACCGAGCCAGGAGGAAAGGACTTCTGTGGTACTATCTCCGTAATGTGGCGGTGGTAATATGTTATTAACAAGTCCATTACGATTAAAACGGAAAGCTACCGAACGAACACCGGTAATTCCTCTGTTTATAGTGTCTTGCAGAAGCATTTCTTTTGCTTCATCGGTTTCGAAAACTTCTTTCATATTGTTTACACTCCCTGCCGGAATACGTTTTGCGTTTAATTTCTCAAGCATGGCATCCCGTTCGTGAAGCAGGAATTTCTTTCTGAGTAATTCCTTGAGGGCTTCCTTATGATTTACCCTGTCTTTATTGGTTTTAAAACGCAGGTCGTTAAACAGTTCAGGTGCATCCAATACGGCACAAAGGTCATGAAAATGCTTTTCTGTTCCAACAGCCAGAACAATTTCTTTATTATCAGCAGTTTTAAACAGGGTGCCATAGGGTACAATGTTGGGATGATCGGAACCCAATCGTTCGGGTATGCTATTGCCTACCAGCCAATTAGTCGCTTGATTTACAAGTGAAGCAATGCCGGATCTTATGAGCGATACATCAATGTATTCTCCTCTTCCTGTATTAATTCTTTTCAATAATGAGATAAGAATGGCTTCTTTCAGGTGATGGGCAGCCAAAACGTCCATAAGCGCCACGGGCATTTTAACAGGCATGGAATCCGCTTCACCGTTCATATACGTGAATCCAGCTTCGGCCTGAATAATGGCATCAAAACCCGGGCGAGGGTTATTAAGTCCATAACCGGTTAAATGAGCATAAATCAGTTCCGGATTTAACGCGCTAAGCGTTTCGTAATCGACTTTTAGCTTCTTATCGTCACCGGGTTTATAACTTGCTAATACGATATCGCATTGAGTAGTCAGTTTATGAATGATTTCAAGACCTTCCGGCCTTGTGATGTCTATCGCCAGAGAAAGTTTGCCCCAGTTTACACTCGAAAAGTATCCTGAAATATCATCATCTGCTTCAGTAGGAAGTTTCCAGTTTCTGGTAACATCGCCATTGGTAACCAGATTTTCAACTTTGATAACCGTGGCGCCCAATTCAGCAAAAAACATTCCCACACTTGGGCCGGCTAAAACACTGGCCAGTTCAAGAATTTTAATGTTTTTTAAAGGGAGATTATTTGAGCTCATATTATTTGTTATTCCTGCGCTTAATGAAATTGTCAATTTGTTTTCCGAGGATAATCAACACTAACGTAACCCCGACACTCAGGAAAGTAGCTTCGATATTAAACCAACCTGCAGATTTTGCAATCATTCCAAAGATTACGGCTACGGTAGCTCCAATAAATGCCATTACCGTACCGCGAGGGGTTATGACTTTTGTAGCATAAATCCCAAGAAATATTACTATTGCGCCAATGGCCCGGATGGCGTATGAAATGTATGCAAGATCCAGAATTCCTCCCTTGGTGGCTATGGCCAGTGGTATCGTCACAAAATTTACCAGAATTACCAGACGGCGGGCAATAACTACAATACGGTCATCATCGGCATTTGGATTAATCAATCCATGATAAATGTCTTTCGTAGCTATTGTAACAATAGCGAAGTTAACAGGACCAACGGTAGATAAAATGGCCGCTAAAATACCGGCTAATGCCAGGCCACCAAAAATGGGTGATATAAATTCAGGATTGGTGAGCAGTGTTGATAAAACAGTTTTGGCATTGAAAGTATCCGTAATGTTAATGTAATCGCCGGTACGTCCGATTAGCCCGAGAATGGCAACCATGACGCCAAATGGGGCAACAATGAATCCGGAGAGAATGGCTGCTCTCTTGGCTGTGAGTGGATTTTTGGCTGCAAAAATGGGCTGAATACTTGCCTGGCCTGCCATTCCGCCCAATACACCGCCGATCAGGAGATTAATGGGATACCATAAACTTACATTAAACGGATTGTAAGGATTATTTTGCACACCAACCGCATGAAGTTTTGCTGTGAGGGCTGAGAAACCACCAACATCGATAAGACCCGTTAATGTGGCAATACTCAATCCAACAAACATCACAACTAAATGCATCATGCCTGTAATTGCCAATGCATGCATACCGCCAACATACATATAAGCAGTAATAATTACTGAGGAGATAATCACCGAAAGTGTCCAGTCGATATTAAATAGGGGAGCAATAACGCTGGCACATGTTTGAAGTTGAACAAAAGCTAATACCACATATGCAAGCAGAAAGGAAATAGCAGAAATATTTCTGGCTTTTGTACCAAACAAATGTTGAATCATTTCACTTACCGTGTGAAGATTTCTTTCGCGGTATTGTTTAGCGACCGTAAATCCAATAATAATCATTCCAACAGCCGTACTTAGATTATAAAGTATTGGTTGAAATGAGCCAGTTTTAAATGCCTGTTCGCTAACTCCAATGGTGCTCATACCACCAAGCCATTCGGCGGCAACTACTACTGCACAAACGATTACGCCAAGGTTTCTGCCGGCAATCAGATAATCAGCTGATGAACGACTGGCCATTTTTTTTGTGTATAGCGACACAATGACTACCAATAAAAAATAGATACAAACAACAAGAATGTATGTGTTCATAAGAATATTTTGAAAAGTGATTAATGGGGATGAAGAAAAGAGCGGGAGTTATTAAAATCACATATTTACCAGCCGTCGTCCCAACAACGGGTGTGATTTAATTTATGAAGCCCCTCGATCCTGTTTGACATTGTTTAAAAGGATGAAAAAACGGGGCAAAGGTATCGCTTTCATGGGGATTTTCAAGGCAAATGACGATTGTTTTAATAATGTTTAGCCCCTTATAGAATACAATTTAATAAACACTAAATAAGGCGTTTACATTACTAATGTGGAATGAGTCCAGAAACAAATTGAAGGATACTGTGAATTTATTAACAGAAGGCACAAAAAAACGCCGGATTTAATCCGGCGTGAAAGTAATTTTTAAGAATGATGGTTAAACGACCGATCCGAACTGTTTTAAAAATCGTATATCGTTTTCGAAAAACATCCGTATGTCTTTTACCTGAAAAAGGCCCATTGTCATTCGTTCGATTCCGATTCCAAATGCGTAACCGGTATACATTTCCGTATCAATTCCGCAGGATTCCAGAACGGCAGGGTCTATCATACCACAGCCAAGAATCTCAATCCATCCGGTATATTTACAGATATTACATCCTTTTCCCCCACATAAGTTACACGAAATATCCATTTCGGCCGAAGGTTCGGTAAAAGGGAAATAAGAAGGCCGTAGCCGGATTTGTGTCTGTTCGCCAAACATTTCACGGGCGAAATGAAGTAATGTCTGTTTTAAATCAGCAAAGGAAACATTCTTATCAATATATAAACCTTCTACCTGATGAAAGATGCAATGCGAACGTGCTGAAATGGCTTCGTTACGGAAGACTCTTCCCGGAAAAACCATCCGGATGGGTGGCCGTGTTTGTTCCATGGTTCTCACTTGAACAGAAGATGTGTGGGTTCTGAGAGAAATATCATTGCCACTACTTCTTTTTTCGATGAAAAAAGTGTCCTGCATATCACGTGCCGGATGATCAGGAGGGAAATTTAAAGCAGAAAAATTATGCCAATCGTCCTCGATTTCCGGTCCTTCGGCAACACTGAAACCCATATTCTGAAAAATTGCAACCATGCGGTTTCGTACAATAGCTACCGGATGCCTTGATCCTGTTTCGTAAAAACCAACTGGTCGTGTAAGATCAATCTCCGTTGTGTTTTGTTCAGCCACAGATTCTTCGGAAGATGTGCGGAGTTCATTGATCTTTTCCTGCACAGCATTCTTTAGAGTATTCAGCAAAATACCTGCTTCTTTCTTGTCGGGTCCGGGTACCGTTTTAAAGGCTTCGAACAGTTCTCCTAATATTCCTTTCTTACCAAGAAACCGAATTCTTAGCTGTTCAATTTCCTGGAGAACGTTTGAATTAAACGCGGCAACTTCTACCAGATATTTTTCGATTTGTTCTTTCATTCAAAGAATGCTATTTATTTGATGATTTCGATACGCATTTTTAAATCCTTTTCAGGGCGGTCGCCGGGAAGTGTTTTTACAGCGGCTATTTTATCAATCACATCCAGACCTTCGGTAATTTCTCCATAAACAGTGTATCCACCATCGAGATGTGGCGTGCCACCAATCGTTTTATATGCTTTTAACTGCTCGGGTGTGAATTTGGTGCCTCTGGCTTCAAAAGCACTAACATCCTGATCGCTAAGAATATTTCCCTGTACAATGTAAAACTGACTACCCGAAGATTCTTTTTTGGGGTTTACTTGATCGCCCATTCGGGCTGCGGCCAATGCACCTTTTTTATGGAAGAATTTAGGATTGAATTCGGCGGAAATTTTATTGCCTGGATCCAATCGGCCATCAGCATTTTGCCCGCCCTGAATCATAAAATTGCTGATAACCCGGTGAAAAGGACTGTTATTATACCATCCTTGCTTTACAAGTTTTACAAAATTATCGCGATGAAGAGGCGTTTCGTTGTATAAATAGCCCTTCATGGTACCATAATCGGTATGTATTGCAAAACGGACAACTTTCTGTGCATTGGCAAAGCTGAGACTTACAGCAAGCGCCAGAAATAGAATCATTTTTTTCATCGTCGTAACTAATTATTGGTTGTTGATAAAATCGTATTGAGCTTAATTGTTTAAATTGTGTTTATGGACATGTTATGAATCCAGAGGAGGGATTAAAATTATACCCTTAAGCAGAAAGGCAAAATTATAAAATATCTGCGAGTATGGATTGGTTTATGGCGTAGTAATATAAAAGCCAGATTGTGAGCAATGATTTTTCTGTCGGCTAGAGTTTTCCTATCTATAAATACAATAAATTAAGAATTCAATTGATTCCCCGACAATTTAATCTAAAGCAAGTCGCTGGAATACAATTATTTGGTCGCTTTTTGGTAACACGAGCGGCATAAAGGCTGATAATTATCTGTTTCACCCAATAATACAAGTTTATCGTTTTCAACGGTCCGGTGTGAATAATGAGCCAGATTACCACAACCCATACAAATGGCGTGAACTTTCGTTACGTATTCGGCCATAGCCATCAATGCTGGCATTGGTCCAAAAGGTTTTCCCAGAAAATCCATATCAAGGCCCGCCACTATCACTCTAACCCCGTTATTGGCCAGCTCTTGACAAATCTGTGGCAGGTTATCATCAAAAAACTGAGCTTCATCAATACCGACTACATCAATATCGTGTGCATACATAAGGATTTCAGACGATGTTTCGATGGGCGTACTCACAATGGCATTTGAATTATGCGATACAACGTTTACATCATGATAACGGGTGTCGATCATGGGTTTGAAAATTTCGACCCTGAGTTTAGCGATTTTTGCCCGGTTAAGCCTGCGGATTAATTCTTCTGTTTTCCCCGAAAACATAGAACCGGCAACCACTTCTATCCAACCGTATATATCGGAATTAACATATCTGTTTTCTGGAAACATCAGATTTTGGCTTAATTTTTTTTATCGTAATTTTACACCTGCAAACCTACTAGCATTTTGTTCAATTTACAAAATTTGAACGATAATGATTGTCATTCATAGGTTTAAATACACACATCTATTATTTTGTTTTGATATTCAGACACATGGATAACAGAAAGCAACTTCTCGACGAAATTTCCTCGCTCATCGATATTATTCATGAGCAAACAGAGGTTATCACCGGCTATAATAATCGTATTCCGCAGATTGAGATTGATATTATTCTTGAGAATCTTCGTCGTGCGTATGATCGGTTATCAAAACTGAGTCGGATTAATGCAGAACGGCAAACTTCATCTGCAGCTCCTTCCGCGACATCAATTCAGGAAGAGCGAATTGAAGAGCCTGTTATTGTTCCTGCGTTTGTTGCCGTGCATAACGAAATAAAGGAAAAAGAAATAATTCGTAATGAAGTTCTTCCTGAAGAAATTAAATCGAAAACGGGCAGCGAAATGGATGTTAAGACAGAGCAAATTGAGGATGTAATTTCTCCAAAAGAAACTAAATCTTCTCCTGTTCAGGTACAGGATGAAATTCCGGTAAAGAAACCTTCATCTGAGCCTGATTTGTTTAGTGCTTCGATGATACGTCCGATAGCAGAAAAACCCAGCCTATTTGATAAAATTGGAGGGTCCATCGAAGATAAAAGTGTATTGAGTCGTATGGTTCAAAAACCGCTGGCAGATATTCGGGCTGCAATAGGGATTAACGAAAAGTTTTTGTTTTTGAATGAGTTGTTTAAAGGAGATTTACAACTTTATAATAACGCCATTCAACAATTAAATAATGCCGGTTCTGCAGAAAATGCGAAAAATATCCTAAGCGATTATCAAATGCAGTTTGATTGGGATTTAACCAGCCCGGCGACTATGAAATTAAGTGAATTGGTTGAACGCCGTTATCTTTAGTTGTTTTCTGATTTTTCGTTGAAGGTTTCCTCTTCCTGGGGAAATTTAAAGTCGTCCATGTTTATTTTCCCAATAATAAGGGGAGCAATACCTGCTATAGGTTTGTACAGCATTGATTGGTTTTCTTGCTCTTCGCTCATTATTTGACCACCGGCAAAGGTGTTAATAAGGTAAATAAATAGACTCAGTATCAAAACACCTTTCATAATACCAAAGAACATTCCGGCCATTTTATTCAGGAAACCAAGAGCAATCAGGTCAATAAATTTTTCGAGTAATTTTCCGGTGATGTGCACTAAAATAATTACGGCAATCATTGTTAATATGAAAGCGATAATATTCAAATATTTACTTTGTAAACCAGCCGATTGAATTAACCACACTTCCACAATTCCTGAAAAATGCCAGGCGGCCCAAATTCCTGCTGCCAGCCCTATAAGTGAGGCTAATTCAATAATTAGTCCCCTGCTGAATCCTTTCCATGCGAAGTAAATCAAAGGGATCAGAATAATAATATCGATATAGTCCATTTTAGGAAGCGTTTTTGTGTTCATGTTTTTAGTCGGCGTGTAAGCTCTGTTGAAAATACGAAATCCTGAAGCTCAGTGTTAGTAGCCGTAAGGATATTGTTTTTATCGCCACTCCACCAGAGTTCGCCGTTGTATATATAGTGAACCTTATCACCGATTTCAACAACTGAATTCATATCATGAGTATTTACAATGGTTGTAATATTGTATTCATGGGTGATTTCAAGAATTAAATCATCAATCAAATTTCCGGTTTGGGGATCGAGGCCTGAGTTGGGCTCATCGCAAAACAGATACGAAGGTTGTAAAACAATGGCCCGGGCAATGGCTACTCTTTTTATCATACCTCCGCTTAATTCGGAAGGCGATAATTTATTGACGCCTTTCAGATTAACCCGTTCCAGACAAAAGTCAACCCTTTTCCTGATTTCCAAAGGGCTTTTCGTGGTGTACATTTTCATTGGAAATCCAATGTTTTCTTCCACATTCATCGAATCAAACAACGCCCCTCCCTGAAAAAGCATTCCCATTTCTTTACGGATACTTTTTCTTTCCTTATCATTCATGGCCGAAAAATCTCTGTCATGATAAAAAATACTTCCTTTATCTACCTCAAGCAGGCCAACTAGGCATTTCATCATAACGGTTTTTCCTGAACCACTTTTACCGATTATTAAATTGGTTTTTCCAGGCTCAAAATTCAGGCTTATCTTCCGAAGCACTTTTTTTTGCCCAAAAGATTTTTCAATATTAGTGACCGTAATCATGTGAGCAAAAGTTGGGTAAGAATAAGGTTAAATAAAATAATTCCAATACTGGAATGCACTACAGCGTTCGTACTGGCTTGGCCCACCTGAAGAGCGCCCCCTTTCACCTTATAACCATGATATCCTGAAACAGAGCTGATAATGAATGCAAAGACAACGGTTTTAATGATGGCATAAAACACAGTAAAAGCGCTGAATGAATAGCGCAGGCCTGTAACGTAATCTTGTGGTGTATATAAGTCGGTGAGCTGAGCAATCAGATAACCACCGGCAAGGCTCATAAAAATGGAAAAAATAATGAGTACAGGATTTATAAGTACACTGGCAATAATTTTCGGGAAAATGAGAAAATTGGCCGGATTAACGCCTAAAACTTGTAATGCGTCTATTTGCTGACTTATTTTCATGCTTCCAATCTCGGAGGCAATTCGGGAACCCACTTTGCCTGCAAGAATCAGGCTTATAATGGTAGGCGAAAATTCCAGAATCACTGACTGACGGGCTGTAAAACCAACCATTGTAAGTGGAATGAGCGGACTGTCAATATTATAGGCGGTTTGTATTGAAACAACGGCACCCATAAATACCGAGATAATAGCAACAATGCCGATGGAGTCGATGCCAAGGTTTGTAAACTCATTCATAAGCTGGTTTCTAAAAACGGCCCATTTGTCAGGTTTGCTTAGTGCCCTCTGCATTAAAAGGACATATTCCCCGGCTTGTTCAAGTAGTAGCATACAACAATATTTAGCGCTAAGTTATATCCAAATTCTGACACTTTCAATGGCGTATCTTGAAAATTTGCCGGGCAGGCAATAAATTATGGTTGCTTTCTGTTTTATTAATGAGATATTTACCACAGTATTTTATTTTTGCAAAAAAACCGATACCATGTCCAAATTTTTGAGAAGGATATTCTCGTTTATACTGATATTGATATTAAGTTTGTGTCTGGTTTCCTGCTCAAGCAGTCGAAGAACCACATATCCCAAAAAGCCGAAAGCAAAAAAACGGGAGAAGTGTGCAGATTGTCCGTCATTTAGTTCTTATAATTCAGATACCGTTGCTAATTTTACGAATGTATGATTAGACGTGAAAATTTGATACCTTTCTTTCCAGAGGCTTCTTTAGACGATGTTCAGGAGATTCTTTCATCCTTTGACCTCCATCTTCGAATTGTACGTCCGCGCAGTACGAAAACGGGTGATTACCGAAGGCAAAACAGCCGGCCTGTTCATCATATCCGCATAAATTCAAATTTGCCGCCCTATCAGTTTTTGATAACGTTCATTCATGAAGTTACCCATATGATGGTCGTTGAAAAATATAAAAAGCGTGTTTTACCTCATGGGAAAGAATGGCAGCAATGTTTTCGTTCGCTTGGCGAAAAGTTTATCAATAGTAATTGCTTCCCTGACGATATTAAGCAGGCTTTTCAATTTCATCTTTTTAAAGGATATGCCTCCACATTTACTGATGCCAATCTTATAAAAGTTCTGGCTGCTTATTCGCCTGAAAATCCTCTTCCACTTTTGGAATCTCTCGAAAAGGATTGCGTTTTTCAATTAAAACAGCGTCTGTTTAAGAAGGGTGAGAAACGCCGTACGCGATACCTGTGTACCTGCCTATCGAATGGCAGACCTTATCTTGTCAGCGCCCGGGCCAATGTAATTCCATTTATCGAGAACATTGGGAATTAATTACCTTTGTTCTATCCCTTCATTGATAAATATTGAAAGTAATGAATGCATCGAATTATTGTGTAATAATGGCCGGTGGAATTGGTGCCAGATTTTGGCCCATGAGCCGCACCACACATCCTAAGCAATTTATTGACATTCTTGGAACAGGTGAAACCCTGATTCAACAGACATATCAGCGTTTTCTTAGAATTTGCCCGCCAGAAAATATTTATGTTGTTACCAACGCCCGTTATGCTGATTTGGTAAAAGAACAACTGCCAGATATGGCGGAAAACCAAATATTACTAGAGCCTGCCGGACGCAATACTGCACCTTGCATCGCCTACGCGGTATATAAAATTGCTGGAATCGATCCGGAAGCGAATATTATTGTGGCTCCCTCGGATCATATAATTTTGAAGGAAAACATTTTTGTTGATGTTATTTTTAATGCGCTGGAGGCCACACGTCGAAACGATTGGCTGCTTACTCTGGGTATTCAGCCCAGTAGACCAGATACGGGTTATGGTTATATTCAATTTGTAGATAAAGAAGTGTATCCGGACGATAAACGAATTAAAAAAGTTAAAACGTTTACTGAAAAACCCAATCTGGAGTTGGCACGTACTTTTGTGGAAAGTGGTGATTTTTTGTGGAATGCTGGCATTTTTATCTGGAGTTTGAAATCTATTACAGCAGCACTCGAAAAATATCTTCCGGATGTTAGTCAGGTTTTTAAAGAAGGAATGGATAAATATAACACCGATTTGGAAAAATCTTTTATCGAAAATGCTTATGCCATTTGTAAGAGTATTTCCATTGATTATGGAGTAATGGAAAAAGCGTCCAATGTTTATACACTTTCGTCTGATTTCGGTTGGTCTGATTTGGGAACCTGGGGCTCTTTGTATGCCATTCGGTCTAAAGATGGCCAAGGGAATGCCATCATGGGACAAAATGTAATGACATATAATACAATGAATTGTATTGTTAATATGCCAGATGATAAACTGGTTGTGATTAATGGACTCGATAATTGCATCGTGGTAGAAAAAGCTGGTGTGCTTCTCATTTGCGATAAAGAACGGGAACAAGAACTTCGTGCCGTCGTGAAGAATATCGAAACAACCAAAGGAGAAAAATATATTTAATATCAAATTCTACTAGCGAACCTGAAAATGGGAGCTGTGATTATGTGTCCGAAAAAAATATTACAAAAAAACTTAGAACCATATCTCAATTTATACATTAACAAAACTATTGTGTTATGATAAAAAAAACCATACTTCAATTTTTTATTTCACTGATATTCATATCATTAATAGCTTTTCCTGTAAGAGTTAAAGCCGACGAGGGAATGTGGCTGCCATTTCTGGTAGAAAGACTCAATCATACCGATATGCAGAAAATGGGTTTGAAGCTTACTCCGGAAGAGTTATTCAGCCTGAATAATTCAAGCCTGAAAGATGCAATTGTATTATTCGGTAGAGGATGTACCGGAGAAGTAATTTCACCCGAAGGTCTGATTCTTACGAACCATCATTGCGGATATGGTTCTATACAATCGGTAAGTACTGTGGAACACGATTATCTCTTTGATGGATTTTGGGCGTCATCGTATGCCGAAGAAATTCCGATTAAAGGATTAAGCGTTCAGTTTCTGATTGGTGTAGAGGCGTCTACTGCCGCTATGCTCGAAGGGATAAGTCCTGAGATGACGGAAACTCAAATGGACGAAATCCTTGATATAAACCGTAAAAAAATTATCGCGGCCGCTACAGAAGGAAACTTATACAATGCCGTGGTTAAAGATTTTTTCAATGGAAATGAATATTATACTTTCATTTATCAAACCTATACTGATATTCGTTTTGTTGGTGCCCCACCTTCATCAATCGGGAAATTTGGTGCCGATACGGATAACTGGATGTGGCCCAGGCATACCGGCGATTTCAGTATTTTCAGGGTGTATGCTGATGCAGAAAATCAGCCAGCAACCTACAATAAAGCCAATGTTCCTCTCAAACCCAAACATTATCTGCCAATTAATGCCGGTGGTGTCGAAAAGGGCGATTTTGCCATGATTATGGGCTTTCCGGGTCGTACCGATCGTTACTTAACCTCACATGGCGTTCAGTTGGGCATCGATAAAGTAAATCCGGCCATCGTTGACATCCGACGTAAGAAATTGGATATTATGGGCGAAGATATGGCCTCCAGCAAAGAAATCAGAATTAAATATTCGTCAAAATATGCTGGAATTGCTAACTATTGGAAATATTATATTGGTCAGACAAAAGGCTTAAAGCGTTTGAAAGTGGCCGATAAAAAGCGTGCTCAGGAAGCAGCATTTGAGGCATGGGTGGCTTCTACACCCGAAACAAAAACCTTATACGGCAATGTGATGTCTGATTTTGATGCGGCTTATAAACTTACCGGAGAAAATGCACTGACTCAAACCTACCTTCGGGAAGCCGCATTTGGTGCTGAGATTATTGGATTTGCCGCAAGAGCCGAGGATTTGAAAAATAAACTATCGGATAAAGAATCGAAGGATATTGCAGTTTTATTGGCTAAAACAAAAGCGATGTCCGACGATTTTTATAAAAACTACAATCCTGCAACCGATCAGAAAATGCTGGCGGCAATGCTCATGAAGTATTATAATGACGTGCCCGTTTCTCTGCATCCAGCTGTACTCGTCAAAATGGCCAAAAGTGAAAATGAGGATTTTAATGAAGTTGCTGAGGAGGTTTTCGAATCAAGTATTTTTGCCAGCCGCGAGGCTTTTAATAAATTTCTTGAAAATCCAAAAGCATCAAAAATTGAGAAGGATCCTGCATTCAAACTTTCACAGGGTTTTCGGGCCATGATGAAACAATTAAGCAAAGAAAATGATGCAGCTAATGATAATCTTCAACGGGCGAAGCGATTGTATCTTGCTGGTTTAATGCAAATGCAACCTAACCACAAGTTTTATCCCGATGCCAATCAAAGCATGCGTTTAACATACGGAAGTGTTCAGGATTATCAGGGAGCAGATGCAGTGTATTATAATCATTTCACTACCTATAAAGGGATTCTCGAAAAGGAAGATCCATCCAATTGGGAATTTGTTGTTCCTGCCAAACTCAAAGAACTTTTTCTGAAAAAAGATTTCGGCCCCTATGCCAAGGATGGCAACCTCAGAGTATGTTTTCTGACAACACATGATATTACAGGTGGAAATTCAGGAAGTCCTGTGATTAATGGTAAAGGAGAACTTATCGGATTGGCATTTGACGGAAACTGGGAAGCTATGAGCGGTGATATTGCTTATGAACCAGCCTTACAACGCACAATTAACGTTGATATCCGCTACGTACTTTTTATCATCGATAAATTTGCTGGTTGTACGCATATAATGAAGGAATTACAAATTAACGGCCTTTGAGTCTAAATTGATTTCACAAAAAAAACCGCTTTTTCAGAGCGGTTTTTTTGTGAATAGGTTTGTTTTGAAAAAACAGAATTTCTATTGGATAGTTACTTTTGAAGAAATGTGGCCATCTTTGGTAATCATATTTATAAAGTACGTTCCGCGCGGAATATTATCGCATGAGATAGAAAGATTGTTGTCACCGTTAATATACCGAACATCTACATCTTTTACCGTTATACCCATCATATTAATCAATTTTATGCTGGTATAGTCTGAATGATTGGAATGGAAGGAAATCATGAATCTATCATGAGCCGGATTTGGGTAAATACGATAAGGAAACGATAAATTTGATCCGATGCCGGTCTGGTTAATCGTTTGCAAAGCAGAATCAATGGCTCTTTCCATCAAGGCCGGATTATTAGTATTATTCATATTGTAAAAAACACCATGTGATGGTCCGGCAACAATGACCGTTTTGGGCATGCCTTCCGAACCATAATCAAGCATGTTTATGGTAGAATTCGAAAAACGCAGGCTGAAAGATGAGGCCGGGATACCATACAAATTGCCCCAGTTATTCAATGCGTTACAGCTTGTGTTGGCGTAATCATCTACCATATAAAACAATACTTGTCCGGGATTCGTACTTTGATAAGACGTAACCAAATTGTAAGCGATATTGGAAGGGTTTACACATGATCCACAAGGCATTACCCAGCAAAGTACGATGACTTTGCCTGAATCAAGTTCTGTGAATAAGTCATGGGAAGTTCCATTGCAATCATTGCAGGTGAAATTAGTAGCCGTTTGCTGACTATACGTCAGTGAAATCAGGGAAAAAGCTAAAAGAGTAAGAATCAGTTTCTTCATTTTTAAAATATTGTTTTACAAATGTTTACCGATATAAACTTTGCGTTGGTTAATGAGATAATTCATTTATATGCAAAGAAATTATAGACGAAAGCATAATAATGCTTACGCTTTGGCAAAGTTATATTTAAACCACTCAGAGAGACATGGGTATATTATGCAAAGCACGTCGGAAAATTGACGATTTATATCGCGATAACCAGAGGGAGTATTTATTAATACTTTTTTACAAACTGAACGAGGAGTCTGAATATATCATTATACTCTGTCAGGGGGAGGTTTTCGGTGGTATCGTCTATATTATGATAGTGTTTTGATTCACTTCCCCGTGAATATATAAAAATAGCCGGAACACCTTTTTTATAAAACGGACAATGGTCGCTGTTACATGACTCTCCTCTCGATTGAACCTGACGGATAAACTCGTTATCGGCATTAATCTTTGTCATCAGTTGAAAGGCTTTGGGGAATTGGTCGCCATTAACCAATGTAATTCCTTCGGAACCGGAACCAACCATATCAAGATTAATCAAGAATTTAATTTTTTTCAAAGGAATTAGCGGATGTTCAGCAAAATACTCTGCACCCATGAGGCCGGCTTCCTCGCCCGAAGTAGCAATAAATACGATTGATATTTCGGGTTGATTCGCAGGACTACTAAAATGCCTGGCCAGGTCGAGCATCATGGCTGTTCCACTTGCATTATCACTTGCTCCTGGAAACATGGTTTCTTCACCCATCATTCCTAAATGGTCGAAATGAGCAGTAAAAACAAAAAACGAATCAGGATACATGCTTCCCTTGACCATGCCTGCAACATTATAGGCTTTATAGTCTTTCAGAAATTTATTTTCAAAATCGAGCGTAATAGACTTAATACTATCAACGAAGTGTTTACGGATATCGAGAAGATAGTAATCTTTTAGTTTTTTTCCGTTTGATGCTTTCCAGATAAGGTGCGATGAGCTGTCTTTTACATAAACGTAGCCCGCTGCATTGAGCAGATTTGTATCTGCAAAGTTTTTATGATACTTATCTGTGATGATTATTGTGTTTGATAAATTCTGAGTTTTTAATTGATTGAAGTCTTCGCTGTCTGAGAGGCTATCGTTCAATAAGCGTTTGATAGCGAAGGTTGATGAAATTCCTTTCGATGAAAGGGCCATTAGATAATCAGCACCCGGTTTTATTTTTTTTAAGCCTGCCCATACATTCATCTTCCCGGGAAAGGAATTGATGCTGAATTCATATTCCTGTAAATATTTACGACTGAGGGGAATTAGTTCGTATTTACTCATTTGGGAAGCCAGAAAACGAGCTGCATTTTTATCACCGTCGTCAACATAGCCTCTGCCTTTCATTTCTGCTGAACTAAGGTTTTTAACGAGAAAGCGGGCATAATCAATGTCCTGTGCTTTTATTCCTGAAATCGTGCAAAGAAATAGTATGCTGAATATAATTCGAGTTTTCATGAGCGTATTTTAAGAAAACAATATAATTTATTAGAGGTTGTAAAGGTCAATAATTTTTTTCAGTCAGTAATTTTAAAATCGTCCCAGTCGTTGGAAACCTGAAAATTATTTCGCCAGGATATTAGATCATCATGGTACATTGTAAAATGTAAAATGCTTTCTTTCCCTCTGGATGCCTCGGCCAGTATGTTGCCCTGTGGGCCAACGACCATTGATTCACCACTGTGAAAAATCCCATTTCCATCTACCCCGCATCGGTTTATTCCAACCACATAAGCTTGATTTTCGATGGCCCTTGCAATGAGGAGCATTCTCCATGCCTGGATACGGACTTCGGGCCAATTCGCATGAAATGTAAGCACATCATATTTAAAGCGGCCGTTTTCTACCTGGTTTCTATGCCATACAGGGAAACGCAAATCATAGCATATCTGAGGCATAAACAATAAACCATGGGATTGAATAACCCTATTTTTTTGACCTGATGAAATCCATTGATGTTCGTTTCCCATCCGAAACAGATGACGCTTGTCATAATAACCAGAAATTTCACCGGCCGACACCCAAATCAGCCGATTATAGACTTTGTTGTCTTCTTTAATGAGTACACTGCCTGCAATATCAGCTCCTTGTTTTATGGATTGATTACAAAGCCATTCGACGGCCGGTCCATTCATGTCTTCATAAAGTGCCGCATTTTTTAGAGAAAAAGCTGTATTAAATAATTCGGGGAGTAAAATAATTTCAGCCTTTTCCTGACTTTTTATCATTTTTTCAAGTCGATTCAGGTTGGTTTTTTTGTCTTCCCAGGCCAAATCAGCTTGAATCAATGCGGCATTCACGCTTTTCATGTAAGGGTAATTTTGTCACCAAAGATACAAATATGGAATGAGTGGGGTTCTGCAATTCACTCTTCAAAATTGTATCTTTGTCTTAGCATTTTACCTTGCTTTGATGGAAAAAAGCATATGGCCCATTCATTTCTAATCACATATATTTTGAAATAAACCCTTATAGCATGAAAACAATAGATAATTATGACTTGAAAGGAAAGCGCGCACTTGTACGCGTCGATTTTAATGTTCCCCTGAATGATATTTTCGATATTACAGATACTACCCGTATAGATTCAACACTCCCAACCATCAAAAAAATTATTGACTCGGGAGGCTCGGTTATATTAATGTCTCATTTGGGCAGACCAAAAACTGGTCCGGAAGACAAATACAGCCTAAAGCATTTAATCCCTTATCTAACTATGATTACAGGTAAAACTATAAAATTTGCAGATGATTGCATCGGCGCTTCTGCAATGAATCTTTCAGCGACACTTCAATCCGGTGAAATACTTTTACTTGAAAATCTTCGCTTTTATAAAGAGGAAGAAAAAGGCGATGAGGCCTTCGCTAAAAAGCTGGCCTCTTTGGGTGATGTTTATGTGAATGATGCCTTTGGTACAGCGCACAGAGCTCACGCATCTACTGCAGTAATTGCCAAGTTTTTCCCGGATTCTAAAATGTTTGGCTACTTAATGAGTAACGAACTTATTGCCCTTGAAAAAGTCTTATCCCAATCGGAGAAACCATTTACTGCCATTTTGGGTGGTGCAAAAGTTTCCGGGAAAATCGAAATAATAAAAAATTTATTGCCTCGCGTTAACAATCTTATCATCGGAGGCGGTATGATGTTTACCTTTATTAAAGCCATGGGTGGAAAAGTGGGTTCGTCGCTTGTAGAGGAAGATTTAATTCAAACAGCAAAAGAGGCATTGGCTCAGGCTGAAAAATTAAATGTAAAGATTCATTTACCCGTGGATGTAATTGCTGCTGATAAATTTGCAAATGATGCGCAAACACAACAATGCCCTTCCAATGAAATTCCCGATGGGTGGATGGGCCTCGATATTGGTCCCGAAACTTCCAAGTTATTTGCCAGGGTTATTGCTTCTTCAAAAACCATTCTTTGGAATGGCCCCATGGGTGTTTTTGAGATGGAAACTTTTGAAACGGGAACAAAAAATCTGGCCTTTTCTATCGCTGAAGCTTCCTCAGCCGGAGCCTATTCATTGATTGGCGGAGGCGATTCGGTTGCGGCCATTAATAAGTTTCATCTGGCAGAGAACGTATCATATGTTTCTACCGGAGGAGGAGCTATGCTTGAATATATCGAAGGTAAAGAGCTGCCCGGAGTTAAATACATCATGGATTAGTATAAAATCTAAGACATATAAGTGGTATAAGTATATCCGGAATTTTACTCCGGGTATACTCAGTTTTTTTTTGACATTCTGACTATTTGGTCGTAATTTAGCGATGTAAAAACAAAAGCAACGCAATTAAATTTGGTTTTGAAATCTGAGAGCCTTAGACCGATCCGTGTCTTGCTGGTAGATGATGATATTGAATATTCAGCCGGACTTAAAATCCTACTTGAAAAAAGAGGAATAGAGACGGATATTGCCCCGGATGCAGAAAAGGGCTGGAGTTTTTTTGTGGTGAATGATTACGATCTTGTAATAACAGACATTAAACTTCCCGGGAAAAACGGACTTGGATTTATTACGGATATGAAAAATCGAAGGTCTTCGGTTAAGATTCTTGCTATTACCGCCGGTGGCTACATTCCAGCAGAGGATTATTTACGAGTTTCTATCCTTTTTGGAGCCAATCGGGCGCTGGCAAAACCATTTTCATTCGATCAGTTATTGGACGAAATTTTAACCATAGTCGATTGAAGTTTTTTCGCAATTTCTGTGAAGGGATTCTATTCCGTATCTTTGTGAAAATCTTCTGACCAGATGAAGCTTTCTGTAGCTATTATAACATTTAATGAAGAAATAAATATCGGACGCTGTTTGGATTCCGTTTTGGATATTGCCGATGAAATTGTCATTATCGACTCATATTCGACCGACAGAACCCGTGAAATTTGCGAAAAATACCCCCTACGGTTTATTCTTAATCCTTTCGATGGTCATATAGAACAAAAAAACTTTGCATTAAGTCAATGTCAGTTTGATTACGTTTTATCACTGGATGCAGATGAGGAGATTTCTTTACCCCTTCAGAATGAAATTCAACAAATTAAACAGAAGAATTTAACAGGGAATTACCGAATGAACCGCATGACGAATTATTGCGGAAAATGGATAAAACACGGTGCCTGGTATCCCGATTGTAAACTTCGCCTGGTCAATCGTCATGAAGCATTATGGCAGGGAATAAATCCGCATGATGAGTTAAAAATTTCGGGCATTCAAGGATCATCCAAATTGAAGGGTGATATTTTACATTACTCCTTCCCAACGTTTTCTGATCATCTCCAGAAGGCAGAAAAGTACAGTACGATTCAGGCTGAGGCAATGTTTAAGTTGGGAAAAAATGCGGGCATTTTAGCAATTATATGTAAACCTGTGATACGTTTTATTCGTGATTACATTATCCGTTTGGGATTCATGGATGCTTATGCCGGATATCGAATTGCCACAGTCACCTCATGGACTACCCGCCTGAAGTACATGAAACTCTATGATTTAAGTAAATCGGTAAAATAGTTTTCAATTAATTGTTTAATCGGATTTGGAATAATTGTGTATTTTTGAATTTATATCACATTTAACGCACTGATATTCATGGGAAAAACTTTAAGAGCATCTGCTAAGGAATGGTATGTGATTGTTAATCCTAATGCCGGAACCCGCAAAGGCGAAAGGGATTGGCCAAAAATCCAAAAAATTCTTTATGATGAGAATTTAAGCTTTGAATTCATAACAACCACGCATAAAGAACATGCTATCGGACTCACGACTTCAGCAATTAAAAAAGGTTTCCGGAAATTTATAGTCGTCGGTGGAGATGGAACTTTAAATGAGGTCGTAAATGGAATATTTATGCAGAAACTTGTTGCCACCTCCGAGCTATATATCGCAATGATTCCTGTAGGTACTGGTAATGACTGGTGCAGGACTTTTGGCGTTCCATTTAATTATCATGATGCGGTAAAAACGATTATTGCTGGAAAAATATTTGTGCAGGATATCGGAAGGGTATATTATTATAATCAATCGAAGCGGAAGCGTCGTTTTTTTATTAATATCGCCGGAATGGGATACGATGCTGAGGTAGCAAAGAGGACCAACAATGATAAAAACAAAGGCAAAGGCGGACCAATGGTTTATATCTGGAATTTATTGGCCAGTCTTTTTTATTATAAGCATTCTGATATGATCATCGGTATTGATGGTCAGGAAACTCGTTGCCAGGCATTTTCGCTGAGTGTTGGCGTGTGCAGATATAATGGTGGTGGGATGATGCAGCTGCCACATGCAATCCCCGATGATGGGTTACTGGATATTACGCTGATTAAAAAAATTGGAAAACTGACGGTGATTACTCAGATCAATAAGCTCTTCGATGGTTCATTCGTTAATCACCCAAAAATTCAGACATTCCGTGGTCAAAAGATAACCGTGGAATCATCTCCGGAAGTTCTCATTGAAATAGATGGCGAGTCTTTGGGTCATTCACCATTTAGTTTTGATATTCTTCCAAAAGCCCTGAATGTCATTGCTGAAAAGATGCCTACGACAGAAGATTAATGAGACGAGGCTGTTATAATTAGGCGCTCGCGTGCCAAAGGGCTACCATACGAATCTTCCTGAATTAAAATATACGTACCGGGAGGCAGATTTGATTTTCTGAGTGTAATGCTTTGCTTCCCCTTTGATAGCTCATGGTTTTTTAATAGAATGCCACCAATGCTGTATATTTTTAAAAATCCTTTATCGGTATTTGACAAGTTTATTATTACGGGTCCATCCGACGGATTGGGATAAATATGCATGCTTTTTATTTCGGGTTTGGGTGTTGTAATACTCACGTACAATTCGTCCCATGAAGCAAGCGTATATTCACCCTTTTTAAGGTTTTCAACATAAATGTATCCGGTTTGTAATCCAATACGCGTGAAGGGTATTGATTGCCATTCTTGTGCTGCGTTGGCACGATACAGCATAACCAAAGAATCGCCAGGTTTAGCAAATAAGGAATCGTCGAGGCGTGATGATTTCGAATAAAAAAATCTTCCCTGAGCTACAAATCCCTCTGGCATTATCCCGTCAATTTTCCAATATCGGTAATTGGAAAGTTTGAGACCAGGCTTTGCAACTTTTAATGGATCGGGAGCCACCCAATAATGTGTGGTACGGACAAATGTCGGCGAGGGCACCTGAGAGGCACTCATGTAAAAGTATGTATTGCTAAAATCATAATTACCGCTTGTATTGATGTTGAAGGAGTAATCTGTTGTAGCATCCGAGATTAAATCATCGAAATCGGCAAATACGGAAACAGGAATAAACGGAAGTGTAAAGGATTGTGTCCCATATTCTCCATCGAATTGCATTAGTCTTTTTTCCGTACTAAAATCAGCGGCCATAAATGTCAGCCAAACTTTATTGGCATTCCAAAAAGAAGTAGCCCCCTTTAGTTTCTGATGCATAGAAACGTTTGTTGTGTAATTGCTTCCGTTTTGAATGTAAGAAAAGGAATCAACAACATAGCCTGGAAAACCGGGCGAAAACACCCATCCATCAAAAAATGAGGTCATATTGATGCCGGTTTTTTGAGTGAGATAATCTCTTAATTGGATTGAACTTACCGGACTAAAAGCAAAGTCGGTTAAAAAATCTGTTATGGCCGGAAAAAACAGGCTGTCGCCCAGATAATTTCTCAATGTATGACAAATGATGCCTCCTTTTTGATAAACGGTTTCGCCGTATGTATATTCATTGGGTATGCCATATAAAGCCAAATACGACCCATCCTCAATATGACAGTATTGAAGTACACTTTTTAATTTCGAATTCATATTGCTGCGGTATGCTTCTGTGCCATATAAACCTTCCTTGAAAATGCTCTCATTGAATACGGCCCAGCCTTCATTAATCCACATATCTTCCGCTGATGAACAGGTAATTTTATCACCAAACCACATATGTGCCAGTTCATGGGCGTACAGCCATTCATAGGATGAACTTAAGGTTGTGGTAGGATAAGCAATGTTGGATGCATGTTCCATGGCTCCCTGAATAGTTCCGCAATAGCCTACCCGGTCAAAAGAGTATGGTCCCCATCGGTTTTCAAAAATACTCAGTATTTGTTTCAGATTTGTGAAAAGGGTATTGGCAGCCAGTGTATCTCCCGGACGGAAGTGAAGCATGATGGGAATAGCTCCATTCATTCCATTAAATACATCGTTCAGTTGCTGATAATTGGATACGGCTACCGAAGCCAGATAGGCCGGAATTGTTTGATTCATGCGCCATATCCATGTTTTTGTATTGTCTGGATTTGTGGTTACACTGATAAACTGTCCACCACAAACCGCCATTTTGTCTGTTTCTGTTTTTATCTGATATTCGTATGTTGCCCGGTCGATAAAGTCATCAACACCCGGAAACCAAACCCGGCCATAATTATGAGGATCGGCCTGAAATGCAATGCCTAAATTGTATGCGATGTATGATTTAAAGTGAAACCCACCCCAACCGGCGGGTTCAACAATGGGTGTTCCGTGATAAAAAATGCGGAGATTTACCGTGTTTGATGTTCCCACGGGCGAAGGAAGCTGAATCCTAAGGTTTGGACCGGACCGGCTAATGCCAAAAATGCGTTGATTGTTGAATAGTACAGAATCCACGTTCAAACCTAGAAAATCAAGAGGAATAAAGGTTATACCATTCATTTTTGGCGTAATCGTCAATCGAGCCTCACCTTTTAGAATTTGAGCCGAAAAATTTCGGATATCCATATTTAGTTGATAATGACTAACATGAATTGTGTCACTCTTTAATCCTTGAGCATAAGCCGACGGTTGAAATACGACAAGTGCGAATAACAGACTTATCCAAAGAAATTCAGGTTGCGTGCGCATTATTCAATGATTTTGGTGTATTGCAAAAATATAGAAAAATATTGGCTGCCATGCATCATTGAAACGATATCGCTGTCCGTATTTGGACACCGACTGTAATTGAATGAACACTTTATGTTTTTGATGTATGTATTGTAACCAAAACTTGATTCGTTCGTCAATATGGAGATGGTCAGGATTTACTGCAAAACAGGCGCAAAAACGCAATAAAAACATCAAACAGTTTGAAATAGCTATAATATTTTTACGTTATGATTTTGTTTATTACACTCTGGCATATTTTATGCTGAATCAGGATGGCGTTTTGTGCTGTCTGCATTATTATAGAAGGTGGTAATAAATAAATAAAGTATTTTTGTTGAAATCACCTTTAATGAAGAAAATTTGAAGGATAGTGTTACTGGCCATAAAAGCGGTTCTGAATTTTTTAAAACTCCATCCATGAAAGCAAGAAAAAGGTATTTTTTAAATAAGATGTTGGTTTTTCCAATGTTGTTTTTGATTCCGGTTTTACTTCCGGCGCAGAATCAAGCCTGGTCGTTAGAACGGTGCATTCTTCATGCCCGTGAAAATAACCTCACGGTAAAAAAGCAGTTTTTGAATGTTCAATTGGCGAAAACAGACAATCAGCAGAATAAATATGGCCTTTTGCCATCACTGAATGCTTCAGCAAGCCATGTATACAACTGGGGTCAAACCATTGACATGTATACCAATCAATTTGCTACCGAACGGGTTCAGTCAAATAATTTTTATCTGTCTACTTCCGTGGTGCTTTTTAATGGTTTTCAAAAGTTGAACGGAATTCGCCAAAGCCAGATTGATTTGCAGATGTCGCAGTTGGATGTTGAAAGAACCATCAACGATATTTCATTGAATGTAACAACGTTCTACCTTCAGGTACTCTTTTACAAGGAATTGGTGAAGGTTGGTGAAAATCAACTCGATATTTCGCGCCAACAGGCTGAACGCACAGCCAAACTTGTGAATGCCGGTACGCTAGCACAGGGCGAATTACTGAATATGGAAGCTCAGGTAGCATCTGATGAATTGACATTGATTGAATCGAGAAATAATTATGATATTTCATTGCTAACCCTTTCGCAACTGCTGGATCTAAATAATGAACCGGGATTTGTAATTGAAACTCCTGAACTGGGTATTCTGGCTGATAAAATAAACGCCTCAGGACCGTCCGATATTTATGCCTTTGCAGTAAAAAATCAGCCGGAAATTTTAAGTTCGGAACTCAGAGTCCGGTCTTCAGAGAAATCATTGGATATTGCCAAGGGTGCCTTTAGCCCGACATTGAGTTTAAATGGAAGCATTGGCACGGGATATTCGGGTGCTTCGCGTCAGATAAACCCTGATATTCCATCGAGTGTTTACATGTATCCAACAGGCATTACTCAAATTTCACAGGATACGGTTTTAGGGTATGGCCTCAAGAATGAATATAGAACCAAGCCATTCTGGGATCAAATTACCGATAATGAAAATAAATCGCTTGGATTTTATCTTTCTATTCCGATTTTTAACGGAATGCGGACCCGCACAAATATCAGCCGTTCAAAAATCTCATTAGAAAATGCACGATTGGATCTTCAGATTGCAAAAAATAATTTAAACAAAGTTATTCAACAATCACATTTTGATGCATTGGCATCATTGAAAAGATATCAGGCTGCTCAGAAAAAAGTAAGCGCCCAACAGGAAAGTTTCCATTATGCTGAGCAAAAGTATAATGTTGGATTGATGACCTCGGTGGAATATAACCAGAATAAAAAAGATTTAGCGAAAGCTGCTTCTGACCTGTTGCAGGCAAAATATGATTTCCTGTTTAAAACCAAAATTCTTGATTTTTATCAAGGGAAGCCCCTGACATTAAAATAAACAAACAAATACTGAAAGTACTAAGATCGTGCGGCTGTTCACGCACTTAGTGCTTCTGAAATGATTTAAATAATTTTCGGATGAAAAGCATAAAAAAAAAGAAATGGTATTTTATTGCAGGCGGAGTTCTGCTAGTAATAATAATTGTATTAGCTGTAAATAAGAGGAATAATAAGGATCAGCAAAAGATAAGTACCGAATCGGCTGCTTTCCGCACTTTAGTGGAAACGGTATCAGCTAATGGAAAAATTCAACCCGAAACGGACATCAAGATTAGTCCGTATATATCGGGTGAAGTCATCGAATTGTTGGTTAAAGAAGGTGGAATGGTAAAAAATGGCGATCTGCTGGCCAAGATAGATCCCGAAATATACCAGTCGGCATACGACCAAAGTGCTGCGCAGGTTAATTCCCAAAAAGCCAATCTGGCGAATAGTCGCGCTCAGTTGGCTCAGGTAGATGCCCGCTTCAGAAATTCTGAGACCGTATACAAGAGAAATAAATCACTTTGGGAACAAAAGGTTATTTCAGAGGCCGATTTTGAAACGGCTCGTACGAATTTCGAGGTCGCCAAAGCCGATCTCGAAGCGGCCAAACAAAGTGTTAAATCGTCAGAATTTAGTATTAGCAGCTCTGAAGCCGGACTAAAAAAAGCCAGGGAAGATTTAACGAAAACGGCTGTTTTTGCACCGGCAGATGGAAAAGTATCAAAACTTAGTGTAGAAAAGGGTGAACGTGTAACTGGAGCTTCCCAGTTTTCGAGTGGAACAGAACTGATGCGTATCGCGAACCTTAACAGCATGATGGCCGTGGTGGAGGTAAATGAAAACGATATCATTCGTGTAAAAGTTGGAGATACCGCATTGATTGAAGTGGATGCGTATCTCAATCGCAAATTCAAAGGTTTGGTAACCGAGATAGCTACCTCAGCTACAACCCAGGGTGTTAGTCTTGATCAGGTTACCAATTTTGAAGTTAAAATTCACATCCTCAAAGAATCGTATGTCGATTTAATCCCCGTAGCTTCACCAGATTATTCACCATTCCGCCCGGGTATGTCAACCACGGTTGATATCCGGACGAAAATAGAAAAGGATGTATTGAGTATTCCGCTTCAGGCTGTTACAACGCGTACCGATACCACCGGTCGTAAAACTATAAAGCGTAAGAAAAAGGACGAATCAGAGGATGAATCGAAAAAAACGGAAAGCAATATCCTGGACTTTATAGAATATGTTTTTGTATATAAAGATGGCAGTGTTAAGTTGAAAGAAGTAAAATCAGGCATCCAGGATAATACATATATACAGATACTTAGCGGCCTCGAAAAGGACGAAGAAGTGGTTGTTGCTCCATTTTCAGCAGTATCAAAAGGCTTGAAAAATGGCGATAAGGTCGAAAAAGTTGATAAAGAAAAACTTTTCTCTAAAGAAAAGGAATAGTATATATTTATAGGTTATTTCGGAATTCCCTGCACTTTGTTGATAATGACAGATGCAGGGAATTTCTTTTCTGGCGCATCTTAAGGGCATTCATTAACTTTGCCATTTAAATCTGTTATGCCAATGATTCTTAGTATTGAAACGGCTACAAGGGTTTGTTCGGTTGCCATTCATAAAGAAGGTGAGCTCCTTGGAATGCTCGAAAGCGAGCACGAAAACTCGCATTCATCCGAATTAACTGTGCTAGTGGAACGGCTAATGAAGCAGTTACATCTGAGTCCATCCGATTTCAGTGCAGTTGCTGTTAGTGAAGGCCCTGGTTCATACACCGGTTTACGGATAGGATTATCTGTTGCTAAAGGTTTTTGTTATGCGCTTGAAATACCACTTATTTTAGTACGTACTTTGCATGGTATAGCAATGAATGCCTTATCGGAGAGTAAAAATCTTTTTACTGAACATAGTCTTATCCTCCCAATGATTGATGCCCGAAGGATGGAAGTTTATTCGGCCGTTTATAACCAGAATCTGGAATTATTGGAAGAAGTTAAGGCTGAAATTATTCAGGAGAATTCATATCAGTCATGGTTAAACAGTGGATTTGTATTGTATCTGGCTGGCGATGGAGCCCAAAAATGCAGGTCATTATTGGGTCATCTGGAAAACGTCCGGTTTGTCAACAACGTACGATGCTCTGCCGATGGCATTGGTAAGCTCGCCTGGGGAAAATATCAGCGGAATGAATTTGCTGATTTGGCGTATTCAGAGCCATTTTATTTGAAAGAATTTACAGCAGCAAGTCCAAAAGTGAAAGGTCTTTATGAATAAAAAAGCAAACATGGTATTATTTGCTTCCGGAAATGGAAGTAATGTGGAGCGATTGGTGCGGCATTTTTCGGAGGTCGAAAATGTGGATGTCAGCGGAATTATATGTAATAAACCCGGAGCCTTTGTTTTAGAAAGGGCCCGAAATCTGAATATCCCTTCGCGCCTTATTACCCGTGAAGAGTTTTATCATCCTGATTTTTACCAATCACTTGCCGGGTGGGCTCCCGACTGGATTATTTTAGCCGGTTTCCTCTGGTTGATTCCTGAACATTTTATTAAGGCTTTTCCATCACGTATTATAAATATTCATCCGGCCCTGCTTCCAAAATACGGAGGTAAAGGAATGTATGGAATGAAAGTACATCAGGCCGTAATTGATGCGAAGGATCGCAAATCAGGAATTAGCATTCATCGGGTTAATGAAGAATATGACCGGGGCGAAATCCTATTTCAGGCGGAGTGTGAGGTATACGAAAATGAAACTCCTGAAAGTCTGGCTCAAAAAATTCATCAGCTCGAATACGAATACTTTCCACACATAATCGAGATGATTATCCGTGAAACAAATTGAAAGGTGAATTGCTGAACAAACACGTTAATATACCTGTTTTTATTCCTGAACAAGGATGTAAATTCCGTTGTAGTTTTTGCAATCAGCATTCCATTACTACAAAAAAACAATTGCCGGAAGTTTTTGAAATTCACGAGCTTATTCGTTCTCACCTTCAGACACTTTCCGTGAATACGGAAGTACAAATTGCCTTTTTCGGCGGAAATTTTTGTGGTTTAGAGAAGGAAGAAAAAATCAAATATCTCCAGATTTCCGATTACTATATAAATAGCGGCATAATTGATTCGGTTAGAATTTCTACCCGACCGGATACAATCACCATGGAAGAATTGATTTTTTTGAAGGATCATCATGTTAAAAATATTGAGTTGGGCGCCCAATCGATGGATGATGAAGTTCTTAAACAATCGGGGAGAGGGCATACCGCAGAATGTACCCGTGATGCATCCCGCCTGATTCGTTCAATGGGTTTCGTACTGGGTTTGCAAATGATGATCGGTTTGCCGGGCGATACGCTTGAAAAATCAATTCAAACAGCGCATGAAATTGTGGATTGTATGGCTTCTGAAACCCGAATTTATCCTTGTCTGGTCATTGAGAATACGGTTCTTGCTTCCTGGTATCAGGAAGGATTGTATCAAGCGATGAACCTTGATGAAGCCGTTAATACTGCCGCAGTGCTTTTTGGTATTTTTGAATCCGCTGGTGTACGGATTTTAAAGGCCGGTTTGCATCCCTCCAAAGAATTAAATGACGAATCTGCTCTTATCGCCGGTCCTTATCATGCTTCCTTCAGAGAACTTGTCGAAACACGAATTTGGGGAGAATTGCTATTAAGTGAAATAAAAACGCATGCTTTGTTATCAGAATGTATCCGCATTTATGTTCCTCGTGGTTCAATTAATTTTGCTTCAGGGTATAAAGGTGTTAACCGAAAAAATCTTGGTGAGTGCGTGAAAGAAATCAAATTTTATACCGATGAAAATCTCTCAGGAAGAGAATTCCGTATTGATTATTGCGGGAAATGATTTACCAGCAGAGGCTGATCAGATACTTCAGTCGTATGGTGAGCTGATTCGTTTTAATGCATCGCCTATGGCATATCCGCCTATTGGTTCACATCCGGATGTTTTTTTGTGTAATACCGGCCGCTATGTGGTATATGCACCGGGTACACCAGCATATGTATTGAATGCCATTTCTGATTACGGATTTCCACTCAAAATAGGAAAACGATCGCTTGGTAATCAATATCCCTCCACAGCAGCTTATAATTGTGTAATAACCAATGATTTTCTAATCCATAAAGAAGGTTGTACCGATAAGTCTATTCTGGAAGATTGCCAAAGTCTGCAGTTTGTTTCTGTTAATCAGGCTTATACACGTTGTAGTTTATTAGCACTAAATGAACGGAATTTTATCACCTCCGACAGAAGAATTGAAAAGGTATTGAAGGCCCTGCAATGCGAAGTATTATATCTTCCGTCGGATGATGTTGTTTTGCCTGATTATCCACATGGATTTATTGGAGGATGCATGGGGATTTTGGGAAACAGGATTTTTACAACGGGCTCTTTCAACGGTATAAAAGATGGCTATTTAGCACGCGCTTTTATTAAGGACAGGGGTTTTGAACTGATTGAATTAACGAAGGGTTCGATGATAGACGTAGGAGGAATTTTCTTTTTTACCCGTCGTGTTAGCGGGAAATAAAACGTCTGACTTCTTTTTCTGCCTGATTGATGGCTGATTCTAAATCATCATTAATAATTTGTAAATCAAATTGAGGCGCAAAGGTCATTTCAAATTCGGCTTTTCCAAGACGTTTTTTAAGCTCCGTTTCCACCTCTGTACCTCTGTTTATCAATCGTTCCGAAAGAACTTCAAGGGATGGTGGCATTACAAATACCGAAAGCGTATTAGCCGGGTATTGCTGTTTAATGTTTATACCGCCTTTAACATCCACATCAAACAAAACATGATGGTTTTTATCCCAAATCCGTTGTAATTCAGTTTTTAATGTTCCATAAAAGCGATCATCATATACTTCTTCCCATTCGAGAAATTCTTCACGCTGAATTTTCTGGCGAAATTCTTCAGCCGATAAAAAGTAATAATCCTTACTATGCACTTCGCCTTCCCGCATAGGACGACTGCAGGCAGATACGGAAAACTCGAGTTCGGGAATTCGGGTTAAAAGTGCTTTTACGATTGTTGTTTTACCGGCACCCGAAGGGGCAGAGAATACGATAAGTTTGCCCTTGCGGTCAGTCATCAGAGAATATTTAAGAGTTGTTCTTTGATTTTTTCAAGTTCATCTTTCACGCTGACCACGATTTTTTGAATTTGAGAATCGTTGGCCTTCGACCCAATGGTATTGATTTCGCGGCCAATCTCCTGAGCAATAAAACCCAGTTTTTTGCCCTGCGATTGTTCGTTTTGCATTACCTCAGTAAAATAATTGCAGTGCTTACGGAGCCGAACCTTTTCTTCTGTAATATCAAGTTTTTCGAGCCAAAAAATCATTTCCTGCTCAAAGCGGTTGGGCTCATATTGAATGTGATCGGGAAGATCGGCAAAACTCTTACGAATTTTATCTTGTATTGATTGAATCCGCTGATTTTCCATAGGCTCAATCGCCAGGAGATAATCTAAAATTATTTCGATCCGTGATTCTATGTCTTTTTGAAGCGTATTTCCTTCATTAATCCGAAAATCATCCGCAAGCTGAAATGCACTATCCAGCGTACTGAACAAGCGATTAAATTCTTCTTCGCTCACTTCAGCGGTCGTTGTCTTTAATATATCAGGCATTCGAACGATTAGCGACAGATAGTCTTGTGGTTCTTGTCCTAAACTGCTGGCCATTTCTTTTAATTCCGAATAATATTGACGGGCTAAAACCTGATTGATTACCGACCCGCTTGTTTCGCCGGTAATTTCATAGTTGATTAATACATCTGACTTTCCTCTTTCAAGATATTTTGAGGCCTTGGCCCTGATTTCTAATTCTTTTTCGCGGTAAAAGTACGGTAGCCGAACATTTAAATCCAATTGCTTGCTGTTGAGGGTTTTAACTTCAACAGTTACCTTTCTGCCCGGCATTTCTACTGTGCATTTTCCGTATCCGGTCATCGATTTTATCATACAAAGAAAATTTGTCAGGCAAAGGTATGCAATTCAATATTAAAGTGATTTATTGGATGTGAATTTACGCAAACGACTTTATAAGTTAAGTATAGTAATTGATTTTGTTGCAGTTGCCGTTGCGGGTAAAAAATGGATATTCTTTTGTATTATTGTAATTCAAATGAAAGAAAGTGAAATTTTGGTTGCAAGGTTTTATAGTACTTTTATACCTGACGGCTGCACTATTAGCGCAGGCCGGCAATGTTCGTTTTCAAATTCCTTGTACCAGCCCCGACAAATCCAGTTCGTTATTATATTCTGATTTAAAAAAAGCTCCTTTACCTTTTTTATTGAAGAATGGATATGGTAATTTGCATCATTCTTTAATTAAAACCCGCAAGTATTCAATTGCCTTGCGTGATAAAGCCTTTATCAATAGCGATTATTCCACCCTCGCCGAATCGTGGTATCTTTTAGGATTAATGCACAAAATGGGTGGGAATAGTGATAGTGCAGATTTTGCCTTTTCTGAAGCGAAGAACGTTTACAAAACCGGGAGTATACTGAATGCGAAAGTCGATATTTGGGTACTGCAGGCCATCATTTTTGCTGAAGAGTACGATTTTAAAAAGGCACTGAGGCTTATAACGGAGGCCAAAGAGTTGTATAAAGCGGAAGGCGATTTGGAAGGAATATTGTTTTGTCAATATAATTACGCTGTTTTATATCGTTTATCAGGAATGCCTCATCTGGCCATTAAGGAACTCTTAGAATTGTTGAGGCAGTGTGAACAAGAGGGAAATGATATGCTTCGCATGGTTTTTTACGTGGAAATAATCGAGAATTTTCTGGATGTTAAAACGTTCAATACCACATCAATTTACTTTGACTTATTGCAAGAAAGTGCAAAAAAAAATGCCTCGGCCTTCTTTTATGGTGAATTGTATCGATTAAAGGCCAGAATGTATAAGCAATTGAATAACCGCAAAAAAACCATTGAATCATTGGTTTTTGCTAAATCAATCTATCGCCTTTGGAAATTAACACCAAAAGTTTTGGATATGGATTATTTATTGTCGCACGAATATTATCTGTCGGGTAAAACGGAAGAAGCATTGGAATTGAGTAAAAGTGCTGAAAATTTGGCCAGGAATAGCGGTTTTACTACCCATGCTTTAAAGGCCGGAATGCAGATGGCTGAATACTACCACAGTATGGGACAATTAACGAGAGCAAATACGCTTAATAGAACGCTTTTGAACCAAAGCAATAAGTCCGGAATAAATTCATTACATAAGGAACTTCATTTTCAGATGTATAAGGTGTTTATTTCGATGAATCAAACAGATTCGGCATTGGCGAATTATATTCAATATTCTGAATTGTATTATCAGCAAAAAAGCAACGCAGCAAATCTCGAAAACGATGTATGGGAAATGCAGTATGAAAGTAATCGTCATGATAATGAGCTGAATAATATCTGGAAAGAACGGGAAAGACGATTATTGCTGGTTTATCTTTTAACCGGTACATTCATTATATTTGTTTTGATTGCTTTTTTACTGGTAAGACATCAAAAAATCCGGATGAAAATGCAGGAGGAAAATATGAGGGAGCGATTATTACGATTACAATTGAACCCGCATTTTTTGTTTAATGCTTTGTTGGCAATTCAGAGTTATATATATCGTAAAAACAGTGTAGCCGCCTCTTATTTTCTTGATCGTTTTGCCAGTCTCATTCGTTTGATACTCGATTATTCAATGCAAAACCTTGCCAGTATAGGCAAGGAAGTTGAAATAATGAATTATTACCTCGAAATCCAGTCGATCCGGTTTGAGGGCTTATTTACTTATAAAGTTACCATTGATCCTTTAATTGATGTTCAAAGAACAATGATTCCGGTTATGTTAGCACAACCATTACTGGAAAATTCTATTGAACATGCTTTTCACGGGATACAAAACCAGGGACAGATTAATTTAGAGTATATCCTTGTAGAACAATTTATTATGGTGATTGTACGCGACAATGGAATTGGTATAAACATCAAAGCTGGGTCAGAGGAGGAACCATCAGCCAAGCATTTTTCGGCTGCTCTTGGAATTATAAAGGAGAGGATTGCAATCCTCAATCGCAGGTCTTCAAGCCACAAGATTTCTTTTAAAATTACTCTTGTTGACCAAACTCAATCCGTTAACAAAGGAACAGAAATTCGCTTTTTGATACCTTTTCGTCTTAAGAATAATGACTAGACACACGAAACATATTACCTGCTTATGTCTGGTGGCAATTATGTCGTTAGTCGTGCCAAATGCTTTTCCTCAGGATACATATGGAAGATTTGTTGATAGTTTATTAAGCGTTTCAAAAACCCAAAAACCAAAAGAGAAAATCAAGACCTTATTGCTTGTAACGGATTATGCTATCGGCATGGATGTGGATTTATGTAAAGCATGTATTAAGGAAGCCTTCCGCCTTGTGCATATTACCAAGGATAAAAAAATGGAAGCAAGAATATATTTATGGCGTTCTATAGCTGAACACACAGATGGTGATTGGGGTAATTGTATTGAAAGTGTGCAAAATGGCCTCAGTCTTATTAAAGATTTTAAAGATGCCAACATGGAGTGCGAACTCCTTATTATCATCGCCCAGAGCCATTTAACACAAGGCAATTTCCCACTAGCAATGGATTATTTTTATGAGGTGATAAAATTGGCTCAAAAATCAGGAAACACCCGGGTATTGGTTAAAACGCTGAATAATATCGGAAAGCACTATTTTGTTAAGGAAGATTATTCAATGGCGCAATACTTATACAGTATCTCAACAAAATTATCGTTAAGAATGGAAGATAATTATGACAAAGGCGAAGCTTTTTTATATTATGCCCAATCTTTGCAGTCGATGAAAAGAATTGAAGAAGCATTGGGTGCTGTTAATAAAAGTATTTTGATCTATGAATCCATAAATGATATTAGAGGACTATTAAGAGCAAAAAATACCTATGGACAGGTGATGAGTAGTATTAATGGAAATTTGAGCCCATTGCTTGAGCTGGAGAAGTCGGCACGAATATCACATCTTAAAGGCTTTACTTTAGGCGAAGCCTTCGCATATAGCCTCATGGGTCATATCTATCATACACAAAATCAGGCTAAAATAATGATAGAGCTCCAAAGAAAATCATTGAATTGCCGGAAAAAAGCAAAATTCAAAATATCATTGCTCTCGGGTTACGTTAATTTGGGAAATGCCTTTTTGTTTGATGGACAGTTTGATTCCGCAGCCTATTATCTTCATTTGGGCTCCGAACTGGCCCAGCAGCTTAATTATAAAATCGAGCTAGCCCGAACATCAATGCTTTTAAGTGAGTTATATCAAAAATCCGGGAATTTTTCAAAAGCATTGTTTTATCAAAAGCAATATCATGATACTCAATTGGCAACACTGAATCTGAATAAAGACCGGGAGAATGTATTGCTCGAAATTCAGTACCATACGATCAATAGTGTGGAAAATTATTTCAGTGTTAAGAGGCAGAGTTATCTTTTCCTTGTAATTATTATTGTTATTGCAGTTCTTGTTTTAGCTGGTATCGTACTTGTTTTGATTGTTTTAGGGCATAATAGAAGAGTGGTGCAAAATCGATTATTGGATGTCAGGCAGTCTCTTCTTATCTCTCAACTGAATCCACAATTCATTTTCACCTCATTGATGTCGGTTCAGGGCAAAATTGATAAAGGAGAAACCGATTCGGCCGTTAAGGTGTTATCCGAATTCGCACGTTTTGTTCGGGCAATTTTTTTGGGAGTAAAACAAAATTATGTTTCTCTGGCAAGCGAGGTAGACGTATTGAGCAATTATATTTCCTTACTTCAGTCGAGATTTGGTGGCGAATTAACCCATTACCTCGAAGTAGATGATCTGCACGATCCGGTCTCTGTTGCAGTACCCCCATTTTTGGGTCATGCCATTATTGAATCCATGATTGTTATATCGCAGGATATTTTAACATCAAACCGTATGCTTGATTGTCGGTTTAAATATGAGGATGATTATTTCGTGCAGACTTATTTTCTTAATGTCCCTTTTATTAATTTACCAGACACAGCAGAAAATAAACATCGTGAACAACAGCAAAAAGCGATACAGCTTACACAACAAAGAATTAAAAGCTTAGCACGTGCCGGAATTTTTGATATAACCCTGACGATAGACGATTGTAATTTGAACGACACACAGGAAAATGGATGCTGTATTGAATTTAAATTTCCAATAGTATTTTTAAAGGATCTGCATTCATAATTTATAAAAACGATTATCTTTACACATTAGCTATATGAAATACTATGTTACGAGTTCTCATAATTGATGATGAAGCCCACTCAAGAGATTTTATATCGGCACTTATCCGGAATAATTTTGAAGATATTAGCATTGTAGGTCAGGCAAATTCTGTTCGATCGGGTATAAAAGCAATTCGGACACTTGCTCCCGAAATTGTTTTACTCGATATAAAGCTTCCTGATGGAACCGGTTTCGATTTATTAGCTGCCATTTCTGAGATTCATTTTCGGATAATTTTTATTACGGCCTTCTCAGAACACGCGCTAAGAGCATTCAGAGTTAATGCCGTTGATTATTTATTAAAGCCCATTGAAGAGGCGCTTTTCATTTCTGCTATCGAGAAGGCTCGTCAAACGATTGATTCAGAACAATTAAATAATAAAATCCGGAAGCTTCTGAACGATTTTAAGCAAGAGGAATCGGAGCCACTAAAAAACAGAAAATTTAAGCTTAAAGCCGGTAATCAGTTGTACCTATTAAACATTGATGATGTTATCCGCCTCGAATCGGATAAAAACTATACAATTTTTTATTTGCAGAATCGTGAACCCATCATCGTTACACGTTCATTAAAAGAATTTGAAAAGAGTTTTATGGAATATGGTTTTGTGCGGGTTCATAAATCACACATCGTGAACCGGATGTATGTTGTTTCGTATCATGCTTCCCCCGATTCTCATCTGTTACTCAACAATGATTCCATTATACCTGTTTCTATTCGTAAAAAAAGTGCTTTATCCAAGCTTATTTAGAGAGGATAGCCCATGGAAATAATTCAGCCTGATGTCAAATCCATGCTTTTCGATGATACGCTGAAGTTTTATAATATCCTGTTACGAGATATTGATAATGCCAGCGATTATGTGTATATGGAGTTCTATAAGTTTGGAAATGATGCCATTGGCCGGCGTTTTCGTGATACACTTACCCGCAAGGCTCGTCAGGGTATTAAGATTCGACTCTTACTCGATTCGTGGGGAACTTCTCTTCCTGAAAGTTTTTTTTCCGACTTGATTAAATATGGTGGTGAAGTGCGGTTTTTCGAAAAAATTCGTTTTAACCTCGATTTCTTTACCCGCAGCCATAGACGTAATCATCGTAAAATTGTCGTAATAGACGATAAAATATCGTATTTAGGATCTTCGAATATCACCGATTATAATATGGTGTGGCGCGAGCTGATTTTACGCCTCGAAGGAAAAATAAGCCTTACATTTAAAGGGATTTTCCTTCAAATGTTCGACATCTATAATACATATATGATTTTTAAATCAATACACGTAGAACCTGTCTACGCCGAAGGATTTGAAATAATCAGAGATGTCCCTTCCATCCGGAAGCAAACGGTCAAAAAGAAGTACAGCAGACTTATAAAATCAGCCAAAAAGAAAATCGTGATTGAAACCCCATATTTTTTACCGGGCTTTTTGGTTCGTAAAGCCATGATAGATGCCGTAAAAAGAGGTGTTAAAGTAATGGTTTTACTGCCACGGCAAAGCGACGTGCGTTTGGTGGATATCTTACGGAATAAATATCTTGGACCCTTGCACGAAAAGGGTGTTCAGTTTCATTTTTTTGCTCCCCAAAATCTGCATGCCAAGCTTTTGGTGGTTGATGATGACACATTTTGTGTGGGTTCTCCCAATTTTGATTTCAGGAGTTTTCGCTTTCAGCACGAAATCATTCTTTGTGGCCGCGATAGGCGCATCCTGAATAAACTTCGTGAACATATACGGGGAACATTAGTCGAATGTGAGCCATTTAATTATGCTCGCTGGAAAACCCGCCCGGCCATCGAAAAATTCTTCGAATGGTTGATCGTTCCTTTCCGTCACTTGCTTTAAGTTTGTCCTCTTTTTTTCGGGTAATTACATATACGCCGCTGAAAATTAAGGCAGTGGCGATGAGCATTTGTGCCCCCAGTTTTTCTGTACCCCAAATTATGGCTACACTACCGGCTATCAATGGTTGAAGGTACATATAATAGGCTGTAACACCAGCACTTACATGGCGCAGTGCGAAAACAGTGAGTGTAAATCCGAGGGTGGTCGTTATAAATACCACATATAAGAGCGCTGACCAGGAACTAATATCGTACGAACTAAATGGAATATCCTTTAATTGAGGAATCGAAAATGGCATTACAAATCCAAAGCCGCATATAAAAACCCATTTCATCACACTCAACGGACTGTATTTCGTCATTAGGGGCTTTACGATGACCAGATACATCGAGTACGCAGAAACATTTATAAGTATCATTAAATCGCCTGTAAAATGGTCGGATTGCCAGCTTATTTCTTTGCCCTGTAATATCAATAATAATGCTCCACCAAGCCCCAATAGAATTCCAATCATTTTTCGGAGATTGATTTTTTCGCCGATGATAAAAAAAGCAAACAGTAAAACGATAATCGGACTGGAAGTATGAATAATGGAGGTTTCTACGGCTGACGTACGACTCAATCCTTCGAAGAAAAACAATTGATTGATGGTTATTCCCAGAAATCCGGCCAGGGCAACTCTTGGATAATCTTTCTTTTCTATTTTCCCCCCTTTATAAAACAGTGAAATAAGTACCAGAGCAGCAATGGAACCGGCCAGGCGGAGAAAAACCAGCTGAAGCGGGTTGATGTATACCGGGAGCAGACTTTTGGAGATGCTGTAGTTTAATCCAAAAATTAAACTGCTGATAAGTAAAGCCAAATGTGCCTGTGTCCTGTTTCCCATTTTACTGTTTTTTCACTCTGCCAGCGTTTAAATAATACTTACTGAAATACGCTTCATTCAGGCCACTTATCATGACGCCTTTTTGGGATGATACATGAACAAAATAGGAGTTGTTGAGATAAATCCCAACATGGTATCCGGTAGGCCCCGGTATGTTAAAAAACACCAAATCAGCTTCTTTTAGTTCTTCTTTCGGAACAAATTCCAGTAAATTGAGCATTTCTACGGCCGAACGGCTTAAATTAATATTAAAAGCCTCGGAATACACCGCTTTAACAAAAGCAGAACAATCGACGCCTTCCCGACTTTCTCCACCGAATTTATAAGGAGTATACATCCATGAGTTTAATGAATTGGCCAGTTTCTTCGATTCGATAGCCGATAATACTTCTTCATACAAGGTTTTGCCTGGTACTGATACCCGGGCCGTGACCGCCCTGGGTGGAGCGCTTGTCTTTTTTTTGTCGGTAATACCACCTTTCAGTGAACAACCACTTACTAAAATCGTGATAATAAGCAGAAAGCAAACGAAAAGCGTAGGCCTTGTTCCTGGCATGATTTGAATTTGCGACAAAAGTAACAAAATGTGAAGTTTTCTGTTATTAGTATATACCTGAAATTCATTAATTTTGTTGCAATCAGTTATTCATTGGAAGCACATATACATCCTTCATTAAAAGTATTCAGACGACGCAAGGTGCTGATACCTATATTCCTGGGTTTCGGTGTTACTTTTTATCTGATAATGCGTAATTTCGATTCTGAAGCAATCAGAGCCATACAATGGACGTGGCATGCATGGTTTTGGATGGGTGTTACCATTTTATTGGTGGTAATCCGCCACCTTGCATACATGTATCGAATCCGCTTGCTTACCGGAAACTTACTAAGCTGGCGGAGGAGTTTTGATGTGATTTCTTTGTGGGAATTTGCATCATCGGTTACGCCTTCTGTGGTGGGAGGCTCAGCAGTGGCCGTATACATTGTTAATAAAGAAGGGGTTAGCCCCGGACGCTCGGCAGCCATTGTTTTAGTTACCACCTTTCTCGACGAATTATTTTATGTGCTTTTTGTACCCATCGTTTTTTTAATTGCTGGCGCCGGACAGATTTTTATTCAACAGGAATCGTATTCGTTTTTCGGATCAAAAATGGGAATTACCGGGGTTTTTGTTATTGGTTATTTGCTGATTTTTGTTTTACTGTCGATCATCGTTTTTGGTGTTTTTATCAGCCCACAAAAGTTTAAAGCAATACTTATCCAAATATTTAAAATCCGATGGTTGCATCGTTGGCAAGCTTCGGCCGAAAAAGCAGGAGATGACATTATTACTACCTCTGCCGAAATGCGGAATCAGTCCTTTTTCTTTTGGATAAAAGCCTTTTCTGCAACGGTGGTTTCGTGGGTGGCCCGCTTTATGGTTGTCAATTGTTTAATTCTGATTGTTGTCCCCCTTAGCGATCATTTTTTGGTTTTTGCGCGACAGCTGGTTATGTGGGTTATCCTGCTCGTGAGTCCAACGCCCGGCAGCAGTGGTGTGGCCGAATTGATTTTTTCGGTCTTTCTGGGCGATTTTATTCCCAAAGGACTGGGGCATCCGATGGCGTTTTTATGGCGTCTGATTACCTTTTATCCATATTTATTACTCGGAGCTGTGATACTACCGGCATGGCTTAAGCGGGTGTATTCAAATTATCATTTTCCCGTTAAATCGGAATAGAGTTTTAGCAATATCTGCGCTGCCTGATATGGACTTATTTCTCCATTGGCCGTGCGTATATTTATCTCACGTATTTTGTCTTGAATCGTTGGATGCGAATAAAACCCACTTTTCAGCGTATCATCAATAAATTCGCGCATAATATCCGATGCCTGATTTTTTCTCCGGATTTCGAAATATCCGTTTTCGCGGGTTTGAAAAATGTATTCCTCTATCATTTCCCAAACCGTATCAATATTTGATAGGGTGCGGGCACTGCAAACCAGGACTTTGGGTGAATATCCGGAAGGAGCAGGCGGAAAGAGGTGTAATGCATTCTGATATCCCATCCGGGCTATTTCTGCTCTTCTGACGTTGTCGCCATCCGCCTTATTAATGGCTATTCCATCGGCCATTTCCATAATGCCCCGTTTTATGCCCTGAAGTTCATCGCCGGCACCCGAAAGCATCAGCAATAAAAAGAAATCCACCATCGAATGAACTGCAGTTTCTGATTGTCCCACGCCAACGGTTTCAATAATAATTACATCAAAACCAGCCGCTTCGCAGAGTAATGCACTCTCGCGGGTTTTGCGTGCTACGCCACCCAAGGAACCCGCCGAAGGCGAAGGACGGATATAGGCCGCAGGATTTACCGAAAGCTCTTCCATTCGGGTTTTATCACCCAAAATACTTCCTTTCGAACGTTGACTGCTGGGGTCTATGGCCAGTACGGCCAGCTTATGTCCACGGGCCGTAAGGTGCATTCCCAAGGCTTCGATAAATGTGCTTTTACCTACGCCGGGAACTCCCGTGATACCAATTCGTATGGAGTTTTTTGAATGCGGCAGGCATAAAGCAATGATGGATTGAGCCACCTGATGATGCTGTGGCAACGAACTTTCTACAAGCGTTATGGCCTGGCTCAGTAATATCCTGTCGCCACGAAGGATGCCATTTACATAATATTCGGCGGGCTGTACCTTCGGAACCTTCTTCATCTGTTTCAGAAAATCTTCGTTCACCGATGAGGGTTGTTCAACGCCTTGCTGAACGTGTAATGCTGATTTATGCTCCTTCTTATGCTCCATGGGTATGAAAAAGCTGTGATATGCCTGCAAAGGTAATCGAAAACCACCTTCAGACGCATCATTTTTAGAGCCGGGCTGAGATTATCAATTTCTGTTTTGAGCCGTTTTATAAAAAATGTATCTTTGCACCCGCAATCAGAAGATGAGGGTGAAAGCGCTCAAACGCTGAATTGTAATATCGGTTTCTCTCCGTAGCTCAGCTGGTAGAGCAATTGACTCTTAATCAATGGGCCACAGGTTCGATTCCTGTCGGGGAGACTTCATAGATGTGCTAAATGCCTGATTACATAACGTTTTCAGGCATTTTCATTTTTACACGGGGCATGTTTCGAAGCAGTTACAGGCGTTTAGTTTTATTGATATTTCCCGGCATTTTCAGGGTCTGTATAAAACACTGAATTTCGGTGCTTAAGGGAGTAGCCTATGGAAAATGGTATATAAAAACCCGAATGAAAAATTATTCTATACTTAAGGCTTAAAGATAGTTTGGATAATTAGTTTTCTCTCATATCTTTGTTAAAAAAACCCGAACAAAAACATTTGCCCAAAGATCTGCCGTATGATGGTTCTCTTTCATAGCATTCGGAATAAGCAAGATACAGCCGGTATTTTTGGAGGGGTGAATAAGGCAGAAATAAACGCAATTGTGTTTATTCAATCGTTAGCGTGCATATTAACGAAAAAATGAAGAGACTACTACTTTTATTACTAATAGCTGTTTTGACGAAAATCACTTTTGCGACTCCTCTGAATCGAGACCGTATTATTATCGAAAATGACACGTTCTTCGTTTATTCAGATTTGCTTAAAACCCATGTAAGAAAAGACAGTGTTTTTGAAAATATATACAAGCAAGTTGAAGATTTAGAAAAGACATTAAATCCTGGAGCAGATGAATATGAAGTAATACAGGTTTATGGAATTTGGGAAATTATTGAGAATAAAGTGTTTCTTATAAAGATGACTGACGGAGTTCATGATGTTGACTTGAATGAACTATTTAAAGAAAAGAAACCGAACGGAAAAGTCTTTGCAGATTGGTTGACTGACACGATTTATATTTCAAAAGGGGAAATTTTAGCAGTAGGAGTAACTCCAATACGGGAGTATGAAATAAAATTAATTTTACAAAATGGAGTGTTAATTAGCAGAACTAATTACACCAATCAAGTTTTGAAAGAATCAGATTTTTTGACTGACAATGAGTTTATATATAAACACATAAATTGGGATAGTATTCCAGATATTAATGAACAGACTGTGCAGGTGTATATCGGAATTCAACCAAGGGATAACGGCAAATTGAATTACATAGATAGCTCATTTGCTATTATTGACAACGAGATGATTTCAGACAAAGAAAATCCATTTATAAAAGAAGCTATACGAATTGCCCAATTAGTTCCCGATTGGAATGTCGTGATACAGAGAGATAAAATTACACCTCAATTAATGACAATATATTTTGACAAACGACTGAAAAAGAAATACGCACGCTAACAAGCGTTATAAAACATTGGGGTTTAAGTGGTTATGTGAGCGTTCTACCCCGCATCAAGTTCAGTGTAACTCGACAGGAAAGTAGCCCGCAATCCCCAACGTTTCATACCGCCGACCGTCAGACTGTCTAAAAACCCCCTTTATTAACAATATTTGGTTAACAAATAATTCAGTATTACATACTTTATAATCAGTAGATTATGTATATTAGTACATGAAATTCATTGAAGGACATAACAGAA
>JAUSOY010000014.1 GCA_030656615.1 Bacteroidales bacterium | reverse complement strand
ATCTTATCTGGTTAAAACTGGCCGGAAAACAACCTTGGTACTCTCAGCTAAAGAAAAGCGACGACAATTTCTTGAGAAATTGTTCAAAAAGGTATCATGTCTTTCTCCTCCGTTTCAAATTTCTAATGCATAAATTGGGTTAAATAATGTCATCATCAAGTATCACACTTAAACCATTCCTACATCAGCTTTTATGGTCCCCGAATATCTGTGTTGCATGATTCTTCGTATCCACCTTTGTTATTATGTTCTCAATAACGCCTTCCTCTGAAATGATGAAGGTATATCGCATAATGCCTTCGTATGATTTTCCGAACATTTTTTTCTCACCCCAGGCACCATATGACTTTATAATCTCTTTCGATACATCAGCAATCAAGGGGAAGCCTAAGCTGTATTTCTCGTCGAATTTTTTCTGCGCTGCAATGGTATCAGCACTTACCCCAATAATGCGATATGTTTGGCTTATAATTTCATGGGAAGCATCTCTGAGACTACACGACTCAGCAGTACATCCCGGAGTATTTGCCTTAGGATAAAAATATAATATCACCTTATTTCCCCTGAATTGTGACAGGCCTATTTCATTACCATTTTGATCGATTCCAGAAAAATCAGGAGCTTTATCACCTACTTTAAGTGTTGTCATCACCATTTTATTTTCTAAAAGAAACAGCGGGGCCGCAATAATGTTTGCATATAGCCCCGCTGTAATCCATCATGAAATAAAAAAATCGTTTATCGGACTGCGAATATTAATTCTGGATATATTTAAGTGCAACCAGACATTTCCTGATTTTCTGCCAGGTTTTTTCAATATCGTGGTCAAGTCCTACTGAGAAACGTACCAATCCTTCCGACATACCCATTTTCTTTTGAAGTTCAACAGGAACTTCCGAGGAGGTACTCTTTCCTGAATTACTAAACAGGGTCTTAAAATATCCCAAACTTACGGCAAGATAACCAACGCCTTCCAGCTCCATCATCTCCATGAGTTGAGCGGCGTCTTCGGCGGTTTCCAAATCAATAGCTATCATACCACCATATCCAAATCCCGGATTAGTGATTTTATTAAGTGTATCATGACCAGGATGAGAAGGAATTCCGGGATAGTTAAATGTAAGGCCTGCTTCTTCAAAATGCTTGGCAAGGTACAAGGCATTTTGACTATGCTTTTGCATACGAATATGGAGCGTATGCAGATTTTTTAAGATGCTTGCTGAACGTAATGGGTCAAGAACGGGACCCAATAACATACTGGTTCCGGAATTTACATCCGCCAGGCTATTGATAAATTCTGCAGAAGCACAGATGGCACCAGCCACGCAATCATTTTTTCCGTTTATAAATTTAGTTAGTGAGTGCACAACAATATGAGCACCATGCAGTGCAGGGCTTACAATCATCGGTGTGAACGTATTATCAACAACCAGCTTACAGTTATGTGCATTTGCAATAGCAGCCAAAGCTGGAATATCAGAAATCTGAAGCATTGGATTCGTCATGGTTTCGGTATAAATAAGGCGCGTATTGGGACGCATGGCCTTTTTAACCTCTTCATGATTATCAATATCAACAAACGTAACGTCAATATTGAATTTGGGAAGGTAATTTTTCAAAAATGCAAAGGTTCCACCATAGGTGGTTAAACTGGAAACAACATGGTCGCCAGCATTGCAAAGATGTAAAATTACATTCGTGATAGCCGCCATACCACTACCAGTGACCCAAGCAGCTTCTGTTCCTTCCATGGCAGCAAGCGCATCGGCGAGGTACTTATTCGTGGGATTCCAATGACGGGAGTATAGAAAGCAACCTTCCTGCTTACCTTCAAAGGTATCTGACATCGTAACCGCCTGCATAAAAGTATAGGTGGCTGAATCGGTAATGGAGGGATTAACATCTCCGTATTCTCCAAACTGAAGAAGTTCAAAAACTTTGCTAACAGGATCGAATGACATGGCGATAGAGTTTAATGTTTTTACAAAGGTAATGAATGGAACAAAAATGAGACAGTATATCGGGTAAATGTAAGGTTTATTAACAAATTAATTAAAAACTGTAACTAAATATAGCCTTAATCATAACAAATCGTAAGTAGAGTCTACCAATCGGCCATTTCTCTCTTACAGGTTAAAAGTAAATTAAAAAAAATCAAATCCAGTCGGGTCAACACATTGCAAAACAAGTGCTTTATCACAAATAAAAATAGCATAATTATGGTTAAAAACTACAAATGAAGGAAAATAAATGTTTTTTGCTATCAAATTTTCTGTCATGACCATCAAATCATCATGAATTTATTAAGAAAATTTAAAAATCGTAGGCAAAAGCATCGTAATTTTGAAAAAATGAAATTGCAATACAATGAATAATCCTTTTCGTCTTGACAGCCTCGATAAAAAAATTCTTAAGATATTGGGTGAGAATGCCCGTACACCTTATCTTGAGGTGGCGCGACTTTGCAAGGTATCCGGGGCGGCCATTCATCAACGCATCCAACGCATGGAAGAGGCGGGAGTCATTAAAGCATCCGTTTTACAAACACATCCCGGCGGTCTTGGGTATATGACCTGTGCTTTTATCGGAATTCAAATCAACCTGAATACCATCAGCACGCATGAGGAGGTCTTCGATCGTATAAAAAAAATACCGGAAATCGTGGAATGTCATCACATTACCGGGAAATATTCACTACTGATAAAAATTTACACCCGGAATAATGAGCATCTGAAACAACTCATTGTAGAAAAAATTCAATCCATCCCTGAAATTACATTTACCGAAACCTTTATTTCGTTGGAAGAAGGTTTTACAAGAGCTTTGCCGGTTGATTAATGATTAGAAAAAGAGGTTTCAGAATTCAGAGGTTTAAGTGATACGATTACAATTCATTAATTATTCATAATACAAATATTAAATCCTGCCATACTATTGAAATCTTCCGTTTATATGGCATAAAAAAAGCCGCTCATAAAATGAACGGCTTTTTTTTATTCAGAAATGAGTATTAGATAACACCCTGATCGATCATTGCATCGGCAACTTTAATGAAACCAGCGACGTTAGCGCCTTTAACATGGTTTACATAACCATCGGCTTCGCGACCGTATTTCACGCAATTGTCATGAATGCTGATCATTATGTGATGAAGTTTTGATTCAACTTCTTCAGCAGTCCAGTTGAGTTTCATGCTATTCTGCGACATTTCGAGTCCTGAGGTAGCAACGCCACCAGCATTTGCAGCTTTACCAGGTCCGAAAAGAATTTTTTCGCGGTGGAAAATTGCAACCGCTTCGGGAGTACAAGGCATATTTGCACCTTCACAAACAGCGATAGTGCCATTTTTGAGAAGATTTTTTGCATCATTCTCGTTGAGTTCGTTTTGGGTAGCACATGGTAATGCGATATCGCATTTTACTTCCCAAGGTGTACGTCCTTCGAAAAATTCAACGCCATATTTATCGGCGTATGGTTTAACGATGTCGTTATTAGTAGCGCGTAATTCAAGGAGATATTCAATTTTATCACCTGAAATACCAGCAGGATCGTAAATATAACCATCAGGGCCAGAAATTGTAACACATTTTGCACCCAACTGAGTTGCTTTGGTGATAGCACCCCATGATACATTACCAAAACCTGAAACAGCAATGGTTTTACCACTCAGATCCATGCCTTTTAACTTCAACATTTCATTGGCAAAATACACACAACCAAATCCGGTAGCTTCCGGACGAACCAATGAACCACCCCAGTTGCGACCTTTTCCGGTGAGAACACCGTTATGCTCGCGGGTGAGTTTTTTCCAGTAACCAAACATGTAACCGATTTCGCGGCCACCTACACCGATATCACCTGCAGGAACATCCGTTTCAGGACCAATGTTACGCCAGAGCTCTGTCATGAAAGCCTGACAAAAGCGCATGATTTCATTATCCGATTTTCCTTTTGGATTAAAATCAGAACCACCTTTGGCACCACCCATGGCAAGGGTTGTGAGACTATTCTTGAAAATTTGTTCGAAGCCCAGGAACTTAAGAATGCCGATGTTAACACTGGGGTGAAAACGAAGTCCGCCTTTATACGGGCCGATAGCATTATTGAATTGTACGCGATAACCGGTATTGGTCAGAATCTCTCCGTTATCATCAACCCATGTAACGCGGAACTGAATAATACGATCGGGTTCGGTAATACGCTCAATGATTTTGTGCGCATCATACTGGGGATTCTCGTTAACAAAATCAACGATGGTTTCCAATACTTCCTTCACTGCTTGTAAGTACTCTTGCTGACCGGGATTTTTCTTTTCCAGATCATGCATTATTTTCTCAAGGTTCATTTTAAAGAAATTTTAGTGAAATGCTTAATGGTTGTTACGTGTTAACGTGTGTTAATTTTTACACATTGTTAATTTTTTCACAATGCAAAATTAGGCTTATTTAAATATCCGGCAAAGCTAAGAAGGTTTTTTTTATTAATAACATCTTCGGCCCTTTTCAGACTGATTCTAAAGAACATGAGTACTCACTAGATTTCCATGATCAAACGTCAATTCCTTCTCCAATATACCCCCGGGGCTATAATGCTTTTCCAGCCCATGCTTCTGACCTTTTACATAAGGAATCTCTCTTTGTATCTTGCCATTGGGATACCATGATTTTTGAATACCACTACCCTTTAAAAAGTTACCCTCCCCGATTGGATACCCCTGCTCCTGAAAATAAGCCCATTTTCCATCAAATAATCCACGGGCATAATGTCCGCTGACTTTTGGGGTGCCGTCTCTGTAAAACTCCTGATAACGACCATGAAGCGTATCGTTTTCGAAATTTGAAATCACAATGCAATTTCCATTTTTGTCGTATCCTTTCGCCTCACCCTGCCGCAGCCCCATAGTATAAAACACTTCGCTTTCTATGGTTCCACCATAATACCATTTGATCATCAAGCCATCTTCAAATCCATTGGAATAATTGATTTCCATTTGCTTAAATCCATTGCGATGATAGTATATTGCGTTTCCGTTCTTTTTGCCATTTTTAGTGGTTATAACAGCGCTTAGCTTACCATCCGGAAAATATGATGATTTTTTGCGGCTACATCCCCATGAAAAAATCACAAAAACTCCTAACAGTAAAAAAAATTTCAACTTATTCATAACGAATAGCTTTTACAGGATGTATACGGCTGATAAGCCACGATGGTATTATCAGTGCAATTAAACAAATACTGAATGTAACCATTATAACAGCGACCACTTCAAACCAATGTAGTTTTACGGGTACATAGGTCATATAATAGGCCGACTCTGGAAGTCCAATGACATGAAAATAATCCTGAATAAAATAAATAAGCAGGGAAAACAAGCTACCCCAAAAAATTCCTTTAAGAGCAATACGGCCGGCCAGCAATAAAAAGGCTTTTCGTACTTGCCAGTTTCTTGCACCCAAAGCCTTATAAAGACCAATTCTCGAGGTTTGTTCCAGAATCAGAATTAACAAAATGGATATGAGTGCCATCGCACTGACCGCAGTCATTAAAATCATTATAATCCAAACATTCATGTCCTGAAGCTCAAGCCAATCAAAAATCTGAGGATACATATCCTGCAACGACCTGCAATTTAAATCGTATGGCAATATACTGTATATTTCATCTTTCATAAGAGCCATCGCATTAAAATCGTTTAATACAATTCCCAAACCTGAACACTGATTGTCTTCCCAATGATTAAGTTTCCGGATATGCCGAATATGCCCGAAGATATACTGATCATCAAACTCATCAAGACCCGTGCGATAGACTCCGCTAATCAAAAATCGCCTTCCGCGTGGCAAAGCTTCTTCATTGCTGATGAAATACATACGAAGAAAGTCGCCGGTTTTCAAATTAAGAAGTTGGGATACCTTGGCCGAAATAATCACTTCATCATTCTTGACCGTATCACTCATTTCCGGTAGTTGGCCCTCATCCAGCCGGCTTGCAAAAAAACTCCAATCAAATTCTTTGTCTACTCCTTTAAAGATGGCTCCATGAATTTCTTCATCGGTACGGATAATCCCTGTTTTAATTCCATAAACATGGATATAACGAACGCCCTTCAATTGTTTTAAAGGTATTAACCATGTGCTATCCACTTCTATGGCCTGCTGTTCAAGTGAATTGGTTGTTTCGTATGCTGATATCTGCAAATGATCGCCAAAAGCGGCCACCTTCTCCCGGATTTCGGACTGAAAGCCCTTGAGAACAGCAATTGAAAGAATCATAACCGCAACACTCAATCCAACGCTTAGCATTGCAATACGTACTGGTATAGAAGAAACAGATGACTTCCCACTGTATCTTCCTTTGAGCGCTATAAAATATTCGAATTTCAATGCTTGGTTTTTATGCAAAAGTAAAGATTTTGAAACGTAATGTTCATCCCTGTCCGATACTCCGCCATAATTTGAGTAAGTTTGTATAAACTCAGCAATTTTTATGGAAACCTTTTATATCGTTCTTGGAGTATTATTGTTGTTGGCCGGAATAGCCGGAGCAATCCTTCCAGTACTTCCCGGACCCATATTGGCTTATCTTTCACTCATATCGCTATACATGGCTGATAAAGGAGATTTTACAGACAATTTCCTGATAACATGGGGACTGGTTGCAGTAGGCGTAACGGCTCTCGATTACGTTGTACCCGTTTTAGGCGCTAAAAAATTTGGCGGTTCCAAATATGGAACCCGTGGATGCATGCTTGGGCTGTTGGCTGGATTGTTTCTTGGGCCGTTCGGAATAATCATAGGACCATTTGCCGGAGCTGTAATTGGTGAAATGCTGGGCGGAAAAGAATTCAACACCGCACTAAAAGCAGGTATAGGTTCTTTTATTGGATTTTTGGCTGGTACTTTTCTTAAGTTGGTATTCGCTTTTGTAATCGTTTGGTTCTTTATCAATGCATTATTATAAACAATGTTTTAAAACTAATGCAATGGCATTGAATACTACAACCTTTTGAATAATAAATTTGAAACGATCTCATTTTAAGAAATGTCCTGAAATAAGTGGATTCAAAATCGAATTTATCCGACCCCAACTATTTTTGTCAGGAAATTTCTACAATCGAAACTGTAGAAAACTGTAATGAATTTCCTTTCATTTACTGAATGATTATCATAAAAAAAAGAAAGGCCATCCTAACCCGGACAGCCTCCCTGATCTCAGTGGATAGAAAAAATGCGGGCTTAAGGAAGAAGAGTGAATGTACCGAAGATTGCCCGCGGATTATTTTGAATGTCTGTAAACCGTATCTGATAAATGTAAATGCCCATGGGTGCTTTGCTGCTGCGGATACGTCCCTCCCAGCCAGTTTCAGAATCTTTGGATTCGAAAACCATTTCACCCCATTTTGAGAATATTTTCATTTCGAAGCTGGTAATTCCTTCAGCCCTGACTTTAAACTGGTCATTATTACCATCATCATTGGGTGAGAAAGCCCTGGGAATATACATGGAACAGTCGAGCACCTTAACCTGAAAAAGCTTGGTGGATATTGTCCCATCGCGTTTGGTAATTTCAACTGAAACCGTCAAACTGTTTTCAGGAATGACTACAATGGATTCGTTGCTTTGTCCGTTGCTCCAACGGTAATACATTCCTCCACTGGCACTAAGCATCACTTCTTCACCCTTACAAACCGAATGAATTTCCGTTTCTTCCACAGTAACAGAAGGATTATTATCATCCTCAATAATGGCTATACTGGGCTTGATTGATGCTGCAACATTTGATTTTTGTTCGATTTGAGGTATTTCCTGAATCGATGAATTAAGTTGAGTAGCTGCGCGGACTCCCGTTTTTGATATCGGATGTATTTCCGGTGCAGATACATGGCTCTGTGGTATATCTATAGCAACAACTACCTGGTTTTTATCAGAGGTGTTTTGTGTATTACCTTCGTTTTTATCCGATTTAATAATTGCAACCGTCGACTGTATCGGCAATGGCTTTTTTGTTTCATCCTTTATGATGGGAGTATTCGATGTTTGAATGCTTTCCGTTTTTACGATGGCTGGCATTTCTGTTTTTATCACTTTTGTTTCAGTAGGTAATAAAAGCCAAATTGTAACCAAGGCAGCAACGAATGAGCCACCTGCCAATTTCCATCCATGCCGGCGGAAAAAAGATGGGCGTGAATTAGGAAGAGCCAATTGAATTTTATCCCAAAGATCTTCCGGTGGTTTCTTTTCGAAACCCTCGAATCCTTGTCGGAATAAGCGGCCGATATCCTGGATGTTTTCTTTCATTATTTAACCTCGTCAGAGGGAATTGTTTCTATACGTATCAATCGTTTTTGTAGCAGTCGACGTGCATGCATGAGTTGTGTTTTTGAAGTATTGATGGATATTCCCATCATTTCGGCGATTTCCTTATGGGCAAAACCTTCGATTTCATAAAGGTTAAATACCGTTCGGTAACCTGGGGGGAGATTTCGGACGAGTTTCAGCAAATCAAGTACCTGAAGGGGGTCAAAACTTGCTTTTTCGTCTTCGATTAATTCCTCCACATCATTTAAATCATAGTGATACTGGTGCTTTTTGTTTTTTAGACAATGGTTTATTGCCGTATTCACTACAATCCTCCTGATCCAACCTTCGAAAGAACCCTCATGCCTGAATTCAGAAAGTTTTGTAAAAACTTTAATGAAGCCTTCCTGGAGAATATCTGAGGCATCGTCTTCGTCCTGCGCGTACCTCAAACATATACCAAACATCCTGGGCGAATAGAGTTCATACAACCGTCTTTGCTGACGGCCGTCACCCTTTATACAACCACGGATTATTTCGGCTTCATGATTCATGCATATTTCCTGCTACTATCAGACACCATAAATCAACGAAAGGTTGTACAATTATAATGTTCCTGAAGAAAAATAATAAAGGGTATTCGATTTTTCAGGTTTGAAAAGCGCTGCAGCAGTATTCTGAATATCAGATACAGTACAGGCTTTATAGAATTCTATTTCCGTATTTACCCTGGAAGGATCCCCCAACAATTCCCAATAGGCAAGGTTCATCGCTTTTTCGGTGATATTCATTTCTGCCATCACCTGTATCGATTCAACCTTATTCACAATTTTAGTCAGTTCTATTTCTGTAACTCCTTCATGAATTAAGGTATGTATTTCTTTATCGATGGCTTCTTCGGCAATCTTCATATCCACACCTTCTCTCAGTCTTCCCGAAAAAACGAATAACCCTTCGTCAATATCACCGCTTAGGTAAGCATTAATATCAGAAAACAATTGCAATTCTCGAACCAGACGCTGATTCAACCTTGAAGACTGACCTTCACTTAAAACACCGGAAATAATATCGCAGGCATAATAATCTTTATGTAAACGATTACACATTGGGTATGCCCTATAAAAAGCATCAAATGGAACATCGCGTTCTACACTCAGACTTCTTGCAGCTGTTTGCAAAGGTTCAATGGGTAAATTCCTGACATATGGCGTACAGGCCGGAATGGGAGCAAACCACTTTTCGCATAAGTCCTTCGCTGTTTCTAAACTAATATCACCAGAAAGTGTGAGTATGGCATTGCCCGGATGATAAAACTTTTTAAAAAAATCTTTTACATCCTGTAGACTTGCAGTTTCCACGTGTTCCATTTTCTGACCAATTGTTGGCCACCGATACGGATGAAATTTATAAGCCAGGGGTTTCAAAAGCAGCCATACATCTCCGTAAGGCTTATTTTGGTATCGTTGCTTATACTCTTCCATAACGACGTTTCGCTGAACTTCAAGTGATTTTTCTGAAAAGGCCAGGCTAAGCATACGATCACTTTCAAGCCAAAAGGCTGTTTCAAGATTTTTGGAAGGAAGTGTCAGATAATAATTGGTGATATCAGCGCTTGTAAAGGCATTATTTTCACCACCAACCTTTTCGAGTGGTTCATCATAACGGGGAATATTGATGCTGCCACCAAACATCAAATGCTCGAAGAGATGAGCAAAACCGGTCCGATCGGGGCTCTCGTCACGCGAACCTACATCATATAAAATATTCATGGCCACAAGAGGTGAGGCTATATCGGTATGAACCAGCACTCTCAAGCCATTGGAAAGTATGAATTTTTCGTAATGAATCATGATTTTAAATAATTCCTCAAAAATATAAAAAAAATTCCGCTTCATCGCAAGTATAAAATACGATAGACCATTTGATGAGATGAAGATTGAATAAGAACAATACAAAAAAAATAACGATACAATGCTGACAATCATAATTCATTCAGTTCAATTTCTTGAATTTCAAACAAATACTATTCAACGCATCGTTATCATGATTCACTAATTACTATTTCATACCTTTGCAAAATTCCGGGATCTGTTCCGGTATATTCCATATCAAAACATCAATTTACATTGCAATGATCAGAGATACAAGAGTATTTGAAATTATTGAAGCGGAAAAACAACGGCAGATGCATGGCATCGAACTGATTGCTTCAGAAAATTTTGTTAGTCCACAGGTGCTCGAAGCCATGGGCTCTGTATTGACCAATAAGTATGCTGAAGGATATCCTGGAAAGCGTTATTATGGTGGTTGTCAGTTTGTAGACCAAACAGAAACACTGGCCATTGAACGCCTAAAAGAACTTTTTGGTGCTGAATGGGCCAACGTTCAGCCCCACTCTGGTGCCCAGGCCAATATGGCCGTTTTCCTTGCCTGTCTAAAACCCGGTGATACCTTCATGGGACTCGATTTAGCGCATGGCGGCCACCTTTCACACGGTTCCCCGGTAAATTCATCCGGTATTTTATATCGCCCGGTAGCATACACCGTTGAAGAAAGTACGGGCGTTATCAATTATGATAAGATGGAAACCGTGGCATTGGCCGAAAAACCAAAAATGATTATCGCGGGAGCTTCTGCCTATTCACGCGATTGGGATTTCGAGCGTATGAGACAGATTGCAGATAAAGTAGGTGCTATCCTGATGGCCGATATCGCGCATCCTGCCGGACTTATCGCCGGAAAAATACTGAACAATCCTGTTCCTCATTGTCACATTATTACTTCCACGACCCACAAAACCTTGCGTGGTCCACGTGGTGGAATAATTTTAATGGGTAAAGATTTTGAAAATCCATGGGGATTAAAAACACCCAAGGGCGAAATAAAAATGATGTCGCAATTACTTGATTCTGCTGTATTTCCAGGTATTCAGGGCGGTCCACTCGAACATGTTATTGCTGCAAAAGCTGTGGCTTTTGGCGAAGCGCTTACTCCACAATACAGAGCATACGTTCAGCAGGTCAAGAAAAACGCCTATGTACTTGCTGAAGCATTTATAAACAGTGGTTATAAAGTTATTTCAGATGGTACGGATAATCATTTGATGCTCATCGACCTCCGCACAAAATTTCCGGATATTACCGGAAAGCAAGTGGAAAATACATTGGTTAAAGCAGATATAACCATCAATAAAAATATGGTACCATTTGACAGTCGTTCGCCTTTTACCACCTCCGGATTCAGAGCTGGTACACCAGCCATTACTACCCGTGGACTGAAAGAAGAACATATGCCTATTATCGTCAACTATATTGATACGGTCATTTCGAATATTAATGACGAAGCGGTTATCGAAAAAGTACGTAAACAGGTCGTGGATATGATGATTCAATATCCATTATTCGCATAATAAACGTTTGATATAATCTAATCAGGCGGCCAGGTTGAAAAAACCTGACCGCCTGATTTTTTTAAGCTAATTCATTAAGACCTGACAGCGACATCAATCAAGCATTATTGTATCGAAAACAATTTAGTAATTGAGGAAGCCTCATTGGCATCAATGGTAATAATTACTTCGTAATTTCCAGCAGGCCAGCCATTGTTCGGTTTACTAAGACTTGAATGCAATTCATATTGTGTCTGGCTGCCATCGGTAGTCAGGGCTACTTCATCAATAAAAACTTTTTCTTCCCCTAGAAAAAACCAGGAAAATTTTACTTTGGTTTCTGCCGGAGCATTATTGAGTTTACAACTCAAATACAACTCGGCAGCATTCGTCGTAAAAACAATCTGATCGGCAGCACAAAGCTTGCCATCCAGCTGTTCACACATTTTTATATCACTCAGGTTAGCGGTAGTAACATTGCAAGCCGTAAAAACGGCTCCTGTAAGCAAAACCATTATCAGAAAAAATGCTTTTTTCATTTGGATGTGTTTTATGGAATTTCGATTTATTCTATTTGCTAATGGGATCAATAAAAACAGTTATGGTTTCAGGATACCAATACTGGCTTTATCACTCACTTAAGCGTTATGGTTACATTGGCACTATTTTGCTTGTCCTTTATATTAGGATAGATAGTATATGTTCCAGCTTTTAGCGTAGTGCCAATAGGCGATGTAACATCGTAAAATTTATGGGTAATTACACTTCCCTGCTGAATCCAAAAACCAGCACAATTACCTTCTACCTTATCGATGCTCATTGTTTTATTAATGGTAACAGCCACACTGCTCAGTTTGGCATTGCTGCCATGGCCACGTGTTTGTTCTCCACTTATTTTTACTGTTTGTGCCTGAAGCCCGAAGCCGGCGAAGGCCACGAAAATCAAGGTGATTAATAAATTTTTCATAGCACTGTAGATTTTAAAAAGATTTATATCAATTGTAAAAATAAACACAGAGAGTACCCAAATCCCAAAATAAGAGATAAGTGTAACGTTCTATTTATTATACGTGCTATTCAATTGATTTTCCGGACATTTTTGTTGTTTAGTCCTAAAAGATTATTAGAAGTATGTGAAGAGCTTGGTTGTGCTTACTGAGGTCTGATAACTGACCGGAAAATGCTTTAGGTTATCACTATTTTCGGAATATTAAAAATTTAAGTATGGATTGGTATTTTACTTCGAGCACCATCCAATTACTTATGGGTTAATGCTAATATTAGCCCATCGCTTTTATATAATACTATTGTTATTCGTATGGGATTTTAACCTTCTGTGGTATGATTTTGGATGCTACCCGGGCTGATTTATTGCTACTTTTGACGCATAAAACCTTTACTATGGATCATTTATCGCATATTAACCAGGAAGGGAAAGCCCGCATGGTTGATGTATCAGGAAAACCCCAGCAGGTTCGAACCGCTGAAGCTTCGGGTTTTATTCGTCTTCAGCCATCTACCATTGCTTTAATTCAAGAAAACATGATGAAAAAGGGCGATGTGCTGGCCACAGCAGAAATAGCCGGAGTTATGGCCGCTAAACAGACTTCGGCTCTGATTCCGCTTTGTCATCCACTACAGATTTCGAAAGCAAAAGTAGTTTGCACGATTCAGGAAAATGGAATTTTAGCAGAAAGCGAAGTTAAATGCATCGGACAAACAGGCATCGAAATGGAGGCCCTTACCGCAGTATCGGTGGCTCTGCTAACCGTGTATGATATGTGTAAAGCTGTTGACAAAGCCATGACGGTTGGAGAAATAAAACTGATATCAAAAACAAAAACAGCACTCTGATTTCTGGAAACGATTATTTATCAAATTATAATAATTCCATAACTGTCGATGTTATTGCATACCCTTGAACTCATTTAGCATGATAAAACTAAGTCTCAGAATACTGTTGATTACTATCTTTACTACCACCTTTACTCAAAAAATCGGGGCACAAATCAACATTCCACATTTTATCTTTTCGGGTATGCATAATTTGTCGGAGGGCAATTATGTTGCTGCCATCAAATATTTAAATGTGGTAACCAATTCATCACCAGAATTATATGAACCTTATTTCTATCGTGGGATAGCCAAGTATAATCTTGGCGACTATATGGGCGCCGACAGGGACTTTACAAAATGTCTTTCCATTCACCCGCTATATAGCGATGCACTGCATTACAGGGCCATTACACGGGATCGAATGCATGATTACCAGGCAGCTCTAGACGATTTTCAACAAGCCATTCACGTAAACGCCATTGATGCAAATATTTTTATAAACCGAAGCCTCACCCGAATGCAAATGAAGGACTATATTGGGGCACTATCCGATATTGATTCGGCTATGAAAAGAAAAGCGGACGTTCCTTTAGCTTGGCTGGCAAGAGGATTGGCACGTCACGCATTAAATGAAACACAGGGAGCCATCGCAGACTTGGATCAGGCAATCAAACTGAATTATTTTTTTACCGAAGCATATGTAAGGCGTGGTGCTTTTAAGTACGATACAGCCGACTATACCGGTGCTGTGGACGACTTTAATCAGGCATTAAAACTCGACCCCGATAATCCTATGGTATATTTTAACCGGGCAATGGCTATGATCAAACTCAAAAAAGAGGATGATGCCATGAACGACATTAACAAGGTGCTTGAACTCGATCCATATAATGCTTTAACATATTATAATCGTGCGATTTTGCGTGGCGAAAAGAAAGATTTTAAAGGAGCTTTGGAAGATTATACCAAGGTGCTCGAAATAAATCCGGATAATATTCTGGCAACTTTTAACCGCGCTATTACAAAGCATCAGCTTGAAGATTATAAAGGAGCTGAAAAAGACTACACCCGGGCTATTGAATTATTTCCTGATTTTTCAAAAGCCTGGATGAACCGCTCCGATGTCCGCCGTCAACTGAAAGATGAAAAAAGAGCCATGGCCGACTACAATAAGGCACTGCTCATTGAACAAACTGTAGCAGAATCAGGCGATTCAACACTTAAAGCTTATTCAAATCAAGAATTCCTGACCAAGGTCATAGAATTTGAAGCCGACTTCCGAAATACATCGGCCGTGGACGGTAAAATTCAGTTTCAGCCCGTTTATGTCGATCTCGAACAAAACTTTTTCATCACATACTTGTATAACGATTCGGTGTATGTAGAGCAAAAACGTGGCGAATACTGGCTTCGGAAAGTGGCCGACATAAACCGACGCATTAAATACAAACTGCAGTTTGGGATTACAAACCGTGAAAGCAGACTGACGGCAGAACAAATTGGTCAGTATCTTCAAAACGTTGATTCATCCATGCGTATGAATCCTACTGATCCGCTTGGATATTTCTTTACAGGCATCCTGAATGGTATGATTCAAAATTATAGTTCAGCTGTAAGTGCATATGATATGGCCATTGGGTATGATCCGCAATTTGCCCTTGCATATTTTAACCGCGCTAATATTAAACTTGAAATGGCTGAACAACTCAGCGGACAGGAAGATGTGATGGGAGCTATTACGATTGGAAGTAGTGGCCAAAATTCTAAATCTCAGCCCAAGGAAGCGCTACCCGAATATAATGAAGTGATAGCCGATTATGATAAAGTGATTTCCCTGAATCCCGATTTAAGCTTTGCCTATTTTAACCGTGCCAATGTTTTAGTAAAACTGGGTGATTACGAAAAGGCATTACACGATTATAATAAAGCCATTGAACTGGAGTCGAATTTGGCTCAAGCGTATTACAACCGAGCACTGATACATATTTACCTGAGAAAAAATGAACCCGCCTGCAAAGATCTTAGTAAAGCCGGTGAATTAGGACTCAAAAATGCATATAATCTCATCAAACGCTATTGCGGTAAAACAGAGATGAATGATAAGAATTGAAGAAATCGTAATCAGTCCTGATGGGAGTGAATCGAGAATTCCTTCCGTTATCGCATCCATATTGAATATTAAATCGAAAGAAATTCTCTCCTTTAAAATCGCCAAACGTGCAATCGACTCGAGAAATAAAAGTCGGGTAAATTTCGTTTTTACGGTTGATTTTGAAGTGGCCAGCGATGAAATTTTATTAAAAAGTCTGGCACAAGAACACGCAGCATTCAAACGTCATCGGCTTCGAATTTACGAAGCATTCGTTTATAATATCCCTTTTTCTGCTCCATCGCTTGATGAGAAAAGTCCGGTAATTGTGGGCAGTGGCCCATGTGGTCTTTTTGCTGCCCTGTATCTTGCACGCGCTGGTCGTAATCCATTAATTATTGAGCGAGGAAAAGCAGTGGAAGAACGCATCAAGGATGTCGATATGTTTATGATGGGCGGAGCCTTGAATCCTGAATCCAATATTCAGTTTGGTGAGGGTGGAGCAGGTACTTTTAGCGATGGTAAATTATATACCCTTGTAAACGATCCCCGCACGGCCTTTATATTCGAAACTCTGGTAAAGGCAGGTGCCCCTCACGAAATTCTGGTTTCTGCCAAACCACATGTTGGCACAGACAAATTACGTCTGTTACTTAAAAATCTCAGGACAGAGATTATTCGATTGGGAGGCAGATTCCTGTTTGAAACCCGCCTTGATGACCTCATTATTGAAAATGATTGTTTGTCAGGAATTATCGTGAACGAAAACCAGGAAATCCTTACAAATCGATTGGTGCTGGCGACAGGCCATTCGGCTCGTGATACATTCGCCATGCTTCATCGCCGCGGACTTCATATGGAGCAGAAAATATTTTCCATGGGATTGCGCATCGAACATCCCAGAACCTTTATCAATCAGGCACAGTACGGTAAATTTGCCAGCCATCCGGCATTGGGTGCAGCTCCATACAAATTGGCCGTGCAGTTGACGGGCGGGCGCTCTGCCTATTCGTTTTGTATGTGTCCGGGCGGAATGGTTGTTCCTGGGGCTTCCGAGCCAGGCTACCTGGTAACCAATGGAATGAGCGAATATGCACAGGATGCAGAAAACTCCAACTCGGCATTACTGGTTAATGTAGGACCAAAAGATTTCGGTAGTAATCATCCATTGGCCGGAGTGGAATATCAGCGAAAATATGAAAAACTGGCCTTCGAATTGGGTGGAAGAGATTACCATGTTCCTGTTCAAAGAGTTGCCGATTTCATGAACGCCCGGCCAACGAAACAGCTTGGTAAGGTTTTACCTTCCTATAAACCCGGATATCGACTGACCGAACTAAGCCTTTGCCTTCCTGCACACATCAGTAAAACACTGCATGATGCCTTACCTCTTTTTGATGCCCGTATACGAGGTTTCATGATGGATGATGCTGTTTTAAGTGGAGTTGAATCCCGCAGTTCGAGCCCGCTCAGAATTCTAAGAAATACTGAATACCAATCGAATATACGGGGAGTGTACCCGGCTGGCGAAGGAGCAGGTTATGCCGGTGGCATAGTGTCCTCTGCCCTTGATGGTTTGCGTATTGCCGAGGCCATGATCACGAACACTTAAATTCCGTACATTTGTTGCCCTTATAAACAAGCACTTTCCGGATGTTTAAAAAATCACTCCTAGTTACTGCCTTGTGTTTCAGCATGATTGCCCGGGCACAGGACACCATTACTGTAATGACCTATAATTTATTGAATTACGGAAATTACACTTCTTACTGTACATCCAGTAATAATAATGCATCCGTTAAGGATCCCGCTTTAAAAACCATCATGACTTACGCAAAACCCGATATTTTATGTGTCAATGAAATTTCACCTTCAGCCACATATCATCAGCGTATATTAACCAATGTATTAAATGTGGACGGTGTTACTAAATATGCCCGTGGAACGATAAAAAATCTGGCCAGTTCTGACATTGTTAACATGATTTATTATAATACCGAAAAATTGGGTTATCATTCGCATCGAGTGGTACAATCATCGGTTAGGGATATTGATTTATTCAGGCTGTATATAATTACACCCGATTTACTATCCGGCGACACAATTTATGTCAGTGTTATGACTGCTCACCTCAAGGCTGGTTCTAGTACTTCCGATGCTATATCAAGAGGGACTATGGCCCGTAATGTAATGGCCTATATAAAGAATAATTTTCAGCCGGGAAACTTCATGATTATGGGCGACTTTAATTTGTATACCAGCGATGAGGAAGCCTGGCAGCAATTTACCAATTATACATACTTGCAATATGCCTTTGTTGATCCCATCAATAAAATTGGAAACTGGAACAATAATGTAAATTTTGCTGAGTGGCATACCCAAAGCACACATACCAGCAGCAATTGCTTCTCGGGCGGAGGTATGGACGATCGCTTTGACTTCATTCTTACTTCCAAGGATATCCGTGATGGCAAAAAAGCAGTAAAATACATTCCTGGCAGTTATAAAACCATTGGACAGGACGGGATGCGTTTTAATAAATCGCTCACCGACTATCCAACAAATAATTCAGCACCGGAAGAAGTTATTAACGCGCTGTATGCCAGTTCTGACCATTTACCCGTTATGCTAAAACTGATGGCTGATAAAACCCTCGACATCTCTGAAATTTCATTTGCTGAATATTTCAATGTTGTGAATCCATTAAAAGATATTGTACAAATTGATATTAAAACATTGAGGCCAGAAAATCTCCGTTTCGAACTTTTTGATCTGAGCGGTAAAAGTTTACTGGACAAAAATCAAAAAACAACCAGTGGCAGCCTTCAATTAAACTTCGATGTCAAAAATATCCCATCCGGGTTTTACATTCTTAAGGTTAGTAATCAGGAAGGTCGTTCATTCTCGCATAAACTGATAAAGCTCTAAGGCTTCTCTCCTATCCTTATCAATATCCTGGCTGAATTATTCAGATACACTCTGCTTCCGATCATCGGTATTTTTTTTGAATTTAGTAATCAGAGCCGTAAAACAGTAAAAATCACTACTTAAAATGGCGTGCAGAATGCTTGTGAGCCCAAGTTTAGTGTTTGTGCATTCATCAACAATCCAAATACTTAACCCAAACAAAGGCTCACCAAACATCTGACCCCGGATTTTTCCGGCTCATCCTTTCGTTTTACAGGCTCGTCGTGTTTCAATTGTAGAGCCAATTGCCTGCCTGTACTTTTGCTTCATCAAAATTTAAACATCTCAAAATCATGAAAGCAAAAGTTATTATGGCCGGAACAATTCTATTTCTGGCAAGTATTTTAACCTCCACAGCACAGGATCATAAAGATTATATCTGGTCTTATAATGGCGGCAAAAAAGAACATACCCTCGGATTATATGCCGGAATCAACAGCAGTTATACCCGAATGATGGATAAGGATGCCGGATGGCTTGGTTACCGTGCCGGACTCGTCCTTGATAAAAGGTGGGTGGTTGGTGTAGGTGGCGATGCCTTATGGTACGACTATGCCCTTACTGAACTTGCCGAAAATGGCACGTATCACCTTCAGGCAGGTTATCAGGGAATATTTGTGGAATATCTTCAGCCAATTGGCAGTCGTGTGAAAATCGGATTCTCCATTTTATCAGGTCAGGGTCTTGTTAAATATGAATACGATAAGGATTTTCGCAAGGACAAACCCTGGTTTGAAGAAATTATTGACCAATCGACATTCCAGGTGTTTGAACCAGGAATAGAGATTCAGGCCAGGATTGGAGGAAACTGGTGGTTGGGCCTGCATGGCACATACCGGAATACTTCACCGGTTGAACTACTCGAAACAAGTGAATGTGTTTTCCGCACACTAAACGGTGGTATCACACTAAAATATGGGATTTTTTAGGAACTTGTAATTAAAAACAGGTAGGTAAATCATAATGGTTTGCCTGCCTGTCTTCATGAACGGCAATTTTATTCCTTCTTTTTTATCATTATTTATGCTTCACTCACATCTGCCCATACATGATAATTGGAATTCCGTATATTTGTTCTACATGCAAATGATGAATACAGAATTCAAAAAAGTATTGCCGGCTTCTCATAAAAAGTTGATTGGCCTGCTTCTGCTTTTATCGGTGATTGTTCAACTAATTAGAGTCTGTCTTTAAACTTAAATTGTTGATAACTAATATAATAACTTAACGATAAAAATATTTTGGGTATAAGAAGAATAAGTATCTTAGTATTAAAGATACAGGCATTATGAAACTATTCAACGACTTGA
>JAUSOY010000012.1 GCA_030656615.1 Bacteroidales bacterium | reverse complement strand
ATCTTATCTGGTTAAAACTGGCCGGAAAACAACCTTGGTACTCTCAGCTAAAGAAAAGCGACGACAATTTCTTGAGAAATTGTTCAAAAAGGTATCATGTCTTTCTCCTCCGTTTCAAATTTCTAATGCATAAATTGGGTTTAATTTTTATTAAAACGATTCAATAATTTTGTTCAATTCATCTTTTGTTTTACCCAATTTAATTTGAAGCCTTTTTAGCATCTCGTCTATTTGCCCTTCTTCAAGCAATAAATCATTGTCTGTTAGTATTGCAAATCTTTTTTTGAGCTTGCCTTTTTGCTCATTCCAGTTTCTTTTTATGTTTGCCATGAAATTCGAATATTGTTAAGGTTGGGTTATCACATTGCAAAGATGAGGACGAAAAGACCTGATTGTGTTACAAAACTTTAAAAAAAAGTTGTATGATTCACATATTTGTCGGAAATCAATAGAAAATTTTGTTTTAAAATGCAGATTCCTTTGCAAAAGTCTAAAATCGAGTAAGTAGAAGTATTACTCCCCGCTCACTCACGCCACCGTATGTACTCTCGTATACAGCGATTTCAAATTAATTTTGGCAATCTGAGTAATTTATCGACATATTATATAGTCCTACTTTATCAAACCACTCAGAACTCATAGCCTGATGCGACTGGGGGTGTTCATACCTTCCCCATAAATATATAGAAATCTTTTTTTATTGCCTCAAGCCTTTGACAAAAACTTTTTAACCCCCTTATTGTAGTACAATACTAACACATCCAAAAAACAGCAGCGGATTCCTGGCTCCAAATGCCAATGAATATTAAATTGGGCAGCACACATTTTTGATTTATTATGGCCGTGTGTTATTATTTAAGGTGCTTCTGAATTAATGACACTAATTCTTCTTTCTTTATTGGTTTCGAGATGTGTGCATTACAGCCTGCCTCAAGTGCTTTTTCGCTGTCGCCGTTTAGGGCAAATGCCGTTTGGGCAATAATAATAACTTCCTTATTAAATTCCCTTATTTGCTGCGTAGCTTCATACCCGTTCATGCCGGGCATTTGCATATCCATCAATACCAAATCGATGTCCGGGGTGTTCCTACAAATCTCAACGGCTTCAATTCCGTTTATTGCAACAACAATATTTTTGGAAATTGTTTTCACTACAATCGTCAGCAGCTTTTCCGAAGCTTCGTCATCTTCAACAATTAGAATATTCAACTTTCTTGCCTGATTTTTTTCGACACTTACCGGTACTCCAGTTTTTTCATCTTTCCTAACTACAGTCGCTTCTTTGCAGGGAATGTCAAAATAAAAAACCGAGCCTTTTCCGGTCTCGCTTTCAACCCAAATCTTACCGCCTAGCATTTCTACATACGCTTTCGAAATTGTTAAACCCAATCCCGAACCCTGCATGGCATGTTTGTCTTCGATGTCGGCCTGAACAAAACGGTCGAAAATAGCTAACTGCCTATCTTTTGGTATTCCAATTCCTGTATCCTTTACGTAAAATTGCAACAAGGTACAATCTTCTGCCTTTACAACTCCATAACCGAAATCAATCGAACCTTCCCGGGTATATTTTATTGCATTTTTCACAAGGTTTGTCAGAACCGAATCCAGTTTTTCGCGGTCTGTTTCAATTATTGATGCAAACTTAGGCAGCCCGCATTTAAAAGAAAGGCGAATCCCTTTAACCTCTGCTTCGGATTTAAAAAATGAATACAAGTATTCCATTTCTTTGTTTACATTCACTTCTGAAATGTTAAAATCCATCTGTCCTGCTTCAATCCTTGAAATATCCACAATATCGTTGATGGTATTTAGCATACGTGTACCACTTTGTTCAATAATTTCGAGATACTCTTGTTGCTCATCACCAGAAAGATCAGGGTTTTTAAGAAGTTCAGAAAAGCCTAAAATGCCATTCATCGGAGTACGGATTTCGTGGCTCATATTGGCTAAAAATGCAGATTTTAAGCGGTCGCTTTCTTCTGCCCGCTCTTTAGCAATGATTAACTCTACCGCACGTTTCTCTTTCTCATCGTTTTGATAGGCAAGTTCCTTGTTAGCAATAATTAATTCTTCTGCGCGCTTTTCTTTCTCATCGTTCTGAAAGACAAGTTCTTTGTTGGCAATGATTAACTCTGCCGCACGTTTCTCTTTCTCTTCATTTTGAAAAGCAAGCTCATTATTGGCAATGACCAGTTCTGCTGCCCGTTTTTCCTTCAATCTGTTTTGATGGGCAAGCTCTTTATTGGCAATGATTAACTCTGCCGCACGTTTTTCCTTTTCTTCATTTTGAAAAGCAAGCTCTTTATTGGCGATAAATAATTCCTCTGCCCGTTTTTCTTTCTCCTTGTTTTGAAATGCAAGTTCTTTATTGGCAATGATCAGCTCAATAGCACGCTTTTCTTTTTCCTCATTCTGAAAAGCAAGTTCCTTATTAATTTGAATATACTTTTCGTTTTGGATTTCAATAAGTTCGTTTTTTTCTTTCAGGCTTTTCACGTTTTGCTTTCGCTTGATCTCAAGCTCATATTCGTTCAGGGCTCTTTTAATTGCCGGGACCAAGCGCTCAAGTTTATCTTTTAGAACATAGTCTGTCGCACCGTTTCTCATGGCGTCAATGGCTCTATCTTCCCCTATCGTTCCTGAAACAAATATGAATGGTATGTGGGAATAGTTTTCTCTTGCAACCTTTAATGCTTCGCTGCCTTTATAACTGGGCAGACTATAATCAGATATTATGATAGCGATATTTTTAGTCTCCAAAAAATGAATGAAATCAATTTTATTGTCGGCCAAATAGTAATCATGTTCTATTCCACTATCCTCAATAATAGTCCGAATTAACTCCGAATCGTTTTGAGAATCTTCAAGGTGTAATATATCAATTTTATTTTCCATGATGCAATTGTAATAAGTGTTTGAAAAATACTTTTAATCAGCCATTTAATGGAGGAGGTTGATTCACGATAGCCCAAAATTGCCCCAGAATCTTTATTGCCTCAAGGAACTGGCTAATGTCAACCGGTTTGACAACATACGAATTCGCGCCAAGTTTGTAACTCTCAACCAGATCTCTTTCTTCGCGGGATGAGGTTACCATAATAACGGGAATAAGTTTTAATTTAGGATCATTGCGAATGTGCCTTAACACTTCAATTCCGTTCATCTTAGGCATTTTAATGTCTAATAGGATAACTGCGGGATAGCCAGGGTGGTTCAAGAATTTACCACGTTTATGGAGATAATCCAAGGCTTCTTCTCCATCCTCGGCAACATCAACTTCGTTGGCCAGATTATTTTCAGAAAGAGCTGCGATGGTAAGTTCAACATCTTTGGGACTATCGTCAACAATTAGAATTCTTTTTATTTCTGTTTTCATGGATAATAATTTTTAATTATGATTAATTGGATTACTAAAGAAAAATGTGGTGCCTTTGTTAATTTCACTTTCTGCCCAACAATTTCCACCATGCCTCATCACAATTCTGTTCACATTGGCCAGACCAATTCCTATTCCTTCAAAATCTTTGGCTTTGTGCAGGCGCTGGAAAACGCCAAATAGTTTATCTGCATACTTCATGTCAAATCCTACTCCATTGTCTTTTACGTAGTATATCGTTTTATCATCCTCCATTTTGCCTCCTATTTCAATTACGGCCTTTTCTGTGTTTTTGGAATATTTCAGAGCATTGGAAATTAAGTTTATCCATACCTGATTGAGTAGGTTCTCATCGCCCCATGAATCCGGAAGTTCTGCTATTCTTATTTCAACATTTCTTGCTGCTAATTCATCGGTAAAAGTATCAAGTACCCGGCTTACCATGGTTTTTGTGTTAATTTTGGTTCCTTGCAATTCAGATCTTCCTAACCTTGAAAATGCTAATAATGCATCAATCAGATTTCCCATTTCTTTTGATGACTCTGAAATAATGTTCAAAAACCTTAATCCACTATCGTTGAGTTGAGCTGAATTATTTTTAATCAGTAAATCAATAAACCCACCAATATGCCTCAGAGGTGCCCGTAAATCGTGAGAAATAGAATAGCTGAATGCTTCGAGTTCTTTATTAGCTGCTTCAAGTTGAATTACTTTTCCCTCTAAGGTTTCGTTCATTTTTTTGATTTCTTTTTCTGCCATTTTGCGCTCAGTGATATCATTGCCTTGCGCGATGGTGGCCATAGGAGTCTTTCCGTTCGGGGACATGATATTTGCTGAATTCCATAGAAGTATCCTCACCGAACCATCGATATGAAGAATATTAATTTCTACAACATCCAGCCATTCACCTTTAAGGGTTTTCCTAATCAGTTTCATAGAATTGTCTTTTTCAACAGACGGAAACAAAATTTCCAGAGATTGGCCAATTACATCCTTTTCAGTTCTTCCGGTAAGTGCTTCGAAAGCTTTGTTAAAACGTGTTATCTTATAATCCATATTCCAGACAATAATCGGGGCATTCGCGTAGTCGAGCAAATTTTCAAGGTACTCGTTCGTCTCCCTGCGATCCTCGTTAACAATAATCAACTCTGTTGCCAGTCTTTCTTTTTCTTTAATCTGTAACAAATATTTCCCGGTAACAAATAACAAAAATAAAGTGAACACCGTCATCAAAATAAACATACCCGCTGAAATTAGATTGACCAATAACACACTCCGCTCATTCGTTTGCTTTCGTTGTTTAAGCATGATGATCTCTTCCTGCTTAAGAATAGTAGTAATCTGTCGCATACGGTCGGAATAATACATACCCTGATTGGTAGAAGTAAGAGCAATGGCGGGATTCAATCCGTGATTACTTCTTAATTCAACCTGTTGCAATGAAAATTCCAAACGCTTTTGTATATAAAAATTGATTGAATCCAAACGTTGTTGCTGCACGGGATTATCCTGAATAAGTTGCCCGAGTTGCTGAATGTTTTGGAAAATTATTTTTTCGGCAATAAATAAGGGTTCAAGAAATGCGCTATCGTTCGTAATAACGAAGCCCCGTGATGCAGATTCTATGTCTTTGCCAAGAGAGAGGATATTTTCTGATTTGAGAATAACATCCTCGGTATGTTGCACCCATAGTTCTGAATCAATAAGTTTTTGTTTGCTTTTATAAACGGCATAACCTATAAACCCATTGATTAACAGAATGAGAGAGGCAAAGATAATGAGTCTTTGACGAAAACTTATTTTCATTGAATATTGCATTTATTTGACATTATTTTATATGCTTATTCGTTATTATACCAGTAATTATTTGCCATTGCAACTGTAAGCCTATCAAACAGTCTGTTTCCGAAATACCTACGGTTTAATTTATAGCAAAACTCATCTAAATATAGTTGTAAGTACTTGCCTTTAATTTT